>NZ_JABUHN010000050.1 GCF_013328815.1 Tabrizicola fusiformis
ATGGGTCTGCTCATGCACGCCGGCTACCACGCTGGATTCACGAGATGAATCCCTCACGGGATTTGTGCAACAGAGCCTCGCCGACCGGCTGATCGGGGACGTCGCCGGGGAAGAGGAAGGGGCAGCCCTTTGGCACGATTTCCCTGCGGAGGCGGATAAGGGCGACCGCCTCGTGCGAGATCGGCACGCGGTGGATGCGGCGCTGCTTGGTGTAGGCCGCCTGCTTGGTCCAGATGGCGAGGTCAAGGTTGAACTGGTCGAAGGTCGCTGTCCGGACCTCGCCCAGCCGGGCTCCGGTCAGCATGCACAAGCGGATGATGCTGGCGGCGCGCTGATCTTCGTCGACGGCCAGGGCGTTGGCCAGGCGTTCGATTTCTTCGAAGGACAGGAACCTGTCGCGGGCAACCTCGGGCCGACGGCGGAACCCGAAGGCCGGGTTGTCGGTGCGCATTTTCCAGAGCATGGCGAGGTTGAACATCTTGCGCAGCATCTCGCCCGCCCGGTTTGCCCGCACCGGCGTTGGCTTCGGCGGGGCCAGTTTCTTGCGCCGCTTCTGGGTGGGCTTCTTCTTTGACGGCCGCGCCCGCCCGGCGGCGATCTTGGTCAGAAGGCGATCGACATCGGTGGGCGTGATGTCGGCCACCTTGCGGTTCCTCCACTCCGGCAAGACCAGTTTTTCCAGCATGCTTTTCTGGTCGGAGGCGTTCGTCTTGGCCAGCTTTGGCAGATGCTCCTCGATGAAGCGCTCGGCCAGTTCCTTCACCGTCGGCGCCCCCCGGGCAGCCTTGCGGGTGTCAAGCGGGTCCTCGCCGCGGTCGATTTCGCGGATCAGGCGCTTGGCCTCATCCCGGGCGGCCGTGACCGACCATGTCGGCCATACCCCGATGGTAAAGCGCTTCTGCTGCCCGGCAATCCGGTAGATCAGGACGAAGCCCTTGCGCCCTGTGGTGTAGACGCAGAGCCCGAAGCCGGGGGTATCCTCATCGAAGAGGACGTACTTGCGGCTACCAATTTCCGCAGCCTTTACAACGCGTTCAGAGAGTTTTGCCTTCATACGACGCTCCTTTCATCCGCAGTCAGCGACGACTCGCGGCGCGGAGCAATGTCTCATACGAGGCAAACCGGCGTAGAGGCCGATACCGGCGGAAAGGAGTCAGGGGTTCCGCCGCGACGCAGACACATGCTGACTTAGATTGGTTGTCTGCGGGCGCATCTCGCCAATGGCAAATCATCGAGCGATACAGTACAACCGAAGCTCAACGCACTCACCTAGTCTGCGGGGGGCTACTTAAAGGTGGAACGACTAGGGTCAGGACCCATAAATTCACTTGAGTGTCGGCTCGCGGCATGATTCAAGCTCCCGACTTGTGGGGAGGGATCATGAGCGAGCGT
>NZ_JABUHN010000051.1 GCF_013328815.1 Tabrizicola fusiformis
ATTCATCCGAATCGTGCTCCTCTGCCGCTGCCCCTCGGGGCGGATGCGGCCATGAAGCACCTGCTGGTCGATGGGGGGTGCGCCTGAGAAACGAACCCCATGCCGGGGGGCGGTGACGCCCCCCGGCCTCCTCTTGCCGACTGTCAGATCCCGGTGATGCCGACCGTGGCGGCATACGCGCCCATCCCGGCATAGGCATCCGCGATCTCAGCATCCGAAAGCATCCGGTTGTAGATCAGCACCTCTGCGATCTGGCGGCCCACCGTGGTGTCACCGGCCGTGACGGCGCGGCCGATGAGCAACGAGGCCGCGCCTGGTTTGTATCTGGTCGTCAGATCGCCCGCGGTGCGGGTGTAGCTGTAGGCGGATCGAGGAATGTCCCATTTTGCGACCCGCCCGCTGTGCCTCAGCCCCTGCATGGTCCAGGTCGTTGCCAGGATTGGTTGCTCGGTCTGGCTCGCTGCGATCATGTCGCTGCTGTTGCCTGAATTGGTAGTAAAGCGGCTTTGCGTATAAGGTCGCCCGGTCGTGCGATAAAATATCGTGCTGCCCGCAACGCCGGTCTCAAGATTGCCCACGACAAAGGCGTTCGCGGCAGGCAGCGCCGAGAGCCGCGAGGTGAGCAACAGCGTATAGCTGTCACCCTCGGCCTGGGTGATGCCGGTGTCGAAATATGCCGTATCCGAACAGGTGGCGTAGCCGCCCGCAACCACGGGTGCCCCGACTGCCGTCAGGGTCCGGCCAGATCCTGACAGGTCCGAGAGATAGCCAGACCCGGAAAATCGGTACGCCCCGATCAGCCCGTCGATCACGGCAATGGCGCCGGGCAGCGCGATGCGCGGCAGCGCGGGGTTGTCGAAGTAGACGCCGGGCAGTTGGCGGATGATTGTCGTCATCAGATTTGCTCCGTTTGGATCGCTGAAATCACACACCAGTTGAACAGCTCGTAGGGCCGCCCGACCGTGTCGAGGTGGTAGGACTGGGCCGGATCGCTGTCGCGCAAACAACCGCGGGCGCCGGACCACCGGCCCGTTTCCTCGCCATTGGCACCCCATGCGTAACGCACCGTCACCTCGGCGCCCGGGTCGGAGGCCAGCACGATGCGCACGCCGGTTGTGCCGCGCAGCGCCACCGACTCAATGGTCAGGGCCGCGCCGCTGGCCGCCACCGCCGTAAACCCGAAATTGCCGGGGTCGTTGACCCGGCCCGGGTCCAGCACCAGCGGACCCACCGGCACATGATAGGTGATGTCGATGATGCGCCC
>NZ_JABUHN010000052.1 GCF_013328815.1 Tabrizicola fusiformis
ATCAACGGTTCCCATGATTGGAACGGGGGATTTCCGCCGATTTTTCTGTGGGGTTTGCAGGTTTGCTCGGGAGTTGGGGGTGGGCGCGGTTTTGGCGGTGTTGCTTCGTTGCATGGGCACGCGGCATGTCGATGCCGCCACGGTTGCAGCTTGACATGTGAACGTATGAACATCTATTCATGCGTCAATTCGAATCGGAGCACACCCCTATGGCACCCCCAAACAACCACACCGACCACTCAGGGCACAACCATGCCCCGCACGACCACTCCGCCCACGACCACGCGGGTCATGACCATGCCGGGCATGATCACGATCACACCCCTCAGGTGACCAGCAAGAACGAGCGCAAGATCCTGATCTCGTTCTTCATGATCTTCAGTTTCATGATCGTGGAAGCCGTCGGCGGCATCGTCTCCGGATCGCTGGCGCTGCTGGCCGATGCCGGCCATATGCTGACAGACGCTATCGCTCTCTTGCTGGCTTATGTGGCCTTCCGTCTCGGCCGCAAGATGGCGGATAGCCAGCGCACCTTCGGTTATGCCCGGTTCGAGGTCATCGCCGGCCTTGTCAATGCGCTGACCTTGTTCGGTATCGTCGGCTGGATCGTCTATGAGGCGGTCGAGCGCTTCCGCGAGCCTTCTCCGGTGATGGCCGGTTCGATGTTCATTGTCGCCGTCGTCGGTATGTTGGTGAACCTCTTCGTGCTGTGGTACCTGACCCGCGGTGACTCTGACCACGTCAACGTCAAAGGTGCCGTCCTGCACGTGATGGGCGACCTTCTGGGCTCGGTCGGTGCCATCGTCGCGGCTATCGTGATCTGGTACACAGGCTGGACCCCCATCGACCCGATCCTGTCGGTCTTCGTCTCGCTCCTGATCCTGCGCAGCGCCTGGAGCCTGCTCAAGAAGACCCTGCACATCCTGCTGGAGGGCGCTCCCGCCGATGCTGAAACGGACAAGATCGAACGCCATCTCATGCAGACGGTCAGCGGTCTGAAAAAAGTCAGCCACATCCACGTCTGGCAGATCACCTCGGGCCGCTCGCTCGCCACGCTGCACATCCAGCCCAAAGAGGGCGCTGATATCCGGGCCGTCGCCGAAAAAGTCACCCAGGAGTTGCAGGACAAGTTCAGCATCGAACACCCCACCGTCGCCATCGACTGGGTCGGCGACGCAGACTGCAGCCTCAAAAAGCCACCCGAAATCGACCTCCACGCAGGGCACGCACATTGACCAAAGGC
>NZ_JABUHN010000053.1 GCF_013328815.1 Tabrizicola fusiformis
GGCTCTGTTGCACAAATCGGTTGATCGTGGGACCTCCCCTTTCCGTGGACAGACCTACCCCGCGACCTCTGTGATAGGCGTGCCGAGGGCGGTGAAGCCGTTCAGGACGGCGACACGGACCTGGAACTCTGCGACCTGACGGTCGAAGTCGCGTGCGGACAGGCGCTGCCCCAGGAGCTTGACGCAATGCATCTTGGTCTCGGCGCGGCTTCGGCGGTGATAGCCGCTCCATCGTCGCCATATGGTTCGACCGACGCGCTTCGATGTGCGCAGGATCTCGTTGCGAGCGATGGCCCCGGCGGTGTCGGGTTTCCAGGGTTTGGCGTTCTTGCGGGGTGGAATGATGGCAGCGGCACCTCGGGCGGCGATGGCATCATGGCATTTGCGGGTGTCGAAGGCGCCATCAGCGGTGACGCTGGCGATCTCCTGTCCGGGCGGGATCTGGTCGAGCAGTTCGGGCAGCATGGGGGCATCGCCGACGTCGCTGGTGGTGAACTCCGCCGCCCTGATCTCCAGTGTTTTTTCATCGATCCCGATGTGGATCTTGCGCCAGACACGCCGCTTGGAACCGCCGTGCTTGCGGGCGTTCCACTCTCCTTCGCCCTCGACCTTGATCCCTGTGCTGTCGACCAGCAGGTGTAGCGGGCCGTCCGAGCCGCGGTAGGGAATGTTGACCTTCAGCGTCTTCTGGCGGCGCGACAGCGTGCTGAAGTCAGGGACAGCCCAGTCCAGGCCGATCAGGCGCAACAGGCTCTCGACGAACCCAGTTGTCTGTCGAAGTGCCATGCCGAACAGCACCTTCATCGTCAGGCAGGTCTGGATGGCCGCATCGCTGTAGTCAGGCTGGCGGCCGCGCTTCCCGGTTGGCGCGGCTTCCCAGGTCATGGCGGGATCGAACCAGATCGTCAGCGAGCCCCGGCGCTTGAGCGCAGCGTTGTACGCGGGCCAGTTCTTGGTCTTGTAGACAGGGGGTATGGGTCTGCTCATGCACGCCGGCTACCACGCTGGATTCACGAGATGAATCCCTCACGGGATTTGTGCAACAGAGCC
>NZ_JABUHN010000054.1 GCF_013328815.1 Tabrizicola fusiformis
GTCCAGCTGTAGACCGCGTTCTTCAGGCCCATCTGCTTGCCGCTCTGGCGCTCGTCTTTCATCAGCTTCAGCCCCGCTGGACCGGGCAGGAACGTGACCGTGTTTCCCGAGCTTTTGAAGGTCGGCGTGGGCCAGTATGAAGAGCCGCTCGCGCAGATGCGACCCGCCGACTTCCGCCGCTGATAGGACGCACGCTGCAACCCGGTAGCCCATTGCCTGAAGGTCTCGGGCGACGACATCGAGACCAAGGGACAAATGGCCGGGGACGTTCTCGAAGAAGCACCATTCGGGTCCGACCTCGCGGACGATGCGGGCGACCTCGGGCCAAAGGTGGCGCGGATCATCCTCGCCCCGCCGGTCCCCGGCGAGGCTGAAGGGCTGGCAGGGATAACCGGCAGTGACGATATGAACGCGGCCGCGCCAAGGGCGGCCGTCGAAGGATCGCAGATCGTCCCAGACAGGAGCCGCAGCCAGGGACGTGTCCGCCATCCGCGCCACGAGAGTGGCCGCGGCGAAACTGTTTCGCTCGACATGACATACAGCGCGATATCCGGGCTCTGCGATATGCAGGCCGAGATCGAGTCCTCCGACACCGGCGCAAAGGCTGATGCCGCGAAGGTCGTCATGTCTTGCGGGGGAATGAAGAGCCACACGAGGCGTCCTTTCCATCGCGGTCCTGCCGCTGCGGGGAGGGGCTCTCGGGCCTCAGATGGTTGAAGGCGGCACAGCGCGGGCACTTGATCTGAATGGCGCCCGCGAATGCGCCTGCTGTCATCTTGAACAGCAGGCGCCGGCATCCGCAACAGCGGATTTCGGTCCAGGTGATCAAAGCGAGCCACCCCGGATCAGCAGCTCGGCCGCAGGCTTGCTTTGACCCTTGCCCCCGATCGAATAGCTGGTCTGCACCTCCTCGATCCGCGCCCAGGCGAAGATATCCCT
>NZ_JABUHN010000055.1 GCF_013328815.1 Tabrizicola fusiformis
AACCACGAAGCGCTGAAGGGCGCGACCGATGCAGAAAAGCAATCGGTGGCCGACCTGATCGCGGAACGGATGCGGCTCGAGGAAGTCCGCGACCGGCTGGATCAGATCGGCGAGACCGGGCGCAATGCGTTTCAGCAGCTTCTCAGCGGCGCCACCTCGTTCGGCGGGGCCTTGGCGATGGTGCTGGATAAGCTGGCCGAGATGCTGGCCTCGGATGCCTGGGACATGATCTGGGGTGGCGGCGGGCTGAACCTGGGCGGCTTGATCGGCAGCCTGTTTGGGCTTGCCCCTGCGAAGGCTGACGGTGGCAAGGTGACCGGCCCGGGCGGTCCGCGCGACGACAACCTGCTGCACTGGCTCTCGAATGGCGAATTCGTCGTCAACGCCGCCGCGACCCGGAACGCGCAACCGCTCCTTGAGGCGATCAACGCCGGGGTGCCGGTTGATCGGCTTGTCGATCTGATCGGCAGCCGCCGTCCGGGCTTTGCCGATGGCGGGCTGGTCGGCTCCAGCGCCCCGCGCGCCTGGCGGGTGGCAACCGACAGCGGCAGCGCTGGCGCTGGCCCGACTTCGACGGGTGCTGCTGGCGGCAAGATGCAGCTCGATATCCGGGTCAGCATGGACCGCGACCGCAATTGGCAGGCGGCGGTGCGCGACATTGCCACCGACACCTCGATCGAAGTGTCGCAGGTGGTGGTCGATGAGTGGAGCCGTCAGGCGCTGCCCGGCCGGGTGGCCGAGATCGACAGCCACCCGCGCGTGAGGGGGTGAGATGGCTGTCCTGACCTTCCCGCTCAGCCTCGCCCAGTTCT
>NZ_JABUHN010000056.1 GCF_013328815.1 Tabrizicola fusiformis
GTTGAGGCACGGTTGAGCGCGCTGCGGACCCTGAACGACTCAGTCGTCATCGCCGTAAGGGTTGAGGATGTCGTACCTCGTGCTGAGGCCTCTCCGAGCAACCCGCGCTCCATTATCGCGGCCGTCGGACTTGAAGACCTTCTCGCCGCATCGTGTGCAGCCAAGTGTGTTGAAATTCACCGGCTGGAGCATCGACTTTACCTCGGCCTCGAAACAGCTTGTGCAAAGGTAGTGTTCTTGCTCGCCCCGCGCCTGGTCGGGTCGAAGGGCATAGACGAAGCCGCCCATGTCGGTCTTGGTCAGCACATACCGCTGCGCCTCCGCTTGAAAGCGGTCCCGCTTCTTCTGCTCGTCCTGAAGCTTCAGCAGAGCATCCTGCATCGCCATCTGCGCCGTCTTGGCCTCCAGAAGCTTATCGATCGCCTCGGCCGCGAGGGCCTTGATCTCGGAAAGGTCGGGGTTCGGCTTCCGCACGAGGTCCATCACGCCTTTGATGGCAGATGTCGAACCGGTGAGAAGACCCGTCGCCCCCTCTCCGATCGTGAGGGCTTCCTTGATGAATGACAGCATCCGTATCGTCCTTCAGTGGGTGTTTCGCTGCGGGATGAAGGCGCCGGGAGGTGCTGGTAACACCGCCCGGTGCCGCTACCATATCATGCAGGCCATGCGGGGTGGCAAATTCGTGCGGGCGGTTCTTCGCGCCGCCCGCGCGCTTGATGACCATTGGATCGGCGACCTGATCGGCGCC
>NZ_JABUHN010000057.1 GCF_013328815.1 Tabrizicola fusiformis
GAATACGACGCCCTGGTCGCGGCGATCCGCGCCCGCCATCCCTATCCGAAGGAGCCGATCAATGGCTGAGACCTGCACCCTGACGGGTATTCTTCTCGATCCTGCCGGCGCCGGATTTGGCGGGGCGAAGGTGATCCTGCAGCCCACATCGCGGCAGCCCGTAGTGACGGCTGCGGGAGATATCGTTGCGCCGGTCGTGCCGGCCGCCGCGGTGACGGATGAGGATGGTGCGCTGGTACTGACGCTGGCTCCCGGCCTCTATCGTGGCTCGGCCACGCAAGGCGCGGGCGGGCGCAGCTTCAACTTTGACCTCGCCGTGCCGGACCTGCCGACCGCACCGCTGGCGGATTACATCGGCCGCATCGATGTCGAGGTGCAGACCAGTGCGCAACTGGCGCGCGATCAGGCCGAGGAGGCGCTGGCCGCGACCATCTTGGTCGCGGAGGCGACTGCTGCAGACCGGGTGCAGACCGGCCTCGACCGCACGGTGGCCGGGCAGGAGGCGCAGGTGGCGGCGGGCCACCG
>NZ_JABUHN010000058.1 GCF_013328815.1 Tabrizicola fusiformis
TATCACAGAGGTCGCGGGGTAGGTCTGTCCACGGAAAGGGGAGGTCCCACGATCAACCGATTTGTGCAACAGAGCCGAATTGAGGCAGGATATCTTCCTAACCTCTACAAAAATCAAATTGTATGGGTATTCGCAAAATCCTTTGTTCAGTCCCTCGATGAGTTCTCCAGATACTTGCGACAACTGAAGTCACTGGATGCTAGGGATGAGGTCGGGGAGCTGATCGAATGCTTCATGTCTAAATTTTCTGCCCTGCGTCAAGTTCGAAACTCTATCGTTCATGCTGATGAGAGGATGCAAAGAAAGCGTAGGACTCGCGGCAAGCTGGAGGATATAGATGTTAAGCCAATTGAGAATTCACATATTAAGACAACCAGTGCACTGGTGGCTGGTATTTTTGGGAATATTTTGGGATGCACTATGGAGGATGGTCACTATGGGCTCTGTTGCACAAATCGGTTGATCGTGGGACCTCCCCTTTCCGTGGACAGACCTACCCCGCGACCTCTGTGAT
>NZ_JABUHN010000059.1 GCF_013328815.1 Tabrizicola fusiformis
CTGACCACCCGGTTCGAGTTCAACCGGCTGGTCGACACCAACCCCGAGACGCTGACCGACCTCGAGCGCGCAGCGCGTTTTCTGTATCTGCAGCGCACCGCCTTTGGCGGCAAGGTCTCGGGCCGCAACTTCGGGGTCCAGACCGGTCGCCCCGGCCGCTTCAACCTGACGACGCTGGAACCGATGCTCGAAGATCTGCACACGCGGCTGTCGGGCGTGGTGATCGAATGTCTCGATTTCGGCGACTTCATCCGGCGCTATGACACGCCGGGCACCCTGTTCTACCTCGATCCTCCCTATTGGGGCAGCGAGGGTGACTATGGCAAACACCTCTTTGCCCGGGCCGATTTCCAGCGTTTGGCGGACCATTTAAAGGCCCTTCAAGGCGGGTTTCTGATGTCGATAAACGATGTCCAGGACATCAGGGATATCTTCGCCTGGGCGCGGATCGAGGAGGTGCAGACCAGCTATTCGATCGGGGGCAAGGGTCAAAGCAAGCC
>NZ_JABUHN010000006.1 GCF_013328815.1 Tabrizicola fusiformis
TACGACCGCTGCCCGATCCTCTTCCTCTCCGCCTGCGCCCTCGCCGCGACTGTCATCTATTGGTTGTGAGTCCTGACCCTAAGGTAACGGGTCAAGCTCGTCGCAGGCACCGTCAATCTGCTATATGGAGAAAAGAATAAAAAGGGGCCTTGCGGGCCCCTTTCCTGTTTCGCGCAACTCCTCGTCGCCTCCGGCGCTCGTCGTCAGCTCCGACGAGAAGCCGAAGGCGTCCGAGGAGGGGTTATTCCTGCACCGTGACCTTGGCCATCACGTCGGGGTCGGTCACCTCGCCGTTGCGGCCTTCGCCGCGCTTGATGGCATCGACCACCTCCATGCCCGAGATCACCCGGCCGAAGACGGTATAAGCGCCGTTCAGGTTCGGCGAGGGGGCGAACATGATGAAGAACTGGCTGTTGGCCGAGTTCGGATCGTTCGAGCGCGCCATGCCGACCACGCCCCGCTCAAACGACAGGTCCGAAGCTTCGAGCGGGATATCGGCCATGTCCGAGCCGCCCATCCCGGCCATCGACAGATCGCCGCCCGCCTTGCCGAACTGCACATCGCCGGTTTGCGCCATGAAACCGTCGATCACCCGGTGAAAGACCACGCCGTCATAGGCGCCGGATTTCGCCAGCGCCACGATCTGCGCCACATGTTTCGGCGCGACATCGGGCAAGAGATCAATCACGATCTGGCCCGAGGTCTGACCGGAGACCTCGATCACAAGGTTCGGACCCGGCCCGTCGGCCACCTCTTGCGCAAGGGCGGGGCTGGCGCAAAGCGCCAGCGCGATCAGGGCCTTACGCCACATCGGCGGCAACCCGGACGGTGATCATGCGGTCGGGATTGGCCGGCGGCTCGCCCCGGGTGATCTTGTCCACATGTTCCATGCCGGAAATCACCCGGCCATAAACGGTATATTGCCCGTTCAGGAAGTGGTTGTCGCCGAAGTTGATGAAGAACTGGCTGTTGGCCGAATGCGGGTTGGACGAACGTGCAGCCCCCAGCGTGCCCCGGTCATGCGGCAGTTTGGAGAATTCTGCCGGCAGGTCGGGCAGGTCCGAGCCGCCGGTGCCCGCGCGGCGCAGGTTGAAGTCTTTTTCCATGTTGCCATTGGCCACATCGCCGGTCTGGGCCATGAAACCCTCGATCACGCGGTGGAAGGCGACATTGTCATAGGCTTTCGCCCGGGCCAGCACCTTCATCCGTTCGGCATGTTTCGGCGCCACGGCAGAGAGCAGTTCGATCACCACTTCGCCGTCTTTCAGGGTCAGGATGATGGTGTTTTCGGGGTCTTTGATTTCGGCCATCTCGGCGGGTCTCCCTTTGGACTGGGGCGGAACCTAATGTCGCGGGGGCGGAAGGGGAAGGGCTGACGGTTGACGAAAGCGCGCGATGGGCGGAAAGAGGATGCAAAGATGGAGGTCTTCATGGGCTGGAACACGCTGGACGACGTGGCGCTTGCGGGAAAGGTCGTGCTGACCCGCGTTGACATCAATGTGCCGATGGAGGGGGGCGTCGTCACCGACACCACCCGGATCGACAAGATCGGCCCGACGGTGGGCGATATCATCGCCCGCGGCGGCAAGGTGGTGCTGCTGGCGCATTTCGACCGGCCCAAGGGCAAGGTGGTGCCCGAGATGAGCCTTGGCCATCTGAAGGCAGCACTTGAGGCGTCGCTGGGCCGCAAGGTGGTGTTCGGTTCGGATTGCATCGGCGCCCCGGCGCGTGAGGCGATTGCGGCGGCGGCGCAGGGCGATGTGGTCCTGCTGGAAAACACCCGCTTTCAGCCCGGCGAGGAAAAGAACGATCCGGCGCTGGCGGCGGAACTGGCGGCCTTGGGCGATGTCTTTGTCAATGATGCCTTTTCGGCGGCGCACCGCGCCCACGCCTCGACCGAAGGGATCGCGCGGCTGTTGCCATCGGCGGCGGGGCGGCTGATGGAGGCCGAGCTGCGGGCGCTTGAGGCGGCGCTGGGGTCGCCGCAGCGGCCGGTGGTGGCCGTTGTGGGCGGGGCCAAGGTTTCAACCAAGCTGGAGCTTTTGGGCAATCTGGTGGGCAAGGTCGATCATCTGGTGATCGGCGGCGGCATGGCCAACACCTTCCTTGTGGCGCAGGGCATCGAGGTGGGTAAGTCGCTGGCCGAGCGCGACATGGCGCCGACCGCGCTGGAAATTCTGGCCAAGGCCAAGGCCGCGGGCTGCACCATCCATCTGCCGGTGGATGTGGTCGTCGCGCGTGAATTCAAGGCCAGCGCCGCGAATGAAACCGTGGCGGCGGATGCCTGCCCGGCGGATGCGATGATTCTGGATGCCGGGCCTGCGACGGTGCGGGCGGTGACAGCGGTGTTTGAAGCCTCGAAGACGCTGATCTGGAACGGCCCGCTGGGTGCCTTTGAAATCGCCCCCTTCAATGCCGCGACCAATGCCGCGGCGCGCGCCGCGGCGGCGCTGACCCGGGCGGGCAAGCTGATCTCGGTTGCGGGTGGCGGCGATACGGTGGCGGCACTCAATCAGGCCGGCGCGGCGGGGGATTTCACCTTCATCTCCACCGCGGGCGGGGCGTTCCTTGAGTGGATGGAGGGCAAGGAATTGCCCGGTGTTGCGGCCCTTATGGCCTAGGTTGCGGGTTTGCCGGGCGGCGGACCGGGGGTTTCACACCCCCGCGCCGATTGGTTCTCGAACCAATGGCGGACCAATCGGCACCCGTGGTATATTTGGGCCAAGATCAAAGCTGTCGGGTGAAAAGCGCTGTCATCCACGACTGTTAGCGCCAACAGGTTTGCAACTGCGGCGCGGGGATTCTAGAGCCTGAGGCAAAGCCCTTTCACCCCGCGAGGAGATATCATGCGCGCGACCCGGATCGTTCAGAAAATCCTGTCCAACTATGAGGGCGAGACCCCCGGCGTGAAGGGCAAGCTGTGCCAGATGCTGATGCAGGGCAAGCTGGGCGGCACCGGCAAGATGATCATCCTGCCGGTCGATCAGGGGTTCGAACATGGTCCGGCGCGGTCTTTCGCGCCGAATGCGGCGGGCTATGACCCGCATTATCACTACCAACTGGCGATTGACGCCGGTCTGTCGGCCTATGCCGCACCGCTTGGCCCGCTGGAGGCGGGGGCCGATACCTTTGCCGGGCAGATCCCGACCATCCTGAAGGTGAACTCGGCCAATTCGCTGATGTCGGATACGGCAGGCAAGAATCAGGCGGTGACGGCTTCGGTCGATGATGCGCTGCGGCTGGGCTGTGCTGCCATCGGCTTTACCATCTATCCGGGTTCGGACATGGCGCTGGACATGTTCGAAGAGATCGTCGAGATGCGCAAGGAGGCCGCAGCCAAGGGCGTGGCCACCGTGATCTGGTCCTATCCGCGCGGCGAGGCGATCACCAAGGACGGCGAGACGGCGATCGACGTTGCGGCCTATGCGGCGCATATCGCGGCCCTGCTGGGTGCGCATATCATCAAGATCAAGCTTTCGACCGATCACCTGATGTTGGGTGAGGCGAAGAAGGTCTATGAGAAGGAAAAGATCGACATCGCCACCCAGGCGGCGCGGGTGAAGCATTGTGTCGATGCCTCTTTCGCCGGGCGGCGTCTGATCGTCTTCTCGGGCGGGGCGGCCAAGGGGGCGGATGCGGTGTTCGACGATGCCCGCGCCATCCGCGACGGCGGCGGCAACGGCTCGATCATCGGGCGCAACTCGTTCCAGCGGAGCCGCGAGGATGCGCTGGAAATGCTGGGCAAGCTGGTGGACATCTACAAGGGCAAAGCCTGATGCGTTTCGCCCCTGCCCTTGCGCTGATGCTCTGGGCGGGGGCCGCCCTTGCCGATGAAGTTGTGGTGATGCCGGAACAGCCACCGCCCGGCTATCCGCCGCTTTTGGGCGCAGCCAAGGGCACGCTGGGCGACAAGCCGGTGATGTGGGAGTTTTTCGACTTCTCGATCGGGGCGTTTGATGCCTCGGCTTGGGTGGACAGCGACTGGACCAGCAAGGTCGTGAGTTTTCACCTGATGGGCTACACTCCGGGCGAACCGGAGGACATGCGGTTCCGGCTGCATGTGACCGGCGATTTCGGCACGGTGTTCCATACCGGCGTGGCAGAGGCGCCTCTGGTCGAGGTTCTGAAAGGGGCCGACATCGACGGGCCGCGCCTGACATCAGAGGGTCAGCGGGCCGAGGTGGTGATAGACAGCATCGGACCGAAAGAGCCCGACAGCTATCTGCGCCATGTCACGGGGCGGGTGTCGGCGCGGGTCTGCCCGAAGGGCTGGCTCTTCAAGTCCTGCAAGGATATCGCGCTGCGGTTTGACACCGAGGTGCAAATGGGCAGCGAAGTTCCGGTCGCGCCGTAAGCACCGCCCGCAAAGGCTTGAAGGCGCGTGGCAATCGCCGCGCGCTTTTTTCATGCGGGGGATTCCCAAAGCCCGGCGGATATGGCAATGTTGGCCGACGAACCGCCCCCGGTGATGAGGGGCGGACGCCAGAGGCCCGAGATGAACCACCTGCAAACACGCCCCGCGCTTGGCGGCATTCTTTATATGGTGCTGGCCTTCACGCTGGGCTGCTATTTCACCTTTGCCGCGGTGCAGGGCGATTACGGCGTGTTCCGCCGGGTGCAGATCCATGCCGAGATCGAGACGCTGCAGGAAGAAAAGGCGGCCCTTGCGCAGGAACTGGCGCAACTGACCAACCTGACCAAGCGGCTGTCGGACGATTATCTTGACCTTGACCTCTTGGACGAGCGGGCGCGGCTGGTGCTGGGCTATATGCGCGCCGAGGAACTGGTCGTCAACTGAACCCCGATTTTCGACCGGGTATCACGCTGCACCGCAGCGTGATCTTTTCATTTGGCGTTGTTTTACCGATGTTGTATGGATGGTTTAACGTTGAACCATTCCAGGTCGGGAGGACGCACCGTGGCCGCGAAAAAGGCGCCAGAGAAATCCAACGTCTCCAAGGACGAATTGCTGAAATACTACCGCGAAATGCTGCTGATCCGGCGATTCGAGGAGAAGGCCGGCCAGCTTTACGGCATGGGTCTGATCGGGGGGTTCTGCCACCTGTATATCGGGCAAGAGGCGGTCGTGGTGGGTCTTGAGGCCAGCACCAAGGACGGCGACAAGCGTATCACCAGCTACCGCGACCATGGCCATATGCTGGCCTGCGGCATGGATGCCAAGGGGGTGATGGCGGAACTGACCGGGCGCGAAGGGGGCTACTCCAAGGGCAAGGGCGGCTCGATGCACATGTTCTCGAAAGAGAAGCATTTCTACGGCGGGCATGGCATTGTCGGCGCGCAGGTTCCCTTGGGCGCGGGTCTGGCGATGTCGGACTGGTATAAGGGCAATGACAACGTGACCTTCGCCTATTTCGGCGATGGCGCGGCCAACCAGGGCCAGGTCTATGAGACCTACAACATGGCCGAGCTTTGGGGCCTGCCGGTGGTTTTCGTGATTGAAAACAACCAATATGCCATGGGCACCTCGATGAAGCGATCCACCAAATCGGCGACGCTGTTCGGGCGCGGTCTGGCTTACGGCATCCCGGGCGAACAGGTGGACGGCATGGATGTGCTGGCGGTCAAGGCCGCGGGCGAAAAGGCCGTGGCGCATTGCCGGGCGGGCAATGGTCCCTACATTCTGGAAATGATGACCTACCGCTACCGCGGCCACTCGATGTCGGACCCGGCGAAATACCGGACCCGCGAAGAGGTGGAAAAGATGAAATCCGAAAAGGACGCCATCGAACATGTCCGCGATCTTTTGACCCAAGGCGGCCTTGCCTCGGAAGAGGAACTGAAGGCGATCGACAAGGAAATCAAAGAGATCGTCAACGACAGCGCCGAATTCGCCAAAGCCAGTCCCGAGCCGTCGCTGGACGAGCTTTGGACCGACATCTACGCCTGAGGGAGGAAGACCATGGCAACCGAAGTATTGATGCCGGCCCTCTCGCCGACGATGGAAGAGGGCACGCTGGCCAAATGGCTGGTGAAAGAGGGTGACACGGTGAAGTCCGGCCAGATTCTGGCCGAGATCGAGACCGACAAGGCGACGATGGAGTTCGAAGCCGTCGATGAGGGCATCGTCGGCAAGATCCTGATCGCCGAAGGCACGGCGGGCGTGAAGGTGAACACACCCATCGCGGTGCTGGTGGAAGAGGGCGAAGCGGTCGGCGCGGCCCCTGCCCCGGCTGCGGCACCTGCCGCTGCGGCGCCTGTGGCGGCTCCGGTTGCGGCAGCGCCGGTTGCGGCAGCGCCGGTCGCAGTCGTCTCCAAGGCCAGCGCCGACTGGGCGCCAGGCACGCCGATGAAGACGATGACCGTGCGCGAGGCGCTGCGCGAGGCGATGGCCGAAGAGATGCGCGCCAATCCCAACGTCCTTCTGATGGGCGAAGAGGTGGGCGAATATCAGGGCGCCTACAAGATTTCCCAAGGTCTGCTGGACGAATTCGGGCCGAAGCGGGTGATCGACACGCCGATCACCGAAGCGGGCTTTACCGGCATCGCGGTGGGCGCGGCCTGGGGCGGGCTGAACCCGATTGTCGAGTTCATGACCTTCAACTTCGCCATGCAGTCGATTGACCACATCATCAACTCGGCGGCGAAGACCAATTACATGTCGGGCGGCCAGTTGGGCTGCCCCATCGTCTTCCGCGGCGCCAATGGTGCGGCGGCGCGGGTGGGCGCGCAGCACTCTCAGGATTATGCGGCATGGTATGCCGCCATTCCCGGCCTGCGGGTGGTGATGCCCTATTCGGCATCGGATGCGAAGGGCCTCTTGAAACAGGCAATCCGCGATCCGAACCCGGTGGTCTTCCTTGAGAATGAAATCCTCTACGGGCAGTCCTTCGAAGTGCCCGATCTGCCCGATTTCACCATTCCCTTCGGCAAGGCCCGCATCTGGCGTGAAGGCAGCGACGCGACCATCGTGTCCTTCGGCATCGGCATGAGATATGCGCTGGAAGCGGCTGATCTGCTTGCCAAAGATGGCATTTCCGCCGAGGTGATCGACCTGCGCACCCTGCGGCCGATCGACTATGACACGGTGCTGGCTTCGGTGCAGAAGACCAACCGTTGCGTGACGGTGGAAGAGGGCTTCCCGGTGGGGTCGATCGGTGACCATCTGGCCTCGACGATCATGCAGCGCGCCTTCGACTATCTCGACGCGCCGGTGGTGACCTGCACGGGGAAAGACGTGCCGATGCCCTATGCGGCGAACCTTGAAAAGCACGCGCTGGTGACGACCGCCGAAGTGGTCGCTGCCGTCAAATCCGTCTGCTACCGCTGAGGAGGGAAAAATGGCTGTTGAAATCCTGATGCCGGCCCTCTCTCCGACGATGGAGGAAGGGACGCTGGCGAAATGGCTGGTCAAAGAGGGGGATGTGGTCAAATCGGGCCAGATCCTCGCCGAGATCGAGACTGACAAGGCGACGATGGAGTTCGAGGCGGTCGATGAAGGCACCGTCGGGAAAATCCTGATCGCCGAGGGCACGGCGGGCGTGAAGGTGAACACGCCCATCGCGGTGCTGCTGGAAGACGGCGAAAGCCTGTCGGACGCGCCGAAAGCGGCGGCGCCTGTGGCGGAGAGTCGGGGTGAACCCCGACCTACGGCGGTGGCGACGCCGGTGGTTTCGGCGCCGGTTGCCGCCCCTGTGGCTGCGGGGGCACGGGTGTTCGCCTCGCCTCTGGCGCGGCGGATCGCCACGGAAAAGGGTCTGGACCTGAGCAAGATCGCAGGCTCGGGTCCGCATGGCCGCATCGTGCGCGCCGATGTCGAAGGCGCGGTTGCCGCACCCAAGGCAGCACCCGCTGCGGCGGCTCCGGCGGCAACCCCTGCCCCGGCTGCGGCCAAAGCGGCGGCGCCTGCGGGCATGACGGCGGAAACCGTGATGAAGATCTACGCCGACCGCGCCTATACCGAGGTGCCGCTGGACGGGATGCGCCGCACCATCGCGGCCCGCCTGACCGAAGCCAAGCAGACCATCCCGCATTTCTACCTGCGCCGCGAGGTGCGGCTGGATGCGCTGATGGCCTTCCGTGAGCAGTTGAACAAGGGGCTGGAAAGCCGCGGCGTGAAACTGTCGGTCAATGACTTCATCATCAAAGCCTGCGCCTTGGCGTTGCAGGCGGTGCCGGATGCCAATGCCGTCTGGGCGGGCGACCGGATTCTGAAGCTGAAGCCCTCGGATGTGGCGGTGGCGGTGGCGATCGAGGGCGGGCTTTTCACCCCCGTCCTGCGCGATGCCGACAAGAAGACGTTGTCGGTGCTGTCGGCCGAGATGAAGGATCTGGCGACACGGGCGAAGACCAAGAAGCTGGCCCCGCATGAATATCAGGGCGGCAGCTTTGCCATCTCGAACCTTGGTATGATGGGGATCGAGAATTTCGACGCCGTGATCAACCCGCCGCATGGCGCCATTCTGGCGGTGGGCGCGGGCATCAAGAAGCCGGTGGTGCTGAAGGATGGCAGCCTTGGTGTGGCGACAGTGATGTCGATGACGCTGTCGGTGGATCACCGGGTGATCGACGGCGCCTTGGGGGCCGAATTCCTCAAGGTCGTGGTCGAGGCGCTGGAAAACCCGATTTCCATGCTGGCCTGAGCCGCAGGTTGCAAAGGAAAAGGCCCGGAGGGAAACCTCCGGGCCTTTTTCTTTACGGTAGCCGGGGGCGCTGCCCCCGGACCCCCGGGATATTTTATGAGAGAGGATGGACCGGGCGCGAGCCCGGGGCCGCGCTTGCGCTCAGGCTTCGCGCAGAATCTGGTCCATGTTCACGGCAGGTTGCGGGCACCCGGCCTCGCCCACCACCCGCGCCGGAACCCCGGCCACGGTCGAGCAGGGCGGCACGTCCTGCAACACCACCGAACCGGCGGCGATGCGGCTGCATTTGCCCACGGTGATGTTGCCCAGCACCTTGGCTCCGGCGCCGATCAGCACGCCATCGCCGATTTTCGGGTGACGGTCGCCATCCTCTTTGCCGGTGCCGCCCAACGTCACCGAATGCAGCATCGAGACATTGTCACCCACCACCGCGGTTTCACCGATCACAATGGAATGGGCATGGTCGATCATGATGCCCTTGCCGATCCGCGCGGCGGGGTGGATATCGACGCCGAACACTTCGGACACGCGCATCTGCACGAACCAGGCCATTTCGCGCCGCCCGTTTTGCCAGAGCCAGTGGCCCACCCGATAGGCCTGCACCGCCTGATAGCCCTTGAAGAACAGCATCGGCTGCAGATAGCTCTGGCAGGCCGGGTCGCGGTCGAACACCGCCATCACGTCGGACCGCGCCGACTGGCCCAGTTCGGGGTCGCTGGAATAGGCTTCATCGGCGATTTCGCGCAGGATCTGCTCGCTCATCTCGCCGCTCGCCAGTTTCAGCGAAAAGCGATAGGCGAGCGCGCGTTCCATCGTCGGATGGTGCAAGAGGCTGTTATGCGCCAGCCCGCCCAGAAGCGGTTCGGCCCGCACCATTTCAAAGGCTTCGTCACAGACGCGCGACCAGACCGGATCGACGGGCGACAGACGGGCTTTGAGTTCGGCCATGGCAGTTCCTCCGCAAGATATGCCCAATCTAGCACGCGTCCGGCGGCCCGACCAGAGTGCGCGAGCCCCGCCTTTCGTCGCGGAACTGCATGAGGCTGGTGGCGACGGCGGCCAAGGCTGCAAGGTCAAGCGGACCCTTGGGCAGAGGGCACTCCGCCCGCACCCGCGCCATCAGGCTGCCATCGCCCCAAAGGGGATGCGGCCGGCCAAAGCGGCGGGCATAGCGGTGGGCGGCATGGGCCTCGGTGAAAAGCCGGGCAAGATGGCGGGTGCGCTCGGCCCCCGCCATCCCCGCCACATGATCGGCCGCCACCAGAAGATCACCGATCAGACAGCGCCGCATCGCCGGTCAGACCGCCAAATCCAGCGTGGCGAAAGGCCCCGGGCCGAAGCGCTGCGAGAGCTGGGCAACCTCAACCTGCGCCGTGCCGGGCAGCGGAGCATCGGCGGCCTGCATGGCAGGGGTCCATGTCCAGCCGGGGCTGGTGACCGTCACCTCGCGCAAGACGGTGCCACCCTGACGGACCCGCAGCAGATAGGCTTCGCTCTCTTCGCCCAAGGGCACGTCCAGCGATTGCCAATTGTCACCGTCGATCCGGCTGCGGCGGGTCCAGCCCAGCGTGACATCGCTGCCAAAATCACCACTGCGGCGCAGATGAGCCACCCGATAGGGCCGCAACCCGATGCCGTCAAACGCCTCGGCCCGGGCGACAACAGCGGGGGCATCATAGCCACGCGCCGCAGCACCGATCCGGTAATTGCGTGTCAGACCCCGCGCCGCCAGCGGCAGGTCGATCTGCCCCAGTGCCGCGTCCAGCAGCACGACAGAACTGCCCGCGGGCCAGACCGCCGGCATCACCCCGTCGCTGCCCGCCTGTCCGCGCAGACGCAGCGAAACCTCCCATGTTGCGGGGCCGACCAGCACGGCCTGCGCGAACTGGAAGACTTCCCAATTGGCGGCGCTGCCATCACCGATGGCGGCGAGATTGGCGCCTGCCAGCACCGCCGCCTCGCTGGCCGAAGACAGCGCCCCCCGCTCGATCCGCAATCGCAGGGCCGGGCCACGGTCCCACAGGCCCGCGGGCGCGGCGGCAAGATCGGTTTCCGTCACCCCAACCACCATCGGCGCCTCAAAGCTGCGGTTCAGCGCGAAACCATCGCCCGTGGCCGAAGACCAGACCGCCACGGTTCCGGGCCAAGGGCTTGCCGTGACGCCGACATGCGGCGCGTGCGGCACCTCCGCCCCCGAAAGCAGCGGCAGGTCCAGAAACAGCGGAAAGACGGGCCCCTGCGCCACATAGGGCGACCAGAGGCGCCCGCTCGCCACCGCCGTTCCGGGCCGATAGCTTCCTGCGGCCACCCGCACCGCCTCGACCAACCGCAGATCGCCTTGCTCGATCCGGTCGATCCGATAGCTTTCGCCGTCAAACCGCACGATATCCCCCGCGCCCAGTGCTGCAAGCGAGGGCGGCAGGGCAAAGCGTGCGGTGTCGCGTCCGATCCGCGCCTCGGCAATCCAGCGTTCGGCGATATCCACCGCCTCGGCCCGGGTCAGGGCCAGTGCCAGTTCGCTGTCGCTGATCCGTTCGGCCCCGCTGACAGCCTGTTCGGCATCGGCCACACGCACCGCAAAATCGCCCTCGGCCTCGACATAGGTGATCCGCACCCGGTCCACCTGTTCGGCCTCCGAAGCGCGGCTGCGTTCAAGCGCCGCCTCAAGGTCCGGCGACCGCGCGAAGCGGGCCGGATCGAGCGGCTGGGCGTGGCCGCCATCGCGCCGTGAAAAGCGTAAGGTTCCCTCCCGCTCGGCCACCTCGACCGAATGCGCCAGCAGGAGCGGCTGCAACGCCGCCCGCGCCGTTCCCGCATCGGTCAGGATGTAACCCCGCACCACACCTTCGGCGCCGCTCAGGTCGGTTTGGGCCACCCCCGCCGCACCGCAAATCTCACCCGCCACCGCAGCCAGCGCCTGCCCCGCCGCCCGCCCGTTCAGCCAATGCCCGGCCTCGTAATTCACCGTATCGTCCCACAGGGCGCCATCGGCCGGAAAGGCCGGAAACGGCCGCGCGTCCCAGGCCCAGGCCAGCGAGCGGCCATAATCCACCATCGGCCCGCCATAGACCGGCGAAAGCGGGTTGGTGACCGGATCGGTCCAATGCCGCTGCATCGCCTGAAAATAGGCCAGTTGCATCAGGTCGTCGCGCCGCCCGCTGGAATAGCGCGGCAAACCGGATTCCGAAGATTTGGGGTCGAGAAACCGGTTCGGCTCATTCGCGCCCTTGTCCACGGCGGCGCAGCCGAACTCGGTAAAACGGAAGGGCTTGGAATAGGGCACCCAGGCGGTGGGGCTTGCCGCGCGCAGACCGCCCGGGCGGTCATGGTGCGGGCTGGACCACCAGCCGACCAGATCCTTGATGCGAAAGACCCAATCTTCGGATTCCGCCGCATCGGCAATCGGCAGACGGCGCTGGGCCGCCACGCCATTCGGGTCGTCATAATACCATTCGAACCCCTCGCCGCCCGCAATATTGGCGCGCAGATAGTCGGGATTGTGGATGCTGCCCCATGCCGCATCGGCATGGGTCTCGCCCTCGCGCCAATCGGCCAAAGGCATGTAATTGTCGATGCCGACGAAGTCGATGTTGCTGTCGGCCCAAAGCGGATCAAGGTGGAACAGCACTTCGGCGCCGTTGCGCAGACCGGAATATTCGCTCCAGTCCGCCGCATAGCTGATCTTCACCGCAGGCCCGAGGATCGCACGCACATCCGCCGCAAGCTGCCGCAGCGCCGCCACAGCCGGAAAGCTGCCACCCGCGCCGCGGATCGCCGTCAGCCCCCGCATCTCCGAGCCGATGCAGAAGGCATCCACACCACCGGCCAGCGCGCAAAGCCTGGCATAATGCAGGATGAACCGGCGATAGCGCCATTCGGCCGGGCCGGAATAGGTCACCTGCCCGCCGGAAACGCCGAAATGCGCCGGGCTGGCGGTGCCGAAAAAGGCCGCCACCTCGGCCGCCGCAGCCGCCGTGCCATCCGGGCTGCCCGGACGCCCGGCCGCGATGCTGCTGGTGATCCGCCCGCGCCAAGGCAGCACCGGCTGATCCGCCGCATCCGACCACGGATCGGCCCGCCCGTTGTCCGCGAGCTGATCCATCAGGATGAAGGGATAAAAGGTAATCTCCTTGCCCGCTGCTTTCAGCGCCGCAATCGCCTCCAGCACCGCCGCATCGGCGGGCGTGCCACCATAAACCGAACGCCCCGCCGCTTTCGGCACCTCCGGCGCTGCCGCCCGCGCCACGCCATTCACCTGCCAGGGCATTCCTTCGCCGTCATTCACCCGCTGCTCGACCTTGGGCGCAATGGTGCAACTGCCGCAGCGCAGATCATCGCCGAACCAGCTCACCACCAGCGAGGCCGCGCGGCTTTCCGGCAATTCCTCGCACAACTGCCGCAGCGAGGCGGCAAAGTCGGTCTCCTCGCTGGCATTGTGGACATTGGCCGAACGGGTGATCCCCGGGCCAAGCGCATAATGCACCGGCGTTGTCGCCAGCGCATATTCCCCGGTGCCCGGGATCAGACAGACACCCGGAACCGTGCGCCCCAGATCGGGCCAGCGATCGGCGGCAGGCCCGCGCGCCGGGCGGACCACCTCAAAGGAAAACTGCGGCACCCGGTTGCCGAACCGGCCCAGATCGAGATTCTCGATCACCACATAGGCAATGCCGCGATAGGCCGGGGCCATGTCGGCGCCCTCGACCGCCTCAATCTTGGCATCCGGCATCTGGTCTTCGCTGCCGGGGTAAAGCCGCATTTCCAGACTGGCCGGCGCAATCTCATTGCCATCGGCCCAGACGCGGCCGACCCGCGTCACCACCCCCTCGCAAAGCGCAATGGCCAGGCTGACCCGATAGCTGAAGGTTTCACTGCGCGGCCCGCCCATACCCTTGCCGCCGCCCTGCCGTGTCACGCTTTCCTCGAACCGCGAGGCCCAGATCACCTGCCCGCCCAGCCGCACCCGGCCCCAGACACGCGGCACCGCCCCCCCTTCCGAGGCGCCCATCAGGCGAAAGCGGTCAACCCGGCCAACCTCCACCGGGTCAGACCCCGCGCCCATCACCCGCTGGTCAATCACCCGGCCCAGCGTGGCGCCCACCGCCCGCCCGATCACCGCGCCCGACAGGCCCAGAACCGTGCCGCCCATTCCGGCACCCAAGGCGGCCCCCGCCGCCGAAAGCAGTATCGTCGCCATCACTCAGGCCCTTTCAGGAAAACGGAACCGCGCCGCAATGCGGCGGCGCCACGGCGCTGACAGCGCGGTTTCCACCACGGCATGGCCGGAATAGGCATGGATGAACCGGGGGGCATCGCCGGTATCGCTCGCAATGCCCAGATGCTTGGCCACCGCCCCGGCCCGCATCCGAAACAGCAAGACGTCGCCTGCAGCAGGATCACCGGCGGGCAACAGCCAAAGCCGCGCCGCCGCCAGCAGATCCTCACGCCCCTCGGCCTCAGACCAGTCGGCGGTATAGGCCGGAATGGGCGCCGGTTCGGTGCCCAGAACCTCACGCCAGACGCCACGCAACAGCCCAAGGCAATCGGTGCCGCCCCCCCGGCATGACGCCTGATGCAGATAGGGCGTGCCCAACCAACCCCGTGCGGCGGCGACAATCTCGGCCCCCGCTATCATCCGTGGCGGCTCCCGCCATCATTGACCTTGCCCGCTACGGGATAAGAGGTCAGCCAATCCTCGCCCGGAATATGCGGAAAGCCACGGAAGTTCACGAAATTGGCAAATTTGCTGCGGCAGGTGGCGGCGGCCCGGTCGCAGCCCGCCATCAGCCGCACGCGCTGCCCGGCCACCGGCGCCACCCCCGGCGCCTGCCACAGCTCGATCAGCCGCCCACCCGCCGCGACCCGGTCAAGGCGGATCGTCGCCACCAGCCCCGCCCCCGGCCCGTCCAGAAGCTCAAGCCGCCCCCGCTCGAACCAGCCTGCCGCCAGCGCCTGCACCCCCTCGACCCGCAAAACGCCCTCGGACGAGACTCCGGCCAGTGTCACCTCTTCGGTATATCCCGGCTGGTTCAGCAGGAACCCGCAGCGCGCATCGCCCAGCACTGCCGAACAGCCGGTCTGGAACACCCGGCCCTGCGGCTGGTTCAACGCATCGGCCAACCCGCGCAACTCGACCCGGAAACTGCCCGCAGCGCGCGTCACCTCGCCGAAATGGCCGCAAAACAGCATCATCCGCTGCACCGGATCGGCCCAGTTCACCTGCCAGCAGCGCACCTCGGCGCCGTCAAACCGGCCCGCCGCCAGATCGGTCTCGGACAGCGCCACGTCGCTCAAGGCGCCGACCGCTTCGGAATTGTCAACGGCAAGCCCGGTCGTTTGCTGAAACGCCCGCGCCGTCATGCCCGAGGCGGCCCGAAACACCATGCCGTCAAAGCTCAGGTCCAGATCGTGGTCGGTAAAACCATAGCTCTCACCATCCCGCCGCACCACGGCCCAGCACCGGCAAACCGAGGTGGCCGCGCTGCCCAGATGCGCCAGCAGCCCCGCGCGATCCGCGCTCACAGCCGCACCTCCACCACCGGGATCGACGGGATTTCCCCCGCCTTGAACGAGGCCATCGAAATCACGATCCGGTCGGTATCAAACCGCACCGGCACGTCAAACTCGAACCCCGCCGTGATGACCGCGCCGATGTCCGGCGCCGCAGTGAACGTCACCAGCCCGGTGGCCGGATCGACGCTGAATTCCTGCCCTTCAACCTTGGGGTCATCGGCAATCGCCACCAGAACGGTGCCCGCCACGGGCTTGGCAATCGGGCGCAGATAGCTGTCGTCGCCGGAACGATACCGTTTGGACAACTGAAACACCCGCGTCACCCCATCCCCCACCCCGATCCGCTGATCGAAAGCTTCGATCGCCTGCGACGGGCGGCACGACCGCCAGTCCGCCCAATCCTTCCAGCGGAAGGCGTGCAACTGCCCGCGCCGCGCCTCGAAGAACGCCAGCACCTGCTCAAGGTCATCCGGGCGGCGCAGGCCCAGACCGGCATCATAGCGCCGCCGGGAATGCTCCCAGGGCGTGTTGCGCTCTTCAAAGCCATTGGCGAGCGTGACAATCTCGGTCCGCCGCTCGGGCCCGCCGGCTGCCCCAAAACTCAGGCTGGCGGGAAAGCGGATATCGTGAAAGGCCATCTTGTCGCTCCCTCAGCGGTTTCTCTGGCCGCGCGCCAGCATCCGCTGCGCCTGCGCGGCAATCTGGCTCTGGCTGCGCTGAAAGCCCTGCACATCGGGGGTATGAATGTTCATCACCACCGTCACCGGCCGCGCGCCACTGCTGGCCTGCACGCCCAGACGACCATCAGCCCCGCGCGCCAGCGGCATGATCGCCTCCGGCCCCGCCTCGCCCATCAGACCCGTCGCACCCCGCATCGGAAAGGCCATGGGGGCCGACACCACGCCCCCCTTGGCAAAGGGCATCACCCGCCCCTGCGAAAAGGCGCCGCCCTTGGCAAAGGGCATCAGCCCGCCCAACAGCCCGGCCAACCCCTGCGCCACCGCCCCGCCCACCGCATTCTGCACCGGGCGCATCGCCACGTTGTAAACCGTGTCGATCATCGTCTGCGCCACCCGCTTCAGCGCGTCCGACAGTTTCATCCCGTCAAACACCAGCCCGTCGAACGCCCGCCGCAGCCCGCCACCGATGCCGCTCGACAGCGCGTTCACCTCGCGCCCGGTGAAGACCAGACTGTCGCGCATCCGGGCCAATTCGCCCTCGAACGCCCCGACCACCGCCGAAGTGCCGCCCAGTGTCGCCTCAAGGGCCGCGATCTGGTCCTGAATCTCTTCGATCTCCGCCATCCGCCCGATCCTTCCTGATGTCCGGGTAGGCCGCCGCCAGCTCTTCCAGCCGCGCCCGCGTCAGGGGCGGCGCTGCCGCCTCCGCCCCCAGCATGATCCGCAATTCCACCGGCGTCAGACGCCAGAACGCCTCGGGCGCAAGGCCAAGCTGGCAAAGCCCCGCCCGCATCAGCCCCGGCCAGTCGATCCGCCCGCTCATCCCTCGCCCGGCAAGGCAAAGGCCCGCGCCAAGAGTTCCGCCGCCACCCGCGCCGCCTCAACCGGGCCACCGCGGATTTCCGCCGTGCGCAGATCCTCGGCGCCGCCTTTCCAGCCGCCGCCGCGCAACCCCGCCACGATCAGTGCCAGCACGTCGCGGGTGGAAAACCGCCGCCCCTCGAACCGTTCCACCAGTTCGATCAGCGATCCCGCCTCCAGCGCCGCCTCCAGTTCCGCCAGCGCCCCCAGCGTCAGCCGCGCCACATGGCGCTGGCCATCCAGCCACAGCGCCACCTCCCCGGCATAAGGGTTCGCCATCAGAGCGCCACGAAGGTCAGCGCACCCGCCGAGGCCAGCGTCATCTCATAGCTCGCCTCGCCGTTATGGCTGCCGGAATATTCGATGGCGGTGATCTGGAACGGCCCTTCGACCACGCCGAAATCGGGCACCACCACCTGAAAATCCGGCATCTCAGCGTCAAAGAAAATCTGCCGCGCCCGTTCATCCGTCGCCGCATCGCGGAACACGCCCGAGCCGGAAATCGAGGCCGATTTCACCCCGGCGCCGCCCAGCAACTCGCGCCAGCCGCCCGCACTTTCCAGACTGGTGACATCCACCGTCTCGGCATTGAAACTCAGCCGCGTGGCCCGCAACCCCGCGATGGTTTCAAACTGCCCGTCGCCGATCATGTCCACCTTGATCAGCAGATCCTTGCCGTTCTGCACAGCCATGGCCGTCTCCTCTCTGTTCAGAAATCAATCCTTGCGCGGAAGGTCAGGTCGATCCGCCGCGCGGCACCTTCCCCCAGCCGCCGCGCCGTGGCCCGCTGGAACTCCAGCGACACCAGCACCCCCGAGGTCAGCGCCAGCGGCGCGTCGTCCAGCGCCAGAAACACCGTGCCCGCCACCTCCTTGGCCGCCAGAAACCCCGCCTGCGTGCTGATCACGCTGATGTCAAAGCGATGCTCGGCCCCGTTTCCGGTCTTGTCGGAACGGTCCAGAACCACCTCCGGCCCCAGCAGCACAAAGGTTGCTGGCCGGTTGCCCGCAGGCAGCGCATCGACCACCTGCACCCCCGCCAGTGCGGGCCAGCCCGTCAGCCGCTGATAGACCGCCGCCTGCAGGGCCGCCGCCGCGTGATAGCTCATGGCTGCGCCTCCTCGCGGCTGTGGCAGACCAGATGCCGCCCCTCGGAGTCGGTCTCGGCCACCGCCAGAATGGTGAAAATCCGGTCCCCCTCGCGGAACCGCTGCTCGGGGCGGGGCCTGCGGGGCGAACCTTCCGGCGCCCCCCGCACGAAGATGCGGGTCAGCGTGGTCGCAACCAGCACCTCTTCCCCCGCCGCTTCCCGCCCCGCCCCCGGCCTGACCTCGGCCCAAAGCGTTCCCAGTGCGACCCAGGTCACACCGAAACCGCCCGCGCCATCGGCCACTTCCTGCGGGTCTTCCAGCACCAGCGCCCGCGTCAGGCGATAACCGCTCATGCCGCACCCCCGCCCAGCACCCGCACTGTGCGCCAGCATTCGATCAGCACCTGCACCGCCTTGGGCAAGCCCACCGCCTGCCCGCCGTCATGCCGGTTCTCGTAATACTGCGCCGCCAAGAGCAGCACCGCCTGCGCCAGATCGGCCGGAACCGCCGACCAGACCGCGCCGAATCCGGCGGTGAACACCACCTCGGCCCGCCCATCGGTCGGCACCACCGGCAGCAGCACGCCCACCGCCGCCAGCTTGGGCCGTGCCAGATCGGCCACCAGCCGCCAGCGGTCCGCCGCAACCACCGTCGCCGCATTGGCCGCATCAAAAACCGTCACCGAAGCAATCGCCGAAACCGGCGCCACCGGCAGCGGCTGTTCATTGCCCTGCCGCCAGTCCTCCAGCGTCAGCCTGTACGACCGTGCAATCAGCGCCTTGCCGATACGCCCCTCAATCGCCGCCATCGCGGCCCGCAGATAGCTCTCGATCAGCCCATCCTGAAGGGCATCATCGGTGAACCCCGAGCCCAGCCGCAAATGGTCCTTCAACGCCTGCACCGGCAGGGCCGCACCGGGCACCGAAGTCAGTTCCGTCAGCATCATGTCCTGATCCTTTTCCAATCGCCCCATCATGGACGCGCGCCCCGCGCCGCTCGGACGGAGGGGAGCAGCTAGACGGCGCGGCAAGGCCGGCGCGCGCCCATTGCCCGGCCCCGCAAGGCCGGGCATCCCGGTCCCTTACGAGACCGCGACCTTCAAGAGCTTGATCGCCGCATAGTCGGTCACATCGCCGCCCACACGCTTGGAGGCATAGAACAGCACATGCGGCTTGGCCGAGAACGGGTCACGCAGGATGCGCAGATCCGGACGTTCGGCAATGGTATAGCCGGCGGCAAAATCCCCGAAGGCGATGGGATAGGTGTTGGCCCCCACATCCGGCATGTCTTCAAGGATGAGCACCGGATAGCCCATCAGCCGCGCCGGCTCGCCCGCCTGCAGGCTGTCGCCCCACATGAAGCGGCCATCGGCATCCTTCATCTTGCGCACCGCACCGGCCGTCTTCGAGTTCATCAGGAAGGTGCCATTGGCGCGGTAATCGGCCCCAAGCGCATAGACCAGATTGACGATGCAATCGCTGGCATTGGTCGTGGCGAAATCGGCAGCGGCACCCGTCGGCACATAGCCCAGATTGCCCCAGGTCCAGGACGCATTGGCGACCTTGGCCGGCAGGAGGATACCCTTGGGCTTGTCCACACCATCCCCGTTCACGAAAGCCGCCGCCTCGGCGCGGGTGAAGCGGGTGGCGATCTTGCCGGCCAGCCAGCCCTCGACGTCAAAGGCGCTGTCGTCCAGCAGACGCTGGCTGGCCTTCGGCATCGCCGACAGCTCATGCAACTTGATCGAGATCCGTTCAATGGTCGGCGTCGCGGTTTCGCTGGCCGCGCCGGTTTCGGTGGCCCAGCCCGAGCCGATTTCGCTGCGGTCGATCAGCACGTCGAAGGACACCGCCTCAACCTGCACCACATTGGCCGCCGCCCGCAGGCTCGCCGTCGACAGAAGAAGCGAGCGGATGCTGTCCGCCGTCTGCGGATCCACCAGATAACCGCCATCGGCGGCAACCGCGGTCGACATCGCCTTGCCTTCCAGCACAAGTCCGCGCAGCCCGTCATCATCACCCGAGCGCAGATAGGCGCCAAAGGCCTTCTTGTGGGGAACATCCCGCTCGGCAGCGCCGGAAAGCGCGGGGCGGGCATAGGTCGTGGTCTTGCGGTCCAGCATGTTCAGTCGCTCTTCCTGATGTTGCAGCGATTTCTTCATTTCCATCTGAAAGCCGTTGAAGGCGCTCAGAAATCCGGCCATGGCTGCCTTTGCCTCGGCCCCCGGCTCATGGGCAGGGGCCAAAGCTTCCCCGGCCCGAGACTGCATCTCGGTCATACGTCCATCCTTCGTGCCTGATCGTGATTGGCCGCCGCTTACGCGGGCCCGGCCCATGCCCGGCGGGCCTCGTCAAAGACCTGCGCCAGACTGCGCCAGACGTCGGCTTCCAGCGTGTTCGCCTTTGCCGCCACCCGCGCCTCGGGAAGCATCGGGAAGGTCACCAGCGACACCTCCCAAAGCTCCAGCTCCTGCAAAAGGCGCTGCCCCTTGCCGTCGCGTTCCGCCCTGACCGTGCGGTAGCCGATCGACAGCCCGTCAATCGCCCCCGCCGTCAAGAGGGCCGCCGCCTCGCGGCCCTTGTCCACCTGCGCCAGAATGCGCCCCTTGACCCAAAGGCCCTGCGCATCCTCGCGCACCTCGTCCCAAACGCCGATGGGTTGCGCCGGGTCATGCTGCCACAGCATCTTGACCGCCCGCCCCGCCCCCGCCAGCCGCTTCAGGCTCTGGGCATAGGCGCCGGGCTGCACGACATCGCCGCCCTGATCGCGCTTGCCGAACAAGCTGGCATAGCCCGAAACCACATGCCCCTCGGCCAGCACCAGCCCCGCCTCGGGCTGATGAAACTTGCGCTCGGGGGCGCCCTGCATCTTCCACTGCATCGTCATCACCTCATCGCCGCCGAAAGCAGAGTCTCGGCCATCTGGGCCAAAAGAAAGGCCGCCACCCCGTAAACGCCCAGCCAGATGCGCTTTTCCAGCCGCTCCAGCACCGCGTCGATCTGCGCCAGACGCCAGTCCAGCGCGCTCCAGCGTTCCTCGGCCACCCGCTCATTGGCCTCGATCCGCGCCGCCGCCGCATCGAAACTGTCGAAAAGGAAGCGCGACCCGCTCCCCGGGGGACGCTTGACGCTCATTCCTCCTCCGACAGCCGCGGCAGGCCCAGCAGCACCCGCTTTTCGGCCGGCGTCAGGAAATCGGCCGCCCCCACCCGGGCCCATTGCTGATCGCGTTCCGCCGCCAGCGCCGGGATCTGGTCCAGATCGGGCCGCAGCTCCACCGCCTCATCGGAAAAGACCGACAGCCAGTGCGACACCGACGCCGTGACCCGCTGCACCAGCGGCAGCACCGTCAGCCGGTAAAACGCCCGGTTCGCCTCCTGATAATTGGCATAGGTCGCATCCCCCGGAATCCCCATCAGCATCGGCGGCACACCAAAAGCGATGGCAATTTCGCGCGCCGCACTTTCCTTGGTCTTCTGGAACTCCATGTCGCTGGGGCTGAAGCCCATCGGCTTCCAGTCCAGCCCGCCTTCCAGCAGCATCGGACGCCCGGCATTGCGCGCGCCCTGATGATGCGCCTCCATCTCGCCGACCAGCCGGTCATACTGATCTTCGGTCAACTGCCCCTGCCCGTCGGCGCCCTTGTAAACGATGGCCCCCGAAGGCCGGGCGGCATTGTCGAGCAAAGCCTTGGACCAGGCGCTGGCACTGGAATGCACATCAATCGCCACCGCCGCCGCCTGCAACGGCGAAAAGCCGTAATGGTCATCCTGCGGGTGAAAGGTCTTGATATGGCAGATCGGCGGCAGACCCGCCGTCATGTCAAAACGGTGGGTCCGCCCGCCGACCGAATAGTCATAGGCCACCGGCCAGCCATCGGCCCCCGGCACCAGAGCCATGCGGTCGGCGCGCAAGACATGCAATTCCCCCGGCAGCTTGCCCGCACCCGGCACCGCCTCAAGATAGGCATTCCCCGAGAGCAGCAGGTGGCCATAGACCGCCTCGAACAATTCTGCCCGCCCCTGCGCCCCATTCGGACGGCGGATCAGGTCCAGCACCGGATGCTGTTCATAGCGCCGCTCGTGGTCCTGCAGGATCAGCGGCAACGCGGCGGCGGCTTCGGCGATCAGCTTGACCACCCGAAAGCCGATCGGATTGCCCTGAAAGCCGGTCCGCGCCAGGCTGACCGCATCGCGCGGGCTCCACGCCACCCGGCCCGAGGTTCCCCAGGCCACCACCCGCCCCGTGGCCGACGCCTTTTTCTCGGGCGCTTCCGGCACCGAGGCCGCGCGTTTCAGGAAGTCAAACACCATGCTCCGCTCTCCATCCTGCGGGTCCGGCAGCGGCGTTTCCCGCCGCCGGCCCCGTCCCCGGTCTTGATGAAGGCACCCTACGAGATCAGTTCCCTAATCCGCGTAAACCGGGCGCACGCTGCCCCACGCTAACACGCAACACACCAGCGGGATGGGCAGATTGCCCATCCTACGTTCTGGCGGCCCCGTAGGATGGGCAATCTGCCCATCCCCCGATCCGCCATCCTACAACCCCCGCACCTGCGGCGCCCGCCAGCCGCGCGACGGCTCAAGGATCAGCTCGTTCAGTGCCCAGACCAGCGCATCCAGCCGGTCCGGGCTGCCCGGCCCGAGATAGCCCTGCGCCGTCATCCGGCACATCTGCTCTTCCAGCGCATGAAGCCCACGCACATGGCCCACCCGGCCCTGCTCATACAGCCCCGCCACCGGCTCGGCCCGCGCTCCCTTGCCCACGGCGGCATGGACCAGCCGCAGGGGCACCAGCGCGTCGATATTGCGGATAAGGGATTCCACCAACTTACCGCCCTGATTGGCTTCGGCGATCAGCCGGTCGGCCTTGTGCCGCTCCATCGCCGCCAGTGCCGCCCGCGCCCAGACCTCGGGTGCCCCCCGCGCCACGCTGGCATCTTCCATCACCACCGCCTTCCAGTGCTGCGGCGGCCCCTTGGTGACGGCCCCGACCACCACGATGCCGCATTCGTCGGCGCCCCCCACCGCCGGATCGACCGCCACCACCACGCGGTCAAAGGCCGGCAGATGGTCCAACCGCCCCCGTTCCAGCATCTCGCTGGTCCAGAGCGCGCCTTCGACATCCTCGACCAGTTCCCCCATCAATTCCTGCCGCCCCTTGCGGGTGCCGCCGAACCTTGCCTGCACCTCGTCAAGGAAACTGGCCGCCAGATGCGCCCGGTTCGCCTCGGTCGGCGCATGGGTGGAGACGGTGGAGGGGTTCTTCAGAATGGCCTTCAGCACCGCCACATTGGCGGGGGTGGTCGTCACCACCTGCCGCGGATTCTCCCCCAGCCGCAGCGCGAATTGCAACTGATCCCAGGTTTCCTGCGCCTTTGGCCATTTCGCCAGCTCATCCACCCAGGCGGCATCGAACTGCGGCCCCCGCAGGCTCTCGGGGTCAAAGGCGGAATAGACCTGCGCCACCGCGCCATTCGGCCAGACCAGCCGCTTGCGCGTCGCCTGCCACTCCGGCTTGCGGTCGGGAGGGGAGCAGGCAAGGATGCCGCTCTCCCCCATGATCATCACCTCGCGCACCTGATCCACCGTCTCGCCCACCAGCGCCACCCGGCGCGACCGTCCGGGCGCCTCGGGCGTCGCCCCCTCCACCTCGGCGCGCACCCATTCGGCCCCGGCCCGGGTCTTGCCCGCACCGCGCCCGCCCATGATCACCCATGTTTTCCAGGCCCCCTCGGGCGGCAACTGATGCGGCAGCGCCCAGAACTCGAAAAGCCAGGGCAGCGCCAAAAGCGCATTGTCGCCAAGGCCCTCCAGAAACTCATCCACCTTCTCCGGCGTCGCGGAGGCGAGCCAGGCGGCGCCCGATCTCATCCCGCGCGGCGTCAAAGTCGAGACCGGAGGCTCCGACAGCCCCGGCAACCTGTTTGCGGAGTTTTTCAACCCGGTTCCTTTCACCAATGTAAAGATCAAGTGCCGCGCGCAGATTCTGGACATGCGCCTTGGCGTCCTTGATCTGTCCGAACTCGCCCAAGCGGATGGCCCGCAAGGTCAGGGCGATGGATTGCGCGGCTTCATCCAGCCAGCCTTCGGTTTCCGCCAGAACTGCGTCTGGCGGCTCTTCTCCCGTGGAGAAATTGATCGTCATGTCCTGCTTGACCCGCCCTCATGCCTGCTCCGCACGAGAGAAATGAAAAAACGGCTGCGGGGTGCGCCCCCGAGCCGTTCGCCCATCTCTTCCAGCATGGCAAATATCTACCGCAAAGCGCGCGGAAAGTCAAGAACTCCCGTCAGGGTTGCAGAACGCTGACCTCAAGCGCCTGCCGCGGGCTGACCAGAACCCGCTGGTTCATCCGCGCCCAGGCATGGCGCATCAGCCAGGCCGGCTCCCCCCAGGGCAGTTGCATCTCCTTGCCCTGCGGCTCGCCGTCCCAGCGGTCGGGCAAGGCGGCAAAGCCGATCCGGGCCTGCACCCATGCGGTCTGCGCCCCCGGCGCGGCGCCATGCAGCCCATAGGGCGTGCGCTCCTGCAACGGCAGACGCAACACCGCACGGCCTTCCAGCACCTCTCCGGCGCGCAGCAGCCGGGCATAGGGTATTTCCGGGCTCATCACGTCGATGCTGTCGGGGATGTCCGGCACCAGCTTGTCCACCACCGCCCCCCCCTCGGGCGCAAAAGTGACCCAGGCGCTGGTCGGGTCCGGCACCCGCCGCCCCGCCTCATCACGCAGGGCAACCCGGTCGAACACCACCAGCCGCCCGGCGCCCGGATTGGCCACCCGGTAGCGCAGCATCAGCGCCCCCGCCTCCTGCGACCATTGCACCTCAAGCCTTGCATCCGCGCCGTTCATGCCGCCCCCCGCCGCCCGCGCAGACCCAAGGCCCACCAGCAAGCCCGCCAGAACACCGCGCCGCGTGATCGCTGCCACATCCATTCCCCCATCAATAGCGTTCCCGCTTGGGATAGCCCAGATCGCGCCGGATCTTGTTTTCGGTATAGGGGTTGTTTTCATAGGGCGGCAGTCCCACCGCCTCGGTTTCGCGGTTGTTCACGCCATTCGTAACGCCGGGCGTGATGTTGCCGCGCTGCGCCTGCTCGGCATGAACCATCTCATGGCCCAGCACCACCTCGGACGGGGTGTTCATCCACGGTTCCGAGCCGTCTTCCAGCGTTTCCGAATTGCCGGTGATGGTGATGGTCGCATTGGTGCCCGGCCCCGAACTGCCATCGGCCTTCTTGAAGCGGTCCATCGGCGCGTCATAGCTCGTCACCGGCGGGGAGCCCTGCTGAATGGTCAGCGTCTTGCCCGACGATCCCAGCGACTGCAACAGCCCCTGCCCGGTCGGCGTGCCCGCCAGTTTCGTGATATCATTCACGACCTTGGCGCGGAAGGCATCGCTGCCCTTGATGGTGATGCCATCGCCGACCTTGGTCACGACCGAGCCATCGGGCAGCATCACATCCTGCACGATGATGCCCCCCGGCAGCACCGTCGGCGGCATCCCGACAAAGCCCACCAGCACCGTCGGACAGCAGGGCGGCAGGATCACCCCGCCCTTGGCCGTCGGCGCCCCCATGAAGGTCTGCGGCTGACCCATGGTCAGGATGGTCGGAATCCCCATGATGATCGGATCGACCGGCGGAATGGGCGGCGGCACACAGGCACAGAAATCACCCATCCGCGCCGCCGGAAGCCCGCCGATCAGCACGGTGAACGCACCCACGCCCGCAATCGGCAGGGTGGCCCCCATGCAGATCGGACAGGTGTGCATGTCCGTCAGACGTGCGGCCGGAAATCCGGGCATCCCAATCCTCATACCTTCAATGACCGAAGGCTAGCCCCCGCGCTGTCACGGGTCAAGGAATGGAAAACCTGCCCCCGATGCCGGGGACAGCGCGGGGTCAGTTGCCCTGAACGCCGGTTTGCTCTTCGCCTCGTGCCGCCTCGATCGCGCGCCATTTGGCGACATTTTCGTTATGCGCCTCCAGCGTGGTGGCAAAGGCATGGCCGCCGCTGCCATCGGCCACGAAGTAGAGGTAATCCGTGGTTTCGGGGTTCAGCGCCGCCTCGATGCTCAACCGCCCCGGATTGGCAATCGGCCCCGGCGGCAGCCCGTCGATGACATAGGTGTTATAGGGTGTCTCGCGGCGCAACTCGCTTTGCCGCAGGCCCCGGCCCAGAACGCCCTCGCCCTTGGTGATGCCATAGATCACCGTCGGGTCGGTCTGCAACCGCATCCGCTGCGCCAGCCGGTTGAGGAAGACGCTGGCCACCTTGCGCCGCTCTTCCGCGACGCCGGTTTCCTTTTCCACGATCGAGGCCATGATCAGCGCCTCTTGCGGCGTCTCATAGGGCAGGCCATCCATCCGCGCAGCCCAAAGATCGGCCAGGATCACCTCTTGCCGCCGCGCCATTTCGGCCAGCAGCGCCGCCCGGTCGCTGCCCTTTTCCACCTCATAGCTGTCAGGGGCCAGCGTGCCCTCGGCGGGCACTGCCTTGACCTCTCCCGTCAGGAAATCCGCCCGTTTCAGTGCATCGACCACCTGCCAAGAGGTCACCCCCTCGGCCAGCGTGATCCGCCAGCGCAGGTCGGGCGCCTGTGCGGCATCCAGATATTCGGTCGGCGCCGCCTCGGTCGCCGGGGCGAATTTCACCACTTCGACATAGCGGTTCGTTGCCGGGTCCAGCTCGCGCAGCACCACATCCGCCGCCGCCACCCCGATGCGGAAATTCACCTCACGACCACAGGTCGATTGCCCGCCCACCGTCAGACTGTCCAGCACCTGCGCCATCGAAGAGCCCGGCGCGATCAGGTAAGAGCCGAATTTCAGGCTGCCGGCCTTTTCCGAATAATCCGCCCCGATACGGAAAATCCGCGCATCGCTGACCGCGCCCTGCTCGGCCAGCGCGCGGCTGACCTGGCTCAGGCTGGCGCCCTTTTCCACCTTGAAGCAGATCGCCTCGGCCAAGGGCCCCGGCCCGCTGTATTGCTGCCGCCCCCAGGCCAGAATCCCCGCCAGCACGATCAGCCCGACGATGAACAGCGTCAGCGCATTCGAGGCGATGGCCCGCCACATCCTCAGCGCACCTTGCCCAGCACAAGGCTGGCATTGGTGCCGCCAAAACCGAACGAGTTCGACAGCGCCACGTCAATCTTGCGCTTGACCGCCTTGTTCGGCGCCAGATCCAGCTTCGGCTGCACCGCCGGCGTGTCGAGGTTGATCGTCGGCGGCGCGATCTGGTCCCGGATGGCCAGCACGCAGAAAATCGCCTCGACCGCGCCCGCCGCGCCCAGAAGGTGCCCGATGCTCGACTTCGTCGAAGACATCGTGGCCTTGGCCGCCGCATCGCCCATCAACCGTTCAACCGCGCCCAACTCGATGGTGTCGGCCATTGTGCTGGTGCCATGGGCGTTGATGTAATCCACATCCGCCGGTTCCAGCCCAGCCCGCTTCAGCGCCGCCGCCATGCTGCGGAACCCGCCGTCGCCATCTTCCGACGGTGCGGTGATGTGATAAGCGTCGCCCGACAGGCCATAGCCCAGCACCTCGGCGTAAATCTTCGCCCCACGCGCCTTGGCGTGTTCGTATTCTTCCAGCACCACCACACCGGCACCCTCGCCCATGACAAAGCCGTCGCGGTCGGCGTCATAGGGGCGGCTGGCCTTCTGCGGCTCGTCGGCGCGCTTGGTGGACAAAGCCTTGCAGGCGTTGAACCCGGCAATGCCAATCTCGGAAATCGGGCTTTCGGCGCCACCCGCCACCATCACATCGGCATCGCCCAGCATGATCAGCCGCGCCGCATCGCCGATGGCATGGGCGCCGGTGGAACAGGCCGTCACCACCGCATGGTTCGGGCCCTTGAAACCGAACCGGATGGAAACCTGACCCGAGATCAGGTTGATCAGGCTGCCCGGAATGAAGAAGGGGGAAACCCGCTTTGGCCCCTTTTCCTTGATCAGCACCGCAGTTTCCGCAATCGTCGTCAGCCCGCCGATGCCGGAACCGATCATCACGCCGGTCCGCTGGCGGCTTTCTTCGTCCTGCGGCTCCCAGCCGGAATCGCGCACCGCCTGCGTGGCCGCCGCCATGCCGTAAAGGATGAAATCATCCACCTTGCGGCGGTCCTTCGGCTCCATCCAGTCATCGGCGTTGAAGGTGCCGTCGCTGCCATCGCCCATCGGGATTTCGCAGGCATATTGCGTCACCACATTGGACGCATCGAACCGCGTGATCGGCCCCGCGCCCGATTGCCCCGCCAGAAGGCGGCTCCAGGTTTCCTCGACGCCGCAAGCCAATGGCGTGACCATCCCCAGACCCGTCACCACAACCCGACGCATGTTGCCTCCAAAGCCGCCGCTGTCCATATTTGCGCGTGATACACGGCCCCCAAGGGCCACGCAACCTTGCCCCGTCCGCGCCGCCCGATTCCGCCTTCTGCCCGCCGATGCGGCATTGCGGCATCAGATGGCCCCACCGCCACAGATGACGCCACAGATGACGCTTGACCTTGGGGTCAGGCTTTGCCATGCCTGTGAATGAACGTTCATTCCCACATCCCCCATGCTTCATATCCCCGCCACACCCCCCGCTGCCGAACAGCGCAGCAGCGAAATCCTTGCCTCTGTCCGCACCGCCTTTGCCGAAAAGGGGTTCGATGGCGCATCCATGCAGGATCTCGCCCGCGCCGCCGGGATGAGCGTGGGCAACTTCTACCGCTATTTCCCCTCCAAGGCGGCCATTGTCGCAGCGCTGATCGCCCATGACCTTGCCGAGATGGAGCGGGATTTTGCCGCCGTCATCGCGGCCCCCCGCCCGCTCGAGGCGCTGCGCCGCCTGTTGCACCTCCGCATCCCCGAGCATCAGAACTGCAACGACGGCAAACTTTGGGCGGAAATCACCGCCGCCGCCCAACGCAAACCCGAGATCGGCGAGGCATCCTGCCGCATGGAGGCCGAAATCCTGTCCTACCTGACACAGGTTTTCGCCGCTGAAACCGGCCTTGAACCCAAAGCCTCGCATGAGCAATTCGGCGCCCATGCCGCCTTCATTATCGTTCTGTTCAAATCCTCCAGCATGATCGCACCCGGCAATCCGCGCCTGCATGGTCATCTGACAGAGCTGATCCTGCGTAGTATCGACCAGACCCTTGACGAGATTTCCGCCTCCAGACCGAAAGTCATGACGTGATGCGCATTGCCGTTCTTCCCGCCCTCGCCGCCCTTTTGCTTGGCGCCGCCCCCACCGCCCTTTTTGCCGAAGCCTCCGAAGCCGCACCCGCCACCGTGGCCGAGGTTCTGCCCGCCATCACCGTTTCAACCGTGGGCAAGCGGCATCTGACCGATATCGTCCTGGCTTCCGGCCTGATCGCGCCCATCGAAGAGGTGCAGGTTGCGCCCCTGATCGAAGGCCAGCAGATCGAGGCGCTTCTGGTCGATGTGGGCGATACGGTCACCGCAGGTCAGGTTCTGGCCCGGCTGTCGGTGTCCACCCTTGAACTGCAACGCAGCCAGTTGGCCGCCACCGTCGCCGCCGCCAAGGCCGCCGTGGCCCAGGCCGAGGCCGGCCTGATCGAAAGCGAAAGCACCGCCGCCGAAGCCCGCCGCGTGGCCGACCGCACCGCCAAGTTGCAGGCGCAGGGCACCACCAGCCAGGCCGCCGCCGATCAGGCCGCCGCTGCCGCGACTTCCGCCGATGCCGGCGTGGCCGTGGCGCGTCAGGCGCTGGAAAGCGCCCGCGCCAACCAGACCCTGGCCGAGGCGCAGGCCGCCAACACCGAGTTGCAACTGTCGCGCACCGAGGTCACCGCCCCGGTGGCCGGCGTGATCACCGCCCGCAATGCCCGTATCGGCGCCATCGCTTCGGCGGCAGGCCAGCCGATGTTCACCCTGATCCGTGACGGCGCGCTGGAAATGCAGGCCGATGTGGCCGAGCGCGACCTTCTGCGCCTCGCACCCGGCCAAAAGGCGACGCTGACCCTCTCGGGGGCCGCCGCACCGCTGACCGGCACCGTGCGGCTGGTCGAGCCGACCATCGACACCGCCTCGCGGCTTGGCCGGGTCCGCATCGTGGTGGACGCGTCCGAGACTGTCCGCGCCGGCATGTTCGCCGAAGCCGCCATCACCATCGCCGAGCATGAGGCGCTGGCCGTGCCCGTCACCGCCGTCGGCGCCACCGATGGCATGACCACCGTGATGAAGGTCAATGGCGATACCGTGGCCCGGGTCGAGATCACCTCCGGCATCCGCGATGGCGGCTGGGTGGAAATCGTGTCGGGCCTGTCCGAAGGCGACCAGATCGTGACCAAGGCCGGGGCCTTCGTGCGCAACGGCGACCGCATCAACCCCGTCCCCGCCGCCAGCAACTGAGGCAACCGCGATGAACTTCTCTGCATGGTCCATCCGCAATCCGGTCGCGCCGCTGCTGGCCTTCGTGATGCTGCTCGTTCTGGGCTGGCAAAGCTTCAACTCGCTGCCGATCACCCGGTTTCCCAATATCGACGTGCCTCTGGTCGCCGTGACCGTGGTACAATCGGGCGCCGCCCCCGCCGAGATGGAAACCCAGGTCACCAAAGAGGTCGAGGATGCCGTTTCCGGCATCACCGGCGTCAAGAACATCGTCTCGACCATTTCTGACGGGGTTTCGACCACCGCCATAGAATTCCGCATGGAGGTCACCACCGACAAGGCGGTGCAGGACGTCAAGGACGCCATCGACGGCATCGCGGGCGATCTGCCTGCCGATGTCGAAACCCCGAGCGTGACCCGCATCGACGTTGAGGGGCAGGCGATCATGAGCTTTGCCGTGACCGCCCCCGCCATGACATTTGAAGAATTGTCGTGGTTCGTCGATGACACCGTGAAACGTGCGCTTCAAGGCCGCGCCGGGGTGGGCAAGGTCGAACGCTATGGCGGGGCCGACCGCGAGATTCAGATCCTGCTCGACCCGGTCAAGCTGGAAAGCCACGGCATCACCGCCTCGACCGTTAACGCGCAACTGCGCGCGACGAACAAGAACATGGGCGCGGGCCGGTCGGAACTGGGCGAGGGCGAACAGGCCATCCGCACCCTCGGCGATGCCGAAACGGTGGCGAAACTGGCCGCCACCACCATCGCTTTGCCCTCGGGCCGCTTTGTCAAACTGTCCGAACTCGGTCAGGTGGTGGACAGCTACGAGGAACTGCGCTCTTTCTCGCGGCTGAACGGCGAACAAGTGGTGACTTTTGCCGTCTTCCGCGCCAAGGGCGCCTCTGAGGTGTCGGTGGCCGAAACGGTCAACAAGGTGCTGGACGACCTGCGCGCCAAGAACCCCGGGGTGTCGATCAATCTGGTCGATGAAACCGTGTTCTACACCTATGGCAACTACGAGGCCGCCATCCACACCCTGCTGGAAGGCGCGCTGCTGGCGGTTCTGGTGGTGCTGGCCTTCCTGCGCAACTGGCGAGCCACGCTGATTTCCGCCGTGGCGCTGCCGCTCTCGGCCATCCCCACCTTCTGGGTGATGGACATGATCGGCTTCTCGCTCAACCTCGTGTCCTTCCTTGCGATGACGCTGGCCACCGGCATTCTGGTGGATGATGCCATCGTGGAGATCGAGAACATCACCCGCCACATCCGCATGGGCAAAACCCCCTACCGCGCCGCCATCGACGCCGCGGACGAGATCGGCCTTGCGGTGATCGCCACCACCTTCACCATCATCGCGGTCTTCGTCCCGGTGTCGTTCATGCCCGGCATTCCGGGCCAGTATTTCCGGCAATTCGGCCTGACCGTGGCCATCGCCGTGATGTTCTCTCTGTTGGTCGCGCGTCTCATCACGCCCATGATGGCCGCCTATCTGATGAGCGCCAAGGACGCCGGCACCGAACATGGCCACCGCGACGGGCGCTTCATGCGCGGCTATATGGCTTTCGTGAAGGCCACCACCGGCACCTGGCGCTTCGGCTCGATCCCGCTCGCCGGGCGGCGGCTGCCGATCCGGCTGGGCCGCTACTATGTCACCCTCGTCGTCGCGGTGGTGGTGGTGATCATCTCGGTCGGCGCCATGCTGCAGGTTCCCGGCAGCTTCATGCCGCCCGAGGATGTCAGCCGCATTTCCGTCTCGGTCGAACTACCCCCCGGCTCGACACTCGAGGAAACCGACCGCACCACGCAGGAAATGGTCAAGGTGATCCGCGACATCGAAGGGATCGAGAACATCTTCGTCCTTGGCGGCACCTCGCCCACCGGCGACCTTGACACCCGCCGCGCCGCCATCACCGTTTCGCTGGTCAAGCTGGACCCGCGGCTGACGCTGAAACTGTCCGAGCTGGGCCGCCGCATTCCCCTGATCGGCGCGCTGGTTCCCGTGGTCGAGAACAAGGGCCGCACGGTGCCGCAGAACCTGATCGAGGCCGAGATTTTCCGCCGCCTCGCCGTGATCCCCGACATCCGCGCCTTCAAGCTCAACGACCGGGGCGAGCGGGACATCTCCTACTCGATCCTAGCCGCAAACGAGGCCGACCTGAATGGCGCCGTGGCCGCGCTGGAAGAGGCGCTGCGCAAGGAACCCACCCTGGCCGATGTCGCCTCGGAAGGCGCCCTGCCGCGCCCCGAAATCCAGATCGTGCCGCGTATGGACGAAGCGGCCCGGCTGGGCATCACCACCGAACAGATCGCTTCGGTGGTCCGCGTCGCCACCATCGGCGATGTCGATGCCCAACTGGCCAAAATCTCCATCGACAGCCGGCTGATCCCGATGCGGGTCCGGCTGGATGATGCCAGCCGCGAAAACCTGTCGCGCATCTCCAACCTGAAACTGACCACCGCCACCGGCGCGCAGGTGCCGCTTTCGACGGTGGCCGATGTGCGCATCGGCGAAGGCCCCTCGACGGTGAAGCGGCTGAACAAGGAACGCCGCGCCACCATCGGCGCCAACCTGCCGGTGGGCGTCGCCCTTGGCACCGCTTCTGAAAACTTCAAGAAAGTGGCCGAGACGGTGAAACTGCCCGCCTCTGCCCGGTTGCAGGAATCGGGCGATGCCGAAATTCAGGCCGAACTTTTCGCCAGCTTCGGTCAGGCCATGCTTCTGGGCCTGCTTCTGGTGCTGACGGTGCTGATCCTGCTCTTCGGTTCGGTGATCCAGCCTTTCACCATCCTGTTCTCGCTGCCGCTGGCCATCGGCGGGGTGGCGGCGGCGCTGCTCTTGACCAATTCGGCGCTGTCGATGCCGGTGCTGATCGGGATTCTGATGCTGATGGGCATTGTGACCAAGAACGCCATCCTGCTGATCGACTTTGCCATCGAGATGCGGGCGCGCGGCATGGACCGGGTGAAATCGGTGATCGAGGCTGGCCACAAGCGCGCCCAGCCCATCGTGATGACCTCGATCGCCATGTCGGCGGGGATGCTGCCCTCGGCGCTGGGGGTGGGCGAAGGCGGCGCCTTCCGCGCACCGATGGCCACGGCCGTGATCGGCGGCATCATCGTGTCCACCGTTCTGTCGCTGGTGATCGTGCCGTCCTTCTACCTGATCATGGACGATTTCTCGCGGCTTCTGGGGCTGATCTTCAGCCGCGTGGTCGGCCAGAAAGAGGAAGAACCCGACGAACCCGCAGCCTCGGTTCTGGCGGAACGGATCGCGCTTCTGGCCGCCGACCAGTCCGACCTGCGGGCGCGGCTGGCCCCGGGCAATGGTCCGCTCGCCGGTCCCGGCGACCTGCGCGCCGCCGAGTAACCGCTTGCACCCGGCGGGGCGCGGCGCCATGAAGGGCGCCGCGCCCCGCCGCATTTTGCCATCGGTGCAATTCAGCGCCCGTTTCAAGGCCCGACATGACCCTCGCTTCTGCACCGCTATCGGCGGCCAACACCCGCCGGGGCATCCTTCTGATGCTCGCCGCCATCGTCCTTTTCACCGCGATGGATGCGCTGGCCAAGGGGCTGATCGCACGCTATCCGGCGCCGCAGGTGATCTGGGCCCGCTTTGCCGGACAGGCGCTGGTGGTGGCGCTGCTCTTGGGGCCGCGCCGGGTGATGCCCGCGCTGCGCACGCAGCACCCGTGGGCCCATCTTGTCCGCTCGGCCTGCCAGTTCGGGGCGACCTCGTTCTTCTTCGTCTCGCTGGGCTATATCGGGCTGGCCGAGGCGACCGCCCTGACCGATATCAACCCGGTGCTGATCACCCTTGGCGCCGCGCTGTTTCTGGGCGAGCGTCTGGGGCCGCGGCGGCTTCTGGGGGTGATCGCGGCGCTGATCGGGGCGCTGATCGTGATCCGCCCCGGCGCGGGCGTGTTCAGTCCGGCCGCCCTGCTGCCGCTGGCCTGCGCGGTCTGCTATACCGGCAACGCCCTTCTGACCCGCCATATCGGCAGCCGCGAACCGCCATGGACCTCGCTTCTGCACGCCGCCCTGTTCGGCACGGTGGCGGCGGGGCTGGCGTTGCCGTTCGTCTGGCAGCCGATCACCGGGCTGGACCTGATCCGTTTTGCCGTGATCGGCCTTCTGGGGTCGGGCGCGCAGCTTTGCATCATCCGGTCCTTCTCGCTGGCCGAAGCCTCGGTTGTGGCGCCCTTCGCCTATGCCGGCATCCTCTGCGCCACCTTCTGGGGCATCGTGCTTTATGGCGAATGGCCGGATTTCTGGACGGTGATCGGCGCGCTTGTGATCGTGACGGCGGGTCTTTACGTTTGGCACCGCGAAACCGTGGCCGCCCGCCGCGCCGAGCGTTGAGCCGGGAGTTCAGCCGAAACCATGGACGACACAGCCCCCCTTTCGCTGCGCGACCGGCTTGAGAATGCCGTGATCCTTGGCCTGATCCGGGGGCTTTTGCTCTTGCCCTATCGCTGGCGGGTGCCGCTCTGCGGCTGGGTCATGGCGCATCTGGTAGCGCCGGTGGCCGGTTACCGCCGCCGCATCCGCGCCAATCTGGCGCTGATCCTGCCGGACCTGCCCAAGGCCGAGGTCGCCCGCATCACCCGCGCCGTGCCCGACAATGTGGGCCGCACCCTGATCGAGATTTACTCCGGCCCGGCCTTCACCGCCCGCGCCGCCGGCCTGCCGCTGACCGGCGCCGGGGTGGGCATACTGGAGGCTGCCCACCGCGAAGGCCGCCCGGTGGTGCTGGTCACCGGCCATTTCGGCAATTACGACGCCAGCCGGGCGGCCCTTATCGCCCGCGGCTTCCGTGTGGGCGCGCTCTATAACCCGATGAAGAACCGCGCCTTCAACCGCCATTATGTTGCGGCGATCTCGGCCATAGGCACGCCGCTTTTCCCCCGGGGCAAGCGTGGCCTTGCCGAAATGGTGCGCCATCTGCGCGGCGGCGGGATGCTGGGCCTGCTGATCGACCAGCACATGCGCCACGGCGCCGAACTGACCTTTTTCGGCCACCGCGCGCTGACGGCCCTGTCGGCCGCGGAACTGGCCCTGAAATATGACGCCCTGGTGATCCCGACCTATGGCATCCGTCAGCCGGACGGGCTTTCGTTCCAGATCGTGGTGGAACCGCCGATCCCCCCCGGCCCGCCCGAAGCCATGACCCAGGCCCTGAACGACAGCCTTGAGGCGCTGGTGCGCCGCTACCCCGAACAATGGCTCTGGATTCACCGCCGCTGGAAGTAAGGCCCCAAATTTCTTCCAAGAAATTTGCAAATTCGTTGCAACGAATTTGGCTCGTCCCCCTTGGTCCGCCTCAATTGCCGCAGGGCAGTCTTCGGCCGAAAGCCGCGCCTCCCCCTTCACAAGCTCGCGCCCGGCGCCTAGCCTGCGCACCATAACTGCTGGGAGGCATCCATGACCGACAGACCTTTGGGCTTCGACACGCTCGCCATTCACGCGGGCACGGCCCCCGATCCGGCCACCGGCGCGCGCCAGGTGCCGATCTATCAGACCACGGCCTATGTGTTCCGCGACGCCGATCACGCCGCCAAGCTCTTCAACCTGCAAGAGGTCGGCTATATCTACTCGCGGCTGACCAACCCGACGGTTTCGGCGCTGGCCAACCGGGTCTGCGCGCTTGAGGGTGGCGCGGGGGCGATCTGCTGCTCTTCCGGCCATGCGGCGCAGATCATGGCGCTCTTCCCGCTGATGGGTCCGGGCAAGAACATCGTCGCCTCGTCGCGGCTGTACGGCGGCACGATCACCCAGTTTTCCCAGACGATCAAACGCTTTGGCTGGTCGGCCAAGTTTGTCGATACCGACGATCTTCTGGCCGTCGAACATGCCATCGACGAGAATACCCGCGCCATCTTCTGCGAAACCATCGCCAACCCCGGCGGCTATGTCAGCGACCTTGATGCGCTGGCCCGCATCGCCGATCGGGCGGGCGTCCCGCTGATCGTGGACAACACCACCGCCACGCCTTACCTCTGCAAACCCATCGAGCATGGCGCGACACTGGTCGTGCATTCGGCCACCAAATACCTGACCGGCAACGGCACGGTGACGGGCGGCGTTGTGGTGGATTCGGGCAAGTTCGACTGGTCCGCCTCGGGCAAGTTCCCCTCGCTGTCGGAACCGGAACCCGCCTATCACGGGCTGGCCTTCCACCCCGCACTGGGGGCGATGGCCTTCACCTTCCATTCCATCGCCGTCGGCCTGCGCGATCTGGGCATGACGATGAACCCGCAAGGCGCCCATTACACCCTGATGGGGATCGAGACGCTGGGCCTGCGGATGCAGCGCCACGTCGAGAATGCCGCCATTGTCGCCGAATGGCTGGAGCAAGACCCCCGCGTCGAGTTTGTGACCTATGCCGGGCTGCACTCCTCGCCCTATCGCAAGCGCGCGGAAATGATCGTGCCCAAGGGGGCCGGGGCGCTTTTCACCTTCGCGGTCAAGGGCGGGTATGAGGCTTGCGTGAAACTGGTGGACAGCCTCAAGCTGTTCTCCCATGTCGCCAACCTCGGCGACACCCGCAGCCTGATCATCCACCCCGCCTCGACCACCCACCGCCAGTTGGAGGAAGAGGCGCAAATCCGCGCCGGCGCCGCCCCCAACGTGGTCCGCGTCTCCATCGGTATCGAAGACCCCGCCGACATCATCGCCGATCTGGACCAGGCGCTGACCAAGGCCGTGGGGTAAGGGATACGGTAGGATGGGCAATATTGCCCATCCTACGCAACACCCGGCAGGCTTACTGCACGATCTCGTAAGTCACCGTCACCGCCGCGCTCAGCCCGATCTCCCCGGCTTCGACCGGCACCGGGGCCGAGGCGGCGTCGGCCTTGAACATCGGCATCGGGCCGCCATAGCCGCCGCCTTCGCTGATCGACAGCACGCGGCCCAGCTTCACCCCCGCCGCCGCGGCCAAGAGTTCGGCCCGGGCGCGGGCGTCTTCGGTGGCCGCCTTGCGCGCCTGATCCAGCACCGGGCGCGGCGAGGCCAGCTCAAAGCTGATGCCATTCAGCGTATTGGCCCCATCGGTGATCGCAGCATCCAGAACCGCGCCCAGCTTGCCCACTTCACGCACCCGCACGCTCAACTGGTTCGAGGCGGTATAGCCGGTGATGGTCTGCGGCTGATTGCTGCTGCTGTCATAGCCGGTCCAGTTGGGGTTCAGCGACAGGCTTGCCGTCTGCAGATCGCGCGGCTCGATCCCCGCCGCTTTCAGCTGCTCGATCACCTGCGCCAGTGCGGCAGTATTGGCCGCCATCGCCTCGGCTGCGGTGGCTGCAACCGTGGTGACCCCGAGCGAGACCGTCGCCATATCCGGCACCGCCTGCACCGATGCCTCACCCGTCACGGTGATCTGCGGCACCGGCGCCTGTTGCGCCATGGCCGTTCCCGCCAGCGGCAAGGCCAGCACCGTCGTCAGCATCAGTGTTTTCAGTTTCCGCATCTTTGCCTCCTTCAAGGTCGTCGCGTTCAAGCTGTGATCATGAAACGCACGGCGCAAGCCCATCCTTGGCCGATCCTTGGCGGTGGGGGGCGTTTTTCTTTCCTTCGGCGAAAAGCTGCTGTAGTTAGCAGAAACCCCACCGGGGCGCGTTCCCGCGTCCCCGGACAATATGCTAGACCCGTGGAATGAAACCAGCTTTTGCCCTCGACTTCCGGGACAACGCCATCGCTCTCCTGCATCGCACCGGCAACGGCTGGCATCAGGTGGGCAGCGTTCCCATCGACGAACCCGACCTGCCTGCGGCGCTTGCCTATCTGCGTGCGACGGCGCTGGGCCTGTCGCCCCGCGGCATCGCCACCAAACTGGTGATCCCGAACGACCAGATCCTTTATACCACGGTCTCGGCCCCCGCCGCCGATCCGGCGGAAAAGGCGGCGCAGATTCGGGCCGCCCTGGCTGGGCGCACGCCTTATGAGGTGGACGAACTGGTGTTCGACTGGTCCGGCCGCGGCGATGAGGTGCAGGTTGCCGTGATCGCCCGCGAAACCCTGGCCGAGGCCGAGGGGTTCGCCGCCGAGCATCGCTTCAACCCCATCGGTTTTGTGGCTGCACCCGCGCCGGGCGCCTTTGCCGGAGAGCCGTGGTTCGGCCCCAGCAGCCTTGCCGCGACCCTTTTGCCGCAGGGCGACAGCGTTGAACGGGATGCAGAGCCGATCGCCGTCACCGCCCGGGTTCTGCCCACGCCCGAACCGGAACCCGCACCGGAACCTGAGCCCGTGCCGGAGCCGATGGCAGAGCCTGTGGCCGAAGTCCCCGTCGAAGCCGTGGCCGAACCGGAGCCGCTGGCCGAACCCGTCGCGCCCGAGCCTGCCTTTGTGCCCGAACCTGTCGCGCCTGCCCGTGGCCCGGCACTGTCGATCAATCCGCCGGTGATGGCGCCGCCCGCCCCCGAGCCGGTCGAAGCGGTTCTGCCAGCAGAACCGCCCGCGCCCGCCCTGCCCGCGGAACCCGCCGATCTGCCGGACGAAGATCTTGCACCGCAAGGGTTTTTCACCGGTCAGACCACCGCGCCCCGACCAGAGCCGGAACCGGAAGAGCTTCTGGCCGCCGATCCCGACCTGAACCCGATGGCGATGTTCACGGCCCCGGCAGAGGTTGCGGCGCCCGAACCCGCCTTTGACCCCGCCCCGGCAGAGCCTGCCGAAGAGGCACCGATGGCGCTGGATGTCGATGATGAGGCCGAACCGCCGCGCCCGGCCTCCAGCGTGACCGCCCCAGGGATCGAGGATGACACGCCACCGATGCCGGCCTGGACCCCGGCCATGGCCTTTGCCAGCCGCCGCGCCGCCGAGACGGCGGGGACGGCAGGCAAGCCATCGGCAGCCAAGGCCCCGGCGGTGGAACGCCCCGCAGCGGCGCGTCCGCTGCCAAGCGCGCCACCGCGTGGCGACCGCCCCGCCCTTGGCGCCGCCCCCAAGCCGCCCCGCCCCGCCGTGGCCCCCGCCCTGCGCGATGGCAAGGCGGGAAAGGGGCTGGGCGCGCTGGTGACCGCCCCGGGCCTTGCCGGCAAGGGCAAGAAAAAACCGGCCCTTCCCGCCGCGGCAGCCGTTGCCGTGGGAACCGAGGCTGCGCCCACCACCGCCAGACCCGCCGCAGCGGCAAGCCCGGCGCGCCCCTCGGCCTTCGGCGGCCTTGGCGGACGCCCCGACCCGGTGCGTGGCAAGCCGCGTCATCTGGGGCTGATCCTTGTCGGCTTGCTGCTCTTGTTCCTTGCCGTGGTGGCGGCCTGGTCCTCGATCACCCTGTCCTCGATGCAGGGGGAAACCCCGGACGCGGTGCAAAGCGCCGCGACCGATACCTCCGTTGCGGCGCCAACCGATCTTGCGGCGGATCAGGCCGGCGACATCCCCGATCCTGCGGATGAAATGCTGGCCGACATGCAGGATCCGGCGGATTTCGCCGAAACCACCGCCGAACCCGCCCCGGCAGAAGAGGTCGCCGCAGCCGACCTGCCTGTCGCCGATGCCCCCGCCACCCCGGCACCACAGACCAGCGAGATGGAGGCTGCGCCGCCGCCCGCCTCGGGCACGCAGGACGAAATCTTTCTTGCCACGATGGACGCCCCCCCGGCGCCCGCCGATCCTCTGACCCTGCCTTCGCCCGAAGGGCGCGGCGACAGCCTGCCCACGGCGCAGGCTGCCCCCCCGCCCTTTGGCACCGTCTATCAATTCGACGATCAGGGTCTGATCAAGCCGACACCCGAAGGCATCGTCACCCCCGAAGGCGTGACCCTGATCGCGGGCAAGCCGCCGCGTGTGCCGCCCGCCCGGCCCGAGGCGCTGACAACCGTCGCGACCCCTGCCACGACCGAAACCGCGTCAGAAACACCCGAGGCGGCACCCGCCGCCGATCCCGCCCTTGCCGGCTTTCGGCCGCGCGCCCGCCCTGCGGGGCTGACCCCGCCTGCCGCCAATCCTGACGACGGCACCTCGCTTGCCCCCGCAGCCGACAGCCGCTTTGCCAGTCTGCGCCCCCGGCTGCGGCCCGAATCCGTGCTGGCCGCCGGGCAGGCGGCGCGGCAGGCTTCGGCCAGCGCCTCCCTCGCGGCGCAGTCGGAAATTGCCGCGCAAGAGGCCAGTGCCGGGATCAGCCCGCTGGCCGTCGCCATTTCGCGCAAACCCGTTTCGCGCCCCGCCGATCTGTCGCGCTCGGTCGAGGCGGCGGTGGCCGAGGCGACCCGGCCCGCCGCCAAGCCCGAACCGGAACCCGAGCCGGTGAAGACCGCCGCGAAATCCTCGTCCAAGGCCACGGAACCCGCGCATGAAGCGGATGACGAGCCGGAAATCGCTTCGGCTGCCCCCTCGATCCCGACCAAGGCTTCGGTGGCGAAACAGGCCACGTTCAGCAATGCCATTGATCTGGGCAAGACCAACCTGATCGGCGTCTATGGCACGCAGTCGAAACGCTATGCGCTGGTGCGCAGTTCCAACGGCTCTTACAAAAAGGTCCGGGTCGGCGACCGGATCGACGGCGGCAAGGTGGCCGCCATCACCGACAACGAGCTGCGCTATCAGAAAGGCTCACGCCTTGTGGTGCTGAAACTGCCCAAGGGCTGAGGCGGTCACTCCGCCGCCAGCACCCCGCGCTCGATCTGGTCGCGCTCGATCGACTCGAACAGTGCCTTGAAATTGCCCTCGCCAAAGCCCTGATCGCCCTTGCGCTGGATGAATTCAAAGAAGATCGGCCCGATCACGGTTTTCGAGAAGATCTGCAACAGCACCTTGGTCTCACCGCCGCCCACCACGCCTTCGCCGTCGATCAGGATGCCATGTTTGGCCATCCGCTCCAGCGGCTCGTCATGGCCTGCGACCCGCTCGCGGCTCATCTCGTAATAGGCCCAGTTCGGCTTGGGCATGAAGCGCAGGCCGCGGGCGTGGATTTCATCGGCGGCGTCATAGATGCTTTCGGTGCCGACCGCGATATGCTGAATGCCCTCGCCGTTGTAGCGGCGCAGGTATTCGATGATCTGGCCTGTCTCGCCCTTGTCCTCGTTGATCGGAATGCGGATGCGGCCACAGGGCGACTGCATCGCCTGGCTGCGGAAGCCGGTGTATTTTCCGTCAATGTCAAAGAAGGTGATCTGCTTGAAGTTGAACAGCTTTTCATAGAAAGCCGCCCATTTCCCGGTGTTGCCCTTGTGGACATTATGGGTCAGATGGTCGAGATAGTGGAACCCCACCCCCGCCGGTTTCGCCACGTCCAGCCAGTCGAAATCACCATAGGGATGGCCGGTGCCCCGCGCCGCATAGGCATCGGTGAAATAGATCAGGCTGCCGCCGATCCCCACCACCGCAGGCAGGTCCAGCGCCTTGCCCGGGCCGGTGTATTCCGCCGCCCCCTGTGCCACCGCATGGGCCAGCGCCGCCGCCGCATCGACCACCCGCCAGCCCATCGACGGCGCGCAGGGCCCATGATCCTGCACGAAACGGCGGGCATGGCTTTCGGGATCGTCGTTCAGAATATAGGTCACATCGCCCTGCTGCCACAGTTCGATCGCCCGGCTGCGGTGCCGCGCCACAAGGGCAAAGCCCATGCGGTGAAACACCTCGCGCAGCGTGTCCGGCTCGGGATGGGCGAATTCGATGAACTCCATCCCGTCGGTGCCCGCCGGATTTTCGGGGCTGATTGTGGCAAGCGGCGCGGAATGCGGGAACGGACCCATGGCAGAACCTTTCAAAAAGCCTTGCCAGATTGGGGCCGAAATGTGGCGGAAATCGGACAGCAATTGCCGCAGTTCCGGGAAAGACCGTTTCCGAAACTGCGACTTTTGCAAGTGCAATCAATACGTTGTCATATCACATGAAACGGTTCTACGCCCCCTGCAACACGCCCCGCTCAATCTGATCCGCCTCGATGCTTTCAAACAGGGCGCGGAAATTGCCCTCGCCAAAGCCATCATCGCCCTTGCGCTGGATGAACTCGAAGAAGATCGGCCCGATCACGGTTTTCGAGAAAATCTGCAACAAAATCCGCGTCTCACCGCCATCCACCACGCCTTCGCCGTCGATCAGGATGCCGTGTTGCGCCATGCGCTCCAGCGGCTCCTCATGGCCGATGACCCGGGTTTTCGACAGCTCGTAATAGGCCATCGGCGGCTTGGGCATGAATTTCAGCCCTCGCGCGGCAATCTCATCGGTCGCGCTGTAAAGATCATCCGTGCCCACGGCGATATGCTGGATGCCCTCGCCGTTGTAGCGGCGCAGGTATTCCACGATCTGCCCGGTCTCGCCGCGATCCTCGTTGATCGGAATGCGGATGCGGCCGCAGGGGCTGGTCAGCGCGCGGGAATAAAGCCCGGTATACTTGCCCTCGATGTCGAAGAACCGGATCTGGCGAAAGCCGAACAGCCGCTGATAAAAGCCGAACCACAGGTCCATATTGCCCTTGTGAACATTGTGGGTCAGGTGGTCGAGATAGTGGAACCCCACACCGGCCGGTTTTGCCGCCGTGACGAAATCGAACCCGTCATAGGGATTGATCCCGGGGCCATAGTCATCGGTGAAATAGATCAGGCTGCCGCCGATGCCGACAATCGCCGGCCAGTCCAGAAGCTTGCCCGGCCCCTCATAGGGCGTGGCGCCATTGGCGACGGCATGGGCAAAGGCATGGGCGGCATCCACCACCCGCCAGCCCATCGAGGGGGCGCAGGGCCCGTGTTCCTCGACAAAACGGCGGCCATGGCTGCCGGGTTCGTCGTTCAGGATATAGGTGATATCGCCTTGCTGCCACAGCTCCACCGCCCGCTCCGGGTGCCGCGCGGTCAGGGTAAAGCCCATGCGGGCAAAAAGATCGCGCAGCGCCTGCGGCTCGGGATGGGCGAATTCGACAAACTCGAACCCATCGGTGCCGGCGGGATTTTGCGGACCAATCACGGCGCGCGGGGCGGAATGCGGAAACGGACCCATGATGACCTCCCAGTCTGGATAACCTAAGTCTAGCGCATGGGTTTTGCGCGGGGTGCGCATGAGACCGTATCATTTGACTGTGGAACGCGCGATAATATCGAAAATCACGACCCAAGCGCGAGAAACCCGCATGATTGACGAAACCGATTCGCAGCTTCTAGCCGCCCTGCAACGCAATGCCATACTGACCGCGCAGGAACTGGGCGAGCGTCTGACCCTTTCGGCCAGTCAGGCCGCCCGCCGCCGCGCAAGGCTTGAGGCGGCGGGCCTGATCACCGGCTATGCCGCAAGGCTGGACCCGGCCCGGCTGGGCCTGACGGTGCAGGCCTTTGTGCAGGTGCAGATGACGGCACATTCGCCCGATACCGCCAAAAGTTTCGGCAGCCTGATTTCCACCCTGCCCGAGGTGATCTCGGCATGGACATTGACCGGCGAGGCGGACTATCTGTTGCGCGTCTGGTGTGCCGATCTGCCCGCCCTGAACCGCCTGATTCATCAACGCCTTCTGCCGCATCCGGCGGTTGCGCGGGTTCAGAGCCAGATCGTCATGGACCAGCTCAAGGCCGACGCCCCCCTGCCAACCTGAGTTCCGATGGAAAGCTTCCTGCTGCTCGCCTCGATCTATCTGGGTGCCGCCGTTCTGGTGGTGCCGCTGTCGGTGCGCGCCGGGCTTGGCTCGGTGCTGGGCTACTTAGGAGCGGGCATCCTGATGGGGCCGGTTCTGGGCCTGACCGGGGCGGAAACCGGCGACCTGCACCATTTTGCCGAATTTGGCGTGGTGCTGATGCTGTTCCTGATCGGGCTGGAGCTGGAGCCACGCGCCTTATGGGAAATGCGGCACAAGCTGCTTGGCCTGGGCGGGGCGCAGGTCGCGGTCACGACGCTGGCGCTGACCGCGGCGCTGGTGGCGCTGGGGCAAAACCTGAATGTGGCGCTGACGCTGGGGCTGCTCGGCTCGATGTCGTCCACCGCCATCGTGCTGCAAACCCTGTCGGAAAAGAACCTGATGCGCAGCCCGGGGGGGCGGGCCGGGTTTTCGGTGCTGCTGACGCAGGATATCGCGGTGATCCCGATGCTGGCGGTGATCCCGCTGCTGGCGCTGCCCGACCTGACCGCCACGGTCAATCCAGCCGTCTTCGGCGTGTCGAACCCCGAGGCGGTGGTGGACCATGCCGAACAGGCGGTGCCCATCGTGACGCTGGTGCAGCAACTGCCGGGCTGGGCCACCACGCTGCTGACGCTGGCCATCGTGGCGGGAATCGTGCTGGCCGGGCATTACCTGTCGCGCCCGATCTTCCGCTTTGTCCATGCCGCCAAGCTGCCCGAGATGTCCACCTTCATCTCTCTCCTCATGGTGCTGGGCACGGCCTTTCTGATGACGCTGGTCGGATTGTCGCCCGCGCTTGGCACCTTCCTTGCCGGGGTGGTTCTGGCCAACTCGGAGTTCCGCCATCAGCTTGAGGCGGATCTGAAGCCGTTCAAGGGCCTGCTTCTGGGCCTGTTCTTCATGACGGTCGGCGTCGGCATCAACTTTGCGGTCTTCCTGCGCGAGCCGCTGACGGTGATCGGCCTGACCCTTGGCCTGATGGCGCTGAAGCTGGCGGTGCTGCTGGCCATCTCGGTGCCGTTCCGGCTGCGCGGTCATGACCGTTGGCTCTTTGGGCTGGCGCTGGCGCAGGGCGGCGAGTTCGGCTTTCTCATCGTCTCCTTCGCGCGCAATGCCGATGTGCTGCCGCTTGCCGCCGGGCAGATGGCGCTTCTGGTGATCAGCCTGTCGATGCTGCTCTCGCCCCTGCTGTTCATCGTCTATGATCAGGTGGAAAAGCGGCTGAAATCCCGCGCGCCGGTGCGGGCGCCCGATACGATTGACGAAAAGGGTGCGGTGATCATCGCGGGGATTGGCCGCTTCGGTCAGGTCGTCAACCGCATGGTGCGCCATTCGGGTGTGCCGACCGTGGTTCTGGACAGCGACATGGCCACCATCGAAAACCTGCGCCGCTTTGGCGTGAAAGGGTTCTTCGGTGACCCGTCGCGCCCCGAACTCTTGCAGGCGGCGGGGCTGTCGGAGGCGCAGGTGCTGGTCGTCGCGGTGGACCGGCCAGAGGTGGCGGTGCGCATCGTGCGCTATGCCCGCTCGGTCCGCCCCGACATCCACATCGTCGCCCGCGCCCGCGACCGGGTGCATGTCTATGAACTGTTTCAGGCCGGCGCCAATGACACGGTGCGCGAAACCTTCGACTCATCCGTGCGGGCCGGGCGCTATGTGCTGGAAAACATGGGATTCTCGGAATACGAAGCGTCGAAGATGTCGCAGGCGTTCTGGCGGGTGGACCGCGGCGCCATGCGCGAGTTGGCCGAGCTTTGGGTGCCCGGCCAGCCGGTGCATCAGAACGCGGCCTATGTCGCCCGCGCCCAGCAGCTTGAACGCGATCTGGAAACCGCGCTGGTGGACACGCTTTACGAGACCAAGGTGATGGCCGCCGAAGCGACGCCCGAACCCGAAGGCCCGGGTCAGCCGCCCGAAACCCCGGCTTCGGCAAAGGTCGCCATGCCGGAATGACAGGCGATGGCGCCGCGCAGCACCCCCAGCGCCAGCGCCGCCCCCGAGCCTTCGCCCAGCCGCAGCCCCAGCGACAACAGCGGCTCTTTGCCCAGTGCCGTCAGCAGGCGGCCATGGGCGCCCTCCGCGCTCAGATGCCCGGCGACGGCATGGTCCAGCGCAGCGGGGCTGACAGCGGCCAGCACCGCCGCCGCGGCACAGGTGATGAACCCGTCCAGCACCAGCGGCACCCGCTCCACCCGCGCCCGCGCCATGGCGCCCGCCATCGCGGCAATCTCGCGCCCGCCAAGGGCCGCCAGCACCTGCAACGGATCGCTCACCGCCGCGTGCCGCGCGAGCCCGGCATCGACCACCGCCGCCTTGCGCGCAAGGCCGGCATCATCCACCCCGGTGCCGCGCCCAACCCAATCAGCGCCCGCACCACCAAACAGCTTGGCCGCCAGTGCCGCCGCAACCGTGGTGTTGCCGATGCCCATCTCCCCCACCACCAGCATATCCGCCGAAGTGTCCACCGCCTCCCAGCCCACCGCCAGCGCGGCCACGGTATCGGCCTCGCTCATCGCGGGGCCTTGGGTGAAATCGGCGGTCGGGCGGTCAAGCTCCAGCGCGTGAACCGCCATATCGGCGCCATGCAGCCGGGAAAGCTGGTTGATCGCAGCACCGCCATGGCGGAAATTGGCCACCATCTGCACCGTGACCTCGGCCGGGAAGGCGGACACGCCCTGCGCCACAACCCCATGATTTCCCGCAAAGATCAGAACCTGCGGCCGGTCGCCGCGCGGCTCTGCCCGCCCCTGCCAGCCCGCCGCCCAGATCGCCAGATCCTCCAGCCGGCCAAGCGCGCCCGGCGGTTTGGTCAATTGCCCGTTGCGGGTCTGCGCCCCGGCGCGGGCCGCGGCATCGGCCCCGGGGGCGGCGCACAACAGGGCGGCAAATTCGGCAAGGGTTGTGAAAGCGGGCATGGCGTGATCCGTTGAAAGGCTGCGGCCCCTTGGCTATCCAAGAGCGCCGCCCTTGGCCAGCCCGGAAAGGACCACCCGATGCCCGCACGCGACCTGATCCGCGATATCCTGTCGGCTCTGGGCCTGCTCACCCGCTTTCCGGTGAACCTGACCGAGGCCCCCGCGCCACGCGCTGCCTGGGCCTGGCCGCTGGCGGGGCTGCTGGTGGGGCTTCTGGCGGCAGTGGGCGGTGCCTTGGGCCTCTGGCTCGGCCTTGTGCCGGGGGTGGCGGCGGCGCTGGCGCTGGCCATCGAGGCGGCGGCGACGGGCGGCCTGCATGAAGACGGGCTTGCCGATTGCGCTGACGGCTTCTGGGGCGGGCGCGACAAGGCGCGGCGGCTTGAGATCATGAAAGACAGCCGTGTGGGCAGCTATGGCGTTCTGGCTTTGGGCATCGTGCTGCTGGCCCGCTGGGCGGCACTGACGGCGCTGATCGGGACCGGGCAATGGGGGGCAATCATCGCGGCGGCGGCGATGAGCCGGGCGCCGATGGCGGTGCTGATGGCGGCCCTGCCCAATGCGCGCGGCAGCGGGTTGTCGGCCAGCCACGGCGCGCCTTCGGCCATGGTGGCGGCGCAGGCGGTGGGGGTGGCGCTGCTTGCGGGGCTGATCTGCGGGGCGCCGGTGTTGCCGATGGCACTGGCCATGGCGGTGGCAACCGGGGCCGTGGCGGCGCTGGCCAAGGCCAAGATCGGCGGCCAGACTGGCGATGTTCTGGGCGCGGTGCAACAGATGGCGCTGGTCGCCGGGCTGGCCTTTGCCTGAATGAAAAACGGCGGCCAAAGGGCCGCCGTTTCACGATAATTCCGAAATCTTAGGCAGCGCGCGAGGTCAGGACGTCATCCACCTTGCGCTGCGCCCCGGCCTCATCGACGCCGGAAACGGCGGCGACTTCGCGGGTCAGACGCTCAAGTGCGGCTTCGTAAAGCTGACGCTCGGAATAGCTCTGCTCGCGCTGGTCGTCATTGCGGTGCAGGTCGCGCACGACCTCGGCAATCGCCATCAGATCGCCCGAGTTGATCTTCTGTTCATATTCCTGTGCCCGGCGCGACCACATGGCCCGCTTGACCTTGGCCTTGCCCTTGAGCGTGTCCAACGCCTTGGCCACCACATCGGGGGCGGAAAGCTGACGCATCCCGATATCCAGCGCCTTGTGCGTCGGCACGCGCAGGGTCATCTTGTCCTTCTCGAAGGTGATGACAAAGAGTTCCAGCTTGAAGCCGGCAATCTCTTGCTCTTCGATGGACATGATCTTGCCCACGCCATGGGCGGGATAGACCACGAATTCGTTGGGGCGGAATTCGGGTTTCTTGCCTTTGGTCATTCGGTCGCTTCCTTGGTTGACCCCTGAGACCGCGACAAAGCCGCCCTGACAGGGTTTCCCCTGCCTTGCGGATCGGTTCTGTTGCGGAAAGGCACCTCTGGCGAGCAGTCCGGGGGTGCGGTCAGGCATCCTTGTTTGTATGTGGACAAGTGTATAACACAGAATCGTCACGATTCCAACTGCCGCGCGCGGCAGCGCGGCATTACCAATCCCTTGGATTCGCTAGAAAATCATCTCTGACGCCGAATCGTGAACGCTGCGTTCCCGAATCGGTCCTCAGCCGCCCTCGCCCGGCGCTTCGGAGAAGTATTTCTCAAGCTTGCCGGTTTCGCCGTCGCGCTCTTCATAGCCCGGCAGCGGGTCGCGCTTGGTGGTGATCACCGGCCAGAGCAGGGCATATTTGCGGTTGAAGGTCACCCATTTGTCCATGTCCGGCTCGGTATCCGGGCGGATGGCATCGGCGGGGCATTCCGGTTCGCAGACGCCGCAGTCAATGCATTCGTCAGGGTGAATCACCAGCGTATTCTCGCCCTCGTAGAAGCAGTCCACCGGGCAGACTTCCACGCAGTCGGTGTATTTGCAGGCGATGCAGTTGTCGGTCACCACATAGGTCATGGGACAGCCCCTTCGTTAGCTTGGCCGCATCCCTAGCCGAGCGGGCCGGATCATTCAAGCGTCGACGGCGCGGGCGCAGGCGGCGGGTCGAGGTCGTCGTAAAGCTTTTGCGCCTCGTCCACCGGGCCGCGCCGCACGCCAAGGGCCGTGACACGGATCACCCGGATGCGGCCGGCCTGCGGAAAGGTCAGCACATCGCCCACCGCCACGCCATGCGCGGCCTTCAGGCAATGCTGGCCGTTCAGCCGCAGACTGCCGCCGCCCGCCACCTCGGCCGACAATTCGCGGGTCTTGAAGAACCGTGCCTGAAACAGCCATTTGTCCAGCCGAAGCTTCGGCTGGGATTGCGGATTCTGTTTTGCGCCTGGACCTGCCATCGCCCTCTCCCGAAGGGTCTGCCGCCGCCGGACCGGCTGCGGCAGCGCGCCCTCAGACCTTGCCCTTCAGCGCCAGCAGCGCGGCAAAGGGGTTGTCGGGGTCGATCGGCTTTTCGGCGCGCGGCGGGCGGGCCTCAAAGCTCTTCGGTTTGCTGTCACCGCGGTCTTTGTTGCGGTCGAACTTGCCGCCCCCCTTGCGGTCATCACGCGGCTTACCGCCCTCGGGCTTGCCATGGCGACGCTCGCCCTCGGGGCGCGGCGGGCGGGCCTCGCCTTCCGGCTTGGGTCCACGGTCGCCGCGCGGGGCACGGTCGCCGCGGGGCGGACGCTCGCCACGCGGGGCCTCGCCCTCGGGGCGCGGGGCGCGCTCGGGACGAGGCCCACGCTCGGGCCGCTGAAAGCGCGGCTTGGGCGCCCAGGTGAAGGTGTAGTAGGTCTCCATCTCGGGCGCGGCCGCTTCCGCTTCGGGTTCCGGCTGCACGAAGGCCGATTCCTCTTCCGGAATCGGGTTCACCGGCGCATCGGGGTCGATCACCACCGGCACCGGCTCGGCCACCGGCTTGACCTTCACCCGCTCGGCCTTTTCGGCCTTGTAGCCCAGGCCCCCCATCAGATCGCTGAACTGCTCCAGCGTCATCCCGGTGATCGACAGCATTTCCGGCACCGCCTCGAACCCGGCCCGGCTGTCTTTCTGGCGCAGGATATCGGCCAGACGTTCCAGCATGTCGATGCGGATCGCGCGCACGCCCGCCGGGTGATAGCCCGCCAGCGTGTAATGCACCTTGGGCACATCGGGGATGTTCGGGATCGTCACCAGACCGGGCGGCGGGCTTTCGGGAAACTCGGCCAGCCCGTTCCACAGCGACCACAGCACCAGCCGCAGCCGGGTGGCCGCAGGCTTCAGCAGGATCGGCAGGAAGACGGTGTATTGCCCGAACCGCACGCCATGCTTGCGCAGCGCCGAGCGGGCGTCCTGATCCAGCTCCTTGACCTCGGCCGCCACGGCATCGCGCGGCACCACGCCCAGACCTTCGGCCAGCCGATAGGCAAAGCCGCGCGCCAGACCCTGCAACGTCTCATCCCGGCCCATGGCGGCCAGCGGCTCGTAAAGGGCGGCCACCTTGCGGTCGATGAAATGCTGCAGGCGGCGGCGGACCTTTTCGGCCACCTCCGGCCCCGCTTCCTCATCGACGAAAGCTTCTACTGCGGGTTTCAGCGCCTCGGCGCCCTTCACCAGCTTGCCCACCGCCGAGTGGCCCCACATCAGGCCGCCCTGTTCGGTGAAATCCATCTCGGTATCGGGCGCGTTATAGAAACGGTCCGCCCGCAGGCTGAACTCGGGTTTCAGCGCCTGATAGGCCGCCGCGCGCAGCGTGCGCGCCTCATCCGGGCTGCCCGACGCGTCCTGCGCGAAACGGAACCCCTCAAGACGCCCGACGAATTCGCCTTCGACCGTCACTTCGCCCTTGTCATTCACCTCGGCCACGAGGGTCTCCTTCTGCTTCAACCGCCGGAGGAGAACGCTCGTCCGCCGGTCAACAAATCTCTGGGTCAGCGCCTGATGCAGCGCATCCGACAGGCGGTCTTCTACAGCGCGCGTCTCTTGCCGCCAATGGCTTTCGTCTTCGCACCAGCCTTTGCGTTGCGCCACATAGGTCCAGGTGCGGATATAGGCCAGCCGTTTCGAGATGGTATCAATATCGCCACCCGGTTTGTCGATCCGTTCGATGGCCTTTTTCAGCCAGTCCGAGGGCACTTTGCCGCCACCAAGGCCACGCCCGACCAGAAAGTCGAAAATCCGGGCGAGAAGCGAGACATGCTCGGTTTCTGAAGCCCCTCGAAAATCGGGAATCCGGCAGACATCCCAGAGCAGTTGCACCCGTTTCGGCCCGGTCAGCTTGTCCTGAACCTCTGGCATCGCTGTGAGCGCCTTGAGCGCCAGAAGGTCGTCGGCATCGCGGGCGCGGGTCAGCCATTCGTTGCTGGTCGGCGCCTCAAGGCTGCGGATCAGCCGCTCGGCACTTCCGAAGTCCAGGTCATGGTTGCGCCAGTGCAGCTTGCGCACCGGGGTAAAGCGATGATTCTCGATCGCCTCCACCATGTCTTCGTCAAAGGGCCGCGCCTCGCCCGTCACGCCGAAGGTGCCGTTCTCGGTATGACGGCCCGCGCGGCCCGCAATCTGCGCCAGTTCCTGCGGATAAAGCCCGCGCATCCGCCGCCCGTCGAATTTCGCCGTGGCGGAAAAGGCCACATGCTTGATGTCAAGGTTCAACCCCATGCCGATAGCATCGGTCGCCACCAGATAATCGACATCGCCATTCTGATAGAGGGCCACCTGCGCATTGCGCGTCCGCGGGCTGAGGGCGCCCATCACCACCGCGCAACCGCCCTTGGTGCGGCGGATCAGTTCGGCGATGGCATAGACGTTATCCACCGAAAACCCGACGATGGCCGAACGCGGCGGCATCCGGCTGATCTTCTTCGATCCGGTATAAGACAGTTCCGAAAAGCGGTCCCGCTTCAGAAAGGTCACCCCCGGCACCAGATTGGCGATCACCTGCCGCATGGATTCGGCGCCCAGAAACAGCGTTTCATGCAGGCCCCGCGCCCGCAGCAGCCGGTCGGTAAAGACATGGCCCCGCTCGGGGTCGGCGCAAAGCTGGATCTCGTCCACCGCGACGAAATCGGCACCGATTTCCAGCGGCATCGCCTCGACCGTGCACACCCACCATTGGGCGCGTTCCGGCACGATCCGCTCTTCGCCGGTGACCAGCGCCACCACCGAAGGGCCGCGCAGGGCCACGATGCGGTCGTATACCTCGCGCGCAAGCAGGCGCAGCGGCAGCCCGATCACCCCGGTGCGGTGCGCCAGCATCCGTTCGATGGCATAATGGGTCTTGCCGGTGTTGGTCGGTCCCAGAACCGCCGTGACCGGCGCCCGGGTCGGGCCGCCTGCCTGTGCCATCCGTTTAGAGTTCCTGACCCAACAACTCGGCTTCCAGCCGCTCCACCGCTTCGGGCACGCCCTCGGCATGGGGATTGAGTGTCAGAACCATGCGGTAGACTTCAAGCGCCTTTTGCGGCCGGCGCAATTCCTCGAAGATCATGCCAAGACCCGAGAGCGCCCCGAAATGCCGCGGGTTCAGCTCAAGCGCATGGCCGATGTCCGACACCGCCGGCCCCAGATCGCCCGCCGCCCAATAGGCCGTGGCCCGCGCGTTCCAGCCTTCGGCGAAACCCGGGGCATGGTCGATCAGTGCGGTGAAATGTTCGATGGCAAGGTCGGTCGCGCCTTCGTTCATCGCCTGCCGGCCGCGCTCCAGCAACAGGTCCATCGAAGGCGAGCCGGATTTCGACCATTCGATCCAGATTTCCTGCTCGATCCGCAGCGCCGCCTCGGCATCGGCGGATTTGAGCCGCGTGAACAGATCGTCCAGCTTGGCCGTCTGGCCAAAGGCGGGCAGACACAGGAAAAGAAGCGGCAGAAATGCCGCAACGACAAGATTGTGTAACGATGCCCGTGCCCTCATAACGGTAAGGTAACCTATCGGGCAGGAAATGCCAGCCCGGGACCATCACGACACAGCGACGGATGAGGAGAGACGGATGAGCGATGTGATCACGACGGCGGTAACCGCCCTGCAGGCCAAACTGGCCGACGGCTTTGCGGCGGGCAGCGCCAAATTCGTTATTCCGGGCGAAGGCGCCATCGTCGCCGACAGCACGGGCGTGCGCGCGGGCGATGAGGAGACCGATGTCACCCTGACCGCCGAGGCCGAGGTGTTCCGCGCGATTCTCGAAGGCGAGATGAACCCGACCATGGCCTTCATGTCGGGCAAGCTGACGGTCGATGGCAACATGGGCCTTGCCATGCAACTGGGCGCCGCCCTGTCGTGAGCGCAAACGCCGCCCCCTTCCATGCCGAAATTGCCGATGGCCCCGCCGGGGGCCGCGCGGTCTGGCTTTCGGCATCGGACGGGGTGCGCATTCGGGTGGGGCTCTGGGCGGAAGGGGCGCCGAACGGCACGGTCGTCCTCTTGCCCGGCCGCACCGAATATGTCGAGAAATATGGCCGCAGCGCCGCCGACCTTGCGGCGCGCGGCTATGCCACGCTGGCGGTGGACTGGCGCGGGCAGGGTCTGGCCGACCGCTTGCAGGATGACCGCATGTCGGGCCATGTCGATGATTTCGACGCCTATCAGCGTGATCTGGACGCGGTTTTCGCCTTTGCCCGGGCCACGGGGCTGCCGGAACCCTATTACCTGATGGCCCATTCGATGGGGGGCTGCATCGGCCTGCGCGGACTGATGCGCGGGGTGCCGGTGCAGGCCGCTGCCTTTACCGCGCCGATGTGGGGCATCCTGATTGCCGCCTGGATGCGGCCGCTGGCGGTGGCGCTGTCCACCGCGTCGAAATATTTCGCCTTTGACCACCGCTATGCCCCCGGCACCGGGCCGCGGACCTATGTGCTTGAGGCGCCCTTTGCCGGCAATACCCTGACCTCGGATGCCGAGATGTGGGGCTATATGCGCGATCAGGCCCGCGCCCACCCGGAACTGACGCTGGGCGGTCCCAGCCTTGGCTGGCTGAAGGCGGCGCTGCATGAATGCCATGCGCTGGCGCAGATGCCCGCCCCCGCCCTGCCCGCGCTGGTGGCGCTGGGCACACAAGAGCGGATTGTGGACACTGGCCCGATCCATGCCCGCATGGCACTTTGGCCCGCAGGCAAGCTCGACCTTTATGCCGGGGCCGAGCATGAAGTGCTGATGGAACGCGCCGCCCACCGGGCGCGGTTCTTTGACAGCGCCTGCACGCTCTTTGGGGTGCATCGCTGAACGGCGCGCCCTGCCCCGGCTTCGGATGCCTCCGGCGGGGATATTTTTGCCAAGATGAAAACGGCCGTCAGGGGGTTTCGCGGCGCAGCCGGGGGCGTTCGCGTTGCAGCCAAAGCGCGGTCAGCAGCAGCGGCGCATTGCCCGCTTCGCCCGTGGCCACCAGCGTCATCAGATCGTCAAAACCGATCAGGTGGCCGCGGATATCCTCGGCTTCGCCCTCGACACCGAAAACACCGGCGGCGCCATCGGGCAGGTCGCAGAGCGCGACATAGGAATAGAGATATTCGGCGCAGATGCCGGGGCTGGGATAATAACCCGCCACTGGCAGGAGGGCGCCAAGGGTCAGCCCCGCCTCTTCCACCGCCTCGCGCCGGGCGGCGTCTTCGGGGGTTTCGCCGGGGTCGATCCGTCCGGCAATCGCCTCAAGCTGCCAGGGCTGGCGGTCGCCGCGCGCGAAGGGGCCGGCGCGGAACTGTTCGACCAGCAGAACCCGGTCGCGGGTGGGATCATAAGGCAGCACCGTCACCGCATCGCCCGAGAGAAAGGCGGCGCGGGTGACCTGCGGGCTGAGGCTGCCATCGAAGCGGCGAAAGCGCAGGTCATGTTCCTCGACGGCGAAGAAAAAGGCATAGGGCTCGCGCCGGGCCAGAGGTGCGACATCGCCCGGGGCGGCGGGGCGGCGCAGACCCGCCGGGACGGCATCCGCCGCGCGGACGCGGGCCGCGCCGCGCACCTGCATTTGCGGCAGTCGCGCGGCTACGGCGGCGGCGGGCTTCACCCCGTAAAGCGCCATGATATCGCCTGCGGTGGCCCGCGCCTCGGCGCCCTGCGGCGGGGCCTTGCCAAGGTGCAGGCGGGCTTGCAGCGGGGCGCCAGCCCGCAATTCGGCCATCGCCGGGGCAAGGCCCAGAGCGGCGGCATAGAACTCCAGCCGCGTCAGAGCCGCCTCCGCAAGGTCGCGCAGGAGCAGGCCGGGCGCCTCGGCCCCGGGCTCTGACAGAAGGTGCGCCGCCCCGGCATCGGTCCGCAGGGCATGGTCCGGCAGCACCGCCGCCTCTGCTGCAATCTCTTGCCCCAGCACCAGCGCCCGCAAATCCGGGTCGGTCAGCTGGCCCCACAGGAAAACCGCGCTCAAGACCAGCGCCGCCCGGCCCATTCGGCGATCCAGCCGCCCAGGATGCCGCCGACCACCAGCGCCACCGGCGTTGCCGGTTCCACCAGAAGCCGCCCGTAATCCATCATCAACTGGAAGACGGCCAGCACCGCCTCCATCGGCCCGTCATAGAGCATCTTGGTTGACCGGCGGACCATCACCACGATGGCGAAGATCAGCAACACCCAGAACAGGATGATCCCCGAAGTGAGGATGCCCGACCCCGCCGCATCGCCATAGCCGCGCCCGGTGCGGTTGCCCATCACCCACCAGCCGCACATCAGCCCGACAAAACCCGAGGTTTCGCGGAACCAGCGGGTTTGCGTGCCCTCGGGCAGCGCCGGGATGAAGAGATGCGCCGCCAGCGCCGCGACAAGGGCAAAGGCCACGGCGGCGGCAAGTTTCGAGGCTGTGGGCATCGGGCGTCCTTATGGGCGGGTCACGGTGATCTGCGTCACGTCGCAGTTTCCGCCGCCAAAGGCGCCCGCACAAGAGGTCAGGTAGAAATTCCACATCCGCCGGAACCGCTCGTCAAAACCTTGTGCCGCGACCTCGGCCCAGCGGGCGTTGAAGGTTTCATGCCAGCGCCGCAGCGTCAGGCTATAGCTTTGCCCGAATTCGACCGAACCTTTCAGGGTCAGCCCCGCCCGCGCGATCTCGGCCCGCAGTGCGGAGGGCGAGGGCAGCATCCCGCCGGGGAAGATGTATTTCTGGATGAAATCCACCTGCCGGCGGTAAAGCTCGAATCGCTTGTCGGCGATGGTGATGGTCTGAATCGTGGCCGAGCGTCCGGGGTTCAGGCAGGCGCGCAGCCGGTCGAAATAGACCGGCCAATAGCGTTCGCCCACCGCCTCGAACATCTCGATGCTGGCGATGCCGTCATAACGGCCCGTTTCGTCGCGGTAATCTTGCAGGCGGATCTGCACCCGGTCGGCAAGGCCCGCCTTGGCCATCCGCTCCACGGCATAGTCGTGCTGGGCGCGGCTGATGGTCAGGCCGGTCACCCGCAGGCCGCGTTCGGCAGCAGCATATTCGGCGAACCCGCCCCAGCCGCAGCCGATCTCCAGCACATGGTCCCCCGGCTGCGCGCCCATCTGATCCACCATCGAGGCGTATTTGCGCCGCTGCGCCGCCTCAAGGCTTTCCTGCCCGGTGTCGAACAGGGCCGAGGAATAGGTCATGCTGCGGTCCAGCCAGAGCCGGTAGAAATCGTTCCCCAGGTCATAATGATGCGCAATGTTGCGCCGGGCCTGCCGTTTGCTGTTGCCATGCAGCCAGAAGCGCAGCCGCTCCCATGCCCGCACAAGGCCAAGCCCCGGAAAGCCGTCATAGACGCCTTCATTGCCACCCTGCATCAGGTCGAGAAACGCCTGAAGGTCGGGACTGGACCATTGGCCATCCAGATAGGCTTCGCAAAAGCCCAGATCGCCTTCGCGGATCAGCCGGGAGAAGACATCCGGGTCATGCACCACCAGTTCGGCCGCCAGCCCCGGTGCGCGGCCTTCGGCGCGAAAGCGGCGCCCGTCGGGCAGAACGAAATCCAGCCGCCCGCGTTCAAGCCGCCGGGCGATGTCGAAAACGGCAGTGAAATAGCGCGGCAGATCCGCCTGACCCTTGGTATCCGTCAGAACCACCATCCATCCCCCCTCCCCAAGGGTTCTTGATAGCGGTATCAAATCACGTCTTCGCCCCGCCGCTCAAGCCTTTCCTTGCGCCAGCGCCGCCAGCGCCCGTTCGCGCCCCTCGGAAAGCCCTATCATGGGCATCGGATAGGGTCTCGCCGGGTCAAGCCGCCAGGAAAACGGTGCCGCCGCGAAGTAGGACAGCGCCTCCTCCCCCGGCTTGCGCGTGAGTTCCGCCAGCCAGCGGCGGCGATAGCGCGCCTCGGGGTCGAATTTCTCGGCCTGCGTGGCCGGGTTGAAGATGCGGAAGAACGGCGCGGCATCGGGGCCAGACCCCGCCACCCACTGCCAGCCCATCGCATTGGCCGCCGGGTCCCAGTCGGTCAGGCATTCGGCGAACCAGTGCAGCCCGACGCGCCAGTCGGTCAGAAGATGCTTGGTCAGGTAAGAGGCCGCGATCATCCGCGCCCGGTTGTGCATCCGGCCCGTCACATACATCTCGCGCAGGGCGGCATCGACGACCGGCTCGCCGGTCTGGCCCCGGCGCCAGCGTTCGGCCTCGGCACTGTCGCCACGCCAGGGGAAAGCGTCCCAGTCGGGCTTCCAGTTCTGCGTCGCCATCTGCGGATAATGGTGCATCAGGTGCCAGGCAAATTCGCGCCAGACCAGTTCCTTGAGGAAGGTTTCAGCGCCTGCATTGCCCTCTTCCACGCCGCGCCAACCGCGATGCCAGATGCGCCGGGGCGAGATTTCGCCCCATGTCAAGTTCTCGGACAGGCCCGACGTGGCGGGTTCGGCCAGAAAATCGCGGCGCTCGGCATAGGCGCCCATCGGGCCATCGGCGAAATCCGCCAGCCGCGCCAGCGCCGCCGCCTCGCCCGGGGATTGATGCGCGGCCACCACCGCCGCCCCGCGCCGCATGGCGGCTGAAAGGCGCCAATCGGCAAGGCTGTCAGAGGGGGGCCAGAGGGCCGGCGCGGGCAACCGGGCCGGCGCCGGCAAGGCCGGGGCCACCGGCAGCCAGCGCACCGCCTTCCAGAACGGGGTGAAGACGCGGTAGGGGCCGCCCTGCCCGGTCTGCACCGCCCAAGGCTCGTGCAACAAAAAACCCGGGGCGCTTTCGGCCCGCAGCCCCCGCGCCTTCAGTGCCGCCTTGGCCGTGCTATCGCGGCTTTTGGCAACCGGATCATAAAGGCGCGACCAGAGGACGCCTGCCGCCCCCGTTTCCTCTACCAGCCGCTCCAGCACCGCCAGCGCCGGACCCTGCCGCAGGATCAACCGGCTACCCGCCGCCGCCAGCCGCGCCGCAAAAGCCGTCAGCGCCAGTTCCAGCCGCAAGAGCGAGGCCGCCCCCAGCGCCCGCGTTTCGGGGTCAAGGATGAAAACCGGCAGCAGCGGACGCCCCGAGGCCAGCGCGGCGGCCAGCATCGGGTGATCGTCCAGCCGCAGGTCGCGGCGAAACCACAGGATCAGGGGGGCGGTCATGCGCAATCCTTTTTCGCTTTACGCCCGCCCCGCCCGGCCGGATCACCTCAGACCGCGCTTACAGCACCCGGTCCAGCGCCGCGATCAGCCGCGCCACATCTTCGGCGCTGGTGTAATGCGTCAGGCTCATCCGAAGCACACCCTTGTCAAGGTCCACCCCCATCGCCGTCAGCGGCCGCACCGCATAGAAGTCGCCCCCCCAGCAGGCGATCCCCTCGCGCCCCAGCGCCTCGGAGACCGGCTCGGCGGCGCGGTCCAGCGCCACGGCCACCGTCGGGGCGCGATCCTCGGGCGCACGCGGCCCGATTAGCCGCAGGTCATTGCGCGCCGCAAGATAATCCAGCAGCGGCGCCACCCTGGCCACTTCCGCCGCCCGCATCAGTCCATGCACCCGGTTATTGCGGCTGCGCGCCGAAGCTTCGGCGCCGAAATGATGGTCATGCAGGCTGTCGATGTAATCGGCCATCCCGGCGCAGGCGGCGATCTGGGCATGGTCCGGCCCGGCGGGGGTGAACCGCTTGTAAAGGCTGCCCGCGTTGAACCAATGGCCCTGCGCCGGCAGTTCGGCGCCAAACTCCGCCCCGATCACCATGATGCCCTGATGCGGGCCATAGGTCTTGTAGGCCGAAAAGAGGTAAACATCGCAGCCCAGCTCCGGCACATCCGGCAGCCCGTGCGGCGCATAGCTGACACCGTCCACCACCGTCCGCGCGCCCGCCGCCCGCGCCAGCGCGCAAATCTCGGCCACCGGATTCAATGCGGCCACCACGTTCGAGCAATGCGGAAAGGCCACCAGCCGCACCTTGCCATCAGCCAGCAGCGCCTTGAGCCCGGCAAGGTCCAGAAGGCCGGTCTGCGGGTCGATCTTCCATTCACGGACCTCGACGCCTTCATCGGCCAGACGGCGCCAGACGCCGGAATTCGCCTCGTGGTCCTGATCGGTCACCACGATCGCCGCCCCCGCATCGCGCAGCCATATCCGCACCGAATTGGCCAAAACGAAGGTGTTCGCACTGGTCGAGGGGCCAAAGCTGACCTCTTCGCGCGCCACGCCCATCAGGGCCGCCAGCCGGGTCCGCGCTTCGTCCATCTCGGCACCGCCGGCCTGCGCGCCCGGATAGGGGGCATAGGGCTGCACCTTGCGGTCGGTGTAAAAGCGGGTCAGCCGCTCGACCACAGGACGACAGGGAAAGCTGCCGCCGGCATTCTCGAAAAAAGCATGGGAAGACAGCACCGGCGAGGCAAAGGCCGGAAACTGGGCGCGCACGAAGTTCAGGTCAAGCGTGGTCATAAGGATCGGTCCTCAGGGTTCAGGTTGCGGACGACCCGGGGGGCTGGCGGCTGCCATGAGGATGTCACCACGGATCGCGCCCGGATCGTGGCAGGTCTTCCAGCCAGCCGCAGGGCAAGCCCGGCGGCAGAGGCCAAGGCCCCGCAAGCGGGACCACAGGCATCGCCGGAAACCTAGCCGGGCCTTTGCGGATTTGTAAAGACCCTCCCCTGCCGCAATCACAGGCGAATGCCCGCCTTTGCACCCGTTTCTGCCGCAAGAACATGCAGCAACCCCTTGCATCCGGGCCGACAATCGCCAAACTCACGTCCATCAACCGGGGACCGCCGCCAAGGCGGCCCTATCCGACCGGCGCCGCCACCCCGCGGCCCGGCCCATCTGCAACAGGAGCCCCTATGATCCGCACCGGCCTTTTGCTTGCCAGCGCCGCCACCGCCCTGGCCCTGTCGTCCGCCGCCGCGCGCGCCGACGATGCCGAACTGACTGTCTTTGACTGGGCGGGCTTCGGTCTGCCCGAGTTTTATCAGCCCTATATCGACAAATACGGCGACAAGCCGACCTTCGCCTTCTTCGGCGACGATGACGAGGCGTTCCAGAAGCTGACCACCGGCTTCAAGGTGGACCTGACGCAGCCCTGCTCGCAGATGGTGGGCAAATACCGTGATGCCGGGCTGATCGAACCCTGGGACACCTCGAAAATCCCGGCCTTTGCCAGCATGGACCCTGCCTTCACCGCCTCGCCGGTGATCAAGGATGACGGCGGGCTGTGGTTCCTGCCGATCGACTACGGCTATACCGCCATCGGTTACAACACCAAGGAAGTCCCGGCCGAGGATGTCGCCTCGCTGGAGGTGTTCCGCAATCCGAAATATGCTGGCCGCATCGCACTGCCCGACAACACCGATGACGTCTGGGCGTTGGCCCTGCTGGCCACCGGCGTTTCGGACTGGACCAAGGTCGATGACGCACAATTCGCCGCCGCCGCCGCCTGGCTGCGCGAGGCCCATGCCAATGTGCGCGTCTATTGGTCGGACCCGGCCGAACTGGCCGCGCTGATGACCACGGGCGAGGTTCTGGTGTCCTGGACCTGGAACGATACCGTCATGCTGCTGAAGGGCGAAGACTTCCCCATCGGCTTCCAGCGGCAGGCCAAGGAAGGCGCCTCGACCTTCTTCTGCGGCTATATCAACATGAAGGACGGGCCGGGCAGCGAAGAGAAAGCCTATGATTATGTGAACGCCTTCCTGTCGGAAGGGTCGGCCAAGCCGCTGCTGGACAATATCGGCTATGCCACCACCAACGGCGCCGCCCTGGCCACCATCAGCCCCGAGGATCTGGCGCGGGCGGAAATGACCCCGGTGGACGGCATCCAGCTTGCCCAGGTGCCGCTGGATCAGGGCCTGCGCCAGCGGATGCTGGAAGAGTTCGAGCTGATCAAGTCGGGCTTCTGATCCCGTCCAGAAAGCCGACCCCGCCCGGAGCCAAGCTCCGGGCGGTTTCGTTTCACCCGTAGGTCGGGGTTCACCCCGACTCTGTCCCCCGACTCACGCCCCCCGATCAGGCCACTTCGCGCCCCAGCGCCGCCTGATACAGCCGGAACCAATCCACCCGCCCCGGCACCGCGCGCCGCGCCTCCGCCAGCCGGGCGATGCGCGGCAGGCTGTTGGTGCCCAGAACCGGCAGCACCCGCGCCGGATGCGCCAGAAGCCAGCCCACCGCCAGCGCCGCCCGGTCCACCCCGGCCTCGGCCGCCATCCGGTCCATCAGGCTGCCCAATGGCCCGGTATCGGTCATCAGCCGCCCGCCGCCCAAGGGCGACCAGGCCATCGGCGGCAGGCCAAGACGCTGCATCTCGGTCAGATCGCCATTGGTGAAAGGCTCCAGCGCGTGCAGACCCAGCTCGATCTGGTTGGTGGCCAGCCGGTTCGCCATCGTCGCCTGCAAGGCCGCGACATCCCAGGGGCGAAAGTTCGACACCCCCACCGCCCGCACCTTGCCCGAAGCCACCAGCCCGTCCAGCGCCGCCCCCGTTTCGGCGAAATCCATGAACGGATCGGGCCGGTGGATCAGCAAGAGGTCGATCCACTCGGTTCCCAGCGCCCGCAGCGACCGCTCGACCGAAGCGGTCACATGCCGCGCCGAAGTATCGTAGTGCTTCACCGGCACATGGGCATATTCCCCCATCGGCGCCACGATGCCGCATTTGGTGACAATCTCGATCCGCTGGCGCAGACCCGATCCGCGCAGCGCGGCCCCGAACAAAGCCTCGCCGGCATAACCGCCATAGATGTCGGCATGGTCCATTGTGGTGATGCCCTGATCGAGACAGGCCGCCACCTTGGCCCGGATATGGCCCGCCGTGGTATCGGCATCCTCACCCAGCCGCCAAAGCCCATAGACCAGCCGCGACAGCGTGACCCCGCCTGCGATTTCCACCCGTTCCATCTGCCTGCCCTCCCTCTGATACCGCCTTGCTACCCGGTCTGCCCCGCACCGCAAAGGGTCCGAACGGCCCTTGCAGCCCCTGCGCGCGCCGCCTATATTCGCCCTGTCCGGGGCAACCCGGACTATGGTGATAAACGCACCTGTAATAAACGGCTCGGACCCGGGGGCGGTACCCGGCGGCTCCACCATCACACCCGGCATTGCGGGGGCGAGGGGCCGAAACAGGATCGACGAACGTCTAAAGAGGCCAGCTTTCACCCGGTAGGCACCACCGTTATCGGACCACAAGTGTAGTTGCCAATGACAACCGCGCTCCGGTGGCTCTGGCTGCGTAAGCAGCTCGAACGCCGAAACTTAAGCCCTTGCGCTTAGCCGCGTAAGGCGGGGTTCGCAGGTACCTGGCAACAGAAACCTGCACCTTCCCTTTTCTTGCGTCCCACGCGGCGGGATGGGCAGATTGCCCATCCTACATTTGGCAGCGGGTTGCGAAGATGGGCAGATTGCCCATCCTACGGGGAGTTCTGCGTAGGATGGGCAATCTGCCCATCCCGCGCCAAAGACCGGGGTTGCCCCCGCGCCCCGGGTTGCGGCATACTCCCGCCATGGGGCCCGCGTGCGCCTCGTGAGGCGCCAGCCGAAAGCATTGCATCCCCTCAACCTGATCGGATGCCCTGATGCCCGGACCCAACAGCATTTCCGCCGCCCAACTCGCGCGCCTGATCGGCACGCCAGACGCCCCCCTGCTGATCGACGTGCGGCTGGCCGAAGACGCCGCCGCCGACCCGTTCCTGCTGCCCACCGCCGTGGCCTGCCCGGCGCAGGAGGTGGCCCGCCTTGCCGCCGGGCGCCCGGCGGTGGTGATCTGCGCCCGGGGCGCCAAACTGTCCGAAGGGGCCGCCGCCCTCTTGCGCGCCCACGGCACTCCGGCCGAGGTGCTGGAGGGCGGGCAAGAGGGTTGGCGCGCCGCGGGCCTGCCGCTGATCCCCGCCGCCCTTCTGCCGCAGACCGCGCTCTGGGTCACCCGGCACCGCCCCAAGATCGACCGCATCGCCTGCCCCTGGCTGATCCGCCGCTTCATCAACCCTGCGGCCCGCTTTCTGTTCGTCGCCCCGTCCGAGGTGCCCGCCGTGGCAGACCGCTTTGCCGCCACCCCGTTCGACATCGAGGGTGTGACCTACAGCCATCGGGGCGAGCGGTGCAGCTTTGACGCGCTGATCGAAGATTTCGGGCTTGCCACCCCGGCGCTGGAGCGTCTTGCGCTGGTTGTCCGCGCCGCCGACACCGACCGCCACGACCTGTCGCCACAGGCGGCGGGGTTGCTGGCCCTGTCGGTCGGCCTGTCGCGGCAATACCGTGACGACCTGCAACAGCTTGAAGCGGGAATGGCGATGTATGACGCGCTCTATCGCTGGGCGCGCGACGGGTTTGACGAGGGGCATGACTGGCCCGCGGGGCGCCGCGCATGAGCCCGACCCTTTCCGAACTGACCCGCTGCTTTGCCCGCATCGGGCTGATGTCCTTTGGCGGCCCCGCAGCCCAGATCGCCATGATGCACCGCGAGATCGTGGACGAACGCGGCTGGGTGGAGGAGCGCGACTATCTCTCGGCCCTCTCGTTCTGCATGTTGTTGCCCGGGCCCGAGGCGATGCAGCTTGCCACCTGGATCGGCTGGCGCAGCCATGGCTGGCGCGGCGGGCTGATTGCGGGCGGGCTGTTCGTGCTGCCCGGGGCGCTGATCGTGGGGGCGCTGGCGGCCATCTATGCCGCCTTCGGCACGGTGCCCCTTGTCGCCGCGCTTTTTGCCGGGGTGCAGGCGGCGGTGATCGCCGTGGTGGTCGAGGCGCTGTTGCGCGTCTCGAAGCGGGCACTGAAATCGCGGCAGGCACGGGTGATTGCCCTCTTGTCCTTTCTGGGGCTGGCGGGCTTTGCCCTGCCCTTTCCGGTGATCATCCTGACGGCGGCGCTTTGGGGTCTTGCCACGGCGCGCGGCGCGACGGTTGCGCCAAGCGGACCGGCGCCCTGGCGGGCCTCTCTGCGGGCATTGGTGGTCTGGGGGGCTGTCTGGCTGATCCCGCTGGGCTTGCTGCTGGTTCAGGGCGGGATACTGGCCGAGATCGGGCTTTTCTTCTCCAAGCTGGCCCTGCTGACCTTTGGCGGCGCCTATGCGGTTCTGGCCTGGATGGCGCAGGACGTGGTGCAGGCCAAAGGATGGCTGACGCTGACCCAGATGATGGACGGGCTGGGTCTGGCCGAAACCACGCCGGGGCCGCTTATTCTGGTCACCGAATTCGTGGGTTTTCTGGCGGCCTTCAAGACCAGGGGCATGGCGGCGGGGCTGGCCGGGGCGGTGGTGGCGCTGTGGATGACCTTTGCCCCCTGTTTCCTGTGGATCTTTGCCGGGGCGCCCTGGATTGCCCGGCTGACGGCGGCACCCCGCCTGTCGGGCGCGCTTGCCGCCATCACCGCCGCCGTGGTGGGGGTGATCGCACATCTGTCGCTGTGGTTCGCGCTGCATGTGCTGTTCTCGGTCACATGGCGGTTCGAGGCCGGCCCGCTGTCGCTGCTGGTGCCCGAGCCGGGGAGCCTGCGGCTTTTGCCCCTGGCGATTGCGCTGGGGGCGGGTTGGCTCTTGCTGCGGCGGCACTGGAGCCTGCCTTGGGTGCTGGCCCTGGCGGCGGGGGTTTCGGCGGCGGTTTCGTTGGTGGCCCAGACGCTCTAGGGCCGGGGGAATCAATGCGGATGCGACGACAATCCGGGGCCGCGACAGGCATTTCTGCGGGGCCTGCCTTGGGCAAAATCTGGTTGCACCGGGAGAATTTTCAGCGTGGAAATTCCTCTTTATCATTATATAACAGTATGTTGCCACACCATTCTCCCGCCGCCGCCGAAGTTGACGCAAGCCCCTCGCCCCCTTCCCTTCGGGTCCAAATCCCCTATGCTAGCCGCATTGCAGAAAGGGGCGGATATGGCAAAGTCGATTGATTACGGCACCCTGATGCACCGCGCGATGCGGGGTCTGATCCAGACCGTGCTGGAGGATGTTGCGAAGAACGGACTGCCCGGCGCCCATCACTTCTTCATCACGCTAGACACCACCCATCCCGATGTGCAGATCGCCGATTGGCTGCGCGCCCGCTACCCTTCGGAAATGACCGTGGTGATCCAGCACTGGTTCGAAAATCTGGTGGTCACCGACGAAGGCTTTACCGTCACGCTGAATTTCGGCAATGCGCCCGAACCTCTGGTGATCCCGTTCGACGCCATCCGCACCTTCATCGACCCCTCGGTCGAATTCGGCCTGCGGTTTGAAACCCATGACGAGAATGACGACGACGAGGATGAGGACGACCCCGACCCCGAGGACGATCCGCCCGAGCCGCCGCATGATGCGCAGATCGTGCAACTCGACCGTTTCCGCAAAAGCTGACGGGCCGCTGGCCGCAGGAGTTCCGCGATGACCAATGAAGCGCAGCTTTTCCTGCGACAGCTTCTGAACAATCCCCGGCAGATTTCCGCCATTGCCCCCTCTTCCCCCCGGCTGGCCCGCGCCATGGCCGAGGGGCTTGGCCCGCATTCGGGCCGGGTGGTGGAATTCGGGCCGGGCACCGGGCGGCTGACCGAGGCGATTCTTGCCGCCGGGGTGGCGCCGCGCGACCTGACGCTGTTCGAGATGAACGAGGATTTCGTGCAGCACCTGCGGCGGCGTTTTCCCGGCGTCGAAGTGGTGCATGGACCGGCGCAGATGGCCTCGCAAACGGTGCTGCCCGGCGTGGCGCGGGTGGTCTCTGGGCTGCCTTTGCTGTCGATGCCGCCGGCGCTGCGGGCGGCCATCGTCGGCGCCGCCTTCGACGTGCTGGCCCCGGGCGGCGAATATGTGCAGTTCACCTATGGGCCGAACCCGCCCTTTCCGCCCGAACAGGCCGCTGCCATGAGGCTGCGCATCCGGCCCGGGCGCCGGGTCTGGGCCAATCTGCCCCCCGCCCGCGTCTATCACTACAGCCGCGCGGCCTGAGGTCGGGCTGCGCCTGCGGCGCGGTATGCGACGGTATGCCAATTGATTTTTGCCCCCGTGCCCCCTAAGAGGGACGCGAGCATTTGCAGGAGCCTGCCATGACCGCAACCAGAACCGAAACCGACAGCTTTGGCCCGCTGGAGGTTCCCGCCGACAAGTATTGGGGCGCGCAGACGCAGCGCTCGATCATCAACTTCCCCATCGGATGGGAAAGGCAGCCCGTCGCCATCATCCGCGCGCTGGGGGTGATCAAGAAAGCCTGCGCCGAAGTGAACATCGCGCAGGGCGACATTTCGGCAGAACTGGGCAATGCCATCGCCGCCGCCGCGACCGAGGTGATCGACGGCAAGTTCGACGACAACTTCCCGCTGGTGGTCTGGCAGACCGGCTCGGGCACGCAATCGAACATGAATGCGAACGAGGTGATCTCGAACCGCGCGATCGAGATGCTGGGCGGCGTCAAAGGCTCGAAAAAGCCGGTGCATCCGAATGACCATGTGAACATGGGACAATCGTCCAACGACACCTTCCCCACCGCAATGCATGTCGCCATCGGCATGATGGCGCGCGACGTGCTGCTGCCGGGCCTGACGAAGCTGTCGAACGCGCTTTGGGCCAAATCGGCCGAGTTCAAGGACATCATCAAGATCGGCCGCACCCACACGCAGGATGCCACGCCCCTGACGCTGGGGCAGGAGTTTTCCGGCTATGCCACGCAAGTGGACAAGGGCATTGCCCGGGTGAAAGCCTGCCTGCCCGACATCTATGAACTGGCGCAAGGCGGCACCGCGGTCGGCACCGGCCTGAACACCCGGGTCGGCTGGGATACCCGTGTGGCGGCGGCGATTGCCGGCATCACCGGCCTGCCCTTCGTCACCGCCCCGAACAAGTTCGAGGCGCTGGCGGCGCATGACGCGATGGTGATGTTCTCGGGCGCGCTGAAGACCGTGGCGGCGGCGCTCTTCAAGATTGCCAACGACCTGCGCCTGCTGGGCTCGGGCCCCCGCTCGGGTCTGGGCGAACTGATCCTGCCGGAGAATGAGCCGGGCTCCTCGATCATGCCGGGCAAGGTGAACCCGACCCAGGCCGAAGCGCTGACCATGGTCTGCGCCCATGTCATGGGCAATGACGCGGCGGTGGGCTTTGCCGGATCGCAGGGCCATTTCGAGCTGAACGTCTACAATCCGATGATGTCCTACAACGTGTTGCAGTCGATGCAGCTTCTGGGCGATGCGGCGGGCTCGTTCACCGACAATATGGTGGTGGGCACTCAAGCGAACACCGTGCGGATCGACAAGCTGATGAAGGAAAGCCTGATGCTGGTGACGGCGCTGGCCCCCACGATCGGCTATGATGCCGCCACCAAGGTTGCCAAGACCGCGCACAAGAACGGCACGACGCTGCGCGAAGAGGCGATTGCGCTGGGCTATGTCGATGGCGAAACCTTCGACCGCGTGGTGCGTCCCGAAGACATGATCAGCCCCAAGGGCTGACATGGCCGAGGTGATCAACCTTCGCAGCGTGAAAAAGCAGGCGGCCCGCAAGGCCGCCCGCGCCAAGGGTGACGAGAATGCCGTGAAATTCGGCCGCAGCAAGGCCGAGCGGGAATTGCAGCAGGCGCAGGTTGCGAAAGCGGCACGCGATCTGGATGGCAAGAAACGCGAGACGGATTAACCTTTGGTCAACCAGGATGCGCCAGGCTGAGGGGCGGAGGTAACCGCCATGCTGCATCCCCTGCCCGATCACCTGTCGCCCGACCGTTGGATCGCCCAGATATTCACCGCCCGAACCGCCGCCGAAGGGGGCATCGTCCGCCGCCGCGTCAGCGATGTGGAGCGGCTGGTGGGCCGGGAACGCTTCCTGCGCGAGATTGAGCGGCGCGGCTTTCGCGCGGTGGAAAACGGCGGTCATATCGTGATCTTCTGCAACACAGAGCCGGTCCGTATCGTCGTGTGAGACAAGTTTCTTCCAAGAAACTTGCAAATTTCTTGGAAGAAATTTGCAAAATCCTTCCAAGGATTTTGTCTCTTGCCCGAAGCTCGGCTATCCTCCCCCCATGTCCGAACGCCCCGAAAAACATTCCCTGACCCTGCGCGGCCATCGCACCAGCGTCTCGATGGAGGCGGCCTTCTGGGAGGCGTTCCGCAAGCTGGCACTTCAACGCGGGCAGAGCGTGAATGCACTGGCCGCCGAAATCGACCAGTCCCGCGCAGCCGAGGTCGGGCTGGCTTCGGCGATCCGGGTGTTCGTGCTGAAATCGCTTACAGGGTGATCTGAAGGAACCCGTCGCGCAGCGCCTTGGACCAGCCTTCCGACATGGCGCGGAAGGCGGCATCGCCCGGTTCGATCCGCCTTGTGCGGCTGACCTTGCAGGCGTCGCGCTCGATGATGCACAGATCCAGCGGCATCCCCACCGACAGGTTTGACCGCAGCGTCGAATCCATCGACAAAAGCACCGCCTTTTCGGCATCGGCCAGCGAGGTGTTCGGCTTCACCACCCGGTCAAGGATCGGCTTGCCGTATTTGTGTTCGCCGATCTGCAGAAAGGGCGTGTCCTCGGTCGCCTCGATGAAATTGCCTTCCGGGTAGATCAGGAACAGCCGCATCGCGCCGCCCTTCCTTTGCCCGGCCATGATCATCGAGGCCGAGGCGCTGGCCTGTGCCGCCGAGAGCTTTTCGTTCACCTCCAGCCGCACCGCCGCCAGCGTCTCGCCGATGATCGAAGCGACCTTGAGCAGCGTCGGTGCTTTCATGATCGAGGTGGCTTCGGTCGCATCGGCGTCATCCACCGCCTCGCGCAGCCGGGCGATGGTGGTCTGCGTCACCGAAAGCGACCCGGCGGTCATGATGGTGATGACCCGCTCACCTTCATCGACGAAGTGGAACATCTTGCGATAGGTGGCGATATTGTCGAGCCCGGCATTGGTGCGGGTATCGGACAGACACACCATGCCCTCGTTCAACAGAAGGCCCACGCAATAGGTCATCCACCCCTCCCGACTCGCAAACGGTTTTTCCCCGCAGGAAAGCTATTGCGCCTGTGACTGAACCGCAACCGGCTGGGCGACGGAAACCGCGACCTCAAGGCTTTCACTGTCGGTGGCCGCCCCCCGGGCGATGCCGCGGATCGGCGCTGCCTCGCGCGCGTCAAGCCCCGCGCCCAGCCGGATATAGCGTTCGTCCGGGCAGCAACGGTTGGCGGGATCAAAACCGATCCAGCCGAAGCCCGGCACCCAAAGCTCGGCCCAGGCATGGGCGGCCTCATGCGGGGTCTCGCCTTCCCCGGCAAAGAGATAGCCCGAGACATAACGCGCCGGGAACCCCACCGTCCGCGCGCAGGCGATCAGCGCATGGGCATGGTCCTGACAGACCCCGGCCCCGGCGGCCAGCGCCTCGGCGGCGGTGGTGTGTTCATGGGTGGCGCCGGGGGTGTATTCGATGGCCCCGGCCACGGCAAAGGCCAGCGCATGTGCAAAGGACAAAGGCTCGTCATGGCGCGCACTTTCGGCCAGCGCCCGCAGCGCCTCATCGGCTTCGGTGGCCGGGGTTTCGCGGCACCAGGCTTCGGGCGGGACGGTTTCACGGTGGCCGCGCAGGATGCCGGCCAGATCGGCGGTTTCCACCTCGCCCTTCACCCGCACCTCGATCTCGGTCACCGGGCCTTTCACCGTCCAGGCCTGCACCCAATCGCCCGCGCCGTCGCGGAAGGCGCCGCCCTTTTCGCCGCCGGTCACCGTGACTTCCCAGGAAATCAACTTCTGGCCGTCAAAGCGCGAGGGGGTGAGCCGGTGGCTTTGCACCACGCCGCGCACCGGCGCGTCGTAGTGGTAGCGTGTGACGTGATCGACCGTAAGGCGCATCACATGTCCCCCGAAAGATAGCTGTCATGGATGATCGCGCCCAGCCGGGCGCTGATCCCGACGAAGCGCAACAGGAACTCGTGCAGCCCCTCGTCGAAAATCGTCTCAACCGTCTGGCGTTCGATCTCGGAGAGCAGGGCCTGCGCCGCCGCCTGTGCCGGGGTTTCACGGCCGTAATATTTGGCCAGCCGCCCCATATGGTTGGCCATGCCCGCAACGCAGGTGATCAGCGCACGCGGCGATTGCGGGTTCAGGATCAGGAAATGCGCGATCTTGGCCGCGGTAATCTCGCCGCCATAGGCCCAATGGAACGCGCGGTGCGAGCCGAGCGCGCGCAAGAGCATCGACCATTGGTCATTGTCCAGCCCCGAGCCGACGAAATCGACCTGCGGCAACAGGACATAGTATTTCACATCCATCAGCCGGGCGGTGCTGTCACCGCGTTCCAGATAATAGCCGATATTCAAGAAGTTATAGCCATCGTTGCGCAACAGCGTCGCGTCGATCGAGCCGCGCACCATGGCCGAATGCCGCATCACCCAATCGGTCAGCCGCGACAGTTCCTGCACGCCGCGCCGCGCCTCGATCTGGCGCAATTCCTGAAAGGCGGTGTTCAGCGCGTCCCAGACCTGTGTCGTGAGCGCGGTCCGCACGATCCGCCCATTCTCGCGCGCCGCCGTGATGCAAGAGGCGACCGAATTGGGATTGTCGCGATCAAAGAAGAACCAGCTTTCGATGTTCTTCTGATCGGGCACGCCATATTTCTCGGTATAGCCCGCCCCGTTGCCCGAAGCGCGCAACAGGCTGTCCCAGTCGCTGCGATAGCCCGAGGCGGAGGGCAGAAGCGAAATCCGCGCGCCCACTTCCAGAAGACGGGCGGCAGTTTCGGCCCGCTCCATATAGCGGGCGATCCAGTAAAGGTTGTCGGCGGTTCTTGAAAGCATGTCCGTTACTCCGCCAGAACCCAGGTATCCTTGACGCCCCCGCCCTGCGACGAGTTCACCACAAGGCTGCCCTCGCGCAGCGCCACCCGCGTCAGCCCGCCGGGCACCAGTTCGATCCGCTCGCCCACAAGGCAGTAGGGCCGCAAGTCCACATGGCGGGGCGCGATGCCCTCTTCGACAAAGGTCGGCGTGGTGGACAGGGCCAGCGTCGGCTGGGCGATGTAATTCTCGGGGTCGGCCTTGATCCGTTCGCGGAATTCCTCGATCTCGGCCTTGGTGGATTTCGGGCCGACCAACATGCCATAGCCGCCCGAGCCATGGACCTCTTTCACCACCAGATCGCCAAGGTTCGCCAGAACATGTTTCAGGTCATCCGCGGCCCCGCATTTCCATGTGGGCACATTTTGCAGGATCGGCTCTTCACCCAGATAAAACCGCACCATTTCCGGCACATAGGTATAGATCGCCTTGTCATCGGCCACCCCGGCCCCCGGCGCCGAACAGATGCTGACCCCGCCCGAGCGGTAGACATCCATCAGCCCCGGCACGCCCAGCATGGAATCCGGGCGGAAGCACAAAGGATCAATGAAGGCGTCGTCGATCCGCCGGTAGATCACATCCACCCGCTTCGGCCCCTCGGTGGTGCGCATCCAGACGAAACCGCCATCGACGAAGAGGTCGGCCCCTTCGACCAGCTCCACCCCCATCAGATCGGCCAGGAAGCTGTGTTCGTAATAGGCGCTGTTGAAATGTCCGGGCGTCAGGATCACCACTGTCGGCTCTCGGTCGCATTTGGCCGGGGCGACCGAGGCCAGCGTGCGGCGCAGCACCTCGGGGTAGCGGTCCACCGGCTCGATCCGGTTTTCGCGGAAGAGTTCGGGGAACATCCGCATCATCATCTCGCGGCTTTCCAGCATATAGGACACGCCCGAAGGGGTGCGGCAATTGTCCTCAAGCACGAAGAAATCGGTCGGCCCGGTGCGCACGATGTCGATGCCGACGATATGGGAGTACACCCCCTTGGGCGGGATGAACCCGGCCACCGCCCGCTCATATGCCTCATTCTGGAACACCAGTTTCGCCGGAATGCGGCCCGCACGCACGATCTCGGCCCGGCCATAGACATCGACGAGGAACGCATTCAGCGCCCGCGCCCGCTGCTTGATGCCGCGCTCAAGCTTACCCCATTCGCTGTTGGTGAACACCCGCGGAAACATGTCGAAGGGGATCAGCCGGTCGGGGTCGCCCCCCTCGCCATAAACCGCAAAGGTGATGCCGATGCGGCGGAACAGCGCCTCGGCCTCGGCCTGCTTTTCCAGCCTGCGATCGGCGGGCATCGCCGCCGTCCAGTCCCCCAGCCGCGCATAGGGCGCGCGCACCGATGCCCCGTCATACATCTCGTTGAAATAGGTGGTCATTCGGCCGCCCCCCTTCCGTTTCATCTGCCAGTAAACGAAGCGGTTTGGACAAGGTAAAGGGACGACCCGTGCAAGGACAACGCTTTTCGGGCAGTTGCACAGAATTTATGCAAAGACGCCCCGGCCCTTGCAGCCCCCCCCGCCAACCCCCTAGATGCTGCAAAAGCCATGAGGTTCCGAGATGCCCTTCCCCCGTTCGCTTTCCGCCCGCCCGCTGTTCGATGCCCGCATCGGCGGCAATTCCTTCGGCAACCTGCCGGAATGGGATCTGACCGACCTTTACGAAAGCCCCGACGCCAAGGCGCTGGCGGTGGACCTTGATTATGTCGAAACCTCGGGCACCAATTTCGAGGCGATCTACAAGGATCAGCTTGCCACTCTGGATGCCAAGGGCCTGCTGGCCTGCGTGCGCAGCTATGAGATGATCGAGACCACCGCAGGCCGCCTGATGTCCTATGCCGGACTGCGCTATTACCAGAACACCATGGACAGCGAACGCGCCAAGTTCATGGCCGACATGCAGGACCGCATCACCAATGCGACCACGCCGATGGTGTTCTTCAGCCTTGAGTTCAACCGGCTGGACGAAGACCACCTGACCCGGCTTTACGCCGAAAACGCTGATCTGGCGCGCTACAAACCCGTCTTTGACCGGATGCGCGCCATGCGCCCGCACCAATTGTCGGATGAGATGGAAACCTATCTGCACGACGCCTCGGTGGTCGGCGCCTCGGCCTGGAACAAGCTTTTCGATGAAACCATGGCGGGGCTGATGTTCACCGTCGCCGGCGAAGAGGAAGAGCTGAACCTTGAATCCACACTGAACCTGCTGACCGACCCCGACCGCACGAAACGCGAGGCAGCGGCGCGGGCACTGGCGGCGGTGTTTGACAAACATATCAAGCTCTTCGCGCGGGTTCACAACACTCTGGCGAAAGAGAAGGAAATCGACGACCGCTGGCGCAAGATGCCCTCGGCCCAGCATGCCCGCCACCTGTCGAACCATGTCGAGCCCGAGGTGGTCGAGGCGCTGCGCAATGCGGTTGTCGCGGCCTATCCCAAGCTCTCGCACCGCTACTACCGGCTGAAGGCGAAATGGATGGGGCTGGAGCGGCTGCAGGTCTGGGACCGCAACGCGCCCCTGGCGCTTGAGGTGCCCAAGGTGGTGAACTGGGACGAAGCGACCGAGACGGTTCTGGGCGCCTATGCCGCCTTCGACCCCGAAATGGCCCGCATCGCCAAACCCTTCTTCACCGATGGCTGGATCGACGCGGGCGTGAAGCCGGGCAAGGCGCCGGGCGCTTTCGCCCACCCGACCGTGACCACGGTTCACCCCTATGTCATGCTGAACTACCTTGGAAAACCGCGCGATGTGATGACTTTGGCCCACGAACTCGGCCATGGGGTGCATCAGGTTCTGGCGGCGGGACAAGGGGAACTCTTGTCCTCCACTCCACTGACGCTGGCCGAAACCGCCAGCGTTTTCGGCGAGATGCTGACCTTCCGCCGCCTCTTGGATCAGGCCAAGACCCCGGCCGAGAAAAAGACCCTGCTCGCGGGCAAGGTCGAGGACATGATCAACACCGTCGTCCGCCAGATCGCCTTCTACGATTTCGAATGCAAACTGCACGCCGCGCGGCGCGAAGGGGAACTCACGCCCGACGACATCAACGCCCTGTGGATGAGCGTGCAGGCGCAAAGCCTTGGCGATGCGTTCGACTTCATGGACGGCTATGAAACCTTCTGGGCCTATATCCCCCACTTCGTCCACTCGCCCTTCTACGTCTATGCCTATGCCTTCGGCGACGGTCTGGTGAACGCGCTTTATGCCGCCTATGAGGGCGGCCTGCCCGACTTCCAGACCAAGTATTTCGACATGCTCAAGGCGGGCGGATCGAAGCACCACAAGGAACTTCTGGCCCCCTTCGGCCTTGACGCCAGCGACCCGAAATTCTGGGACAAGGGCCTGTCGATGATCGCGGGCTTCATCGACGAGCTGGAGGCGATGGAAGACTGACCGCCGCGCGGGCGGAGAGTTCGGAAGCCTCCGGCGGGGATATTTGGGCCAAGATGAATGCGGCATTTCATCTTGGTCTTAAATATCCCCCGCGGAGCGCCCGCCGCCGGGGCCGGGCGTGACGTGACGTGAGGTCAGGCTTTGCGGCGGTCGGGGCGGGCGGCTAGCCTGTGGCAAAGCGGGGGGTATTATGGGCTGGAAGCGCAAGACAGCAATCGGGGCGGTGGTGGTTCTGGCGGCTGCGGCGACGGGGTTCTTTGCCCTTGCGCCCGGAATCGTCGAGAAGGGCCAGAACGCCACCCTGCCCGGTGCGCCCGCACCATCGGCGGCGGCACTGGCGCTGCACAAGGGGCTGGTGATCGGCGACTGGCATTCGGACGCGCTGCTCTGGGACCGCGACCTGCGACAGCGGTCCGACCGCGGCCATGTCGATCTGCCCCGGCTGCGCGAGGGCAATGTGGCGGTGCAAGTGTTCACCACCGTCACCAAATCCCCCTCGGGCCTAAATTACGAACACAACTCAGCCGAAGCGTCGGATGACATCACCTTGCTGATGCTGGCCGAGGCGCGTCCGCCCCGCACATGGTTCAGCCTGACCGAACGCGCGCTGGATCAGGCGGCGCAGTTGCGCGCCACAGCCGAGGCGGCGCCGGAGGAGTTGCGCCTGATCCTGACCCGGGACGATCTGGCGCAGTTGCTGGCCGACCGGGCGGCGGGGGCCACGGTGGTGGGCGGCATCCTTGGCGCCGAGGGCGGCCATGCCTTTGAAGGCGATCTGGCCAATCTGGACCGGATGTATGACGCGGGGTTCCGCCTGATCGGGCTGACGCATTTCTTTGACAACGAATTGGGCGGCAGCCTGCATGGCGAGGCGGGAACCCAAGGCGCCGGCCTAACCGATTTCGGGCGGCAGGCGGTGGATTACCTGATCGCGCGGCACATGATCATCGACCTTGCCCACTCCTCGCCGGCCATGGCGCGCGAGGTGCTGGCCACGCCCGGCGCGCGGCCCATCGTCAGCCATACCGGCGTGCATTCGCATTGCGCCACGCAGCGCAACTTTGCCGATGACATCCTGCAGGCGGTGGCGGCCAAGGGCGGCGTGGTCGGCATCGGCTATTGGGAAGAGGTGACCTGCGGCACCAGCGTTGCCGCCATCGCCGACAGCATTGCGGCGGCGGTTGCCCTGCTGGGCCCCGATGCGGTCAGCCTTGGGTCCGATTTCGACGGCGCGGTGACCACGCCGCTCGATTCCAGCCAGCTTGCCAGCCTGACGCAGGCCTTGATGGACAAGGGCCTGCCCGAGGCGACCATTGCCGCCGTGATGGGCGGCAACATGATGCGCTATCTGGGCGAAACCCTGCCCTGATCAGTCGAGCGGCGACCAGGGCCAAGGCTTGTCCTCGGTATCGCCGGTCTGGAACCGGGCGGCCTTGCCCAGCCAACCGGCCAGCGAGCGGCCGAAGGCAGCGATCTGCGGATTGGGCTTGCCGCCATCGGTCAGCATCAGGATGAACTGCAACAGCGTCACCACATGCAGCACGGTCAGGGCGAAACCGGCCAGAACGGCCATGACCAGTATCCAGAGCCCGCGCAGCCAGATCGGTTTGCGGCTGGGGCTTGGCATGGATTGATCAGACATTTCTGGCCTCCTGATGCAGTGCGGGCCCTGAACATGGGGCGAGGCAGCCCTGCGCACAAGTGCAGCTTACACGCCGAGATGCCGCAGGTCATATCCGGTCGCGGCGATCCGGGCGAGAACCGCCTGCGCCAGATCGCGCCGGCGCGGATCAAGGCAATGGTCCTGATAGAACCACGACAGATAACGCGCATGGGGCCAGTCTGCCGCCTGCGCATGGGCAATTGCCGCATCCATTTCATCCGCCTGGCGGACCGTGACGCAGGCGTGGTGGAAATCGGCATGACCGCACAGGACCACCGGCTTGCCATGCACCATCGCCTCGATCCCGACGGCGGAATTGATAGTGACCACCACGGCGCAGGCCGCCAGAATGTCGTGGATATTGGCGGGGATGATCCGCAACCGCCCGTCGCGCCGTGCCTTGCGCGCCAGCCAGTCGAAAGTGTCGATATCGGTATCGCGCGGATGCGGTTTGACCACGATGGGCCGCGGATCGTCGCGCGCCAGAAGCGCCTTGATCATCGGGCGCAGCCGCAGATGGCAGGTTTCGGCCACGCCGCGATGCGCCTCGGTCTGCAAAAAGACGGCGATGCAGCCGGGGGGCACCTCCATCCGCTCTTCCGGCTGAAAATAGCGCGAGCGGCGGCGGATGACGAGATTGCGGTAAAGCTCGGCCTGAAAGGCCGCTGCCCGGGCCTCGGGCACCGTGTCCGGGTCAAAGGTCAGGTCGCCGATGGTGGAAATCGCCCGGATGCCGCGCGGGTCGCAGTAATGCCAGGGCGCGATATAGGCGGACCCGAGGATCAGCGCCCGCGGATGCGGCTGGCCGCCATGGTCAATCAGGTGAAAGCCGCCATCCGCCGCGATCTGCACCGGCACCGTCTCGCGCCGATGCACCCGGGCCTCGACCCGCAGACCCAGCGCCGCCAGCCCGTCGCGCAAAGGCCCCCAGAGCCGCCGCATCGCCCCGGGATCGGCCAGAACCGAACCGGGGATATGCAGCGTGACGGCTTCGTTCAAATGGCGATCTCGGTCGCGGCGGCATAGGCCGCGTCGATCATCGCCAGCGAGCTGCGCGCATCTTCCAGCGTCCAAGGATAGGCGGCGCCCTCGCGGATATGGCGGCCAAACGCCTCGACCTGCAAGACATAGTGGTTGGCCGCCGGGTAGCGTTCGGTCAGCACGGCATGGCCACCGCGATGCAGTTCCACCTCGGCCATGTCGTTGACATTGGCGTTGAAACAGCCGCCCTCAAGCCGGATCATCCCCTTGTCACCCTGGAAGGTGACGCATTGCCGGTTGTAAAGCCGCATCGAGGTCATCGAGGCATAGGTAAAGCGGTGGCCGCCCCCGGCCATGACGCCGGAAACCTGCGCGAAAACCTCCACCCCGTTTTCGCGCCGGATTTGTGCCTGCAACACCTCGGGTTCGGCGCCGGTCACCCAGCGGGCAGAGCCAAAGGTATAGACGCCAATGTCATACAGGCTGCCGCCGCCGGTCTCGGGGCGGTTGCGGATATTGTCCATGTCGGTCAGGTGGAACGAGAATTGCGCATCGACATGGCGCAGCGTGCCGATCTCGCCCATGGCGAGCCAGTCGCGTGCCTTTTGCCATTGCGGGTGCTGCACGATCATGAAGGCTTCGGTGGCAAAACGCCCGGCCTTGTCGCGCGCCGCGATCAGGGCATCCACCTCGGGCGCGTGCAGGGCGACGGGCTTTTCCGTCAGCACATGCTTGCCCGCCGCAAGGGCCTTCAGGCTCCATTCCACATGCAGATGGTTGGGCAGCGGCACATAGACCGCCTCCACTTCCGGGTCGGCCAGCAGGGCGTCATAGCCGGAATGCAGTTTGAGGCCCGGGCAGAAGTCCTTGAACCCCTTCGCCTTTTCCGGGTCTGATGTCGCCAGCGCATAAAGCTCCGCCCCTTTGGCGACATGGATTGCGGGCGCCATGTGATGACGTGCGAAATTGGCGGCCCCCAGCACACCCCATTTGACCGGCTTCATGGCATTCCCCCTGATGATAGCGCAAACAAGACCTTAGGCCCCGCCGCGCGCAGGGTCAACCGCGCGACCGCCGCAACTGGGCAAAGCCGGTGACCGCCAGCACCGCCAGATAGGCCAGGCTGATCGTGGTCAGCGCCGCCCATGGATAGCGCAAGAGGATCACCACCAGCGCCACCCCCGCCACCAGCACGAACGACGCACGCTCGGTCGGGACGCGCACCGATTTGAGCGAGGGCGTCGCCATCCGGCTGATCATCAGGAACCCGACACCCACCAGCCAGAGCGACAGCGCGATTTCCGGCAGGCGCGGCGCGTCAGGCCAGAGAAAGGCGACATAAAGCGGCAGCATCACCAGCATGGCCCCGGCGGGCGAGGGCACGCCCTGAAACTTGCCCAGACGCGCCAGACCTGCCGCCACCTCATTGCCGACATTGAATCGCGCCAGCCGCAGCACACAGCAGACGACATAGATCATCGCCGCACCCCAGCCCAGATCGGCCGCCGCCGGAAAGGCCCAGAACGAGATGATCAGCCCCGGCGCCACACCGAAGTTCAGAAAATCCGCCAGCGAGTCGAGTTCGGCACCAATCGGGCTTTCGCTTTTCAGGAACCGCGCAAGGCGGCCATCCAACCCGTCCAGCACCGCCGCCACGATGATCAGCGCCACCGCATTGGCATAATCGCCGCGCGCCGCCAGACGGATTGCCAGAAGCCCGGCACAAAGCGCGGCCACTGTCATCAGATTGGGCAAAAGCTGCACCAGCGGCATGTCGCGGCGCGGCGCCATGGCCCAGCGGGCACGGGCGGGGCGGGTCTGCGGTTCGGCGCCCTCTTGCGGTTCGGCGCTTTGCGGGTCAGGCGCGTCCATCGCCTACTCCGTCCGTGCGAGCCAGATCGGCCCGGTATCGTCCAGCCGCGCCAGCACGGTTTCGCCGGCGATCATCGTCTGGCCAAGGGCAACCTGCGGCTCCACCCCGTCGGGCAGATAAACGTCAAGCCGCGAGCCGAAGCGGATCAGGCCGAACCGTTCGCCCCGGCGCATTTCCTGCCCCGGCTTGGCCCAGCACAGGATGCGCCGCGCCACAAGTCCCGCGATCTGCACCACGGCAATCTGGCGCCCGTCCACCAGCTCGATGGCCAGCGCGTTGCGTTCGTTGTCCACGCTGGCCTTGTCGAGCGACGCGTTCAGGAACTTGCCGGGCCGGTAGGCGACGGCGGTGATCCGGCCCTCGGCGGGCAGGCGGTTCACATGGCAGTTGAACACCGACATGAAGACCGAAACCCGCGTCAGCGCCGCCGGACCAAGGCCCAGCTCCTGCGGCGGCACCGCGCGTTCGATCAGCGAAACCACGCCATCGGCCGGCGAAACCACCAGCCCCGGCGTCAGCGGCACCGACCGTTTGGGGTCGCGGAAGAAGTAATAGCACCAGACGGTCAACCCGACGCCCAGCCAGCCCAAAGGCGCCCAGATCAGGAACAGAACCACCGTCGCCGCCGCAAAGACGCCGACAAAGCGCCAGCCCTCGGGGTGCATCGGTTTGAGGAATGTTCCAAGCATGGTCATCGGCGTCGCGCCCCCGGGTTGTTTTCGCTGGTCCTAGCGGGAAGGCCGGGGCGGGGCAAATGAAAAGGCCGTGGGGGCGGGATCAGGGCGCGAAGAAGCCCTCCATATCCTTGTGAAAGAGGATAAGATCACCGACATCGCCCGGAATTTCCCAGAACCTTATATGCTGGCCGCCCTCGGTCAGGGTGATGCGCCAGCAGCTCCATTCGGTGGAAACGCCGAAAATCTCGCAATAGCGGCCATCCTGCACCTGCCAGCGCCCGGTTTTTTCGTGAAACAACCCTGGCCCGCCGGTTTGGGTGCGCCCGTCGGCGCTCCAGCTTTGCCAGAAGGTATCATCGCGGGTCGAACCCTCGGGTCCGAAGATCACCGTGCGGCCCGAGAGCAGATCGGGGATGCGGGCGGCACCGGCATTGCCGACACAGGCAGCAAGCAGGAGAAGCAGCGGCAGAAGGCGGTATGAGGGGCGATAAGGGGCGCGAGACATGGGGCACCGAATGCAAAGGGCGGCAGGATCACCCTGCCGCCCCCCTGCCCCAAGGGCAAATGACAAAACCCGTCAGATCAGGCCGGAACCGCCAGCCCCTTGCCCTTGGCAAGTTCGCGCATCCGTTCCTGCAGCTTTTCAAAGGCCCGCACCTCGATCTGGCGGATCCGCTCGCGGCTGACGCCATAACTGGCAGAGAGGTCTTCCAGCGTCACCGGCTCATCCGCCAGACGGCGCTTGGCCAGCACATCCTTCTCGCGGTCGTTCAGCACGGCCATCGCCTGCACCAGCAGGGCGTGGCGGGTCTCGAACTCATCCCGGGCTTCATAATCGCCGGCCTGATCGCTGTCTTCGTCTTCCAGCCAATCCTGCCATTGCGTCGCCCCTTCGCCGTCGCTGCCGACGGTGGCGTTCAGCGAGGCATCGGAACCGGCCAGACGGCGGTTCATGTCGATAACCTCCTGTTCGGTCACCGAAAGATCCTTGGCGATGCGGGCGACATTCTCGGGCCGCAGATCGCCCTCTTCCAGCGCGCCGACCTTGGCCTTTGCCTTGCGCAGGTTGAAGAACAGCTTTTTCTGGGCCGAAGTGGTGCCCAGCTTCACCAAGGACCACGAGCGCAGGATATATTCCTGAATGCTCGCGCGGATCCACCACATCGCATAGGTGGCCAGCCGGAAACCCTTTTCCGGGTCAAACCGCTTGACCGCCTGCATCAGGCCGACGTTCGCTTCGGAAATCACCTCGGCCTGCGGCAGGCCATAGCCGCGATAGCCCATGGCAATCTTGGCCGCCAGACGCAGGTGGCTGGTCACCAGACGGTGCGCCGCCTTGCTGTCCTGCCGGTCGGCCCAAGCCTTGGCCAGCATGTATTCCTCTTCCGGTTCCAACAGCGGGAACTTGCGGATTTCCTGCATGTAACGGTTCAGCCCCTGTTCCGGGCTGGGTGCAGGCAGATTTGCATAGGTGCTCAATTTCGCCCCCTTTTCCTGATCCCGGGTCCGTCAGCGGCCCCCGGGAAGAATGGTTCAGCTAAGTATCACGGCGCCGGTGTTCAAGTGGTGGCGCTATCATACTGCCGTAAACGAAGGATGAACCGGGTTCCGTCGCAGGGAAAGCCCTATGTCAGCGCGATCACGGCACTGTGGCTGTGCGTGATCGCGCAGAAACATCGTGTGCGGCCGAAAAACACCACGCAAACGCGCGGTCAGACCGCGCGCAGCGCCGCCACCAGCGCCGCCATGTCGGCAGGCAGCGGCGCCTGAAACTCCAGCCGCTCCCCCGTCACAGGATGATCGAACCCAAGGCTGGCCGCGTGCAGCGCCTGCCGGGGAAAGTCATTGCCCAAGGCCGCGGCGGGGCCTAGCAGCTTATCGGCCAGCCGCCGCTTGCCGCCATAGGTTTGATCGCCCAGCAATCCATGCCCGGCATAGGCCATATGCACCCGGATTTGATGCGTGCGCCCGGTTTCCAGACGGCATTCCACCAGCGCCGCCGCCCCGGCATAGCTTTCCAGCACCTTCGCCCGCGTCACGGCATGGCGCCCGGCCTCCCAGATCACGGCCTGCCGCTGACGGTCGGTCTTGTGGCGGGCAAGGTTGGTGGCAATGCGGATCAGCCCCGCCGCTTCAAAACTGATGCCGCGCAGGCCGCGCAGGCGGGGGTCATGCGCCGAGGGCACGCCATGGACCAGCGCAAGGTAATGGCGGTCCACCGAATGCGCCTCGAACTGGGCGGCCAGCCCATGATGCGCCCGGTCGGATTTCGCCACCACCAGAAGGCCGGTGGTGTCCTTGTCGATGCGGTGAACGATGCCCGGCCGCCGTTCGCCGCCGATCCCCGAAAGCGTGTCGCCGCAATGGGCCAGCAGCGCATTGACCAGCGTGCCGCGCGGACTGCCGGGGGCGGGATGCACCACCATGCCCGCAGGCTTGTTGATCACGATCAGGTCGCCATCCTCCCAGATCACCGAGAGGGGAATGTCTTCGGCCAGCGTCTCTACCTCGACCGCGGGGGCGAGGCGCAGGTCATAAACCTCGCCCGGCAGGGCGCGCGCCTTGGGGTCAGTCACCGCAACCCCGGCCAGCGAAACCGCGCCTTCGGCGATCATCCGCATCAGACGCGAGCGTGACAGTGCCGCTTCCTCTGGCACCGCCGCCGCAAGCGCCTTATCAAGGCGGGCGGGGGCATCCTCGCCCAGCGTGACGCGGATCACCGCCCCCACGCCGCCAAAGGCCCCGCCTTCGTCGTCTGCCACGTCCTCGTCAACCACAGGCCCCGCCATGTCCGATACCCCCGACGCAGAGGGATTGCCGCCCGCGCTGCGCTTTCTCAAAGCTCTGGTCATCATCCTGATGATCACCATGATTGCGGGCCTCATAACGGTCGTGACGCTGCTTGTCACCCGCCTGCCCGACCCGAACGCCGCCCCCCGCCTGCCCGAGGGGCTGGCCCTGCCCGAAGGCGCGGTTCCGGCGGCGGTGACGCTGGGCACGGGATGGGTGGCGGTGGTCACCGAAGACAACCGCATCCTGATCTTCCTGACCGCCGACGGACGGCTCTTGCAAGAGGTGAAGGTGGACCTGCCGAAGGCGCCCTGAGCGGCGTCAGGCGTCGAGTTCGGCGTCCCAGTAAAGGTAGTCCATCCAGCTTTCATGCAGATGGTTCGGCGGGAAGCGGCGGCCATGCGCCTGCATCTCTTCGGCCGAGGGGGCGCGGGGCGGGCGGGCAAGGTGCATCCCGGCCTGCCGCAGCGTCTTGGAGCCTTTGCGCAGGTTGCAGGGCGAACAGGCCGCCACCACGTTTTCCCAGGATGTGATGCCGCCCCGCGCCCGGGGCAGCACATGGTCAAAGGTCAGATCCCCGCGCGAGCCGCAATATTGGCAGCAGAATTCGTCGCGCAGAAAAAGATTGAAGCGCGTGAAAGCCACGCGCTTCTGGGGTTTGACGTAATCTTTCAGCACGACGACCGAAGGTATGCGGAACTCTTGCCTCTGGCTGCGCACCACATGGTCATATTCCGCGACGATCTGCACCCTGTCCAGCACCGCCGCCTTGATCGCCTCCTGCCAGGGCCAGAGACTGAGCGGATAGTAACTGAGCGGGCGGTAATCCGCATTCAGCACCAGCGCGGGGAATTGCTTCAGCGCCGCGGGATCGCGCACGAAATGGGTTCTGAAATCGCCGTCCATACCGCTCGAAACCTCGCCTTCGCCCGCTGCCGATGGCATCAGGGCGGGGGCCGCCCCGATGCGCTGACTATATCTGGGGATCGCGCGCTGGCAAGCCCCTGCATCTTTGACAGGATGGCGGATTCGGGTGACGGGTCAATGACAAAGGCCCCGGATTGCCCCGGGGCCTTTGCCTTTTGTCGCATTCTCAGGCAGCGGCGACGGCCCGCCCGGTCAGAACCTTGACCAGATTGGCGCGGTAGGCCGCCGATCCGTGCAGATCGGCAATCATCTCGCTGTCATCCACGGTCAGGCCCGCAAGGGCGCCAGCGCTGAAATCGGCACTCAACGCCGCTTCGGCATCCGACCAGCGGAAGACGCCATTGTTCGAGGCGCCGGTAACCGCCACCCGCACGCCATCGGCATATTTCGCCACGAAAACCCCGGTCAGGGCAAAGCGGCTGGCGGGCTGGTTGAACTTCACATAGGCGGCCTTCTGCGGGATGGGGAAGGTGACGCCGGTGATGATCTCACCCTCTTCCAGTGCGGTCGAGAACAGACCCTGGAAATAGTCGTCCGCCGCAATATCGCGCCGGCTGGTGGTGATCGTCGCCCCCGAAGCCAGCACGGCGGCGGGATAGCAGGCCGCCGGGTCATTGTTGGCCAAGCTGCCGCCGATGGTGCCGCGGTTGCGCACCGCCGGGTCGCCGATGCCGCCCGCAAGCGCCGCCAGCGCAGGATAGAAGGCCCGCGCTTCGGCCGCGACCACGGCATGGGGCGTGGCCGCCCCCACCGTGACACTGGCTCCGGCGCGGCCCGAGACGCCCTTGAGCGCGGCAATCCCGGTCAGCGAGACCAGAACATCCGGCGCGGCAAGCCGCTGTTTCATGGTCGGCATCAGGGTCTGCCCGCCCGACAGGGCCTGCGCCCCCTCGGCCGACAGGGCCTTGACCGCTTCATCCAGCGAGGCGGGTTTCACGAAGTCGAAATTGTGCATGGCTGCCTCCCTATCCGTTGATCGCCTGCCACACCCGGTTGGGCGAGACGGGCATGTCGATATGTGTGACGTGGGTGTGGCCGCCGCGGTGCAGCGCGTCGATCACCGCATTGACCACAGCGGGGGGCGAGCCGATGGCCCCCGCCTCGCCGCAGCCTTTCACGCCCAAGGGGTTGTGGGTGCAGGGCGTCTGGCACGAGTAGTCAACGTTGTAGAACGGCACGTCATCGGCGCGCGGCATGGCATAATCCATATACGAGCCGGTCAGAAGCTGCCCGGTTTCGTCATAGGTGGTGCTTTCGCACAAAGCCTGCCCGATACCCTGCCCCACGCCGCCATGAACCTGACCTTCAACGATCATCGGGTTCATCACATTGCCGAAGTCGTCGGCGCAATGGAAGGCGACCACATCCACCTTGCCGGTGCCTTCGTCCACCTCAACCTCGCACAGATAGGCGCCGGCGGGATAGGTGAAGTTGGCCGGATCGTAGAAGGCCGTTTCCTCCAGCCCGGGCTCCAGCGTTTCCAGCGGGTAGTTGTGCGGCACATAGGCCGAGAAGGCGATTTCGCCGAAGGTTTTCGCCTTGTCGGTGCCCGCCACGCTGAACTTGCCATCCTCAAAGGTGATGTCGCCTTCGGATGCCTCAAGCATATGGGCCGCGATCTTCTTGCCCTTGGCCACGATCTTGTCCACGGCCTTGGTCATGGCCGTGCCGCAGACGGCAAGGCTGCGCGAGCCGTAAGAGCCCATGCCGAACGGGATCTTGGACGTGTCGCCATGGACGATTTCCACCGAGGATTCGGGGATGCCCAGCTTTTCCGCCACGATCTGGGCAAAGACCGTCTCATGCCCCTGCCCGTGGCTGTGGGCGCCGACCATCACACTGATATTGCCGGTGGCATTCACCCGCACCGTCGCCGCATCGTAAAGCCCGACCCGGCTGCCCAGCACCCCCACCAGATGCGAGGGCGCGATGCCGCAAGCCTCGATCCAGGTGGAAAGCCCAAGCCCGCGCAGCTTGCCCCGCGCCTTGGAGGCCGCGACCCGCGCGCCAAAGCCCGCGACATCGGCCATCTCGATGGCTTTTTCCAGCGTTGCCTGATAGTTGCCGGTGTCATAGACCAGCCCGACCGGGGTGGTATAGGGGAACTGATCCGGCGTCAGGAAGTTCTTGCGCCGCACCTCGAAGGCATCCAGCCCCAGCTCGCGGCACATCTTGTCGATCACCCGCTCCAGGCTGAAGGTCGCCTCGGGGCGGCCCGCGCCGCGATAGGCGTCAACGGGTGCGGTGTTGGTGAAGACGGTCTTCACGTTCACATAGACATTCGGCACCTTGTAGGGCCCGGCCATCAGCGTGCCATGCAGGAAGGTCGGCGTCGCGGTCGAGAAATTCGACAGATAGGCGCCGACATTGGCATAGGTTTCCGTGCGGAAGGCGAGGAAGGTGCCGTCCTTTTCGCAGGCCAGTTCGATCTTGGTCACATGGTCGCGGCCATGGGCATCGGAGAGGAAGCTTTCCGACCGTTCCGCCGTCCAGCGCACCGGGCGGGCCAGCTTCTTCGCCGCCGCCAGAACCAGCGCCTCTTCGCCATAGTGGTAGATCTTGGAGCCAAAGCCGCCGCCCACATCGGGCGCCACCACGGTCAGCTTGTTTTCGGGAATGCCCATCACGAAGGCCGCGACCAGAAGCCGCGTCAGGTGCGGGTTCTGGCTGGTGGTGGTCAGCTTGTAATCGCCGGTGCCGGGGAAATACTCGCCAATGCTGGCGCGCGGTTCCATGGCGTTCGGCACAAGGCGGTTGTTCACCAGTTCCAGCGTGGTGACATGCGGTGCGGTCCTGAAGACCTCTTCCACCGTGGCGCGGTTGTCCTCGATCCAGCCCCAGTCAAAGCAGAGGTTGTCGGGGATTTCGTCATGCACCCGGTTGGAGGCATCTGCCGCCGCCGCCTTCATGTCGATGATGGCGGGCAGTTCTTCAATGTCCGTATCGTCGGCCAGTTGCTGTGCGGCATCCTTGGCCTGATTATAGGTTTCGGCCACCACGGCGGCATAGGCATCACCAACATGACGCACCTTGCCATGGGCCAGAACCGGGCGTTTCGGCTCGCGCATCGGGGTGCCGTCGCGGCTGTTGATCAGCCAGCCCGCCGGGTTGCCGCCGACATCCTTGAAATCCTCACCCGTGAAAACCGCCAGCACGCCGGGCATGGCGGCGGCATTGGCGGTGTTGATGGCCTTGATGCGGCCATGGGCGACGGTCGAGCGGACAAAGACCGCATAGGTCTGGCCATGCAGCGCGAGGTCGTCGGTATAGACGCCCTTCCCGGTCAGAAAGCGGACATCTTCGCGGCGCTTGGACGAGGCGCCAATTCCGTGATCCTTCGGCATCTGATTCCCCTATTCCGCGGCGACGGTCTGGCCGGACGCAGCCAGCACCGCCTTGACGATGTTGTGATAGCCGGTGCAGCGGCAGATGTTGCCCTCCAGCCCGTGGCGCACTTCCGCTTCGGTCGGATGCGGATTGGCGGCCAGAAGGGCGGCCGACGACATCACCATGCCGGGCGTGCAGAAGCCGCATTGCAGGCCGTGATGGTCCTGAAACGCCTGCTGGATCACGCCAAGGCTGCCATCCGGGTTGGCCATGCCTTCGATGGTCGTGACCGAAGCCCCCGCCACATCCATGGCAAAGACGGTGCAGGATTTGACGGCCTTGCCATCGACATGCACCACGCAGGCGCCGCATTGCGAGGTGTCGCAGCCGACATGGGTGCCGGTCAGGCCCAGCCCCTCGCGCAGATAGGCAGAAAGCAGCGTGCGGCCCTCTGCCTCGGCCGAGACGGCTTTGCCGTTCACGGTCATCGAGACTTTCGTCATAGTTTCCTCCCTTGGATTTCCCTGGGTCGTCTGTGGGTCAATGGGTTCAGCCGATCAGACGGCGGAACCAGCCTTTCTTTTCGCCCGAAGCCTCGCCCGCCTCATCGGCGGTCTCGGGGTCTGCGCCGTCCGCTTCGGCGGGGGGCGGCCCTTCGACCGTCTGCTGGAAGCGGGCAAAGAATTCATCCGCCATCTTCTTGGCAAAACCGTCGATGATGCGGCTGCCCAATTGGGCGATCTTGCCGCCGACATTGGCCTGCACCTCATAGGTGAGGCGGGTGCCTTCGGGGATCGGCTCCATCGTGACCTTGGCGCTGCCCTTGGCAAAGCCGGCGGCGCCGCCCTTGCCCTCGCCCGTCAGGGTCAGGGCGCGGCCCGGTGCGATATCGGAAAAGGTCACGACGCCGGTAAAGCGCGCCTTGACCGGCCCGACCTTCTGCACCACGGCGGCCTCGAACCCCGCCTCGACGCTGCCGGTCATGCTTTCGCAGCCGGGCACGCAGTCTTTAAGAACCTCGGGATTCAGGATTGCGGCCCAGACGGCTTCGGGCGCAGCCTTGATGTCACGGCTGTCGGTCAGTTGCATAGTGGTCTCCTCCATCCCGACCGACCTTAGGTCAGGCAGAGGCCGCGCCGCTATGGTCCCTTGGTCGTATGCGCCGCCGGGGGTGCGGGGGCCGCAGGCGGCAGGCCCGCCAGAAAGGCCCGCAGCGCCGCAGGTGCCACGGGTTTTTCCATCACCACCACCCCCGCCTCGGCGGCGGATTGCCGAAGTGCCGGGTCGCGGCTGGCGGTGATCAGCCGGGCGGGCAAGGGCCCGGCCCGCGCCGCAAGCCGCCCGATCAGGTCCAGCCCGGTTTCGCCCGCGTCAAGCTGATGGTCCACCACCAGCGCATCGGGCAGGATGCCCAGATCGGCGATCAGCGCCATCGCCTCGGCGGCCGAAGCGGCCTCGATCACCTCGGCGCCCCAGCGTTCCATCACCAGAACCAGCGCGCGGCGCAAATCGGCATCGTTTTCCACCAAGAGGACAATCCGCCCCGCGATTTCCGCCGGGCGCGGCGGCGGGGCAAGGGGCGGTGCGGCCTCTGGCGCCGCCTCGGCCAGCGGCACCTCAAGCATGAAGACCGTCCCCCGCCCCATCCGCGACCAAAGCGCCAGAGGATGACCCAAAAGCGCGCAGGCCCGCTCGACAATGGCCAGCCCCAGCCCCAGCCCCTCAGACGCCGAAGCCCGGGCGGCGATGCGGTGGAACTCTTTGAAGATGTTGTCCTGTTCTTCTTCGGGAATGCCCGGCCCAGAGTCCCAGACCTCAAGCCGCAGGCCCCGCCCGCCGCGCCGCATCCGCGCGGTCACCAGAACCCCGCCGCGTTCGGTATAACGGATCGCATTGCCGATCAGGTTCTGCAAAATCCGCCGCAGATAACCGGCATCCGACATCACCAGCGCATCCGACAGCCGCACCCGCAGCCGCAGCCCCTTGGCCGCGGCCATCGGCGCAAATTCTTCGGCCAGTTGCGCCATCAGCCGGTCCAGCCGCACCGGCGCCACGGTGACCGCGACCTTGCCGCTTTCCAGTTTGGAAATGTCCAGCAGCGCGGCAAGGATCGCCTCGACCGACATCAGCGCATTCTGCGCCTTGCCCAGCGTCTGCGCCACATCGGGCGCCACGGTTTCGTCGGGGATCGACGACAGGAACAGCTTGGCCGCAGACAGCGGCTGCAACAGATCATGACTGGCCGCCGCCACAAAACGGGTGCGGCTGGCATTGGCGCGTTCGGCCCGGCCAAGCGCATCTTCCAGATCCAGCGTGCGTTCGACCACCCGCGCCTCGAGCGTGTCCTTGGCCGCCGAAAGCCCGGCCAGCGCCACCCGTTCGGCGGTGATGTCGGTGAAACTCATCACGAAACCGCGGTCGGGCATTTCCTGCGCATGAACCGCCAGAATCGGCCCGCCCGGCTGCACCAGTTCGAAACTCAGCGCCGGACGCGCGGTATCGCCCGCCCAGTCGCGCAGCCGGGCCGCTGTCATCCCCTCGCCCATGCGAAAGCCGGTGCCGAAATGCTGAAGGATCGCCTCGAACCCCGCGCCCAGCCGCAACAGCGCCGCCGGAATCGCCAGAAGCGCCCCCAGCCGCTGATTCCAGCCCACCAGCCGCGCCGCTTTGTCAAAGATCGCCACGCCCTGGCTGATATGGTCCAGCGTGGCGCGCAACAGCCGTTCCTGATCGTCCAGAATCCGGCCCATCTCGCGCCGTTCCATGCGGATCAGGTCGGTCACATCGGTTTGCAGGATCACCGTGCCGCCATCGGCGGTGCGATGCTCGCTGACCTGCATCCAGTGATCGCCGGTCAGCGCGACGTTGAAGATCACATGCCGCTCGGCATGGCGGCGCATCCGGGCCACGGCCCAAGCTTCGGGCGTCTCGCCCGCCGGCAGCGCAAGCCGGGGCGAACGGCTGACCAGCCCGACATAGGCAGCAAAGCGCAGGCCGGGGCGCAGCGCATGGCGGATGTCGGCCATATGCATTCCGAAACGAGAATTGCACATCACCAGCACATCGCCCGGATCGAAGAGCGCAAAGCCCTCCTGCACCGTCTCGATCGCATTGGCGAGGTTCTGGCGCGCCCGTTCCGTCTCGCGGTGGGCCTCTTCCAGCGCGGCGTTCGAGGCGTTGAGCAGGTCCAGCGTGCTGATCAAGTCGCGGGTCCGCTCGCGCACCTGATCTTCCAAGAGGGCGGCGCGCTGAAACTGGGCATAGGCCGCGCCGCCGTCATCGGTGATCTGCTCGACCCGCCGCATCAGCACCCGGATGATCTCCAAGAGCTTTTCCTGCCGCCGTTCGGGGGGATCGGCGGGGTTCATCAGGCTTTCGATCATGGCGCGGCGGTCCTGACGGTCATGGCCCTTCCTCTGGCGGATAAAGCGCCACGCCGGTCATGGTATGGTTGACATGCATCGCGTTCAACTGCTCGCCATAGGTGGAGAAGCCCACCACGCCATGGCGCCGCAACAGCGCCGAAACCGCACCGACCTGCTGTTTTTCCTGCGCCTCAAGCCGGCGCAGGATGCAGTCGCAGGCCAGAATGGCCGGGGCGGCACCCTGCCCCGCAAGCGCGCTGAAGGCATCCGACAGATGGGTCACCATGTCGGAAGGTTCGGCCAGCGTCAGCACGACGCCTTCGTCGATCGCCGAAAAGAACACCAGATCGCCGTTGGGATGCACCTGCTGGATGGCGCGCACATGATGGGTGCCGCCGATGCGCACCACCACCGGATGGGCAGCAAAGGTAAAGGTGTCCAACTGGCCGGGGTCTTTGCCCAGAAGCCGTGCATATTCCTGCGCCGCCGGTTCGGCATTGATCCGGCGCACGATGCGGCGGGCCGGGTCGGCCTCGGTCACCACCATGCGGCGTTCGGTCGGGCGCAGATGGTCAAGGCTGAACACCTTGACCCGCGCCGCCGTGCGCACCAGCGTCACAACCGCCGCATTGCGCAAGATCCGCCCACCCGCCAGCACATGCGTCGCCTGAAACCGCGTGCCATCGCCGGCCGAGCCGCCGAAGAGCGGCACCGGCCCCAAGCCCCGGGCAAGGGCGGCCGCCAGTTCATCCTCGCGCACCGAAAGCCCATCGACGAGGAGAAAGGCAAACTCCCCCTCCCAGCCCGGCTGGGCCCGCATCAGCGCCTGCCGTGCCCGGATCAATTGGCCGATCAGCACATCGGGTTCGATCTGCCCCAGATCGGGGATCAACAGCGGCGTGGCGGCGTAAAGCGCCGCAGGCAGGCCCACCGCGACAATCTCGCCCTCGCTATAACCCTGCGCCGAAATCTCGCCCGCCGTGGTGCAGCCGATCACCGGCAGCGCGCCAAAGACCGCAGGCAGCCGCGCCGCCAGCGCCGCCAGATCGGCCTCGGGCGAGACGAAAAGGAACAGCACGGCCAAGGGCACATCGCCCAAGGCGGCGGCGAGGGCCGCTGCCGGCTCGGGGTGGCGGGCCGGAACGGCCGCCCGCCGCAACAGATCGGACGCGGCAATGCTGGCTGGCAGGGCATGGCCCACTGGCGGATCGTCCTGCATCCCGTCTCCTCCCAAAGTCAGGATTGGTTTTTGCCCCGGCGCCGGGTGCCTTAACCGCTTTCGGGCATCAGCGAGGCAAAGCGCGCCTCTTTGGCGATCAGCACCGCCTGCGTCCGGCTGAGAACCCCAAGCTTGCGCATGATCGCGGTGACATGCGCCTTGACCGTGGTTTCGGCGATGTTGAGGTCATAGGCGATCTGCTTGTTCAGCTTGCCCTCGCAGATCAGTTGCAGAATGCGCGCCTGCTGCCGGGTCAGAAGGCCCAGCCGCGCCACCGCTGCCTCCCCGGCGCTGGCGCCGGGCGCGGTCGGCTCAAACCCCTCGGGCAGCCAGTGGCGACCGGCGCGCAGGGCATCCACGGCGGCGCGGTAGACATCGCGGTGCGAATGCTTGGGCACAAAGCCAAGGGCGCCCGCCTGCAACGCCGCCCCGATCACCCGCGGATCGGCCAGCGACGAGACCACCAGCACCGCTACCTCGGGCGCCGCCAGCCGCAGCCGCACCAGCCCGTCCAAGCCATCGACATCCGGCAGGTTCAGGTCCAGCACCACCAGATCGGGATGCGGGGCGGCGTCCAGCCGCGCCACCGCCTCGTCCAGCCGGCCCACCGTCTCGACCTGGCTCAGTCCCGCGACCACCTTGAGCGTCATCGACAGGGCATCGCAGAACAGCGGGTGATCATCCACGATCAGCGCCCGCGCCATCTGGCGCTGCTCCGGTTCGGCGGAAAGGGGGGCAAGGGTCATCGGCAGGCCGTTCCTTGGATAGAAGGCCAGCCTAGCATGCCCGCGCCGCGCCGCCACCCCGTCTTAGGTCGCAATCCGCCCGCCGCCGCGCCGATCAGGGCATGGCCCCTTTTCGCGCCCGCCCGGGCAAGCTAGAACCGCGGCCACAGATCCCCTGATCCGAGGTTGCCCATGATCGCCCGCCGCGCCCTGCTTGTCGCCCTTGCCGCTTTGCCGCTTGCCGCCTGTGGCGGCGGGCGCCGAGAAACCTCCCGCGGGCAGATGGCACCGGGCAATACGCCGGAAATGCAGCGGCTGGTGGCAAAATGGGCGCGCTTCCATGACATTCCCGAAAGCCTGCTGCACCGGGTGATCCAGCGCGAAAGCGGCTATAATCCCGCCGCCCGCAACGGGCCCTATTACGGGCTGATGCAGATCCTGCCGCAGACCGCCCGCACCATGGGCTATCGCGGCCCCGACGAAGGGCTGCTCGATGCCGAGACCAACCTGCATTATGCTGGCAAATACCTGCGCGGCGCCTGGCTTGTCTCGCGCGGCAATCAGGACCGCGCGGTGATGTGGTATGCCAAAGGCTATTACTATGAAGCCAAGCGCATGGGTCTGCTGAGGGAAACCGGCCTTCGGGCCTGAGACCAAATTTCTTCGAAGAAATTTGCAAAATCCTTCGAAGGATTTTGGCCCTTAATACCAGGCGTCGGCCATCCCCTCTTTGCGCAGGGCCACGAAATCGGCCAGCCCCTCGCGGACCCCTTCGTCCAGCTTGGGCGCCTCATATTCCGCGAGCCGCTTTTTCCACAGCCGGTTGGCGCGGGTCGCGGCATCCTCGCTGCCCGCCGCCTCCCACTTCTCGAACGGCTCGTTGTCGGACAACTCGCTGTCCCAGAAGGCGGTTTCGTAATTGGCCATGGTATGGGCGCAGCCGAAGAAATGGTTGCCCGGCCCCACTTCGGCAAAGGCATCCACCGCCAACTGGTTGTCGTCGATCTTCACCCCGTCCAGATAGCTGTGCAGCGCACCGCAGAGGTCGGCGTCCAGCATGAATTTCTCGTAAGACATGCTCAGAAGCCCGTCGAGGAACCCCGCCGAATGCAGGATGAAATTGGCGCCGCAATGGATGGCCGAAAGCATCGACATCGTGCCTTCCATCATCGCCTGCGCATCGGGCAGTTTCGAGGTGGTGAAGTTGCCCGCGCAGCGCAAAGGCAGGTTCAGCCGCCGGGCAAGCTGGCCGATCACCATGCTGCCAATCGCCGGCTCCGGCGTGCCGAAGGTCGGGCTGCCCGAGCGCAAGCTCATCGAGGACAGGAAATTGCCGAAGATCACCGGGGCGCCGGGCCGCTCCAACTGGGTCAGCGCGCAGCCCGCCATGGTTTCGGCCAGCGCCTGCGCGATGGCCCCGGCATTGGTCACCGGCCCCATCGCCCCGCCCAGAATGAAGGGCACGATCACCGCCGCCTGATTGGCCCGCGCATAGGCGCGCAGCGATTTCGTCATCGTGCCGTCCCAGACCAGCGGCGAGTTCACGTTGACATTGCCCAGAATGACGCAGTTCTGGTCCACGAAATCCGCCCCGAACAGGATGCGGCACATCTCGATACTGTCTTCGCTGCGCTCTTCGGCGGTGACCGAGCCCATGAAGGGCCGGTCGCTGAGTTCGATATGCGCCATCACCATATCCAGATGGCGCTTGTTCACCGCCACATCCGTCGGCTCGCAGATGGTGCCGCCGGAGTGGTGGAAATTCGGGCTGGACTGGGCCAGTTTGATGAAGTTGCGGAAATCCTCGATCGTGCCAAAGCGGCGGCCCTTGTCGAGATCCATCACGAAGGGGCTGCCGTAGGCGGGGGCAAAAACCACGTTCTTGCCGCCGATCCGCACCGAATTGGCCGGGTTGCGGGCGTGCTGGGTGAACTCGGCTGGCGCGCTGCGCAGGATATCGCGCAGAAGGCCTGGCTCGAATTTCACCAAAAGCCCGTCAACCTTGGCCCCGGCAGCACGCCACAGCTCTAGCGCCTGCGGATCGTCGCGGAACTCGATCCCGGTTTCGGCAAGGATGCGGTCTGCCGCCGCCTCGATCCGGCGCAGGTTCTCTTCGCCCAGAATGTCATAGGTCGGAATACCGCGCGTGATATAGGGGCGGCCAACGCCCGCCCCCTTTTGGCTACGTTCGGCCTGCCGGGCCTGCCGCCCGCTGCGCTTCGGCTCGCTCATCGCTGGCTCCTCCCAACTCTCGACACCTCTGTCAAGTTTGCCCGACCGGCGCGGGCTTTCTGACAGAAATGCGACAGAGAGAATGTCGCAAGCGAACCATGATGCGCGAAAGGCAGGGGTCGGGGGGCGCATTGCCCCCCGGGCGGGGCGGTCAGGTCACCACATCGGGGGCATTGCGCCCGGTGAAGCCTTCAATGACGGCAATCTCATGCGCTGCGCGGATGATCGGGGCCAACGCCGCCTGCGGGTCTTCGCCCAAACCCTTTGGCCCCGGCGCATAACGCTCAAGGTAAAGCCGCAGCGTGGCGCCTTCGGTTCCCGTGCCCGACAGCCGCATCACAAAGCGCGAGCCGCCCTGAAACAGCACCCGCACCCCCTGTTTGAGGCTGACCGAGCCATCGACCGGATCGGTATAGGCGAAATCGTCCGCCGCCTCGACCAGCATCCCCTCAACCGCGGTGCCCGGCAGGCTGGCAAGCTTGCCGCGCAGGGCGGCCATCATGGCATCGGCCTTGTCGGTCGGGATCGCCTCGAAATCGTGGCGGCTGTAATAGTTGCGGCCAAACTGCGCCCAATGCGCCTCGAGAATCTCGCGCACGCTTTGCTTGCGAACGGCAAGGATGTTCAGCCACAGCAGCACCGCCCAAAGCCCGTCCTTTTCGCGGACATGGTCGCTGCCGGTGCCGAAAGACTCCTCGCCGCAAAGCGTGGCCTTGCCCGCATCCAGCAGGTTGCCGAAGAATTTCCAGCCGGTTGGCGTTTCAAAGCTGGCAATCCCCAGCGCAGCCGCCACCCGGTCCGCCGCCGCCGAGGTGGGCATGGACCGCGCCACACCCGCCAGCCCCTTGGCATAGCCGGGCGCGAGATGGGCATTGGCCGCCAGCACCGCCAGACTGTCCGAGGGCGAGACATAGATGCCGCGCCCCACCACCATGTTGCGGTCGCCGTCGCCATCGGACGCCGCGCCGAAATCGGGGGCATCGGCGCCGAACATCTCATCCATCAGCGCCTTGGCCCAGGTCGGGTTCGGATCAGGGTGCATTCCGCCAAAATCCGGCAGCGGCGTGCCGTTCACCACGGTTCCGGGCGCGGCACCCAGCCGGTTTTCAAGGATTTCCCGGGCATAGGGGCCGGTGATGGCGCACATGGAGTCCATCCGCATCCGAAAGCCGCCCGCGAACATGGCGCGGATCGCCGCGAAGTCGAAAAGGCTTTCCATCAGTGCAGCATAATCGCTCACCGGATCGACGACATCGACGATCATACCGCCCAATGTCTTGCGCCCGATGCTGCCCAGATCGACGTCCTGCACCTCAAGAATGCGGTATTCGCTCAGGCTGGCGGTGCGGGCGAACATCGCCTCGGTCACCGCCTCTGGCGCCGGGCCGCCGTTCGGCATGTTGAACTTGATGCCGAAATCCTCATCCGGGCCGCCGGGGTTGTGGCTGGCCGACATGATCAGCCCGCCATCGGTCGCATTCAGGCGGATCAGATGGCTGGCGGCGGGGGTAGAAAGCAGAGCCCCCTGCCCCACGATCACCCGTGCCGCCCCCTGCGCCGCCGCCATCCGCAGGATGACCTGCGCCGCGCGGTCGTTGAAATAGCGCCCGTCGCCGCCCAGCACGAAAGTCTTGCCCTGACAGCCCACCACATCGAACACCGCCTGCACGAAATTCTCAAGGTAATGCCGCCCCATGAAGACCCGCGTCTTTTTGCGCAGGCCAGAGGTGCCCGGCTTTTGCCCGGCGATGGGTTGGGTGGCGATGGTCAGAATGGTCATGGCCGTTTCTCCGGTGATAGGATGGGCGCGGTGGCCTGGAAAAGGTGAACCGATTGCGCCGGAAGGTCGAGCCCCCCGGCAAGCGCGGCGGGAACCGCCCCGGGCTCAAAAATGTCGGGGCGGGTGGTGTCAAGCACATGCCACCAGCGCGCGGCGGTATCGGGCAACGTCACGCGTTGCGCCCCGCCGCCGTTGATCATGAGGAACACCGCATCGGCGGCATCGGGGCCTTCGGCGGCCATCCGCAACTCGACCCCCAGACAGCGGAAGCCCGGGTTGTGCCAATCCTCGGGCGACGGCGCCGCCCCGTCGGCACGGCGCCAGATCACATCGGGCAGCCCATCGGCGGCGCGCGGGCGGGCGTGCAGGAAGCGCGCCTGCCGCAAGACCGGATGCGCCCGCCGCAGCGCCGTCAGCCGGGCGACAAAATCCACCAGCGCGCCATCATGCTGCCAGTTCAGCCGGGTGGTTTCATTGTCCTGCGCATAGGCATTGTTGTTGCCGCCCTGACTGTGGCCGATCTCATCGCCTGAAAGCAGCATCGGCGTGCCCTGCGACAGCATCAGCACCGCCAAGAGGTTGCGCTTGCGCAGATCGCGGGCGGCCCGGATGGAGGGATCCTCGCTCGGCCCTTCCACCCCCATGTTGTCGGCGTGGTTGTCGTCATGGCCGTCGCGGTTGTCCTCGCCATTGGCAAAGTTGCGCTTGACGGTGAAACTGACCAGATCCTCGAGCGTGAACCCGTCATGCGAGGTGATGAAATTCACCGATGAGGTGGCGGGCCGCCGCGAATGATCAAACTTCTCGGCGCTGCCCAGAAGCCGCCGCGCCAGTTCCGGTGCCTGCCCGGAATCGCCGCGCCAGAACCGCCGCACCCCGTCGCGGAAGCGGTCGTTCCATTCGGCAAAGGGGGCCGGATAGGCACCAAGCTGATAGCCGCCCGGTCCGATGTCCCAAGGTTCGGCAATCAGCTTCACCGGCGCCAGCACCGGGTCTTGGCGGATCGCATCAAAGAACCCGCCCTGCGGGTCAAAGCCATGCGCCTCGCGCCCCAGAACCGTGGCAAGGTCAAAGCGGAAGCCGTCGATATGCACCTCTTCAACCCAATAGCGCAGCGAATCCATCACCATCCGCAACACCGCCGGATGGGTCAGGTCCAGCGTGTTGCCGGTGCCCGCATCATTGGCGTAATAGCGCCCGCCATGGATGGTGCGGTAATAGCTGGCATTGTCCAGCCCGCGAAAGCCGAAGGTCGGCCCCCATTCATCGCCCTCGCCGGTGTGGTTGTAGACCACATCCAGAATGACCTCGATCCCGGCGCGGTGCAGCGCCTTGACCGCGCCCTTCAGCTCGGCCAGCGGATCGCGCAGGCCATGGCGCGGCTCGGGCGCGAAAAAGCCGATGGTGTTATAGCCCCAATGGTTGCGCAGCCCCTTGGCCATCAGGAAACGGTCGTCGAAATAGGCTTGTATCGGCAAAAGCTCGATCGCGGTCACGCCAAGGCGGCGCAGATGCCCGGTGATCAGCGGATGACCCAGCGCGCCATAGGTGCCGCGCAGCGCGGGCGGCAGGCCGGGGTGGCACATGGTCAGGGCGCGCACATGCGCCTCATAGATCACGGTATCGCCCCATGGGGTCAGCGGCGGGCGGTCCCCCTCCCAGTCGAAAGCGGTATCCACCACCAAGGATTTCGGCACCGCAAAGCCGCTGTCGCGGCCATCGAACGACAGATCGCCCCGTGCCGCGCCGATCTTGTAGCCCATCACCGCATCCGACCAGCGCAACCGCCCCGCCAGCCCCCGCGCATAAGGGTCCAACAGCAGCTTGTGCGGGTTGAAGCGGTGGCCGCGCTCCGGCTCATAGGGCCCATGGGCACGAAAGCCGTAGGCCTGCCCCGGGCCGATCCCCGCAACCTCCATATGCCAGATGTCGCCGCTACGATGGGCAAAGGGCAGCCGCGCCAGTTCGCGCCGCCCGTCGGCCGCATAAAGGCACAGCTCTAGCGCGGTGGCATGGGCCGAGAACACGGCGAAATTCACCCCGCCCGGCACCAGACTGGCCCCCATCGGCCAGGCCCGCCCTGCTCCCGCCGCGCTGATCACACCCGCAACCCGGCGTAAAGCGTGGCATAGGCCGCGGCAGAGCTTTCCCAGCCGACCGGCTGGCGCATCGCCGCCGCCTGCACCGCCGCCCAATCGGGCGAGGCATGAAGCGCCAGAAGCCGCCGCAGCGCCTGACCAAAGGCCAGACCGTCCACCGGATGGAACACCACCCCCGTCGCCGCCCCCGCTGCCAGCGCGGCGGGCGAGGCGTTGATGACGGTATCGCCCAAGCCCCCCACCGCCGAAACCACGGGCAAGGTGCCGAAACGCAGCCCATACATCTGCGTCAGCCCGCAAGGCTCGAACCGGCTGGGCACCAGAACGGCATCGCCGCCCGCGAACATCCGACGACTGAGCGCCTCATCATAACCGATCCGCACCGCGACCCGGCCGGGGAACTGCGCCTCAAGCCCGCGCATCGCCGCCTCCAGCGCCGGATCGCCCGAGCCCAGCACCAGCAACCCGCCGCCACCCTCGATGAAACCGGGCATCGCCCCCGGCAACAGGTCGATCCCCTTCTGGTCGGTCAACCGGCTGACCAGAATCGCCAGCGGTCCCGGCACCTCAAGCCCGAATTCGGCACAAAGGGCGGCCCGGTTGGCCGCCTTGCCCGCCATATCCGCCGCACCATAGGGCACCGCCGCCGCCCCGGGCGCCCAGATGCCGGTGTCCACCCCGTTCAGGATGCCGGATACCACCCCGGCCCGCGCCGCGATGACGCCCTGCAACCCCATGCCGAACTCGGGCCGCATCAGCTCATCGGCGTAAGAGGGCGAAACCGTGGTTATCCGGTCCGCCGTCACCAGCCCGGCCTTCAGCGTGGAAATCCCGCCGTAATATTCCAGGCCCCCGGGATAAAACTCCGCCCCCGGCAAGCGCAACTCGCCCAGCAGGCTGGCCGGTGCGATGCCCTGAAAGGCGATGTTGTGAATGGTCAGGACAGACCCCACCCCCGCCTTGCCGCCATAAGCCAGATAGGCCGGGGCCAGCCCTGCCTGCCAGTCATGGGCGTGCAGCACATCGGGTTTCCAGCCGGGCAACCCTTCCCGCGCGATCCGCGCCGCCACCCAGGACAGCGCGGCAAAGCGCTGCGGATTGTCCCACCAATCGCCATGCGGGCCGGAATAGGGGCCGCCCTCGCGGTCGTAAAGATGCGGCGCGTCCAGTGCCAGAACGGTGATGCCATCCACCTGCCCCATCCGCACCACGCCCGGCCCGCCCCAAAGCCCCTCTTCGCGCCAGACCTCGGGCCAATCCGCCACCCGCGCCCGCAAGGCCCGGTAGGCGGGCAGCAAGACCCGCATCTCCCAGCCCAAAGGCGCCAGCGCCCCGGGCAAGGCCCCCACAACATCGGCCAGCCCGCCGGTCTTGACCAGTGGCACGCATTCCGAGGCCACCGACAGCACCCGTCCCCGAACTTTCATCACCGGACCCCTCATGCTGGCCCCTTCATCTTGGCCCAAATATCCCGGGGGTCCGGGGGCTGGCCCCCGGTCCGCCGCCGCAACCTGCGCCCGGGTTCAGGACTTCGCTTTCGCCCGCAGGTCCAGCATGGTCTGCGTGATCAGCACAATGCCGGAATCGGTCCGCCGGAACCACTTGGCATCCTCCACCGGATCCTGCCCGACCACCAGCCCCTCGGGAATGACCACGCCGCGGTCGATCACGCAATTCTTCAGCTCCGCCTTGCGGTTGACCACCACTTGCGGCAGGGCCACGACATATTCAAGGCTGGAAAAGCTGTGGGTGCGGCAGCCAGTGAAGAGAAGGCTGTTGGACACCGCCGAACCCGAGACGATGCAATCGCCCGAGACCAGCGACGACACCGCCATGCCGCGCCGTCCGTCTTCGTCATGGATGAACTTGGCCGGCGGCACGATCTCGGCATAGGTCCAGATCGGCCAGCTCTGGTCATAGATATCCAGCTTGGGCACGAAATCGGTCAGGTCGATATTGGCCTGCCAGAAGGCGTCGATCGTGCCCACATCGCGCCAATAGGGTTCTTCCTCAAGCCCGCTCGTCACGCAGCTATCGGCAAACTTATGGGCCACCGCCTTGCCGTTCTTGACGATCTGCGGGATGATGTCATTGCCGAAATCATGGCTGGAATTGGGGTCTTCGGCATCGCGGATCAGAAGATCGCGCAAGAGATCCCAGTTGAAGACGTAAATCCCCATCGAGGCCAGCGCATTGTCCGGGTCGCCCGGGATCGAGGGCGGGTCTTTCGGCTTTTCCAGAAACTGGGTGATCCGCATCGCGGCATCGACATGCATCACGCCAAAGGCCGTGGCCTCCATCCGTGGCACCGTCAGACAGCCGATGGTCACATCGGCGCCGGTTTCCACATGCTGCTGCAGCATGATTTCGTAGTCCATCTTGTAGACATGGTCGCCCGCCAGAACGACGACATATTTGATGCCATAGCTGTCCACGATGTCGATGTTCTGCGTCACCGCATCGGCGGTGCCCAGATACCACTTGTTTTCATCCACCCGCTGGCTGGCCGGCAGGATGTCCAGATATTCGTTCCGCTCGGCCCGGAAGAAGCCCCAGCCGCGCTGCATGTGGCGGATCAGGCTGTGGGCCTTGTATTGCGTGGCAATCGCCATCTTGCGGATGCCCGAGTTCAGCGCATTGGACAGGGCAAAGTCGATGATCCGGGTCTTGCCGCCGAAATAGACCGCGGGTTTCGCCCGCAGGTCGGTCAGTTCCTTGAGACGGCTGCCCCGCCCCCCGGCAAGAACGAAAGCCATCGCCTGTGACGAGAGCCTCTGGTTCGGTCTGGCTTTCATGTTGCCCCCTCCTCGGACGACATCGGCCCTGCGGCCTGTTGAAGATAGACTGCCGACAAGGGCGGCAGCGTGACAAGTGCGGAATATCTCTGGCCCTGCCAGGGCGTGGCCTCGGCGGTGACCCCGCCCAGATTCCCCCGGTTCCCCCCGCCATAGACCGCCGCATCGGTGTTGAGCACTTCATCCCACTGCCCCGGCGCGGGCAGGCCGATCCGCTGGCGCCGCTCGATGGGCGTCATGTTCAGCGCGATGGCCACCGTCGGGTCGCTGACGCGGCCTTTGCGCAGCCAGGCATAGGTTGACCCCTCGGCGTCATTCGATTCCAGCCATTGGAACCCTTCGGGCCGGGTGTCGTTGACGTGCAGCGCGGGCGTGGCGCGGTAGACCCGGTTCAGATCGCGCACCAGCGCCTGCATCCCGGCATGAAGCGGATGGTCCAACTGATGCCAGTCAAGGCTTTGATTGTGGTTCCATTCCGCGCCCTGGGCGAACTCCTGCCCCATGAACAGAAGCTTCTTGCCCGGATGCCCCCACATGAAGCCGTAATAGGCCCGCAGATTTGCGAACTTCTGTTCACCATCGCCCGGCATCTTGCCCAGCATCGAGCCTTTGCCATGCACAACCTCGTCATGGCTGATCGGCAGGATGTAGTTTTCCGACCACGCGTAGTGCAGGCCGAAGGTCATCTGGTGGTGATGGTGGCGGCGGTAGACCGGATCTTTCTGCATGTAACTCAGGGTGTCATTCATCCACCCCATGTTCCATTTGAAGCCGAACCCCAGCCCCCCCCAGTTGGCCGGCCGCGACACGCCGGGAAAGGCGGTGCTTTCCTCAGCCACGGTCATGATGCCCGGGCAGGCGCCATAGGCCGCGATATTGGTTTCGCGCAGCACGGCGATGGCTTCGTAATTCTCGCGCCCGCCGTCCTTGTTGGGCACCCATTGCCCTTCGCTGCGGGAATAATCGCGGTAAAGCATCGAGGCGACCGCATCCACCCGCAACCCGTCAAGGTGGTATTCCTGCAACCAATACAGACCGTTAGAGGTGAGGTAATTCTTCACCTCGGTCCGGCCATAGTTGTAGATCAGCGTGTTCCAGTCCTGATGGAACCCCTCGCGCGGGTCAGCATGTTCGTAAAGCGGGGTGCCGTCGAACTGGCCAAGGCCATGGGCATCGGTCGGGAAATGCCCCGGCACCCAATCGAGCAGCACGCCCAGCCCATGGCGGTGTGCGGCATCGACAAAGGCGCGGAATTCCTGCGGCGTGCCATGGCGGATGGTGGGGGCGAACAGGCCCACCGGCTGATAGCCCCAGCTTCCGTCGAACGGATATTCGGATATCGGCATCAGCTCGATATGGGTAAAGCCCATGTCGGCGGCATAAATGACCAGTTGTTCGGCCAATTCGAGATAGGACAGCATCCGGTTGCCCGGCGCCCGCCGCCACGAGCCCAGATGCACCTCATAGACCGAAATCGGCGCCTCGATGTTCTGGCGGGTCTGGCGGGTCGCCATCCAGTCGCCGTCCTGCCAATGGCTCTCGCGGATGTCGCGCACCACGCTGGCATTGGCAGGCGGATGTTCCGAGCCGAACCCCACCGGATCGGCCTTGAGCGGCAGAACCGCGCCATGCGGGCCGCGGATTTCGTATTTATAGGCCGCGCCCTCGCCCAGACCGGGGATGAAGGTTTCCCAGACGCCGGTTGCGCCCCGCCGCCGCATCGGGTGGCGCCGCCCGTCCCAGATGTTGAAATCCCCCACGACCGAGACGCGGCCCGCATTCGGCGCCCAGACGGCGAAATGCGTGCCCTCCACGCCCTCATGCGTGATCGGATGGGCACCCAGCACCTTCCACAACTGATGGTGGGTGCCCTCGCCCAACAGATATTCGTCCATCTCGCCCAGCACGGGACCAAAGCGGAACGGGTCTTCCCATGCCCAGTCGGCACCGCCGCCCGTGGCCCGCAGGCGATACTCGGTCTTCTTGCCCGGCACGCTCTGGAACAGCCCCGGATACCCCGGAACCGCCGTTGTCTCCACCGGCTTGCCCTTCTTGCCGGTCAAAAGCCAGACCGTCTCGGCGCCCGGGGCAAAGACCGTCACCTGCCAGCCTGCCGCCCCCTTGTGCGGCCCCAGAACCGCGAAAGGATCGCCGTGGCGGCCTTCGACAATGGCTTCGGCGGTGGCTTGGTCGATGGTGACGGTCATGTTGCCCTCACAAGGCTGATCACAAGGCTGATGGAATATCCCAGATCTCCGCCATATAGCTGCGGATCGTGCGGTCGGACGAGAAGAAGCCGGAACGGGCGGTGTTCAGCGCCGCCATCTTCACCCAGATATCACGGTCGGCATAGGCGGCATCCACCCGGCCCTGCGCCGCATGATAGGTGTCGAAATCCGAGGCGACGAGGAAATAATCATGGTGCCATACCCGATGCACCAGCCCGTGATAACGGTCTTTCTGCCCCGGCGAGAACAGGCCCTCGGCAATCATCTGCAACACGTCCTGCAAGGGCTGGCTCGCCTCGATCGCCTTGCGGCTGTGGTCGGGGTCTTGCCGCCGCGCCATCGCCTCTTCGGTGGTCATGCCGAAGAGGAAGAAGTTCTCGGCCCCCACCTCTTGCAGAATTTCGACATTGGCGCCGTCCAGCGTGCCGATGGTCGGCGCGCCGTTCATCATGAACTTCATGTTGCCGGTGCCCGACGCCTCTTTGCCCGCCGTGCTGATCTGCTCGGACAGGTCCGAAGCCGGGATCAGCCGTTCGGCCATCGAGACGTTGTAATTCGCCGGATAGACCACTTTCAGCAAATCGCCCGTGACCGGATCGGCGTTGATAGTGGCCGCCACATCATTGATCAGATGGATGATTTCCTTGGCCACGGCATAGCCCGGCGCCGATTTGCCACCAAAGATCTTGACCCGCGGCACCCAGTTGCCCGTGGGATTTTCACGGATGGCGTGCCAATGGGCGATGGTTTCCAGAATGTTCAGAAGCTGACGCTTGTATTCATGGATGCGCTTGACCTGCACGTCAAACAGCGCGTCCGGGTTCACCGTCACGCCGCATTCCGCCTTGATCCAGCCCGCCAGCGCCACCTTGTTCGCCCGCTTGGCGGCGTCGAAGTGTTCGCGGAAGCCCTTGTCGCCGACATGCGCCTCAAGCCCTTTCAGCCGGTCGAGGTCATCCTCCCAACCGCTCCCGATGGTGTCGGTGATCAGCCCCGCCAGCGGACGGTTCGCCATCTTGAGCCAGCGGCGCGGCGTGACGCCATTGGTCTGGTTCACGATGCGACCCGGGTGCAGGCGGTGCAGTTCGGGGAAAAGGTTCTGCTTGACCAGATCGGAATGCAGCGCCGAGACGCCGTTGACCTTATGCGCCATGACAAAGGCCAGCTCGCCCATCCGCACTTCGTGGTGCTTGACCACGCCGATGTAATGCGGCGGGTTGTAGGTGCGGCGGTGCCAACTGTCGATCCGCTCGACGATCTGCATATGGCGCGGCAGGACCGTGCCAAAGGTGAAGGTCGCCCAGCGTTCCAGCGCCTCGGGCAGAAGGGTGTGGTTGGTATAGCCAAGGCAGGCGCGGGCGGTGTCCAGCGCATCGTCAAAGCCCATGCCGTTTTCATCGGTCAGAAGCCGGATCAGCTCCGGCCCGGCGATGGCCGGATGGGTGTCGTTCATCTGGATGGCGACATGTTTCGGCAGGTCGCGCAGGTCTGTATGCGCCTTTTTGAACCGCCGCAGGATGTCTTGCAGCGCGGCGGAGGTCAGGAAAAACTCCTGCTTCAGCCGCAGTTCCTTGCCCTGATAGGTGGTGTCGTCGGGATAGAGAACGCGGGAAAGCGTGCGCGCCAGCGCCTCGGGCTCTGCCGCCGCCGCATAGTCGCCGCGGTTGAAGCGTTCGAGGTCGAACATGGTCGTGGGCTGCGCCTCCCACAGGCGCAGGGTATTGGCCCATTTGCCTTGCCAGCCGACAACCGGGGTGTCATGGGCGCTGGCGATCACGGTTTCGCCCGGCTGCCAGACCTCACGCCCGTCGCGGGTGATGACCTCGCCCTTGAAGGGAATGGTATAGGCGCTTTCGGGGCGAGCAAATTCCCACGGATGGGCCTGCTTCAGCCAATCCTCGGGCGTTTCCACCTGCTGGCCGCCCTGAAACCGCTGACGGAACAGGCCATGTTCATAGCGGATGCCATAGCCATAGGCCGGGCAACCCACCGTCGCCATGCTTTCCATGAAACAGGCGGCCAAACGGCCCAGCCCGCCATTGCCAAGGGCGGCGTCCGGCTCATCCTCGATGATGGCGCGGAAATCCTGGCCTTCGGCCTGCATCACCGCTTCGGCGGCATCGCGCAGGCCCAGATTGACCGTGGCATCCTCAAGAATGCGGCCGATCAGAAATTCCATCGACAGGTAATAGACCCGCTTGCGGTCTTCGGCCCATGTCCGGCGGGTCGAGGCGAACCACGGCGCCACGATCCGGTCGCGGATCGCATAGGAGAGGGCCATGCGCCAGTCATAGCGGCTGGCGTTGGGCGTATCCTTGCCCAAGGTGAAGGTCAGGTGGCGCAGCACATCGGCGCGCAGGACATCCGTCGAAAGCAAGGGCATGGTCACGTTTCTTGTCCGTTCTCTTTGGGCATCGCGCCCAGCCTAGACCCGGGGCAGGAACCGTCAAGGCGCAGGGCCCAAGGTTCCGTCGTCGGAGATCGGCTGCCCACTGTTACCGCAAACATTGTAAAAAATCACGCAAAATCCGCACAGATTTTCAGCAGCTTGCCGATCCAAAGCGGTTGCAGATGCAACGGAGCCAAACCCTCAATTCTCAATCGTTTTCGGTCGCGGCGGCGGGGAACGCTCCCCTGCGGGAATAGTTGCGTGCGCTATGGCGTTTCTGATCTGAATCAATTCGCTCCGCCCGCACCTCCCCTAGGGTCAATCAGCGATTCCCCCTGCCGGAGGCCCCGATGCGGCTGACCACACGCACCAACCTTGCCATGCGCACCCTGATGTTCTGCGCCGTGAACCCCGACCGGATCGTGCGCAAGCACGAGGTGGCCGAAAGCTGCGGCGCCTCGGAAAACCATCTGGCACAGGTGATTCACCTTCTGGCCCGCAAGGGCTATCTGAAAACCCAGCGCGGCCGCGCGGGCGGGCTGATGCTGGGCCGCCCGGCCGGCTCGATCCGGGTGGGCGAGGTGTTCCGCACCTTTGAAAGCGTGCTGCCCTTTACCGAATGCACCGAAGAGACCGCCGCCACCTGTCCGCTGGTCGGGGCCTGTCGGCTGAAATGCGTGCTGGCCGAGGCGCTGGAGGCATTCTATGCCCGGCTGGACGCGGTCACCCTGACCGATCTCGTGCAAGGCAATGACGAATTGCAGGGTCTTTTGAAGGTGGCGTGAGGTTGGGTCGGGGTTAACCCCGACCTACGCAGGCAATGACGAATTGCAGGGGTTGCTGAAGCTGGCATGAGGGTAGGTCGGGGTTAACCCCGACCTGCGAGGGTTCAGCCGCAGCAATCCTTGCCTGCAATCCCGGTCAGGATCGGACAATCGGGCCGCGCGTCGCCCGCGCAGGCCCGCACCAGCGCGCCCAGCGTTGCCTCCATCCCGCGCAGTTCCGCGATCTTTTCGGCAATCCGCGCCAGATGGCTTTCGGCCAGCGCCTTGACATCGCTGCTGGCCCGCGCACGGTCCTCATAAAGCGCCAGAAGCGCGCGGCAATCCTCGATGGAAAAGCCAAGCCCGCGGGCGCGGGCCAGAAAGGCCAGCTTATGCAAATCGCTCTCGCGGAAACTGCGATAGCCGTTGGCGGCGCGCAGCGGGCGGATCAGGCCGATCTCTTCGTAGTAGCGGATGGTCTTGGCGGGCAGACCGGCGCGGGCGGCAACCTCTTTGATGTTCATGCCCGCCTCCACCGCCGCAGCCGCAGCGCATTCGACAACACGAAGACCGAAGACAGCGCCATCGCCCCCGCCCCCAGCATCGGCGACAGTTGCGGCCCGCCAAACGGCACCAGCACCCCCGCCGCCACCGGGATCAGGAGCGCGTTATAGCCGAAGGCCCAGAACAGGTTCTGCCGGATGTTGCGCATCACCGCCCGGGCAAGGCCGATGGCATCGGCCACCCCCATCGGATCGCCGCGCATCAGCACCACATCCCCCGCCTCGATCGCCACATCGGTTCCGGTGCCCATGGCGATGCCGACATCGGCCACGGCCAGCGCAGGCGCGTCATTGATGCCATCGCCGACAAAGGCGGTGCCGGGCCCAAGGGCGCGGATCGCTTCGGCCTTGCCCTCGGGCAGGATGCCGGCGCGAATGTCGGTGATGCCAAGTCCCTGCGCCACGGCGCGGGCGGTGGCCTCGGCATCGCCGGTGATCATGGTGGCCTGCACCCCCATCCGGCGCAGCGCCTCCAGCGTCGGGGCAGAGGTGGCGCGCGGCTGATCGGCCACGGCGATCAGACCCGTCACCGCCCCCTCCTGCCCCACGAACAGCACGCCCTGCCCCCGGGACTGCGCCGCCGCCGCCATTTCGGCCAGCGCCGGCGGCACTTCGGCAAAGAGCCGGGCCGAACCGACCGCCACCGCAACTCCGTTCAGCCGCGCCGTGGCGCCCTTGCCCGGCACCGCCTGAAACCCTTCGGCGACGGGCGGATGCAGGCCGCGCGCCGCGGCTTCGGCCAGAACCGCCCCGGCAAGGGGATGTTCGCTGAACGCCTCGACCGCCGCGGCCACCTCGATCACCTGCGGCAGGTCGGGCAGGACCGCAACCACGCGCGGCTTGCCCTCGGTCAGGGTGCCGGTCTTGTCAAAGGCGACGCGGGCGACGGTTTCCAGCCGTTGCAGCGCCTCGCCCTTGCGGAAGAGAACGCCCAGTTCCGCCGCCCGCCCGGTGCCGACAAGGATCGAAACCGGCGTGGCCAGACCCATGGCGCAGGGACAGGCGATGATCAGCACCGAAACCCCCGCCACAAGCGCCTCGGCCAGACCGGGGCCAAGCGCCAGCCAGACCGCCACCGTCACCGCCGCCAGCGCCATCACCACCGGCACGAACCACAAGGTCACCCGGTCCACCAGCGCCTGCACCGGCAGCTTGCCACCCTGCGCCTCGGCCACCAGCGCGATGATCCGCGACAGCACCGTCGCGGCCCCGACCGCCGTGACCTGCATCACCAGCGCGCCCGCGCCGTTCACCGTGCCGCCGGTCACCGTCGCACCGGGCGCCTTTTCCACCGGCAAAGGCTCTCCGGTCAGCATGGATTCGTCCACCGCCGAGCGGCCTTCGGTCACCGTGCCGTCAACCGGCAGACGCTCGCCCGGGCGGATCTGCACCAGATCGCCGGGCAGAAGGCTGGCCACCGGCACCTCTTGCGGGCTGCCGTCCACCAGTTTCAGCGCCACCCGCGGCTGCAAGCCGACAAGGCGCGAGATTGCCGCCCCCGCCCGCCCCCGCGCCCGCGCCTCAAGACTGCGGCCCAAGAGGATCAGCACAACGATCACCGCCGCCGCCTCGAAATAGACCGCGCGGGCGGCTTCGGGGAAGAGCTGCGGCGCCAGCACGACCAGCGTGGAATAGGCCCAGGCCGCCAGCGTGCCCACCGCGACAAGACTGTTCATATCGGGCGAAAGCCGTGCCAGCGCGGGCAGACCTTTCAGGAAGAACCCCCGCCCTGGCAGCGCCAGAACCAGCGTGGCCAGCCCCATCTCGATCTGCCAGAGCAGAGGCAGGCCCACCGTCATATGCAGCCAGTGGTGGAACGCCGGGAACAGGTGCCCGCCCATCTCGGCCACGAAGACCGGCAGGGTCAGCACGGCGGCCAACAGGGTTTGCCGCCAGAGATGCCGCTCGCCCGCCTGCGGATCGCGTGGGGGGGCATCGGCCAGCGGATGCGCCTCGTATCCTGCGCGGGTCACGGCGGCGGCAAGCGCCTCGGGGTCGGCCTCGTCCCAGAGCGTCACCTGCGCCTGACGGGTGGCCAGATTGGCCACCGCCGATGCAACACCCGGCTGCGCCCGCAGCACCCGTTCAACCCGGCCGGTGCAGGCGGCGCAGGTCATCCCCTCGACCGCCAGCGTCACGCTGGATTGCCGGGCCGGGTAACCGGCCTTGGCCAGGGCCCCGGCCAGCGCATCGGGCGTGGCGGGGGCGTCAAAGCGCAGATCGGCGGTTTCGGTGCCAAGGTTGACGCTGGCCGCGGTCACGCCGGGCTGGGCCAGCAGCACCCGCTCGGCCCGGGCAACGCAAGAAGCGCAGGTCATGCCATCAAGGTGAAAGCGCAGGGCGGTTGTCATGGGAAAGCTCCTTCGCCCTGACATATGGGGTTTCCCGTGATGGGAAGGTCAAGGGGCTTGCCGGAAAAACCCGCTGCGTCAAAATCGCCTTGCAAGAGGTCGCCCTTGGGGCTTGACCTTCCCCCGCGGGAAGGCCCCATCTTGCGGCCAGCAAAGGAGAACTCCCATGACCCTGCTTTCCGTTCCCGACATGAACTGCGGCCATTGCAAAGCCTCGGTCGAGGCGGCACTGGCCGCCCTGCCCGCCGCCGCCCCGGTTGCGGTGGACCTGACCCTGCGTCAGGTCACGGTCGGCGGCGACACCGCCCCCGAGGCTTTGGTGAAGGCATTGGCGGAAATCGGCTTTCCGGCGTCGGTTGTCACCGCAGCGTGATATTCCCCGGCTTGCGGAGATTCGGGACTGCCACTAGATAGCCGGGATTCCTCCCCGGAAGCGTCCCGAAAGGGCCGCGAAGCGGGCGCAGGATGAACAACAGGCAGAACGCCAGCGCATCGAACCGGAGCAGTCAGATGTCGATCTCTTCGCCCGCCCAGCAGGGCGGCAGCAGCACCCCGGCCCCCCAGCAGGGCCAAAGCCAGCAGGCCGGTGGCACGACCCAGCAGCAGGGCAGCACCACACGCCAGCCGATCATCCGCGACTGGGCCTCGATCTGAGGCAACCCGCGCGGAACCGGACTTGACCAATGCAGGGCCAGCCGCAAGGCTGGTCTTTGTCTTTTCCGCCCCTGCCCTGCATCCGGTGCGCCATGCCCTCGCCCGTCTCGACCATCCCCAACCTCGGCCCCGCCACGGAAGAGCAATTCGCCCGGGCCGGGATCACCAGTGCCGAAGAGCTGCGGGCGATGGGCGCGGATGAAGCCTATCGCCGCTGGCTTCTGGCCGGCTTGCCGGCGCATTTCATCGGCTATTACGCGCTGGTGATGGGGTTGCAGGGCCGCCCGTGGAACGATTGCCGGGGCGAGGAAAAAGACCGGCTGCGCCTGCGCTTTGACGCGATCAAGGCGGAAAGCCGGGCCAGCGCGGCAGGCATCAGCCACGAGATCGAGGCGGCGCTGGAGACCCTGGGCGTCGTGCGGGCCGACAAGATCCGCGACAGACCGTAGGATGGGCAATCTGCCCATCCTGCAATCGGTTCACTCAGGATGGGCAATATTGCCCATCCTACCGGCGCAGCACCATCCGGTCGCGGGCGATCTCGATGCGGAAACGGCCAAGGTAATCCATCCCCAGAAGCGAGCCGTCCATCTCGGCCTCGTTCACCCAGACGGCAAGGCTGTCATCGCGGAACGGGCCAAGCTGCACATCGTTCAGCCGCACCCGCGCCGTGCGCACCATGCCATTGGCCGTCATCGCCTGCCCGGTATAGGTCAGCCCCGCCGGGTCGATCCCCAGACGCCGGGCATCCTCGGGCGACAGCACGACATTGGTGGCGCCGGTATCGGCCAGAAACATCACCGCCTGGCCGCCGATCTCCAGTTGCAGGTAATAATGCCCGTCGGCGGCGCGCGGAATTTCGACCGTGCCGGTCTCGGTCACCATCTGGCGCGGAATGATGTCGTGGCGGATGTCCTGCCACAGACCATAGCCCGCCGCGACCCCCAGAAAGATCATCCCCCAAGCCAGCGCCACCCGCAGCGCCTGTCCGATCCGGGTGCGGTATTCCACCATCACCCAGCCGCCCACCGCGATCAGCAGCAGCACCAGATAGGTTGCCCGTCCGAGTTGTTCCGCGTCCAAAGGGCCATCCTTGTCCTGTCCCTGTCAGAGATAGGGCGCGCGGACCTGTGGCGCAACAGGCCCGCGCGGCGGCGCGGTTGCAGCGGCAGACCCTCCGGGGGGAGTATTTCGAAAGGTGCAAAGCGGCGGGTTCAGATCAGCCAGGTGCCGCGCACGCCGTCGATCACGAATTGCACCGAGAGGGCGGCGAGCAGCATCCCCAGAAGCCGGGTGATCACGATGGTTCCGGTGCGGCCCAGAAGCCGCTCGATCGGCGGCGAGGCGAGCAGGAAGGCCCAGGTCACCGCCATCATGGCGAGCATCAGGCCGATCACCGTCACCGTGCCCAGCCAGCCCGGCCCCGCCTGCCCGACCAGAAGGATCATCGAGGCGATGGCCCCCGGCCCCGCGATCAGCGGCGTGGCCAGCGGAAAGACCGAAGGGTCATGGTCCGGCTCGGCCTGCTGGCCTTCGCGGCGCTGGGTGCGGCGTTCGAAGAGCATATCGAGCGCCGTCAGGAACAACAGGATGCCGCCCGCGATGCGGAAGGCGGGCATCGAAATGCCGACAAAGCCAAGGATGGATTCGCCGGCAATGGCAAAGACCGCCAGCAGGAAAGCCGCGATCGCGCAGGCGCGGCGGGCCATCGCGCGGCGGCGGTCGGGGGCCATGCCGCGGGTCAGGGCAATGAACAGCGGCACCAGCCCCGGCGGGTCGATCACCACGAAAAGCGTGGCGAAGGCGGTGATGAGGAAGGCGCTTTCCATCGCGGCAGGCTAGCCCGCAGCCCAGCCCCGCGACAAGGTATTTCAGACGATGCGGGGTCCGAGGTTGGCCGGATCAGCCCCCGGCACCGACCAGAATTCGGCGGCAAAGGGCGGCAAGGCGGCCAGCGCACGGTCAAGGTCTTCGCGCAGCACCGCCTTGTGCAGGGCAAGGGCGGTGGCTGCCACGCAATGGGCGGGCGCAATATTGTGGTGGCGGCGCAGGGCCTGCGCCTCTGCCGTCCAGTCGGCGCGGCTGCCGGGGGCTTTGGGTGGCAGGGTGATATCCCAGTCGGCCACGAAGATCGCCCGCAGCACGGCCGGCAGAACCTGCGCAAAGGCAATGGCCTCGGCGGGTGTCAGCCGGGCGCGGAACGCCCGCAGCACGCCTTCCACGGCGGTAAAGGTGCTGTGGTCGGTCGAAAGCCCCATCGCGTCCTGCGCATCGGCCAGAAACGCCTGCCATTCCTGCGTGGCCTGACGATAGGTCCAGGGCATCGGCATGGCAGACCCTTTCTAGGCGGTGGCGCTTTCCAGCTTTTCCTGCGCGGTGAGCCAGAGCGCCTCGGCACGGTCCAGCCCCTCCATCACCTCGGCATATTTGCGGTTCCAGACCTCAAGCTCGCCCTTGCGGGCGTCTTCATACAGCGCCGGATCGGCCAGCTTGGTGGCCAGCTTGTCGCGCATCTCGTTCAGCTTGCCCAGACGCTCTTCGCATTTGCGCACCTCGGCGCGCATGGCCAACACCTCATCCCGGCTGGCCTGTTTGCGCGGCTTTTCCGCCTTGGCGGGCTTGGCCGGTTCATCGCCCGCCAGCAGCATGGCGCGATAGGCGTCAAGGTCTTCGGTATAGGGCACCACCGCCCCGCCCTTGACCAGCCAGAGCCGGTCGGCCACCAGCGACAGAAGGTGCATGTCATGGCTGACCAGCACCACGGCGCCGGAATATTCCGTCAGCGCCTCGACCAGTGCCTCGCGGCTTTCGATGTCGAGGTGGTTGGTCGGCTCGTCCAGGATCAGGAGATGCGGCGCGTCAAGCGTGGCGAGCAAGAGCGACAGCCGCGCCTTCTGCCCGCCCGAAAGCCGCCCCACCACCGTTTCCGCCTGATCCGCCATCAGACCGAACCCCGCCAGACGGGCGCGCAGCTTTGGCTGCCCCTCGCCCGGACGCTGGCGCATCACATGCTGCAAGGGGGTTTCGTCGATGTGCAGCTCATCCACCTGATGCTGCGCGAAATAGCCGATGCGCAGCTTGGAGGACCGGGTGATGCGGCCCTCGGATGCCTCTAGCTTGCCGGCGAGCAGCTTGGAGAGCGTCGATTTCCCCTCGCCATTGCGGCCCAATAGGGCGATCCGGTCGTCCTGATCAATCCGCAGCGAGAGCTTGCGCAGGATCGGCGGGCCGCCATAGCCCACCGCCGCCCCGTCCATGTTGATGATCGGCGGCGACAGCTCTTCGGGCGCGGGGAAGGTGAAGACCACCTTCTTGGCCTCTTCCGGCGCGGTGATCGGCGTCAGCTTCTCCAGCATCTTCACGCGGCTTTGCGCCTGCACCGCCTTCGATGCCTTGGCCTTGAAACGGTCCACGAAACTCTGCAAATGCGCGCGCCGCGCCTCGACCTTCTTGGCCTCGGCCTGCAAGACGGCACGCCGCTCGGCCATCTGGCGGGCGAACTGGTCGTAGGGGCCGCTCCAATAGGTCAGCTTCTTCTGGTCCAGATGCAGAATACCGGTCACGGCGCGGTTCAGCAGGCCGCGGTCATGGCTGATGATGATGACGGTATGGGGATATTTCGCCAGATAACTTTCCAGCCAGAGCGCGCCCTCAAGGTCAAGATAGTTGGTCGGCTCGTCCAGCAAGAGATAATCCGGCTGCGCGAACAGCACCCCGGCCAGCGCCACCCGCATCCGCCAGCCGCCCGAGAAATCGGAACAGGGCCGCAGTTGCGCCTCGGCATCGAACCCCAGACCGCGCAGGATGGCGCTGGCCCGGCCCTCGGCGCTCCAGGCGTCGATATCGGCCAGCCGCGCCTGAATTTCGGCAATCCGGTGCGGATCATGGGCGGTCTCCGCCTCGGCCATCAGGGCCGCCCGCTCGGTATCGGCGGCCAGCACCGTGTCGAGCAGCGAGGTCGAGGACGACGGCACCTCCTGCGCCACCCCGCCGATTCGCGCCCGCGCGGGCAGGCTGATCTCGCCGCTTTCCAGCGCCAGCTCGCCCTTGATCAGGCGGAAGAGCGTGGTCTTGCCCGCGCCGTTGCGCCCGACAAGGCCCACCTTGTGGCCGGCGGGAATGGTGGCAGAGGCTGCCTCGAACAGGGGGCGGCCTTCGACGGAATAGGTGATCTCGGATATCTTCAGCATCCCCGCCGCTTGCCTTACCCGCCCCGGCGCGTCAACGGCTGCAATGCCGCCCGGCCTTCATCTTGGCAAAAATATCCCGGGGAGGGCGCCCCCCGGCGCCCGGGGCAGCGCCCCTCTTCCTTTTGTCATATCCCCATGCTAGCAGCGCGGCCATCCGAACGGGCCAAAGCGGCCCCCCTTTCATGGAGAGCCTCATGGCCACCGAACGCACCCTCTCGATCATCAAGCCCGATGCCACCAAGCGCAACCTGACCGGCAAGATCGTCGCCAAATTCGAAGACGCGGGCCTGCGCGTCGTCGCCTCCAAGCGCATCCACCTGTCGCCCGCCACCGCCGGCGCCTTCTATGCCGAACATGCCGGTCGCGGTTTTTATGACGAGCTGGTGGCCTATATGGCATCCGAGCCGGTTGTGGTGCAGGTTCTGGAAGGCGAAGGCGCCATCCTGAAGAACCGCGAAGTCATGGGTGCGACCGATCCGGCCCAGGCCGCCGAAGGCACCATCCGCAAGGAATTCGCACTGTCCAAGGGCGAAAACTCGGTCCACGGTTCGGATTCGGAAGCCTCGGCTGCGCGCGAAATCGCCTTCTTCTTCTCGGGCCTCGAACTGGTCGGCTGAGGTCGGGCGCAAATTTCTTCGAAGAAATTTGCAAATTCGTTCGAACGAATTTGGGCGGCGGGGAAACCCGCCGCCTTTCTACTGGGGCTTGCGTTCGGTCTTCATCTGCCAGCGCCCGCTTTCCTCGGACCAGTATTGCGCGGCCATGCCAAGGCCGGTCAGCCGGGTCCAAAGGCCGCGCGCCGCCTGAACCGCGTCCTCGTCATTGCCGTCGAACAGCACCCAGAGCCGCTCCATCGCCTCTTCGCCGGGCAAGGGTTCCGCCCCGTCGATCAGCGCGACGCCCTGCGCGCCGTTGCGCGCCGGTCCGGCGCCCAGCAGCACCGGCTGCGCCGCATCCTGTGGCCCGCCTTCCAGCCCATGCGGCAGGAACCCCTCTTCCGGCTCCAGCCAGAGCCTTGCGTCCAGCCGTTCAAGGCGGGCGCGGTCGGGGCTGCGGATCATCACCCGCCAGCCCTGCCCCAAGGCGCGGGGCAGGATCGTGGCCAGCGTCTCTTCGGCGGAAGAGCGGATCAGGTGATAGAAAACCGCGGTGCCCAAGGGTCAGGCCCCGGCGCCCGGGGCGGGCCGGGCATGGATATTTGGGCCAAGATGAAACGGCTTGTCCCTCATTTCACTTCATAACGGTCGCGGATCAGCCGGTTCAGCGCCAGCACGCCCCAGCCCGTCGCGCCCTTGGGCGCCAGCGTGCTGTCGGCTTTCAAAAGCGCCGTGCCCGCGATGTCGAGGTGGCACCAAGGCGTGCCCTCCTGGATGAAGCGTTTGAGGAATTGCGCGGCGGTGATCGCCCCGCCATCGCGCCCGCCCACATTCATCATATCAGCGATGCGGGATTTCAGCTTGGCATCATAGGCTTCGCCCATCGGCATCCGCCAGGCGCCTTCGCCTTCGGCCTTGGCCGCGGCAAGGAAGGCATCGCAGAAGGCATCATCGTTCGAGAAGACGCCGGTATGTTCATGCCCCAGCGCGATGATGATGGCGCCGGTCAACGTCGCAAGGTCGATCACGCCGGCGGGTTTGAAGCGTTCCTGCGCATACCACAGCACATCGGCCAGCACGAGGCGGCCTTCGGCATCGGTGTTGATCACCTCGATCGTGTCGCCCTTCATTGAGCGCACGACATCGCCGGGCCGCTGGGCACGTCCATCAGGCATGTTTTCCACCAGACCGACCAGACCTACGACATTGGCCGGTGCCTTGCGCAGGGCCAGGGTGCGCATCACGCCCGCCACCACGGCGGCGCCGCCCATGTCCATCGTCATCTCTTCCATGCCGCCGGCGGGCTTGATGGAAATGCCGCCGGTATCGAACACCACGCCCTTGCCGACAAGGGCCAGCGGCGCCGCGTCCCCGCCGCCGTTCCAGCGCATGACCACCACCTTAGAGGGGCTTTCCGACCCCTGCCCCACGCCCAGAAGCGCACCCATGCCAAGGCGGGTCAGCTGCTCTTCCTCAAGGATTTCCACCTCAAGGCCCAGTTCCTGCATCGCGGCAAGGCGTGCGGCGAAATCATCGGTGGTCAGGATATTGGCCGGTTCGTTCACCAGATCGCGGGTGAAGAACACACCTTCCACTAGCGCCGCCAGCGGCCCCGCCTTGGCCGCCACCTCTTCCGGTGCGGTGACGGCGAAGGTGACCGGGCCGGTCGCCTTGGCCTCGCCGGTCTTGTGCGGGGTGAAATCATAGGCGCGCATCGCCAGACCAAAGGACACATCCGCCGCGCGGGCATGGCCTTCGGCCAGAACCAGCGTGGGCTTGTCGTTCAGTCCCCGGGCCAGCGTCGAGCCGGCCTTGCGCGCCTCGGCCAGGGTGGCGCGGCGCGGCAGTTTGACCAGATGCAGCGCCTCGGCCTGCAATCCGCCGGGGAAAGTCAGCTCCAGCCCCTCGCCCGCCTTCATCCGCGCCCATGCGTCAGAGGCCAGCGCGCGCTTGACGCCGCCGCGCGTCAGCCGGTCAAGGCGGCGGGCGGCGGGGGTTGCGGGCGCTTCGCCCGCCGCCAGAAGGGCGATGCGGCCCGGTGCCGCGGCGATATCGTCAAGCGAGACAGGCTGGAACTGCAGGGCAACGGGATGGGTCATGGCGGCTTTCTGGCGGCTTCTGGTTCGGGAATGCGCGACACGCGCGGGGTTCTGCCCAAGGCTAGCGAAGCCCCCCGCCGAAGGCCAGATATGAGTTTTCCTTGCCGGGCTTTTCCGCTAGCGTCCCGGCCATTGCATTGCACAAGGGGTTGCTGCGGTTGCCAAGATTCGACCGATATCTTCTGTCACAGCTTCTGGGGGTCTTTGGCTTCTTCTCGCTGGTGATGGTGGCGGTCTATTGGGTGAACCGGGCCGTGCGTCTGTTCGACCAGTTGATCGGCGACGGGCAATCCTCGCTGGTCTTCCTTGAATTCTCGATGCTGACGCTGCCGAATGTCATCCGGCTGGTGCTGCCGATTTCGGCCTTTGTGGCTTCGGTCTATGTCGCCAACCGGCTCACGCAGGAAAGCGAGCTGGTGGTGATGCAGGCCACCGGCTTTTCGCCCTGGCGGATGGCGCGGCCGGTTCTGGTCTTTGGCCTGATCGTGGCGGGGATGATGGCCATTCTGATGCATGTTCTGGTGCCCGCCAGCCGGGGCGCCCTAGCGGAACGCACGGCCGAAATCAGCCAGAACGTCACCGCGCGGTTCCTGACCGAGGGGCAGTTCACCCATCCTTCCGCCGGGCTGACCTTCTATATCCGCGAGTTGGCGCCAACGGGCGAGCTTCTGGACATGTTCCTTGCCGATGAGCGCGACCCGGCGCGGCGTGTTACCTATACCGCGCGCAAGGCGCTGTTTGCGCGGACCGAGACGGGGCCCAAGCTTTTGATGTTCGACGGCATGGCGCAGACGCTGGACGCCTCGGGGCGCAGCCTGTCGCTGACGCGGTTTGCCGATTTCACCTATGATTTCTCGGGGATGATCGAGACGGGCGACCGTGGCAAGCGGTCGGTCGATGAGCTTGGCACCGCCGAATTGCTGTCGCCGACGCCGGCACTTCTGGCCGAAACCGGGGAAAGTGCCGAAGCTTTCCTGTTCGACGGCCATTCCCGCTTTGCCCAGCCGCTGATCGCGGCGGCGACGGCGGTGATCGGCTTTGCCGGGCTTTTGATCGGCGCCTTCAGCCGGTTTGGACTTTGGCGGCAGATTGCGATTTCGGTGGCGATGCTGGTGGTGTTGCAGGCGATTGTCACGGTTTCAACCGATCTTGCGCTGACGGCGCCGGGGGGCTGGCTTTGGGCCTATGCCGCGCCTTTGGTGGGGTTTGCGCAGGCGACGGGGCTGCTCTGGCTGGCGGCGCGGCCACGCAGGCGGCGGCGGGTGGCGGCAGCATGATCCTCAGCCTCTATATCGCGCGCCGCTTTGTCGGCATGTTCCTGCGGGTGTTCGGGGTGTTTCTGGGCATCATGCTGCTGATCGACGGGATTGATCAGTTGCGCCGCCATGCTGCCAGCGGCATCACCGTGTCCGAAGCGTTCTACATGGCGCTGCTGAATGCGCCCGAAAGCCTGTATCGCATCCTGCCTCTGGTGATGATCCTGTCGGCGATCGGGCTTTTCCTTGGGCTTGCACGCTCGTCCGAACTGGTGGTGGTGCGGGCCGCGGGGCGGTCGGGGCTGCGGTTCCTGATGGCGCCGGTGGGTGCGGCGCTGGCCATCGGCCTTTTGGCCGTGGCGGTGATGAACCCGCTGGTGGCGGCCACGTCCAAGGAATACGACCGGCTTTCGGCGCTGCGCGGCTCGGGCGGGTCGATCTTGTCGGTCTCGTCCGAGGGGCTTTGGCTGCGGCAGGGCGACGGCAGCGGCCAGACGGTGATCCGCGCCGGGCGGGTGGCCCCTGATGGCACGCGGCTGCAAGAGGTGACCTTCTACCTTTACGCCCCCGACGGGGCGCCGCAGGCCCGGATCGAGGCCGCCGAAGCGGTGCTTGAGCCGGGCAACTGGATGCTGCGCGATGCCAAACGCTGGGATCTGACCCAGCCCAACCCCGAGGCGGGCGCCAGCCTTGCGGCAACGGGGCTGACGCTGACGACCGACCTGACTGCGGCCCGCATCCGCGAGGGGTTCGGGGCGCCTTCGGCCATCGCCTTCTGGGATTTGCCGGGCTATATCCGCAATCTGGAACGGGCGGGGTTTTCGGCCCGCAACTATCAGGTCTGGATGCAGATGGAACTGGCCTTCCCCTTGCTGCTTTGCACCATGGTCCTTGTGGCGGCCGGCTTTACCATGCGCCACAGCCGCGCGGGGCGCACCGGGCAGATGGTGCTGATGGCGCTGGCTTGCGGGTTTTTCCTGTTCTTCCTGCGCAATTTCGCGCAGGTTCTGGGCGAGAACGGCCAGATCCCCGTTCTGGTCGCTGCATGGAGCCCGCCGGTCGCCGCCGCGCTGATGGCGTTGAGCCTGCTTCTGCATCTGGAGGACGGCTGAGATGCGCGGCCTGATCTGCGCCCTTCTGCTGTGGCTGACCGCCCTGCCCGCCCTTGCGCAAGAGCGGGCGACGCTGGTGGCCGACGGGTTGCGCATTGCCGGCGATCAGGTGCTGATCGCCGAAGGCAATGTCGAGATTTTCTACAAGGGACAGCGGCTGACCGCCGCCCGCGTGGTCTATGACCGCAAGGCCGACCGGCTTGAGATCACTGGCCCCATCACCCTGACCGATGGCCAGAAGACCGTGATCGTGGCGGATCAGGCCAGCCTGAAGGCCGATCTGACCGAAGGCATCCTTCTGTCGGCGCGGGTGGTTCTGGACCAGCAATTGCAGATCGCCGCCGCCGAGGTGCATCGGCTGGACGGCCGCTATACCACGATGAAGCGGGTGGCCGCCTCGTCCTGCCGGATCTGCGCGGGCGACGACACACCGCTCTGGGAATTGCGGGCCAGCCAGGTCACCCATGATCAGGCCGAACAGCAGCTTTATTTCGACAATGCGCAACTGCGCATGGCGGGCCTGCCGGTGTTCTACATTCCCCGGCTGCGGATGCCCGACCCGACGCTGAAACGCGCCACCGGCTTTCTGATGCCGCGCGCCACCACCTCGTCCAAGATCGGCACCGGCCTCTGGCTGCCCTATTTCATCACCCTTGGCCAAAGCCGTGACCTGACGGTGACGCCCTTCCTGTCGCCTGCCGGGTCGCGCACGGTGGCGCTGCGCTACCGCGAAGCCTTCCGCACCGGCGATGTGGAGCTGGGCCTGCATCTCTCGCGCGACGATATCCTTACGGGCGACATCCGTGGCTATCTTCTGGCCGAAGGGCAATTCGCCCTGCCGCGCGGCCTGACCATGGACATCCGCGCCGAACGTGTCAGCGACAAGGGCTATCTTCTCGACTATGGCCTGCCCGAGGCCGACCTTCTGCGCAGCCATATCAACCTGACCCGCACCCGGCGGAACGAATATCTTGTCGGGCGGCTGATCGGCTTTCAAACCCTGCGCGAGACGGAAAACAACGCGACCATCCCCTCGATCGTGGCCGATTTCACCTGGCACCGCCGCTTTTCGCTGGGCAGTTTCGGCGGCGAGGGTGGCCTGAGCTTTCAGTTGCACAGCCACAGCCGCACCTCGACGCAGACGGCGGATGGCGATGGCGACGGCATCGCCGATGGCCGCGATCTGGCGCGCGGTTCGATCAAGGCGGACTGGCGGCGCGACTGGGTGTTGGGCAATGGCATGGTCGCGGGTCTTCTGGGCGAAGGCCGGGCCGATCTTTACGCCATCAGCCAGGATGCGGCCGAAGCCGGCACCGAGGCGCGGCTGCATGGCGCGCTGGCGGCCGAATTGCGCTGGCCCTGGGTCAAGCCCGGCAAGAACGGTGTCGCGCATGTGATCGAGCCGGTGGTGCAACTGGTGCTGGCGCCCGCCGGCAGCGACAGCCTGACAAATGAAGACTCGGCCCTTGTCGAGTTTGACGAGGGCAACCTTTTCGCCCTGAACCGCTATCCCGGCTCTGATGCCGTCGAACGCGGCGCCCGCGCCAATATCGGGCTGAACTACCTGCGGCATGACCCTTCGGGCTGGACGCTGGGCATCACCGCAGGCCGGGTGTTTCGTGCCGAGGATCTGGGCCAGTTCACCGCCGCCTCCGGTCTAGACGGGGTGCATTCCGACTGGCTGGCGGCCTGGTCGCTGACCGCGCCCTGGGGCCTGTCGCTGACCAACCGGGTGTTGCTGGATGACGGGTTCGATCTGACCAAGGGCGAATTGCGGCTGGGCCTGACGGCAGAACGGCTGACGCTTTCGGCGGGCTATGTCTATGTGCAGGCCGATCTGGCGGAAAACCGCCCCGAACGGACCGAGGAACTGGTGTTCGACTCGACGGTGAAACTGTCGCGCGGCTGGTCGGCGCAACTGTCGAACCGCTATGATCTGGTCGAGGACCGCGCCAGCCGGGCCGCGGCGGGGCTGGTGTTCCGCAACGAATGCCTTGCGGTCGATCTTTCTCTCTCGCGTCGCTTCACGTCCTCGACTAGTGTGACGCCGACAACGGAATTTGGCCTTTCGGTCGAGCTTCTTGGCTTTGGCGGCGGGTCGGACGGCGGGGCGCAGCGGCAATGCCGCGGCTGACCCTCAGGGAATGGGGCAAGGCCCGCGCGTGGCAATGGCCACGACAGGCGGGCAGGAACGGACGACGGCAGGCGATGGCACAGGCGCGGATGACGGCAGGAATGAACGGGGTCGTGGCGCTGCGGCGGCTGACGGGCGGGATTGCGGCGGCACTGCTGCTGGCAGCCCCGGCTCTGGCCCAATCGAGCCCGTTTTCGCCGGCGCTGTTCGTGAACGAACGGGTGATCTCGCATTACGAGTTGGAACAGCGCATCGCCTTCATGACGCTGCTGCGCCAGCCCGGCGATATAGAACAGGTGGCGCTGGACAGCCTGATCGACGACCGCCTGCGCCTTTATGAGGCGGCACAACTGGGCATCAAGGCCACGCCCGAAATGGTCGAGGCGGGGATGGCCGAATTCGCTTCGCGCGCCAATCTCTCGACCGAGGAATTCCTCAAGGCCATCGGTCAGGGTGGGGTCGATCCGCAAAGCTTCCGCGATTTCGTCGAGGCGGGGATGGTCTGGCGCGAGGCGATCCGCGCCCGCTATTCCGCGGTCACCAGCATCACCGATGCCGAGATCGACCGTGCCATGGCCGAATACCGGCCCGAACAGGTGCCCACCATCCGCTATGCCGAAATCGTCCTGCCGGGCACCGGCGCCGAACGTTCGGCCTCGCTGGCGCTGGCCCGCCGCCTGCGACAACAGATCGTCGAAGAGGCGGATTTCCATGCGGCGGCCCGCAGCTATTCCAAGGGCGAGACGGCGGGCGGCGGCGGCAACCGCGACTGGCAGCGGCTGACCGATTTCGACGACAAGACGCGCCTTGCCCTGCTGCGCACCCAGCCGGGCCGCGTCTCGGAAGTCGTGCAAAGCGATAACAGCATCGCGCTTTACATGGTGCTGGACCGCGCCGAAGAAGGGTTGAGCGCGGCGGAAATGGCGGTTCTGGTCGAATATGCCGCATTCCTGATCCCCGATGGCCCGGGCGCGCTGGACGAGGCGGCAAAGATCCGCCGCCGGGTGGATACCTGCGACGACCTTTATGAAGTGGCCAAGGGCCTGCCCGCCGACCGGCTCACGCGGGAAACAAAGGCGCCGGGCGCGGTGCCTGCCGATATCGCCGGGGCGCTGACCCTGCTTGACCCCGGCGAAACCTCGGCCACGGTCACGCGCGGCGGCTGGCGGGTGTTCCTGATGCTTTGCCGCCGCGGGGTGGACAAGGCGCTGATGCCCTCACGCGAGGATGCCCGGACCCAGTTGATGAACCAGCGCCTTGGGGCGCAGGCCGACATCTATCTGGAAGAGCTGCGCTCGGAAGCCATCATCCGGCAGCCGTGACACCGCCCGCCCCCATCGCATTGACCTGTGGCGAGCCTACGGGCATCGGCCCCGAACTGGCCGTGGCGGCGCGGGCGGCGTTGGGCACGGCCCTGCCGTTTTTCTGGATCGGCGACCCGCGCCACCTGCCCGCCGGAACCACCTTTGCCGAAATCGCCCGCCCGGCCGAGGCCAATGACCTGCCCGGTCATCTCTTGCCGGTGCTGCCCCACCGCTTTGCCGGCACCGCAACCCCGGGACAACCTGATCCGGCCAATGCGGCTGGCGTGATTGCGGTGATCGCCCGCGCGGTGGCGCTGGTTCAGGCGGGCGAGGCGGCGGCGCTTTGCACCGCACCGATCCACAAGAAAGCGCTCAAGGATGGCGCCGGTTTCGCCTTTCCTGGCCATACCGAATATCTTGCTCATCTGGCCGGTGATGTGCCGGTAGTGATGATGCTGGCCAGCGACACACTGCGCGTGGTGCCCGCCACCATCCATATCGCCCTGTCGGAAGTGCCGAAAGCGTTGACCCCCGCCCTGCTGGAAGAGGTGATCCGCCTGACCCATGCCGGGCTGATCCGCGACTTCGGCATAGCCATGCCCCGCATCGCCGTGGCCGGGCTGAACCCCCATGCCGGCGAAGGCGGCGCCATGGGGCATGAAGAGCTGGACTGGATCGCCCCGCTGCTGGCCCGGCTGGGGGCCGAGGGTCTGTGCCTGCGCGGCCCCTTGCCCGCCGACACGATGTTCCATGCCCGCGCCCGGGCGGGCTATGATGCGGCGGTCTGCATGTATCACGATCAGGCGCTGATCCCGATCAAGACGCTGGCCTTTGACGAAGGGGTGAATGTGACGCTGGGCCTGCCCTTCATCCGCACCTCGCCCGACCATGGCACCGCTTTCGACATCGCGGGCCAGGGCATCGCGCGGCCCGACAGCCTGGTCGCGGCCTTGCGGATGGCGGCCAGGATGGCTGCTGCGCGCCACCCAGAAAAATCTTCGTCCGAAGATTTTTCGGACCCGAAGAATTTTCGGACGAAAATTCTTCTGACCGGAGGCGCGCATGGCAACGATTGACGGTCTGCCACCGCTGCGCGAGGTGATCCGGGCGCATGATCTGGTGGCCAAGAAGCAGTTGGGGCAGAACTTCCTGCTGGACCTGAACCTGACGGCACGGATTGCGCGGGCCGCGGGGGATCTGTCGGCTTGCGACGTTCTGGAGGTCGGACCCGGGCCGGGGGGGCTGACGCGCGGCCTTTTGGCCGAAGGGGCGCGGCGGGTGCTGGCGGTCGAGAAAGACCCCCGCTGCCTGCCGGCACTGGAGGAAATCGCAGCGGCTTACCCCGGGCGGCTGGAGGTGATCTGCGGCGACGCGCTCGAGGTGGATGTGCTGGCCCATCTGACGCCGCCGGTGCGGGTGGTGGCCAACCTGCCCTATAACGTCGGCACCGAACTTCTGATCCGCTGGCTGACACCGAAAAACTGGCCGCCCTTCTGGGACAGTCTGACCCTGATGTTCCAAAAGGAAGTGGCAGAGCGGATCGTGGCCAAGACCCGGACCGAACATTACGGGCGGCTGGCGCTTCTGGCCCAGTGGCGCTGTGACGCGAAGATCGTGCTGACCCTGCCGCCCGAAGCCTTTACCCCCGCGCCCAAGGTGCATTCGGCGGTGGTGCATCTGACCCGCCTGCCCGCGCCGCGCTATCCGGCGGATGAGGCGGTGCTGATGCGGCTGACGGCGGCGGCCTTCAACCAGCGGCGCAAGATGCTGCGCTCGTCGCTGAAGGGGCTGGGGCCGGAGATTGAGGCGAAGATCGTCGCGGCCGGGCTGGAGCCGACGGCGCGGGCGGAGGAAATCCCGCTCGAAGGATTTTGCGCGCTGGCGCGGGAACTGGCGAAATGAAAAGGCCCGCCGGAAGTCGGGCCTGAATTCATTCTGCCGCTTCGGGCTTGTCCGGGGTTGCGCCGCTTTCGGCTGCCGCCTTGGGGGTGGCCGGGCGGCGGGTGCGGGTGCGCGGCGCCTTGACTTCGGCGGGGGCCACCTCGGGCGCGGGCGCTTCGGCGACCGGAGCCGCCGCAGCGGCAACCACCGGGGCAGCTTCGGGCTTTACCGCGATCTCAATGGTCTGGACCTCGTTGCGCGGGGTTTCGCGGCGGCGGGACGGCTCTTGTGCGGGGCGGTCTTCCCGACGATAGCCCTCATCGCGGCGGGGCGGCTGCGCATCGCGCGGCGGGCGCCCTTCGGAACGGGCATTATCGGGGCGGCGGTTGTTGTGCTGCGGCGCGCGGGGGGCTTCGGGCAGATCGACCAGACCGGCCTCTTCCTCGCCGCCGACCACCTCAAAGGCATCGGGGGCGGCGCCGAACGCGGCTTCCGGCTGCTCTGCCCGGTCGCCGCGATAATCGCCACGTTCGGAGCGTTCCGGGCGGGTGTCGCGCTCGCCCTGCGGGCGGTCGCGGTTGCCGTTCTGATAGCCGTTCTGGTTCTGGCCGTTCTGCTGGTGATATTGCTGCCGAGCCTCCTGCTCGGCGGCCATCTCACGCTGGGCTTCGGCCAGAAGGCGGGTGTAATGCTCGGCGTGTTGCAGGAAATTCTCGGCCGCCACGCGGTCATTCGAGAGCTGCGCATCGCGGGCGAGCATCTGGTATTTTTCGATGATCTGCTGCGGCGTGCCACGCACCTTGCCTTCGGGGCCGGAGCTGTCGAAGACGCGGTTGATGATGTTGCCGAGCGTGCGCGGGCGGTTCTGCTTGGAACGCGAGCGGGACTTGGAGGAGCGCATCTTGTCCTTTGATGGCTTTGACCCCGCGCCGCCGCCCATCCGGGGCGGAAAAATACAAGGCGGGAGTGACTGGCATTAGCAGGAGGGCGGTCAACCGCCCCTCGTGCCTGACCGACTAACCACATGGGCGCGGCAGAGACAAGGAGATTCTTGGCAACGCGCGGGGAAAGGCCGCCGCTCAGGTGGCGCCGCAACGCCCGGCATCCCCGGGCTGCATGGCGGCGACAACGCGGTCGCGCCCGTCAAGGTCGGCCAGGATGCGCAGATCGGCAAAGCCCTGCGCCGCAAGGAGCGCGCAGACCGCCGCCCCCTGCGTCGGCCCGATCTCCAGCAACAGCCGCCCCCCCGCCAGCAGCCGCGCCCCTGCCCCGCGCGCGATGGCCCGGTAGGCGTCCAGCCCGTCGCCGCCCGGGGTCAGCGCGAGGTGCGGCTCGTGGTCGCGGACCTCGGGGGCAAGGGCCGCCATTTCATCGGCGGCGATATAGGGGGGGTTCGAGACGATAAGGTCATAGCGCCCGGGGATCGCCGAAAACCAGTCGGATTGCACGAACCGGGCGCGGGGGCCAAGGCCATGCGCGGCGGCATTTTCCGCGGCCACCTTCAGCGCGGCCGGCGAAAGATCGGCCCCCAGCCCCGACGCCATCGGCATGTCGAGCAGGCATGAAATCAGGATACAGCCGGTGCCGGTGCCAAGATCGGCCATCTTGAGGAAGGGGCGCGACAGCGCCTCGGCCACCAGCACCTCGGTCTCCGGGCGGGGGTCAAGCGTGTCGGGGGTGACGCGGAAGGCCCGGCCCCAGAACAGCCGCCGCCCGGTGATCTGTGCCACCGGCTGACGCCGCAGGCGGGCGGTGATGGCCGCCTCGTAGCTGTGTTGCGCCCCATCCTCCAGAACGTCAGGCAGGTGCAGGCCCAGCCGTTCGGGCGCAAGGCCCATGGCATGGGCGAGCAGCGCGCGGGCATCGCGGGCGGCATCCTCGATCCCGCCGGCGCGCAGGCGGGCGGTGGCCGCGCGCAGGGCCTCGGCCGCCGTCATCCCTCCATCTCGGCAAGGCGGGCGGCCTGATCATGGGCGGTCAGGGCATCAATGATCTCGCCCAGATCGCCGGCCATGATCTGCGGCAGGGCGTAAAGCGTCAGGTTGATGCGGTGGTCGGTCATCCGGCCCTGCGGGAAATTATAGGTGCGGATGCGTTCGCTGCGGTCGCCCGAGCCGATCTGTGCCTTGCGGTCGGCGGCGCGGGCATTGGCCAGCCGCTCGCGCTCGGCCTCGAACAGGCGGGCGCGCAGCACCTGCATGGCAATCTCGCGGTTGCGGTGCTGCGATTTCTCCGACGACGTAACGATGATGCCGGTGGGCAAATGGGTGATGCGCACCGCCGAGTCGGTGGTGTTCACATGCTGGCCCCCGGCGCCGGAACTGCGCATGGTGTCGATGCGGATGTCAGAGGCGGGAATGTCGATATCGACCTCTTCCGCCTCGGGCAGCACGGCGACGGTGGCGGCAGAGGTGTGGATGCGGCCCTGCGCCTCGGTTTCCGGCACGCGCTGCACGCGGTGGACGCCGGATTCGTATTTCAGCCGGGCATAAACCCCCTCGCCCGTGATATGGGCGGTGAATTCCTTGATCCCGCCAAGGTCGGAGGCGCTGCTTTCCAAGACCTCGAACCGCCAGCCCATCCGTTCGGCATAGCGTTGATACATCCGCGCCAGATCGCCCGCGAAAAGGCTCGCCTCTTCGCCGCCGGTGCCGGGGCGGATTTCCAGAATGGCCGGGCGGGCGTCGGCGGCATCCTTGGGCAGAAGCGCAAGGCGCAGCGCCTGTTCCATCTCGGGGATGCGGGCCTTCAGCGCGGGGATCTCATCCTCGGCCAGCGCCTTCATCTCGGGATCGGCCAGCATCGCCTCGGCCTCGGCCAGATCGTCAAGCGCGCGGGTATAGGCGGCGATCTGATCGGCCACCGGCTTCAGATCGGAATATTCGCGGCTGATCCTGGCGATTTCGGCGGGGGCCGCACCGGCGTGCAACTGCGCCTCGAGAAACTCGAAACGCTGGGTGATCTGGGCGAGTTTGTCGAAGGGAACCATGGGCCGGGTTTGGCGGATGGGCCCCTTGCGGTCAAGGGGGCGCGGGCGGCAGCCCCCGGGGGATATTTGGAGAGAGAGGATAGGGGCTAGGATCGGGAAAGCCGCGTGAGCCAGATCTCCAGCCTTGCGGCATTCACCCCCCAATCATTTGAGCCGAAACGCTGGCGGGCATGGATCACCAGCCCTTCGGGCGTGACCTGCGCCGTGGTGTAATCGGGAAATCCCCAGAAAAGGCTGCGGCTGATCCAGGTGATGCGGCCCTCTGCCACGCTGCCCGCAAGGCGCCGCGTGCGGGGGGTGGCAAGGGCGATGCCGTCAAGCCGGGCCAGCAGCGAGGCCGGATCGGCGCTGGCCAGTTGCACCGCCGCGCCGCCCTCGACCGTCAGCACCTGACCAAGCGGGCCGCCCTTTTCAAGGGCGGCAAGGCGGGGCGCCACATGCCAGCGCGCCGGGTCCGATGGGGCAAGGCGGATATAACCCGCCCCGCCCGCAATCAGCAGCGCCAGCGCCGCAAGAAGCAGGCGCATCACCGCTGCGTCCGCGCCCAATGGTAAAGGCAGATCAGCTCATAGGCGACATGGGCGCCCGCGATGGCGGTGGCGCCGGTGGTGTCATAGGGCGGCGAAACTTCGACAATATCGCCGCCGACCATGTTGATGCCGGCCAGATCGCGTAGCATCGCCGCCGCCTGCCAGCTTGCTAGCCCGCCCCAGACCGGCGTGCCGGTGCCGGGGGCAAAGGCCGGGTCCAGCGCGTCGATGTCGAAGGTCACATAGGTCGGCCGGTCGCCCACGATGTCGCGCGCCTTGGCCACCGCTGCCGCGGCGCCCTTTTCATGCACCTCACGCGCGTCGATGACATGGACGCCCAGATAATCCTCGGTCGTGGTGCGGATGCCGATCTGGACCGAGCGTTCGGGGTCAACATAACCCTGCTTCACCGCCTTATACATCATCGTGCCGTGGTCGATGCGGCTCAGGTCGTCATCGGGCCAGAGGTCGGAATGGGCATCGAAATGGATCACGCCAAGGGGGCCGAATTTCTCGGCATAGGCGCGCAGGATCGGGAAGGTGATGTAGTGATCGCCGCCCAATGTCAACGTGCCCGCCCCCGCCGCCAGAATGGTGCGGATATGGGCCGTCAGCGCCTCGGGAAAGTCCGAGACCTTGGCATAGTCGAAGGCCAGATCGCCATAGTCGATCACCGACAGCTCTTCCAGCGGGTTGGTCGGCCAACCATAGGGCGGATCGTAGGGTTGCAGCGCCGAAGCCTCTCGTATCGCGCGGGGGCCAAAGCGGGTGCCGGTCCGGTGCGTCACCGCCTGATCGAAGGGCACGCCGGTGATGGCAAGGTCCACCCCGGTCAGGTCTTTGCTGTAGGTGCGGCGCAGGAAAGAGGTTGCGCCGCCGAAGGCATTTTCAAAGGCATAGCCGCGCAGCCCCTTGCGGGTGAAGGCGGTATCAACCTGCGATTTGGCATCTTCCAGGGCCATGATGTTCTCGGGAATTGTCCGCGCCGTCCTCAGGACCGGAGACGTCGCGGATCCGGGTGCGAGCAAGGAAGCAAAGCCGGCCGGGCCTGTCAAGAGATTTGATCAAACGCACGGGAAACCCGTAGGATGGGCAATCTGCCCATCCATCCGGCGGCATATCGGGATGGGCAGATTGCCCATCCTACGCGATGCGGAAGCCTTCGCGCACCAGATCGTCGGTGACGCGGGTGATCGCCTTTTCCAGCGTCTCGGCGATGAAATCCACCTGCCCTTCGGTCAGGATCAAGGGCGGCGACATCACGTTCAGATGGCCGATCGGGCGGACGATGAGGCCCATCGCCTCGGCCACATCCGAGATGCGCTTGGATTCGTTCGCGGCATCCGGCAACAGCGCCTTGGTCGCCTTGTCGGCCACGCTTTCCACGCAGAGCATCAGCTTGCGGCCCCGCACATTGCCCACCAGCGGCAGCGCCTCAAGCGGTTTCATCCGCGCTTCGAAATAGCTTCCGATCTTGCTGGCATGGTCCAGCAGCCCCTCGCGCTCGATAATCTCGATGTTCTTCAGCGCGGCGGCGCAAGACACCGGATGCCCGGAATAGGTCAGACCAGAGGTGAACCAGCGCTGCCCGCCCTCGGCCATCGCCGCCCAGATGCGATCCGAGAAAATCAGCGCCCCCAGCGGCACATAGCCCGAGGTCAGGCCCTTGGCCGTGGTGATCATATCGGGCTGCACGCCGAATTCCGACAGGCTGGCGAACCAGTGGCCGACACGGCCAAAGGCCGTCACCACCTCGTCGGCGATGAACAGGATGTCGTGACGCTGGCAGACCTGCCACATCCGGTAGAGATAACCTTCGGGCGGAATGATGATGCCGCCCGACGCCTGAATGGGCTCGGCGATGAAGCCGCCGATGCGGTCGGCACCGACACGGGCGATCAGCGCCTCGAACTCGGCCACCAGATGGTCAGTGAACTGCGCCTCGGTCATCCAGTCGGGGCGGCGGTAGGGGTTCGGGCAGGTCAGATGCCAGATGCCCTCATCCTTGTAGCGGAACTCGTCGATCCGGTCGCCGTTGCGCTTGCCCACCGACTGGGTGAGATAGGTCGAGCCGTGATAGGAGTTTTCCCGCGCCACGATCCCGCTTTTGCCCGGATTGCCCCGTGCGTGGTGGTAAAAGCTGACCATCCGCACCGCCGTATCCACCGCGGTCGAGCCGCCGGTGGTGAAATGCACCCGGTTCAGGTCGCCGGGCGCCAGCTCGGCCAGCTTGGCGGCCAGCCGCGCGGCGGGGTCATTGGTCATATCGACAAAGTAATTGGCAAAGGCCAGACGCTGCGCCTGATCGGCGATGGCATCGGCCATTTCCTTGCGGCCCAGCCCGATGTTGGTACACCACATGCCCCCCACCGCATCCAGATAACGCCGCCCCGAGGCATCCCAAAGCCAGGCCCCCTCGCCGCGGGTGATCACCAGTGCGCCGTCCTTTTCGAACGGGCCGAAATTGGTCCAGGGATGCAGGGCGTGGGCGCGGTCCATCTCCCACAGGGCTTCGTTCGGCAGGATCGGCTGGGCAGCGGCTGTCATTTTGAATCTCCATTCAATGAAGCCAATCTAGCACAGCCGCGCCCAAATGCCAGTGCTTTGATCAAAAGATCTTCTGGCCGCCCTTGGCGATGGTAAAGCCATGACCGGCCGGGTTCAGGCAGGTCATCCCGGTCTTTTCCGACCGGCAGGTCAGGCCGCCAAGCGTCACCTCCTGCCCATAGTTCAGCACCATGGCATCGGGGTTGGCCACGGTATCGCCCACGCAGGCGGGGTTGCCTTTGCGGCCGGTGGCAGTGATTTCAAAGGCATGGCCCCAGTCCAGGTCGCAATCCGCAGGGGGCGTGCGAAAGCTCTGCTTTGTCACCTCAAGGATGTCGCACCGTGCCAGCGACCAGCCGGTGTCGATCACACAGTGGATGTTGTTCGAGGGGGCGCGGAACCAGATCAGATCCTCGGCCAGCGCCGGGCTGGCACAGGCAAGACCAAGGGCGGCAAACAGGATTTTCATGGCAATCTCCGGGGTTGAACACCCCGCCATCCTGCCAGATCAGGCGGCTGCGGCAAGCCTGCAGGGCAGGAACGGCGCCACGGTGACCTTTGCCCCGTCGAAGGTGCAGAAGCTGGCAGGCGGCACCTCGGCCCAATCGCCCTCTTCATCCTCCAAAGGTTCCGAAACCACGGCCATGCCCTGCCGGCTGTCGGACCAGCGGTGATAGAGCGTCGGCGCCTTGTCATCCGTGGCATAGCGCACGGCATAAAGCCGCTGCCCGTCCGACAGGGCCGCCGTCAGCCGCAGATGCGGCAGCGCGCCCTTGGCCTGCGCCAGCCGGATGAACTTGGCCGCCGCCCGCTCCAGCGCGCCGCAGGGATCGGCGTCCAGCCCCTCGGCAATTGCGGCCAGAAACAGCGCCTCGCTGTCGGTGGCGCCTTTGCGGTGTGGATAGAGGCTGTCGGGAATCATCATGTCGGCATCGCGGCGAAAGCTGTCATAGCCGCCGACCTGCCCGTTGTGCATGAAGCTCCAGCGGCCATGCACGAAGGGATGGCAGTTGTTGCGGCTGGTCGCGGTGCCGGTGCTGGCCCGGACATGGGCCAGAAACAGCCCCGATTTAACCTGCGCGACAAGGCTTTTCAGATTGGGGTCCGACCAGGCGGGCATCACATCACGGTAAAGCCCCGGCTCGGGCCGCTCGCCATACCAAGCCACGCCGAAACCATCGGCATTGATCGCGGTATGGCATTGCGTGGCGCAATGGCTTTGGTGGATCAGCGAGTGACCGGGGCGGCTGACGATCTCTTCAAGAAAGATCGGCGCCCCGCTGTAGGCGGCCCAGCGGCACATCAGCGTGCCCCCTCATGTTCCGATGACATCTGCTCAAGCCTCGGTCGTTTTCCTGAAGATATCATGAAAACGTCACATCTCACGGGGAATTTCAGGAAAAAGGGCGCGATTTCCGCGCCCTGCCCGTTATTCGACCTCTTCCACCACCATCAGGTCGCGCACCGAGGCACCTTTGGCATGGGCCAGCGCCGCCTGATAGGCCGCCGAGTTGTAACACTCGACCGCCTTTTCCAGATTGGGAAAGCGCGCCACCACATTGCGGGCGCGGTCATTGCCCTCAAGCTGCACATAGCGCCCGCCCCGGGCCAGGAAGACCCCGCCATGGGCGGCAATCGCCGGGCCGGCTTCCTTGGCGTAACGGCCATAGGCTTCAGCATCGGTCACATGGACATGGGCGATCCAGAGCGCGGTTGCCATGTTACGCCCCCAATGCGACTTCGGCCGCCTTGATGGCCGCCTCGGCCAGCGCGATATCCGCGCCGCCGCCCTGCGCCATGTCAGGCCGCCCGCCGCCGCCCTTGCCGCCAAGCGCCTCAACCGCCGCCTTGGCCAGCGTCACCGCCGAAATCCGCCCGGTGAGGTCTTCGGTCACCCCCACGGCCACCGCCGGTTTCGCCCCGGTATCGGCGATCAGCAGCACCGCGCCCGAGCCGATCTGCGCCTTGAGCGCGTCGATCAGCCCCGGAAGATCCTTGCCCGAGACGCCCGACAGCACCTGCGCCACGAATTTCACGCCGTTGATGTCGCGGGCTTCCGGGCCACCGCCCTTGCCGCCCATCGCCACTTCGCGGCGCAGTTGCGCCACTTCGTTTTGCAGCGCGCGGGTCTCGGCCTGCATGTTGTCCAGCTTTTGCAGCGCCTCGGCCGCATTGGGCGATTTCAGTCGGGCCAAGAGCCCGTGCAGATCGTCCGACGCCCGCTCCAGATGGTCAATCGCCGCCGCACCCGTCAGCGCCTCGATCCGCCGCACGCCCGCCGACGAGGCCGAGTCACCCAGGATGAAGAAGGCGCCAATATCGCCGGTCCTCGCCACATGGGTGCCGCCGCACAGCTCAAGGCTGTAGGTGTTGCCATCGGTCCCCTTGGCGCTGCCTTCCAGCACGCCCATCGAAACCACGCGCACCTCTTCGCCATATTTCTCGCCAAACAGCGCCTGCGCCCCCAGCGCCCGGGCATCGTCGGGCGTCATGATGCGGGTGTCCACCCGGCTGTTCTGCCGCACGAAGGCATTCACCTCGGCCTGCACCGATTTCAGCTCGTCCGGGGTCAGGCCCTTGGAATGGCTGAAGTCGAACCGCAGACGGTCGGGCGCGTTCAGACTGCCCTTCTGCGCCACATGATCCCCCAGCGCACGGCGCAACGCCTCATGCAGCAGGTGGGTGGCCGAATGGTTGGCGCGGATCGCGCTGCGGCGGCCATGGCTGACCTCCAGCTTGGCCGGCTGGCCGCGCAGGATGCTGCCCTCGGTCACCGTGGCGATGTGCTGGAAGACGCCCGCCGTCTTGCGGGTGTCGGTCACCTCGGCGGTGCCGGTCGCGGTGCGGATAAAGCCGTGATCGCCCACCTGCCCGCCGCTTTCGGCATAGAACGGCGTCTGGTTCACCACGATCTGCACCGAAGTCCCGGTTTCGGCCGAACCGACCTGCGCCCCGTCGCGCACCAGCGCCTGAATCTGGCCCTCGGCCGCCTCAAGGTCATACCCGAGGAATTCGGTCACGCCATGGGCTTCGGCGATTTCATACCAGACCTTGGCATCGGCAGCACCGCCCGCGCCCGACCAGCTTGCCCGCGCCTTGGCCTTCTGCTCTTCCATCGCGGCATCGAAACCCTGCAAGTCCACCGCGCGGTCCTTTTCGCGCAGCACATCCTGCGTCAGGTCCAGCGGGAACCCATAGGTGTCATAAAGCTTGAAGGCCACCGAACCCGGCAGCGCACCGCCCTCGGGCAGCCGGTCCAACTCGTCATTGAGGAGGCGCAGGCCCCGGTCCAGCGTGGTCTTGAACCGGGTCTCTTCCAGCCGCTGGGTTTCTTCGATCAGGCTTTGCGCCCGCACCAGTTCGGGATAGGCCGCCCCCATCTGCCGCACCAGCGCCGCGACCAGCTTGTGCATCACCGGCTCTTGCGCGCCCAGCATATGGGCGTGGCGCATCGCGCGGCGCATGATCCGGCGCAGCACATAGCCGCGCCCCTCGTTCGAAGGCGTCACCCCGTCGGCGATCAGGAACGAGGTCGAACGCAGATGGTCAGCGATCACCCGGTGGCTGGTCTTGCCCGGCCCGTCCGGGTCGGTGTTGGTGGCGTGCGCCGAAGCCTCGATCAGGCTGCGCATCAGGTCGGTGTCGTAATTGTCATGCTTGCCCTGCAACAGGGCGCCGATCCGCTCAAGCCCCATGCCGGTGTCGATCGACTGCATGTCCAGCGGGCGCATCGTGCCATCCGCGAACTGCTCGTTCTGCATGAAAACGTTGTTCCAGATCTCGATGAAACGGTCGCCGTCCTCTTCCGCCGAACCGGGCGGGCCGCCCCAGATGCTCGGCCCGTGGTCATAGAAAATCTCGGTGCAGGGGCCGCAGGGGCCGGTCGGCCCCATCCGCCAGAAGTTGTCATCGGTGGGAATGCGGATGATCCGGCTGTCGGGCAGTCCCGCCACCTTCTTCCAGATGCCCGCCGCCTCATCATCGGTGTGATAGACGGTGACCAGAAGCCGGTCCTTGTTCAGGCCGAAATCCTTGGTCAGCAATTCCCAGGCAAAGGCGATGGCCTGATCCTTGAAATAGTCGCCAAAGCTGAAATTGCCCAGCATTTCAAAGAAGGTATGGTGGCGCGCGGTATAGCCCACATTGTCAAGGTCATTGTGCTTGCCGCCCGCGCGGACGCATTTCTGTGCCGTTGTGGCGCGTTTGTAATCCCGCGTCTCGACCCCGGTGAACAGGTTCTTGAACTGCACCATGCCCGAATTGGCGAACATCAGCGTCGGGTCGTTGCGCGGCACCAGGGGGCTGCTGTCCACCCGGCGGTGGCCGTTGCGCTCAAAGAAATCGAGGTAGGTGGAGCGGATGTCGTTCAAGGACGCCATGGGAAACCCTTCGGGAAACGCTTGTCGAAAGCCCGTTTAGCCCCCGGCGCCCGCCCTGTCCACGGCCAATTCACCCGTCAACTCGCTGCGTAAAACACAGGGCCGGGACAATGCCCGGCCCTGTGTTTTCTGATCAAATTCCCGATCAGTCGTCGAGAACGTCATCCCCCGGCGCCACCGAGAAATCGAGCCCGTTGGCGGCACGGATCTTGTCCTCGATATCCATGGCGACCGAGGGGTTCTGCTTGAGGAAGGTCTTGGCATTCTCGCGGCCCTGACCGATCCGCTCATCCTTGTAGGAATACCAGCTCCCGGATTTCTCGACCACGCCGGCCTTGACGCCGATATCCACCAGCTCGCCCACTTTCGAGATGCCTTCGCCATACATGATGTCGAATTCCACCTCTTTGAACGGCGGCGAGACCTTGTTCTTGACCACCTTCACCCGGGTCGAGTTGCCGATCACCTCGTCACGGTCCTTGATCGCACCCGTGCGGCGGATGTCGAGACGCACCGAAGCGTAGAATTTGAGCGCATTGCCCCCGGTGGTGGTTTCCGGGCTGCCGAACATCACGCCGATCTTCATGCGGATCTGGTTGATGAAGATCACCATGCAGTTGGAGCGTCCGATGCTGGCGGTCAGCTTGCGCATGGCCTGGCTCATCAGGCGGGCCTGGCTGCCCATCTGCATGTCACCCATATCGCCTTCGATTTCCGATTTCGGCACCAGCGCCGCGACCGAGTCGACCACGATCAGGCTGACCGCGCCCGAGCGCACCAGCGTATCGACAATCTCCAGCGCCTGCTCGCCGGTATCGGGCTGCGAGATCAGGAGTTCGTCCAGATTGACACCCAGCTTCTTGGCATATTGCGGGTCCAGCGCGTGTTCGGCATCGACAAAGGCGCAGACACCGCCCTTTTTCTGCGCTTCGGCCACCACATGCAGCGTCAGTGTCGTCTTGCCCGAGCTTTCCGGCCCGTAAATCTCGATGATGCGGCCCTGCGGCAGGCCGCCGATCCCCAGCGCGATGTCAAGGCCAAGGCTGCCGGTCGAGGTCGCCTCAATCTCCATCGCCGGGCTGTTGGCGCCCAGTTTCATGATCGAGCCCTTGCCGAACTGCCGCTCGATCTGAGCCAGCGCGCTTTCCAGCGCCTTCGCCTTGTCCATGTCCCGCTTCCCGTTCAGATCGAGGAGGTTCGCCACCGCCGCCATTGTCATCGCCCTTATGTCATGGCCGCCGGGGGGCGGCAATTGCGGGTTTGTTCCCCGTTTGTTTGCGTTTATGCAGACAAAACGGGAACAGATCAATCGAATTTTCGTAAACCAAGCTTTAATCGCCAAGGATTAAGGAATAGTTATCGCGCGACGAAGCCGAGGGAGTGTGACGGACGATGCTGGTATTCTGGAAGCCGCGGCTGGTGTTTCTGGCCACGCCCAAGGCGGGCTCGACCGCGATCGAAGTGGCGCTGGGCAGTCTGGCCTCGCTGGCCGTCACCAACCCGCCCGAGCTGAAACACACCACGGCCAACCGCTTCAACCGCTTCCTTGCCCCCTATCTTGCCGTCGCCAACGGTGGCAGCTTTGAGCTTTGCGCCCTGATGCGCGAGCCAACCGACTGGCTGGGAAGCTGGTATCGCTACCGGCAGCGCGACGGCGTGCCGCCCGCCCGCTCGACCCGGAACATGAGCTTTGAAGAGTTCGTCCGCGCCTATTGCCAGACCGAGCGGCTGGAATTTGCCAATGTCGGCAACCAGTCGAACTGCCTGCGCACCCGCGACGGCGGCCGGGTGCAGCACCTGTTCCGCTATGAGCGGATGGAGGATTTCGTCGAATTCCTCGAAGACCGGCTGGATTGCGTCATCACCCTGCCGCGCCTCAACGTCTCTCCCGCAGGGCAGACCGAGCTTTCGGCGGAAACCGCGGCCCTGCTGCGGCAGACCCTTGCCGATGACTATGCGCTTTATGAAAGCCTGCTGCCTGCTTGACCCTCAATGAATGCCCGTCAATGAAGCTGCCCCTGCACCGTTGCCGTCAGGTCTGACAGCGAGAAGGGTTTCGGCAGGAAGACCGAGTTCGGAATGCGCGACTGCATTTCGGCCAGCGAATCCTCGGCGTAACCCGAAACGAAGATCACCCGCACGTTGGGCCGGTCCTCCAGCGCGCGCTTGACCCAGCTTGGCCCGTCCATCCCCGGCATCACCACATCGGTGACGAAGACATCGACAGCCAGCGCCGGATCTTCCAGCGTCTTCAGCGCCTCTTCGGCATTCTCGGCCTCAAGCACGGTATAGCCGCGCATCCGCAGGGCCCGGCTGGCAAAGGCGCGCACCGGCGCCTCGTCTTCGACCAGCAGGACCACGCCTTCGCCCGGGCGCATCACCATGGGGCGCGGCGCCTCGGCCGGAAGGGCGGCCTCGGGCGCGGCATGGATCGGGAACCAGAGGCTGAAGACCGTGCCCTCGCCTTCGGTCGAATCGACGAAGATAAAGCCGCCCGACTGTTTGACGATGCCATAGGCCATCGACAGGCCCAGCCCGGTGCCCTCGCCCACCTTTTTCGTGGTGAAGAACGGCTCGAAGATCTTTTGCAGCCGGTCCTCAGGAATGCCGCAGCCGGTGTCGGAGACCCGCACCACGGCATAATCGCCCGGCGGCACCACGGCACGGTCGCGGCGCATTTCCGCGTGCAGTTCGACCGCCTCTGTCTCGATACGGATGGTGCCGCCTTCGGCCATGGCGTCACGCGCGTTGACGACAAGGTTCAGGATCACCTGTTCCAGCTTGCGCCGGTCGGCACGGATCGGGCCAAGGTCGGGCGCATGGGCCAGCCGCAGCTTGACCTTCTCGCCCACCAGCCGGTTGAGCAGATGGGTGAGGTCCGAGAGGAGATCCTGCAAATCCAGCCGCTCGGGCTTCAGCGTCTGCTTGCGCGAAAAGGCCAGCAACTGCCCGACCAGTGCCGCGGCGCGGTTGGCATTCTGATGGATCTGGATCAGGTCGGCATAATCCGGGTCCGAACTGTCATGGCGCAGCAGCAGAAGGTCGCAATGACCCGAGATCGCCGTCAGCAGATTGTTGAAATCATGGGCCACGCCGCCGGCAAGCTGGCCAATCGCCTGCATCTTCTGGCTTTGCGCCATCTGCGCCTCAAGCGTTTTCAGCGCGGTGGCATCCTGCAACACCGCCAGAACCCCCGGTCGCCCGCCCTCGGCCGTGCGCTTCAAAGTGACCTGCACGAAAACCTCGGGCCCAAGGCTGCGGGCATTCAGCACCTGCGCGCCGCCGGGCAGCCGTTCGGCGGCCACATCGGCCAGCCAATCGCCCACCGGGCGGCCAAGCCCGTCGAACAGATCATGGACCGGCGGCAGCGCCTCGGCCGCGAGATGCAGCAGATCGCGGGCGGCGCGGTTGGCCTGCCGCAGCGCGCCATCGGGCGCGAAACTGAGCAGGGGCACCGGCACCTGTTCGAAATCGGTGCTGGCGGCGCGGGCATCGGCCCGGTTTGATACCGGCAGGAGATAAATCTCACGCCGTTCAGCCATGCCCTCCACCTCGGCCAGAATGGCGCGCACCGGGCCATCGGCGCCGGTCACCTCCACCTCTTCGCCGGAATGCAACAGCGGCGCGGTGAAGACCCGGTCCAGCCGCTTGGGCCGCCCCCCCAGAAGGCGGCGCATCGCCTCATTGGTGAAAAGGACCACGCCCTGTTTGTTCGCCGTCAGCATCGGCAGCGACAGCCCGTCGGAACCGCGGCCGGTGCTGCCGCGATCCTGAAACTCTTCCAGCCGCCAGAGGAACTGCCCGCGTTCCAGCCGATGCACCGACAGGCGGGTATGGCCGCGGCGGGTGACGACATCCTCACGCGCGGCACCTTGCGCCGCGGCGCGCGTCTGCAACCGGAACAGCACCGAGGAGGGGGCTGCAAAATGCTCGGCCAAGGTGGCAACCAATGTCGCCGCGCCCGTCGGAAACCGCGCGGTCGCGGCCGCATTGCGGAAGCCGATTTCACCAAGGGAATCAGTGGTGAAACAGGGGGCGGCATCCTGCGCCATCAGGCTGGCCAGCCGCCGGTCCAACTGCCCTGCCCGGTGGCGGCGCCATTGCGCCAGTGCCACCAGCGCCCCGACAAGGCCAAGCAGCGTGGCCCCCGAAACCAGCGCCGGCCAGCGCAGCAAGGGTTGCGACGTGGCAAGCGCCACCGCCAGCACCATCACGGCCACCGCCACGATCATCCAGCCGCCTGCCACGGGCCGCGCCCGCCGGGCGAAGATTGTCGCCACGCTGATCTCGTTTCCGGTCACCTGACCCTCCGTCCGGGGGAATCGCCTGCTGGCCATTGGGCGGTCAAATCGTTAAGCCGCCCTTAACCCCGGGGGATAAAACGCGAAAACTCCTTCTGGCTGTGTAGGGGCCGGTCAGGCGCGCGTCAACAACGCAAGGTAGAATCCATCAGCCCCCTGCAAGGGCGTCAGACGCAACTCTCCGGTCTGGCGCCAACCGCTGTGTCGGGCCAGAAACGCCGCAACCTGCGCGGCGTTCTCACTGTGCAACAGCGAGCAGGTCGCATAGGCCAGCACGCCGCCGGGCGCCACCATCGGCGCGGCACGGTCCATGATCTGCGCCTGCACCTGCTGAATCTGCGCCAGCCGGGCGGCATCCAGCGCCCATTTGCCCTGCGGATCGCGCCGCCACGAACCCGAGCCGGAGCAGGGAACATCTGTCAGGATCAAGTCGTAGTATTTTGTTTTTTCTGGGTTATCCGTCAGAGCAACCTTCACCCCGGCCCGGGTGGCCCGTGCCGTCAGGTCGCGCATCCGCCCCGGGCTGGCGTCATGGGCGTAAAGCTTGAGCCGGGCGCGCGCCGCCATGGCGAGCGTCTTGCCCCCACCGCCCGCGCAATGGTCCAGCACCCGCATTCCGTCGCGCAGCGGCAGCGCCGCGACCACCGCCTGCGAGGCGGCGTCCTGTAATTCGACCAGCCCGTCGAGATAGGTCGTCGCATTCTGGATTTTCCGTGCGTTTGAAGTCACTTCCAAAGCGGAGCTTGCAAGATGGTGGAACTCTGCACCAATCCCCTCGGCAGCAAGTTGCGCCAGCGCCTCCTCCCGCGACAGCCGGGCAAGGTTCACCCGCAGGAAGACCGGCGCGCGGTGGCGCAGCGCCTGCATCACCGGGGCGAAATCGGCGCCAAGACTGGCCTGCAACTGCGGCGCCAGCCAGTCGGGGCAATCCAGCGCCTCAAGCCCCTCGGGCGCATGGCCCGGCTCATCGCCGATTGCGGCGGGGGCGTGCCCCTCACCCGTGAAAACCGAAGCCGGATCAATCCCTTCGGCGCGCAAGCTGCCAAGGATCAGGCCGCGCCCCGTCTCCCCCCCGCCAAGTGCTGCATAAGAGCGCCGGCAGCGCAGCGCCTGAAACACCAGATCGCGCAGCGCGGCGCGGTCACCCGAACCGGCAAAGCGGCTGGCGCGGCCCCAATTGGTCAGCGCCTGTTCGGCAGGGGTGCCCGACAGGATGCGGTCCAGCACCTCGATCGCGGCGGCGTGGCGGGCGACGGGGGTCATGCCTTGCGCTCCTGAAGGATATTGCCGCCATCGACCACCAGCACGGCGCCGTTGACATAAGAGGCCCCGGGCGAGGCGAGGAAGGCCACAACCGCCGCCACCTCGTCGGGCCGTCCGGCGCGGCCCTGCGGCGTGGCGCGGGCGGCGTGCAACTCCGCGGAGGTCAGGGCTTCGGTGGCGATCCAGCCCGGTGCCACCGCGTTCACCGTCACGCCGCGCGCCGCTACCTCAAGCGCCAGCGCATGGGTCAGGCCCACCATCGCCGCCTTGGCGGTGGAATAGGCTGACTCGCCCGGAGAGGACACCATCGGTCCGGTGACCGAGGCCATCATCACCACCCGGCCCGCGCCCCGCGCCACCATGCCCGGCAGAAAGGCCCGCGTCGTCAGAACCGCCGTGGTCAGCGAGGCATCCAAGGCCCGCCGCCAGTCGTCGGGGGAAAGGTCAAGGAACGTCCCCGTTGCAGCAGGCGCACCGACCGAGCCCATCCCGGCATTGTTCACCAGCACATCGACCGGCCCCACCGCCTCGTGCAGGCGGGCCACCGCAACCGGGTCGGTCAGGTCGCCCTGATGCGCGGTGACGCTGAACCCCTCAGCCATCAGTTCGGCGGCGCGGGCATGGATGCGGCCCGAGGTGGCGGTGATGGCCAAGGCAAATCCCGCCTGTCCCAGCGCCCGGGCACAGGCCATGCCGATGCCGCCCGGCGCCCCTGCCCCCGTGATCAATGCCCGCGCTGCCATGCGATCCCCCGTGTTCTGCCCCTACCTAGCGCGCGGCGCGGCCAAGGGAAACACCCGGCGAAACCGGGCGGCGCCTCTGGCAATCCCGGCCCGGCATCGCCATGTTGCGCCCGACAGGGAGAGGGCCATGACCAAAGACGAACCGGCACCCGAGCGGATGTCGCAGGCATTGGCCCGCGTCGTGGCCGAAACCGAAACCGAGCGGGTGACGATCGGCGATCTTTTCGCCCGGATCGGCGAGCGGGCGCATTACACGCTGCTGATCCTGTTTGCACTGCCCAATACCTTGCCGGGGATTCCCGGCACCTCGGCGGTGCTGGGGGTGCCGCTTCTGTATCTGACGCTGCAACTGGCGCTGGGGCGTGCGCCCTGGCTGCCGGGTTTCATCGCGCGCCGCTCGGTCGGGCGCGAGGCGCTGGCCTCGGTGCTGGAGCGGGCGCAGCCCTGGTTGCAGCGGGGTGAGCGTTACCTGAAACCGCGGCTGCGCGGCCTGACGGGCCCGTGGGCCGAACGCTGGGTGGGTATCTGCGCGGTGGTGCTGGCGGTGATGATCATGCTGCCCATCCCGTTCGGCAACATGCTGCCGGCGCTGGCCATCATCTTTGCGGCACTGGGGCTGATGGAGGAAGACGGGCTTTGGGTGGTGATCGGCGCCGTTACCGGAACGCTGGCATCTGCGGTGGTGGTTTTCGTGCTGTGGGCGGTGCTGAAAAGCGCGCTTTTCGTGGTTCTGGGGGCGTTCGGGCTGAATTAATCCTCTGGGAAACCCGTCCGCCGCGGCTATGCTGGCCGCAAGGATGAGGTCAGAATGGAGGAAGTGATGCACAAGTTTCTTCTGAGCTGCACGGCCAGCGCCGCCCTTCTTGGGGCTACGGCGGCCTATGGTGGTGGCACCGTCGAGCCTTCGCCGGAACCGGAAGTCATTCCGGCCGCGGGTTCGTCTTCTTCGGGGGGGCTGATCGTGCCTCTGCTGTTGCTTCTGGTGCTGGCGGCGGCGGCCAGCAGTTCAGGCGATGGCGGCCCCCAGCCCAGCGACCGCCGGCTCAAGACCGACATCGCCTGGATCGGCATGGCGAAGAACGGGTTGCCGCTTTACCGCTATCGCTACCGCGGCCATGCCGCGGTGTTCGAGGGGGTGATGGCGCAGGATGTGGCCAACCTTTATCCCGAAGCGGTCCGGCACGGCGCGTCCGGCTGGATGGGGGTCGATTACGGCCGCCTTGGCCTGCAAATGCGGCGTGTCGCCTGAGAGACCGGGCGGCGGCGGGTCTCCCCGCCGCCTGCCATGACTTAGCCGACCCGGTAATTCGGGCTTTCGCGGGTGATCTGCACGTCATGGACGTGGCTTTCCTTCAGCCCCGCCCCGGTGATCTTGACGAACTGGCAGTTGGTGCGCATTTCGGCCACGGTCCGATTGCCGGTATAGCCCATTGCCGCCCGCAGGCCGCCGACCATCTGGTGGATGACCTGCGCCGCCGTGCCCTTGTAGGGCACCTGACCTTCGATGCCTTCGGGAACCAGCTTGTCGCTGGCGGCATCCTTCTGGAAATAGCGGTCGGCGCTGCCGCGTGCCATGGCGCCAAGGCTGCCCATGCCACGATAGGATTTGTAGGACCGGCCGTTCCACAGGATCAGCTCGCCCGGGCTTTCATCGGTGCCCGCGATGGCCGAGCCCACCATGGCGCAACTTGCCCCCGCCGCGATGGCCTTGGCGAAATCGCCGGAATATTTGATCCCGCCGTCGGCGATGATCGGGATATCCCCCGCCGCCCGCGCGGAATCCATGATCGCGGTCAGTTGCGGCACACCCACGCCCGCGACAATCCGCGTGGTGCAGATGCTGCCAGGGCCGATGCCGACCTTGACCGCATCCGCCCCGGCACCGATCAGCGCCCGGGTCGCCTCGGCGGTGGCGACGTTGCCGGCCACCACCTGCACTTTGTTCGACAGCTTCTTGATCCGCTCCACTGCGCGGGCGACGCCCTCGGAATGGCCATGGGCGGTGTCGATCACCACCATATCCACCCCGGCGTCGATCAGCGCCTGGCTGCGTTCAAACCCGGCGTCGCCCACGGTCGAGGCGGCGGCCACACGCAGCCGGCCCATCTCATCCTTGCAGGCATGGGGGTTGAGGACCGATTTCTCGGTATCCTTCAGCGTCAGCAGCCCGGTCAGCTTGCCCGCGCCATCGGTGACCAAGAGCTTTTCAATCCGCCGCGCCTTCATCAGCGAAATCGCGGCATCCCGGTCCACCGGCTCTTTCAACAGCGCCAGATTGTCCGAGGTCATCATCACCGAAACCGGCGTCTTGTCATCGGAGGCAAAGCGCATGTCGCGGTTGGTTACGATGCCCACCACGCGGCCCGCGCCGTCCACCACCGGAAAGCCGGTGATGTTGTAGCGTTCCATCAGCAGCTTGGCATCGGCCAGCGTCTGTTCCGGGGTCAGGGTGATGGGCGCATAGACCACGCCGCTTTCGAACCGCTTGACCCGGGACACCTCGCGCGCCTGCGCTTCGGTATCCAGATTGCGGTGGATCACGCCGATGCCGCCCGATTGCGCCATGGCGATGGCCATGCGCGCCTCGGTCACCGTGTCCATCGCGCTGGAAAGCAGCGGGATGTTCATGCGGATCGCCTTGGTCACATAGGTCGAAGTGTCGGCATCCGACGGCAGCACCGAAGATGCGGCCGGCACAAGAAGCACGTCGTCAAAGGTAAGTGCCTCGCGAATCTCCATCTGGGCCTCCTGGGTGTTGGGCGGGGAGTGTTCGTTTGACGGCTCCCCTTTTCACGGGGCGGCGGGAAGTGCAAGAGGCTTTCGCCCCTTGCGGGCGCCGGGTGGCTTTTGCAATGTGCCGCCAGTTGCAGGAGGCCCGCATGCGCATCGCCATCGTCGAGAATACCGCCGTCACCCATCACGGACAGGTCGGCGTCGCCCTGCATGAGGCGGGGGCGCGGATCGGGCTTTACAAGCCCTGGCGCGACGGCGTGCTGCCCGAGACCGGCGCCTATGACGGGCTGGTGGTGTTCGGCGGCGAGCAATCGGCCTGCGACGATGCCAGCCATCCCTATCTGCCCCTGCTCGCCGCCCGGATGGCGGCGGCGGCGGCGGAAGGCAAGGCGGTGCTGGGCATCTGCCTTGGCTCGCAGCTTTTCGCCCGGGGGCTGGGCGCCGAAAACCGGCTGGGTCAGGCGCAGGAATTCGGCTGGTGCGATGTCACCCTTACCCCGCAGGGGCAGGAGGACGCCGTGCTGGGCGCCCTGCCCCGGGATTTCCCGATCTTTCAGTGGCATTCCGACACCTTCACCCTGCCGCCCGGCGCGGTTCATCTGGCGGGCAATTCGGTGGCGCCGGTGCAAGGCTATCGCTATGGCCGGGCCGGCTATGGCACGCAGTTCCATTTCGAGGCGTCGCGCGCCGTGGCAGCCGATTGGGCCCGCGAATTTCCGCAGGTGATGGAACGGATGTCGCCCGGCTGGCATGACCGCCACGCGGACGAAGCGGCCAGCCGGGGCGCCGCAGCCGATGCCCACGGCCTTGCCATTGCCCGCGCCTGGGTGGCGCTGGTCTGACCGGAAGGATGGGCAGGATTGCCCATCCTACGCTTCGGCGGCATTGGTCCGCGCGGCCAGCCTGCCGCCGGGCCAAAGCTTCAGCACCTGCCAGGCGATGGCAGGCACCGCCCCCAAGGCAACCAGCACCACCGCCAGCCCCGCAATCTCATACCCGCCGCCAAGCAGGATCAGCGACGAGCCATAGGCTGCCAGCGGAAAGGTGAAGGCGCCCCAGAGCGGCGAGAATCCGGCCTCGGCAATCCAGCGCCCGGCAGCCAGCAGCGCCAAAAGGATCGCTGCGCCCAGCAGGGCAAAGCCCTGCGCCAGCGCCCCATGGCCCAGCAGCCCCGCCACGCTCGACAACAGCGCCGCCGGTGCCAGATGGATCGCCAGCAAGGGCCGCAGCGGCGCGGGCGGCACCCGCCGCACGAGCTGCACCGCCGAAGCGGCCCAGATCGCCGCCGCCGCCGCCATCGTGCCCCACAGGATGCCCGCGGCCAGCCCGCTCCACCCCAGTTGCGCCAACGGCACCGCCGCCACGACAAAGCCGACAAAGGCCAGATGCCAGCCCGGGTTCACCGCCCGCGCCTCGGGCGGCAGCCGCAGCAGCACCGCCACCAGCAGCACCGCCAGCGCCGCATGCAGCACCAGCGACAGCAGCGCCAGCCCCAGCGCCACCCCCGGCGCATAGGGCAGCAGCACCGCCGCGGCCAGCATCCCGGTCATGCTCGCCGCGGCCAGACCGGCCCGGCCCGGCAAGACCCGCATATCCTCGGCCAGCACGCCCGGACGGCGCAGGATCTTCACCGCCAGCGCCAGCCAGCCAAAGGCCCACAGCACCAGAAGCGCCCCCAGCGCCGCCTCAACCAGCCCGCCGGGCAGTTGCAGCGCCGCCAGCGCCCGCCGCAGCGCCAGACCAAGGCCCAAAAGGCCAAGGATCACCGGAAATGCCGCCGGCGGCGTGCGGGCGAACAGCGCCGCCCGACGCGGCGGAAACTCGGGCGGCGGAAAGGATTTCGGGCGGCGGTCTCGGAACACGGGGGCTTGGGTCATGGCACTCTCCTTGCGGCCATCGCACGCCGGATCGCCCGCAATGTCCAGAGGCCGCCGTGCCGCAGCGGCTGCCCCATCCTCTCTCCCCAAATATCCTCGGGGGGTGCGGGGGGCGAAGCGCCCCCGCTCCGGTCAGCGCAGGAAGGGGAACCAATCCTCGCGCAGCACCTGCCCGGCCTGCATCCCATGCCCCGGATAGGGTGGCGAGGTGCGGCCCGGGCGCTCGACATAGCGCGCATCATCGCCCAGAAGCCGCAGCGAAAACGCCCGGCGCCGCGTCGCCGCCTCATTCCCCCGCGCACCGTGCAGCGTCAGATAGTCGAAGGCCACCGCATCGCCCGGCTCCATCTGCCATTCCATCACCGGCATTCCTTCGGCATCCGGGTCGGGGACGGGCATGTATTTCTCGGGGTCGGGATAGAACGATGTGTCCGACAGCCAGCGCTTGGGCAGCACCTCTTTCGGCCAGCGGTGGCTGCCTGCGACACAACGCAGCGACGCCTCTTTCACCGGGTCCAGCGGCGACCAGAAGCTGACGGTCTGCCGCCCGCCGACAAAGTAATAGGGCCCGTCCTGATGCCAGGGCGTCGGCTTGGAGGTGCCCGGCTCTTTCACCAGCACATGGTCATGGAACAATTGCACCCGGTTCGAGCCCATCAGACGCGCCGCGACATCGGCCACCTCCGAACCGCGGATCACCTCGGCAAATTCCGGTATCCGCTCCCAGTTGCAGTAATCGTCGAAGAACCGCCCGCCCTCGCCGGGGTTGAGGTTTTCCGCCGCATAGGGCCCCGGTTCGGCCATGTTGCGGGCGATACCCGCCCGAAGCTGCTCCACCCAATCGGCCCAGAGCCCCTTGATCAGCACCACCCCGTCGCGCTGAAAGGTCTGAACCATCTCATCTGTGACCACGACTGCCATTGCACTCTCCTGTTTCGCTCTTGGCAGGGTGCGGCAGCGATGCCATAGTTTCAAATCATATCTTTCAATATAAGCCATAGTCACATGCTATCCCTCACCCTGCGCCAACTGGATTATGCCCTTGCCGTCGCCCGGCATGGCGGCATCACACGGGCCGCCGAAATGCTGCATGTCAGCCAGCCCGCGCTGTCGGTCGCGCTGCAAACGCTGGAGGCGCATCTGGGTCAGCCGCTGTTCCTGCGCCGCCCCGGCGGGCGGGTGCTGCCCACCGCCTTTGGCCGGGTCTGGCTGGACGAGGCCGGACGGATGGCGGCGGGCCTTGCCCGGCTGGCCGATCCTTCGGCGCTGGCCGCGCTGCCGCTGCGGCTGGCGCTGTTCGAGGATCTGGCGACCATCCTGCTGCCGCCGCTGGTGGCCGCCGCCCCCGCCGCCTTGCCGGGCCTTGCCCTGCACCCGCAGGCCATGGGGTTCGAGCCTTTGTCCGATGGCCTGCGCGCGGCAAGCTGCGATCTGGCGCTGACCTGGGATCTTGGCTTGGGCACCGGCATTGCGCGGCAGGTGCTGCGGCAGGTGCCGCCCCATGCCGTTCTGGCACCCGACCATCCGCTGGCCGCCCGCGACAACCTGCGGCTGAACGATCTGGCCGATCAGCCACTGGTGCTGGCCGATCAGGGGCCCAGCCTTGCCCATCTGCGCGCCCTCTTCGCCCGCACCGGCCTTGACGCCCGCATCGCCCACCGCACGCCCACGCTGGATATCATGCGGGGCTATGCCGCCCATGGGCTGGGGGTGGGCCTGTCCTATACCAATCCCGCGCCAAGGCTGTCACAGGACGGCAGGCCCTTCGTCACCCGCCCGCTGACCGATGCCGGAACCGAGGCGGTGGTGCTGGCCCATTTGGCGGCAAGCCCGCTGCCTGCCGCCACAGCCCCGCTGCCGGGGCTGCTGGCCGGGCTTCTGGATGCCGCCTTCGGCCCGGCTTGATTCGGATGAGACAAGGCAACTTTCCTCGATCTTCGCCAAATCGCTTTGACCCGGACCGGGCCGCATTTTTCCCATATCTCAAACGTTAACGCCCAAGCCTTGACCGAACCCGGTTGAATGGCTTTGACCACGGCGGCGGCACAGGATAAGAGTTGGAACACTCCCCCAACGGAACTGCAACGCGCCGATGAACCTCAAGGAACTGGCCCAGAAACTCGGCCTTTCGCCCACCACTGTCAGCCGGGCGCTGAACGGCTATCCCGAGGTCAACGAGGCCACGCGCGACAAGGTCATGGCGGCGGCGCGGCGCTATAACTACAGGCCGAATGCGCGGGCGATCCGGCTGGCCAAGGGGCGGGCGATGGCGGTGGGCCACGTCCTGCCGATGGCCACCCGCAACGAAATCATGAACCCGATTTTCGCCGACTTCATCGCCGGCGCGGGCGAGGTCTACAGCCAGAACGGCTATGACATGCTCTTGTCCGTTGTGCCGGACGAGGCGGAACTGGACGCCTACCGCGATCTGAAATCGCGCGGCGCGGTGGATGGGGTGATCATCCATGCCGTGCGCATCGGCGACCCGCGCCTTGCCGCGCTGCGCGAGATCGGCCTGCCCTTCGTGGTGCATGGCCGCTCGACCGGCGAGACGGGCGAATATGCCTGGGTCGATGTGAACAACCGCCGCGCCTTTCTGCGCGCGACCGAATTCCTGCTGGACCTTGGCCACCGCCGCATCGCGCTGGTCAATGGCGTGGACGAGATGGATTTCGCCATGCGCCGCCGCACCGGCTATCTGGATGCGCTTGCCGCGCGTGGCCTGACCGGAGACCCCGCCCTGATGACTTCGGGCGAGATGACCGAGCTTTCGGGCTTCATCGCCGCAGAGCGGATGCTGGGACAGGACAATCCGCCCACCGCCTTTCTGGCCGCCTCGATGCTGTCGGGCATGGGCGTGCGCCGCGCGATCGAGGCGCGGGGGCTGAAGATGGGCCGGGATGTTTCAGTCATCATCTTTGACGATGAACTCAGCTATCTGCGCAATGGCGAGGGGCTGCCGCTCTTCACCGCGACCCGGTCCTCGGTGCGCGATGCCGGACGCTATGCCGCCGAGATGCTGTTGCACATCATCGCCCATCCCGACGACCCCCTGCCGCAGCGCCTGCTGGAGGCTGACCTGATCCTGGGTCAATCCACCGGCCCCGCCCCGCAGCGGGGCTGACCGATGCCCGACCTTACCGCCCTGCGTTGGCCCCGCAGCGCCCCGTTGCCCGACAGGAGCCAGACATGACCCAAGCCCAAACCCTCGCCCTCGTTGCCGATATCGGCGGCACCAATACCCGCGTCGCACTGGCCGAAGGAACGCAGGTGCGCGCCGACAGCATCCGGCGCTATTCCAACGCCGAATATCCGGGGCTTGAGCCGGTGCTGCGCGCCTATCTGGCCGATGCCGGGCTGGCTTCGGTCGCGGGCGCCTGCGTGGCGGCGGCGGGGCCGGTGCGCGACGGCGTTGCGGTGATGACCAATCTTGACTGGACCATCACCGGCGCCGGCCTGACCGAAGCCACCGGCGCGGGGCGGGTGGCGATCCTGAACGACCTGCAGGCGCAGGGCCATGCGCTGGGCCATATCGCGCCGCAATTCCTGCGCCCGGTGATTGCAGGCGGCCATCGCCCGGGCGAGACGATGCTGGTGGTCGGCGTCGGCACCGGCATGAACGCCGCTCCGGTGCATGACACGCCCGAGGGGCGGCTGGTGGCCGCCTCGGAATGCGGCCATGTCTCGATGCCGGTGCGCAGCGATGAGGATTACCGCCTGATGCGCTTTGGCGAAAGCCATGGCGCCAGCGCCCATGGCTTTACCGGGGTCGAGGATGTTCTGGCGGGCCGCGGGCTGGAACGGGTCCACGCCTTTGTCAGCCACGAGGCGGGCGCCCTGCAAGAGCGCAAGGCAGCCGAAATCATGGCGGCCCTCGCCGCGGGCGATCCCGTGGCGCGGCACACGGCACAGCTTTGGGTGCATATCCTGGGACAGGTTCTGGGCAATCTGGCGCTGACCCATCTGCCCTTCGGCGGGCTGTTCCTGATCGGCGGCGTGGCGCGGGCGATGACCCCCTATCTGGACGAGATGGACCTGACGGCGCATTTCCGCGACAAGGGCCGATTTGCCGAATTCATGGAGAATTTCTCGGTCACCGTGGTCGAGGATGATTTCGCCGCCCTCACCGGCTGCGCCGCCCATCTGGCGGCGGGCGGGCGCGGTTAAACCCGCGCCCCAAATTCCTTCCAAGGAATTTGCAATTTTCTTCGAAGAAAATTGCGTCGCATCGGGGGCCCCGTTACGCCACCTGCCCCGCCGCCCAGCCCGAGGACCAAGCCCACTGGAAGTTATAGCCGCCCAGCCAGCCGGTGACATCCACCACCTCGCCCACGAAATAGAGGCCGGGCACCCCGCGCGCCTGCATCGTGCGCCCGTCCAGCGCCGTGGTATCCACCCCGCCCAGCGTCACCTCGGCGGTGCGGTAGCCTTCGCTGCCGACCGGGGTGATTTGCCAGCGGGCCACCCGCGCCGCCACCCGCTCCAGCGCGGCGGCGGGCAATTCGGCCATCGGCGCCGTCAGCCCCAATTCCTCTTCGATCTGCCGTGCAAGGCGTTCCGGCAAGAGCCGCGTCAGCACGGTCCGCAGCGCCGCCTTGCCGCTGGTCTTCTTCGCCGCTGCCAGCTCGCCCGCCACATCGCGCCCGGGACACAGATTCACCTCGATCCCCTGTCCTTCGCGCCAATAGCTTGAGATTTGCAGCACCGCCGGGCCAGAGAGGCCGCGATGGGTGAACAGCACCGCCTCGTCGAACCCGGTCTTGCCGCAAGAGACCCGCCCCGGCACCGCGACCCCGGCCAAGGGCGCCAACCGCGCCAGATCCTGCTCGGCAAAGGTCAGCGGCACCAGCGCGGGCCGCGTTTCCACCAGCGGCAGACCAAAGCTTTCGGCGAGTTTATAGCCATACCCCGTCGCCCCCATCTTGGGGATCGACTTGCCCCCGGTAGCAACCACAACCGCCGCCGCCTGCACCACGCCCCGCGCGGTTTCCACGGTAAAGCCACCCGACACCTGCCGCACCGCGCCAAGCGCACAGCCCAACCAAAGCTGCCCGCCGGCCCGCGCCAAATCCTCCAGCAGCATCGCCACAACCTCCATGGCCGACCCGTCGCAAAAGAGCTGCCCCAGCGTCTTTTCGTGCCAGGCGATGCCCGCCGAATCCATCCGCGCGATGAAATCCCATTGGGTGAACCGTTTCAGCGCCGACAGCGCAAAGCGCGGATTCTGCGACAGAAACCGCTCCGGCGCGATGCCGGTATTGGTAAAGTTGCAGCGCCCGCCGCCCGAGATGCGGATCTTCTCGCCCGCGGCCTTGGCATGGTCGATCACCAGCACCCGGCGCCCGCGCCGTGCCGCCTCGATCGCGGCCATCAGCCCCGCCGCACCGGCCCCCAGAATGACGACATCCACCCGTTCCATCCCGCCCGCTTATCCCGCGCCCGGACCTGCCGCAACCGGCCTCACGCGGGTGCGATTTTTTCCCCTCACCCCCCTTGCACCCCGCCCGACCCTTCGCTAAACACCGCCGCACGGTTGGGGCGTCGCCAAGTGGTAAGGCAGCGGTTTTTGGTACCGCCATACCTAGGTTCGAATCCTAGCGCCCCAGCCAACCTTCCCAGACAGAAATAAACCCGCAACGCCAAGGGCTTGACCCTTTCGGTCTGCTTGACTGATCCGATGCGCTGCGGGGGCCGTATTGCTTGCATCGGTGCCGCGCGGAGGGGACGGGGATGCAGACGGGGCTGCTTTATATGGTGACGACGGGGGTGTTTCTGGGGCTGGACATGCTCGGCATCCGCTATCTGATCCGCCCGGTGTTTGAGCGCCATGTCGGGCATCTTCTGGCCGATCCGCTGCGGCTGGGTCCGGCGGCGGTGTTTTACCTCTTCTATGTCGCGGGGCTCTTGTGGTTCGTCTCACTGCCCGCGCTCAAGGCCGGGGCGCCGGTGCAGGCGCTGATCGGCGGAGCGATTCTGGGCTTCATCGCCTATGGCACTTATGAAATGACGAATTATGCCACGCTTGCCGACTGGTCGTTGCAGCAGGTGGTGCTGGACGGGCTTTGGGGCACCGCTCTGACCGGCTTTGCCGCCTGGGCTGGGGTGGCCTTGCTGACGGGCAAACTGGCCTGATCAGCGCAAGCGCCCCGTCAGACGCAGCGACAGCCAATAGGGCAGTGCCCGCAGAAGCTTCATCGCATAGGTGAAGCGTTTCGGGAAATGGATCTCGAAGGCGCGGCTGCGCAGCCCCGCTAGAACCGCCGCCGCCGCCTCTTCCGGTTCGATCATCGCGGGCATCGGGAAATCGTTCTTCGCCGTCAGGCGGCTGCGCACGAAGCCGGGGCAAACCAGACGCACATCCAGCCGGGGCGCCAGTTCGATCCGCAGCGTCTCGGCCAGATTGTTGACCGCGGCCTTGGTGGCGGAATAGACCTGCCCGCCGGGCAGGCCGATATAGCCCGCGACCGAGCCGAACAGCACCAGTTGCCCGCCGTCGCGGATCAGGGGCGGCGTCAGGCGGGCCACATCCAGCGTGCCCAGAAGGTTCACCCGCACGAGGTCTTCGGCGCGGGCCGGGTCCAGATCGGCGACGCGGGCCGGGTCATAAAGGGCGGCGGTGCAGATCACCGCGTCCAGCGTGCCGGGCTGCATTGCCGCCACCGCAGCCGCAAGCGTTTCGCGCCGGGCAAGGTCGAGGGGCACCGCCTCTCCGCCAATGTCCTGGACCAGAGCCCGCAGCGCGGCGGCATTGCGGGCCGAGAGGATCAGACGCGCCCCTTCGGCGGCAAAGGCCCGTGCCAAAGCGGCACCGATGCCGTCACTGGCGCCGATGATCCAGATGCGCTTTCCGGTAAATGCACCCATGGCTCTGCCTCCTTGCTGTCCTCTCAATACGGCGGGCTGCCATTTCAGGATCACCCCGGGGCAGAAAAACCTTGCCCTTGGCGCGGCAGAGTGATCCGGCGGCGCGTCCCTTGCGTAACTGCATGAAAAGCCGAACCGATCAGGGGGATTTCATGCCGTTCGACCTTACCCGTGGCGCGCCGCAGCGTGTGGCCATCATCGGCGGCGGCATAGCGGGACTGGCCGCGGCCTGGGCGCTGGCCGGGCAGCATCAGGTGACCTTGTTCGAGGCGGCCCCAAGGCTGGGCGGCCATGCGCGCACGGTCACGGCGGGGCTGCGGGGCGATCAGCCGGTGGATACCGGCTTTATCGTGTTCAACTATGCCAATTATCCCCATCTGACCGGACTTTTCCGCGATCTGGACGTGCCGGTTGAACGCAGCGAGATGAGCTTTGGCGTCTCGCTGAACGGCGGGCGGCTGGAATATGCGCTGCGATCGGGCGATGCCTTGTTCGGGCAGCGGCGGAACCTCTTGAACCCGGGGTTTCTGGCGATGATCCGCGACGTGCTGCGCTTCAACGCCGGGGCCGAGGCGGCGGCCCGTCCGGGGCAGAGCATTGACGATCTGCTGCGCGTCATGGCTCTGGGGCGGCGGTTCCGCGACCATTACCTGTATCCGATCTGCGGCGCGATCTGGTCCACCCCGGCGCAAGGAATCGGCGCCTTTCCGGCCGAGGCGCTGCTGCGCTTCATGCGCAACCATGCGTTGATGTCGGCTGCGGGGCAGCATCAATGGTGGACGGTCTCTGGCGGCAGCATTTCCTATGTGTCGCGGCTGGTGGCGGCACTGGAGCGGCGGGGCGTTGATCTGCGGCCCGCAACGCCGGTGCGCAGCGTGACGCGCAGCGAAGAGGGTGTGGACCTGCGGGCGGCGGGCGCCGAGGCGGAACGCTTTGATCAGGTGATTTTCGCCTGCCATGCCGATCAGGCGCTGGCACTGATGACCGATCCCAGCGCAGACGAGCGTGCGCATCTGGGTGCCGTGCGCTTTCAGGACAACCGCATGGTGCTGCACCGCGACCCCGGCCTGATGCCGCGCCGCCGCCGCTGCTGGAGCGCATGGGTCTACCGCACCGAAGCCGATACGCCGCCCGAAAGCCCGGTCGGCGTGACCTATTGGATGAACCGGCTCCAGAACATTCCCGAAAGCGATCCGCTCTTCGTCAGCCTCAATCCGCAGGCGCCGATTGATCCCCGGGCGATTTATGACGAAACCACCTTCCGCCATCCGGTGTTTGACGGCCCTGCGCTGGCGGCGCAGGCGGCGATTGCCGCGATGCAGGGCCAGCGGCGAAGCTGGTTCGCCGGGGCATGGCTGCGCAACGGCTTTCACGAAGACGGTTTTGCCAGCGCCCTGCGCATTGCCCGCCGCGTCCTGCCCGAGCGGGTGTGACCATGGCCCCGCTGGCCACGCGGCTGAGGGCCGGAGAGGTGCTGCATATGCCCGCCGAGGTTGCCCATGGGCGGCGAGGCGCCATTGCCCATGGCTTTCGCTACCGCGTGGATTACCTGCTTTTTGCGCCCGATCACATGGCGCCCCCGGCATTGATGTCGCGCAACCGTTTCAATCTGATGGCCTATTTCGACCGGGATCATGGCGGGCCGCGCGGCGCCGGTCAGAGCGCCGCCTGGGCCTGGGCGCGGCTGGCCGAGGCCGGGTTTGCCCCCGGCCCGGGCCGCGTGATGGCGCTGCTGACCCAGCCGCGGTTCCTTGGCTATTGGTTCAGCCCGGTCAGTTTCTGGCTGCTGATCGAGGGCGACCGCACCCTTGCCGCCATTGCCGAGGTCAACAACACCTTTGGCCAGCGCCACAGCTATCTTTGCGCCCTGCCCGGCCATGCGCCCCTGACCGCCGGGGATGAGATTGCCGCCGAAAAGCTTTTCCACGTCTCGCCGTTTCAGGATGTGTCGGGGCGTTACCTCTTCCGTTTCGCGGTGCAGCCCGACCGCATTGCCATCCGCATCGGCCAGTTCGACGGAGCCGAGGGGTTGCGCGCCGCGATGACCGGGCCGCTGCACACGCTGACCAATGCTGCACTTCTTGCCGCGGCGCTGCGGCGGCCCGGCGGTGCGCTGCGGGTGGTGGCGCTGATCTACTGGCACGCGCTCTGCCTCAAACTCAAAGGCGCGGCCTACCGCCCGCTGCCTGCCCCGCCCGATCAGGAGATAAGCTGAATGCGCCTTCCCGTGACCCGCCTGATGAAATCCCGCTTCTTTGCCGCGCTTGAAGGCATCGAGGGCGGCCGGCTGACCCTGACCACGCCCGAGGGCACCGTGCTGCATTTCGGCGCCGCCGGGCCGGAGGTGGACATGCAGATCCGCGACTGGTCGGTGCTGTCGGCCCTTGTTACCCGCGGCGATGTCGGTCTGGGCGAGACGTGGATGGCCGGGCTCTGGACCACGTCGGCGCTGGAACCGCTGATCACGCTGGGCTTAAGCAACATCGACCGGCTGCAACGCTATTCCGAGCCGGGGCCGCTGGCGCGGGTGGTGATGCAACTGGTGGACCGGGTGCTGCGCGCCAATTCGCTGCGCGGTGCGGCGCGCAACATCCGGGCGCATTACGATGTCGGGAACGAGTTCTATCAGCTTTGGCTGGACCCGGGGATGACCTATTCCGCAGCGATTTTCACGCCGGGGGACGATGACCTCGCCCGCGCGCAGGATCGCAAGAACGACCGCATCCTGTCGCGGCTGGCGGGGGGAGAGCGGATATTGGAAATCGGCTGCGGCTGGGGCGGCTTTGCCGAGCGCGCGGCGGACCATGGGCGGCATGTAACGGGGCTGACGCTTTCCCCGGCGCAAAAGGGTTATGCCGATGCCCGGCTGGACGGGCGGGCGGATATCCGGCTACAGGACTACCGCGCGACGCAAGGGCGGTTCGACAATATCGTCTCGGTCGAGATGATCGAGGCGGTGGGCGAACGCTATTGGCCGGTCTATTTCGGCACGATCAAGGCACGGCTGGCCGAGGGAGGCCGGGCCATGTTGCAGGCGATCACCGTGTCGGATGCCGAATTTCCCGCCTATCGCACAAGATCGGATTTCATCCGCCAGCATACCTTTCCGGGTGGAATGCTGCCCTGCAATGCGGTTCTGGCAGAGCAGGCGGCGGCGGCAGGCCTGCAGGTGAAGGAAAGCTTCGCCTTCGGGCAGGATTACGCCCGCACCTGCCGCCTCTGGGCCGAACGGATGCTGGCCGAGGCGCCGCGCATCCGCCGTCTGGGCTATGGCGAGGATTTCCTGCGCAACTGGCAATTCTATCTGCAAAGCTGTGCCGCGACCTTTGCCACCGGCCGCAGCGATGTGGTGCAGGTGGAACTGGCGCACGCGGGCGGTTAACGCCCCGCCAGCGCCTCTTCCAGCAGGGTTTTCACCAGATCGGGCGGCACGTCATCGGCGACAAAGGCATCGCCGATGCCGCGGGCGAGGATAAAGCGCAGCTTGCCGTCCACCACCTTCTTGTCCTGCCCCATCAGCCGCAGAAGCGCGGCGGCATCCGGCAGGTCGCCCGGGATATCGGCGATATCCACCTTCATGCCCATGGCCCGCAGATGCGCCCGCACCCGGCTGGGCGCCTCTTGCGCGCACAGGCCCAACCGCTGGCTGAGTTCAAAGGCCAAGGCACAGCCGATCGCCACGCCCTCGCCATGCAACAGCCGGTCGGAATAGCCGGTGGCCTTTTCCAGCGCGTGGCAGAAGGTATGGCCAAGGTTCAGCAGGGCACGCTCGCCCTCTTCCGTCTCGTCCCGGGCCACGATCCCGGCCTTCATCTCGACCGAGCGGCGGACGGCATATTGCCTCTTCTCCGCATCCGTCGCCAGCACCGGGCCATTGACCTCAAGCCAGTCAAAGAACGCGGCATCGCCCAAGAGCCCGTATTTCACCACTTCGCCATAACCGGCCAGAAAATCCCGCGCGGGCAGGCTTTCCAGCACAGCGATATCGGCCAGAACAAGGCTGGGCTGATGGAAGGCACCGATCAGGTTCTTGCCTTGGGCGGTGTTGATGCCGGTCTTGCCGCCGACGGAACTGTCCACCTGCGCCAGAAGCGTGGTCGGGATCTGCACGAAACGCACACCGCGCCGCAGGGTGGCTGCGGCAAAGCCCACAAGATCGCCCACCACACCGCCGCCAAAGGCCACGACGATATCGCGCCGCTCGATCTTCTGCTCCAAGAGCCATTCCGAGACTCGGGCATATTGCGCCCAGCCTTTCGACGCCTCGCCCGGCGGGATGGTCAGGGCGGTCACGGTGATGCCCTCGGCCTCGAAGGCGCGGGCCAGCCGCATCAGGTGCAGCGCCGCCACCGAATCATCGGTGATCACCGCCGCCTTGCGCCGGTGCAGCAGGGGGCCGATCTCGGCCCCCGCCCGCTCGATCAGGCCGGCGCCGATGCGCACCTCATAGCTGCGCGCCCCGAGCGCGACCGGAACCACATCGACCGTCATTTCAGTTTCCTTCCAGAACATCCGGCCGCGCCGCCAGCGCCGCCACCACCCGCCGCGCCATATCCTCGACCGAACAGTCGGCGGTGGAATCGACGGTGATTTCCGCCATCTGGTAAAAGGGCAGCCGCGCCTCGTAAAGCGCGCGCAACGTCTCACGCGGGTTGGCGGTGCGCAAAAGCGGCCGCGTCGCCTTGTGGCGCACCCGGTTCCACAGCACATCCAGATCGGCGCGCAACCAGACCGAAACCCCCTGCCCGGCAATCAACCGGCGGTTTCCTTCGGCCAGAAAGGCACCGCCGCCCGTGGACAGGATGCAAGGCGCGCCCCGTAACAGCCGCGCCAGAACCTCGGTTTCGCGGGCGCGAAAGAACGCCTCGCCGTCGCGTTCGAAGATTTCCGCGATCGAGCGGTCGGCGGCCTTGACGATCTCTTCATCCGAATCGAGGAAGGGCACGCCCACGAGACGGGCCAGGGCCGTGCCCACCGCCGTCTTGCCCGCCCCCATCATTCCCACCATCACAACGGTCTTTTTCAGAAGCACCGTTCCATCCCCATATGCCTTGCGGCGCGGCGCTTCTGGGCGGGCCGCTGCCGATACCGAATATTCTTCCCTGAATGGCGTGAACTCGGCGCGAATGCCATATATATTCGCAACAGGACCGCCGCCGAAAGGCCGCGCGGCAAGGCAGATAACCCGCCGGATCAACCGGCGATGACGAGAGGCAAGGCGATGGGGCGTTTGATCAAGCTGGTGCTGGGGCTGGCGGTGCTGGGATTTCTGGGACTGACGGCCTATGCCTATCTGGCCGACATGACCCCGCCCGCCCGTGAGATCCGCCAGCCGGTGGTGCTGGATGCCGGTTGAGCGCCGCCTTCCGCTTGCGCTGATCGGCCTTCTGGCGGGGCTTGGCAGCCCGCTGCGCGCCGAGGCGCCGCTTTCGGCCATCGACTGGCTGTCGCAATCGGTCTCTGAACCGGCTCCGGCCAGCGGTTCCGGCAATGGCTCTGTCACGCTGCCCGCCCCGGCCGACGAACCCGCCGTCAGCGCGCAGGGCGCCCTGCCCGAGGCGGTGGCCGTCTCGGTCATCGGCGGGCCCAGCCCGGATGCCGCGGGGTTGCTGCCACCCGAAACCACCGGCTTTCCGCATAATCTCTGGGGCCTTGGCAAGCTGTCCGAAGTGACCGAAGCCATCGCCGGCGCCCGGGCCGAGGGCCTGCCCGAGTTGCAGAAGCTGCTGGTGACGCTGCTGATCGCCCAGGCCAGCCCCCCGGCCGATGCCGGCGGCGACGGGCGGCTTCTGATCGCGCGGGTGGACAAGCTGTTGGAGCTGGGTGCGCTGGAACAGGCCGAAGCCCTTCTGGCCGAGGCAGGCACCGCCACCAATGCCGAGGTGTTCCGCCGCAGCTTTGACGTGGCCTTGCTGACGGGTGGCGAGGATGCCGCCTGTGAGGTGATGGCGGGGGCGCCCGAACTGGCGCCCACGCTGACAACGCGGGTCTTCTGCCTTGCCCGCTCGGGCGACTGGAATGCCGCCGCGCTGACCCTGCGCACCGCGCAGGCGCTGGGCCATGTGACCGGGGTCGAGGATGCCCTCTTGTCGCGCTTCCTTGACCCCGACCTTTTCGAGGGCGAAGAGGTGCCCGACCCGCCCAAGCCGGTGACGCCGCTGATCTGGCGGATTTATGAGGCCATCGGCGAGCCGCTTTCTACCACCACCCTGCCGCTGGCCTTTGCCCATGCCGAGCTTTCCGAACGCGCGGGCTGGAAAGCGCAGCTTGAAGCGGCCGAACGGCTGGCCCGGGCCGGGGTGATCACCGCGAACCAGCTTCTGGGCCTATATACCCAACGCCAGCCCGCCGCCTCGGGCGGGGTCTGGGACCGGGTGGATGCCTTTCAGCGGTTCGATGCCGCGCTGACCGGCGGCGATCTGGGGGCCGTAGAACAGCGCCTGCCGCTGGCCTTTGCCCGCATGGCCGATGTCGAGGCGGAGGTGCCCTTTGCCGAACTCTTCGCCGTGCCGCTGTCGCGCATGGCCCTGACCGGGGACGCCGCGCGCATCGCCTGGGAAATGGGCCTGCTGTCGCCCGACTACCGCCGCCTTGCCGCCTCACCTCTGTCGCCGGGCGACACGCGGGCGAAATTCCTGGCGGGGCTTGCGGGCGGCAGCGTGGCCGGGTTGGCTGCGCCCGACAGCATGGCCCGCGCCATCGCCCCCGCCTTCCAAGGCGAGGCCGCCGCAGCCCCCGAAGCCGGGGCCGCGCTGATCGCACAGGGCCGCATCGGCGAGGCGCTGTTGCTGGCGATCCGGCTGATCGAGACCGGGCTTCAGGGCGAACTGGTCAAGGTCGCCGAGGGGCTTTCGCTGTTGCGGGCGCTGGGGCTTGAGGATGCCGCGCGGCGCACCGCGCTGGACCTGATGCTGTTGGAGCGGCGCGGCTGATGGCGGCACCCGCGGGCATGGAGCGCTGGATCGCCACCTTTCTCGAGGCGCAGGCGGCCGAACTCGATGCCGCACGCAACACGCAACTGGCCTATGGCCGCGACCTGAAGGATTTCGCGGGCTGGCTGGCGGCGCGGGGCCGCGATTTTGCCGCCGCCAGCCGTGAAGAGGTCGAAGCCTATATCGTCTATTGCGAAGCGCAGGGCCTGTCGCAGGCGACGCGCGCCCGCCGCCTCTCGGCGATCCGGCAGCTTTACCGCTTTGCGCTGGACGAAGGCTGGCGCCCCGACAATCCCGCCATCCGCATCAAGGGCCCCGGCGCCAGCCGCCACCTGCCCCAGACCCTCAGCCTTGCCGAAGTGGAGCGCCTGCTGGACGCCGCCCGCAGCAAGGGCCGCAGCGAGGGCGAAAGGCTGCGCAACCGCGCGCTGGTGGAACTGCTTTATGCCACGGGAATGCGGGTTTCGGAACTTGTCGGCCTGCCGGTGGCGGCGGCGCGCGGCGATCCGAAGATGATCCTCGTGCGCGGCAAGGGCGGCAAGGAACGGATGGTGCCGCTGTCGCCCCCGGCACGGGCGGCGCTGGCCGATTGGCTGCACCTGCGCGACGGCGAAGAGGAGCGGGCGCGCAAGGCGGGCAGGCCCGCGGCCCGCGCCCTCTTCCCCGGGCCGGGGGCCGACGGCCATCTGACGCGGCAGCATTTCTATCTTTTGATCAAGGATATCGCCGTTCTGGGCGGCGTGGACCCGTCCAAGGTGACCCCCCATACCCTGCGCCATGCCTTTGCTACCCATCTTCTGGCCGGCGGCGCCGATCTGCGGGTGATCCAGACGCTGCTGGGCCATGCCGATGTGGCCACCACCGAAATCTACACCCATGTGCTGGACGATCAGCTCAAGGATCTGGTGCTGACCCGTCATCCGCTGGCCCGCCGCAAGACGTGAGGCGCCGTCAGGCCAAAGCTTGACCCGCCCGCCGCTTTGCCGTCAAAGAACGGCATGAGCCGCTTTGCCCGCCTTCTCGCCCCGTTCCGCCGCCGCCCCGGTGGCAACGACCCCGACCGCGCGCATGAGGCGCTGCGCGAGGATATCGCAGGCGCCATCGCACTTGGCCATTCCGGCGGTGCGATGCAGAAAGAGGCGCGCGACCGGCTTCTGGGCGCGCTTGACCTGTCGGACCGCGCCGTCAGCGAGATCATGCGCCACCGCCGGCAGATCGAGATGATCGACGCCGATGCCGCCCCGGAGGTGATCCTGCGCCGGGTTCTCGGCTCGCCCTATTCCCGGCTGCCGGTGTTTCGCGGCGATGAAGAGAACATTCTGGGCGTGATCCACGTCAAGGATCTCTGGCGCGAAACCGACCGCCTCTCGCGCGAGCCCGAGGGGTTGGCGGGGCTTGATATCGTCAAGGCGGCGATGAAGCCCTATTTCATCCCCGACACCACCAGCCTTGACGAACAGATGCGCGAATTTCTCAAGCGGCGCACCCATTTCGCGCTGGTGGTCGATGAATATGGCGCGCTTCAGGGGCTGATCACGCTGGAAGACATCCTTGAGGAAATCGTCGGCGAGATCACCGATGAATTCGACGTGGTGGCACGCGAAGCGGGTCTCAAGCGCGATGAGAGCGGCGCCTGGCTGGTCGATGGCGCCATGACGATCCGCGACCTGAACCGCGCGCTCGACTGGGCCCTGCCCGATGATGAGGCCAACACCATCGCCGGTCTGGTCATTCACGAAGCGCAGATGATTCCCGCCGAAGGCCAAGCCTTCCGCTTTCACGGGCTGCGGTTCGAAGTGGTCGAACGGCGCGAGAACCGGCTGACCAGATTGCGGATGCGGCCGCTGTAGCGCCGCCTAACGCTTGCCGAAGAACGTGCCCAGAATGCCGCGCACCACCGCCTGACCGCCCTTGGTGCCCAGTTGGCGGGCAAAGCTCTTCGCCAGCACCTCGCCCACCGAATCGGATCGGCTGGAGGTGGATTTGCGGCGCGGCGCCGGTTCTTCCGGCGCCTTGCGGGCGGTCGGGCCGCCGTCATAGCGGCGGGCGCGGGAAAACTCACGGTCTTCTTCGGCTTCCGGCACGGCTTCGGCTTCGGCTTCGCGGGCGGCTTTGGCGGCACGGGCGCGCAGCCGTTCCCAGGCGCTGTCACGGTCGATCGGCGTGGTGTATTTCGCGCCCAGCCCCGACCCCGCCATGACAGCCGCCCGCAGGCCCGGTTCGATCGGGCCAAGCTGGCTGGCGGGCGGACGGATCAGCGTGCGCTCGGCAATACCCGGAATGCCCTTCGCCTCAAGGAACGAGGTGACCGCCTCACCCGTGCCGACATCACGGATCGCCTCTTCGATGGCAAAGCGCGGGTTCGGGCGATAGGTTTCCGCCGCCTTGGCCAGATCCTTCTGGTCCTTGGCGGTGAAGGCGCGCAAGCCATGCTGCACCCGGTTGCCCAGTTGCCCCAGAATGACCTCGGGCACATCCGCCGGATTCTGGGTGATGAAATAGACCCCGACCCCTTTCGACCGGATCAGCCGCGCCACCTGTTCCACCTTGGAAATCAGCGCCTTGGGCGCGTCGGTGAAAAGAAGATGCGCCTCGTCAAAGAAAAAGACCAGCTTGGGTTTCTCGGGGTCGCCCACCTCGGGCAGGTTCTCGAACAGTTCCGACAAAAGCCAGAGCAGGAAGGTGGCGTAAAGCCGGGGCGATTGCATCAGCTTGTCCGCCGCCAGCACATTGACCATGCCCATGCCCGCGGCATCGGTCCGCATCAGATCGGCCAGTTCCAGCGCCGGTTCGCCGAACATCGCCGTGGCACCCTGATTTTCCAAGACCAGCAACCGGCGCTGGATCGCCCCCACCGAGGTTGACGACACCAGCCCATAGCGTGCCGAAACCGCATCGCCATTCTCGGCGATGAAGGTCAGCAGCGCCTGCAAATCCTTGAGGTCCAAGAGCGGCAGTTCTTCATCATCGGCAAGGCGGAAGGCGACGTTCAGCACGCCCTCCTGCGGTTCGCTCAACTCCAGAAGCCGCGATAGCAGCAAGGGCCCCATATCCGCCACTGTGGCGCGGATCGGGTGGCCCTGATCCCCGAAAAGATCCCAGAAGGTCACCGGAAAGGCGCGATATTGCAGGTCATAGCCGATGGTGGCGGCGCGTTTGGTGAAGGCTTCATGCAACTTGCCCGCAGCCGAGCCGGGGGCGGCAATGCCCGCCAGATCGCCCTTCACATCGGCCATGAAGACCGGCACGCCTTCGGCCGAAAACCCTTCGGCCAGAATCTGCAGGGTGACGGTTTTGCCGGTGCCGGTGGCGCCCGCAATCAGCCCGTGGCGGTTGCCATATTTCAGGAGCAGATTCTGCGCCGCGCCATAGCCCTCGCCCCCGCCGCCGACAAAGATCGTCTCGCCCATCGCAACCCCTCACATCGCCCGCGCCGCCGGGGCGCCCGGGGGTAAAATACATCCTTAACCTTTCCATGCCAGCCTTGATCTTGCCGGGGCGGGGCTTTTCCCGCTGGCGTGACTTCCTCCCTGTCAGACTGGCCGCGCCTTTGAAAAGGCGCGGCTTTTTTTACTGTTTCGGCCGGGGGCGCAGATCAAACATGTCTGTGAAAAACCCAGTTGACGGTTCAGCAAAACCGCAATAGCGTCTGCCCCATGAAGTCGGGCAGTCCGACAGGGAGCAAAAAATGCCACCGCAAAAGGGCCGGTCTTCCGGCCCTTTTCTTCATTTCAGCTTCGGCATCTTCTTGCCCAAAGCTTTGCGGACGCGGATGTTTTCCCCCTGACTTCCGGGCCTCTGCGTGCTAGTGCAGCACCGTTCAACGAAGGAAGTGACAGCGATGTCGAAGCCCCAATTTTCCCGTCTGCTCGGTCTGGCCGCCGGCCTTGGCCTCATGCTTGGCAGCGCGGGTGCTTTCGCCCAGGAAGCGGCCACGCCGCCCGCCGTGGCGACCGAGACCCCCGGCCTGTCGATGGGCACCCCCGCCCAGGCCGGGCCGCTGACGCAGGAACAGGCCAATGTGGGTGAGACCTATATGGCCAAGGCTTTCGAAATCTGGGAGCAGCGCTGCGTCAAGACGGCCGATGGCGCCGATCCTTGCCAGCTTTATCAGCTTCTCAAGGATGGCTCGGGCAATTCGGTGGCCGAAATCAGCATGTTCGCCCTGCCCGAGGGCGGTCAGGCCGTGGCGGGTGCCACGGTGATCGTGCCCCTGGAAACCCTGCTGACCGGCAATCTGACCATTGCCATCGACGGCACGGCGCCCAAGATTTACCCCTTCACCTTCTGCACCCAGATCGGCTGCATCGCCCGCATCGGCTTTACCGCCGAAGAAGTCGGCCAGTTCAAGAAGGGCGCCAAGGCGGTGATGACCATTGTTCCCGCCGCCGCCCCCGATCAGAAGGTGACGCTGGACATCTCTCTCAAGGGGTTCACCGCCGGGTTCGACGCGGTGAAGGCCACCGCGCCCAAGCCCGCGAACTGATCTTCGGACAGGCCCATCAAGCCCCGCTCCGGCGGGGCTTTTTCATGCCCGGTTTCTCAAGCCCGCCGCAGCGCCAGTACTGCGTTCAGCCCGCCAAAGGCAAAGGCGTTGGACAGCGCCACTTCGACCCGCGCTTGCCGCGCCATGTTCGGCACCACATCCAGCGGGCAATCGGGGTCGGAGGTGGTAAACCCCATGGTCGGCGCCACCACCCCCTGCCGCAGCGCCATCAGGCAGGCCAGCAGCTCCACCGCCCCAGTGCCACCGATCAGATGGCCATGCATCGACTTGGTGGAGGACACCATCAGCCGCCGCGCATGATCCCCGAACACCTGCGCGATGGCGGCGCATTCGGTGCGGTCATTGGCCGCCGTGCCGGTGCCATGGGCGTTGATGTAATCCACCGCCTCGGGCGCGATCCCGGCATCGGCCAGCGCCCCCGCCATCGCCCGCCCCGCCCCTTCGGCCGAGGGCATGACGATATCGGCGGCATCCGAGGTCATGGCAAAGCCCGCCACTTCGGCCAGAATTTCGGCGCCGCGGGCAAGGGCATGGTCGCGGTCCTCAAATACGAAAACCGCCGCCCCCTCGCCCTGCACCATGCCAGAGCGGTCGGCGGAAAACGGGCGGCAGGCATCACGCGCCATCACGCGCAGCCCCTCCCAAGCCTTGATGCCGCCGAAACACAGCATCGCTTCGGACCCACCGGCCAGCATGACCGGCGCCGCCCCGGCGCGGACCATCTGAAACGCCAGTCCCATCGCGTGATTCGACGAGGCGCAGGCGGTCGCCACGCTGAAGGTGGGTCCGCGCAGCCCGAATTCCATGGACACATGGCTTGCCGCCGCATTGTTCATCAGCCGCGGCACGGTGAAGGGATGCACCCGCGCCTTGCCCTCTTCGTAAACCGTGCGATAGCTGTCGTCCGACGTGGTCAGCCCGCCCCCGGCGGTGCCCATCACCACCCCGGCCCGCAGGCCCAGATCGCCCGCGAAATCCACCCCCGCCTGTGCAACCGCCTGCCGCGCCGCGACCAGCGCGAATTGCGCGAAACGGTCCAGCATCCCCAGTTGCGCCCTGTCGAAATGCACCTCAGGGTCAAACCCCTGCACCTGCGCCCCGATCTGCACCGAAAGCCGTTCCCGGTCGCGGATGTCGAGCGGGCCAATCGCAACCCGCCCCGCGGCCATCGCGGCCCAGGTTGCGGCCAGATCGGTGCCCAAGGGGTTGACCGTGCCCGCCCCGGTGATGACGACCCGCCTCATTTCGCCGCGATCAGCGCCTCGACGGCGCCGACGATGGCCCCCACCGAAGAGATGTCAAAGGCGCTTTTGCCCGGTTCATTGGCGTTGAAGGGCACCGAGATGTCGAACGCCTCTTCGATGGCGAAGATCGCTTCCACCAGCCCCAGACTGTCGATCCCAAGGCTTTCCAGCGTCGAAGACAGATGAACGTCCGAGATGTCCAGCACCGCCTGTTCCGCGATGATGGCGATTACCCGGTCGGAAATGAATGCGGTCATACTTGGCCCCCTGATCCGGCGTGACTTAAGTCATCAGAACATGACGGTTCAGTCACGGTCAGATGACGGTGCAATGACCTTTTCCATCTCGGCCACCCGGGCGGCAAGGCGCGGCAGGCGGCGCAGCGCCTTTTGCATTTCCAGATGGGTTTCCATCTTCACCGCCGGATAGCCCAGCAGCACCCGGCCCGCCGGAGCATTGGTGAAAATCTTGGTGCCGCCGCCGCAGATCACATCATCGCCGACAAAGATATTGTCATTGACGCCGCATTGCCCGGCCAGCACCACCCGGTCGCCGATCCGGCTGGACCCGGCAATGCCGACCTGCCCGCAGAGCAGGCAATCGCGCCCGACCTGCACGTTATGGCCGACGTGAACAAGGTTATCCAGCTTGGTCCCCGAGCCGATCACGGTGTCGCGGATCGTGCCGCGGTCGATGGTGGCATTGGCGCCCACCTCGACATCATCGCCGATGGTCACTGCGCCCAGCGAGTGAATCCGCGTCCAGCTTTGCGCCCGGATTTCCTCGCGTTGTCCAAGGGTTTGGCGGATTTCCTCAACCCCCGATTTCTCGGGCGTGACAAAGGAAAACCCGTCCGCGCCGATCACCGCGCCCGGCTGGCAGATGAAGCGGTCGCCGATCACCACCCGCGCCCCGATCCGCGCCCCCTGACAGATCAGCGCATCGGCCCCGATCACCGCCCCTTCGGCGATTGACACATGCGAGGCCACCCGCGCCCGCGCCCCCAGCCGCACCCCGGCGCCGATGGTCACGAAGGGGCCGATGGCGGCACCTTCACCGATCTCGGCGCTTGGGTCGATCACCGTCATCGGATGGATGCCGGGGGCAATCGCGGGCCCCGCATCCAGCATCCGCGACAGCCCCGCCATCGCCAGCCGCCCGCGCGGCGCAAAGATTGCCGCCTGCAAGCCCATCGCCTGCCAGTCGGCCCCGGGCCAGAGCATGGCCACCCGCGCCTGCCCCTTGGCCAGACCGGGCGCATATTTCGGGTCCATCGCCAGCGCCAGTTGGTCGGCCCGCGCCAGGGCGGGTTCCGCCGCGCCCGAGACGGTCAGCTCCAGATCGCCCGCCGCCTCGGCCCCGATGGCCTGCGCGATGTCACGGATGGTATGGGTCATGGGGTCCTCCGGGCGGTTTGCCGGTCTGGATTAGCCCTGAACGCCCGGCAAGACCACCCCGGCCTCGGTCAGCGCCTCGAAAATCGCGGCGTCACGACCGTAGATGTCATTGCGATATCCGATGGTGCCGCGCGCCGTGGGCCAGGCGGTGAAATAGACCAGATGCACCGGAACATGCTGTTGCAGCGCAAGGTTGGATTCCTTGTTGCTGTCCAGCTCATGCTTGAAAACACCCTTGGGATCATCGGTCTGCGCCGCCAGCAACGTATAGGCAAAGTCAAAGGGGTCGCCCAGCCGGATACAGCCGTGGCTATAGGCCCGCACCTCATGCGAAAACAGGTTTTTCGCAGGCGTATCATGCAGATAGATGTTGTTCTCATTGGGGAACATGAACTTCACCTTCCCCAGCGCATTGCCATCCGACGGCGGCTGACGCAGGCCGAAGGGGAAAGAGCGCGCCGAATAGGCCGCAAAGTTCACCGCCCCGCGCGGCACCACCCGGCCCCGGCCATCGACCACCTGCAGATGGCTGACGGCGTTGGGGTTTCGCTGCAACAGCGGCAGATATTCCTTGACGATGATCGAGCGCGGCACCCCCCAGCTCGGGTTCACCACCATATATTCCATCTCGTCGGAAAATTCCGGTGTCCGCTGATCGGGAACGTTCTTGCCGATCACCGCGCGGGTCTGGAAGGTGACCCGGCCGTCATCAACGATGCGCGCGGTGAAATCGGGCTGGTTCACCCAGATATGCCGGCTGCCGCGCGGGGCATCGCCCATCCAGCGCAGCCGCTCCAACGCCACGACCACGGCCTTCAGCCGCTCTTCCGGCGCCGTGTTCAGCGCCGCCAGCGTGCTTTCGCCGACAACGCCATCGGCCGCGATCCCCTGATCGGTCTGGAACCGCTGCACCGCCCGCACCAGCGTCTTGTCATAGCTGCCCGCCGACGAGGGCGGCAGATATCCCAGCGCCACCAGCCGTTCGCGCAGCGCCACGGCGTCCGGCCCCACCGCGCCGGGTTTCAGCGTGCCGGGCAGATCGGCGCCCCAGCCGCCCGCCGCGATCACCCCCTCAAGCCGCAGCTTTTCCTTCACCAGCCGGGCATATTCCGGGGTCCGCGGACCAAGGCTTGCCAGATAGCTGCGCGGCTCCGATCCGGCGAGGGCGGCCAGAAGCTGCCCCGGTTCGGGCCGCAGAATCTCGCGCAGAATGGTCTTGTCCACCTTCTTGGGGTCGATGGCACCGCTTTCGATATCGGTGGCCCAGGCGACAAAGGCCCGGCTCATCGCCACTTCCAGCCGGCCGCGGTCGCCTTCGGTCACCGCCGAACGGAAAGCCGCCACCAGATCGGCCCGGCCATAGCGCGCCGCGGGCAGGCCCTGCACCGCCGCACCGTCCAGCGCGGTCAGGAACGCCTCGCGCCGCGTGGCATCTTCCGGCCCGGTCCACAGCGTCTGATACCCGCGCAGACGGTAGAAAGCGGCAATCGAGTCGCTTTGCGATGCCGCTTCGGCCAAGGCACGGGTGAAAGAGGTGCTTTGCGCCGCCGCGCCGCCGGAAAAGGTCAGCCCCAGAGTCACCCCGAGTGCCACCGCCGCCAGATGTGACCGCAAAGGCAGGCGAAGGGCACGGGCGACTGATTTCTTCACGGCACATCCTCTGGCGGGTGGAGAGAGTGGTGCCAGATCGCCCCGCATCCCCCCTGAATTTCTTCAAGTTTCGATCAAAACTGCGATAGTGTAAACCGGGCTTGGCGCGGCCTCACGCGGCGGTGATGCAGCCGCGCCACGATTGTTGACAGAAAAACCGCAAACACCCCCCTGCGGAATTCCCCACCTTGCCAGAGCCGCTTTCAGCAATTTTTTGCCGATTGCCGTCAAGGTGAGTCGCAGCGGCCATTCTGCCCTTTGGTCCCCGCCCCGTCTGTGACATAAGGATCGGGCACTTGGGGATGAAGTGCGAAAGAGCCGCCGATACAGGCGGTCGAAGACCAGCGACGGGACAGGCGCACAGAATGGCGATGACAGGCAAGAACGGGATCACGCGGCGCGGCCTTTTGGGTGTGTTCGCAGCAACGGCGGTTGTGGCCGCCCCCACCTATTCCAACGCATTCGGGCTGCTGAAAGGCGCCGGCGATATCCGCCGCATCCGCATGTATTCGGGCCGCACCGGGGAAAGCATCGACACCATCTACTGGATCGAAGGCGAGTATATCCCCGAGGTTCTGAAAGAAATCAATCACTTCATGCGTGACTGGCGCACGGATGACACGCTGAAGATGGACCCGCGCAATTTTGACGTGATGGCAGCCGCGCACCGCCTGATGGATGTGAGCGAGCCTTACATGCTGCTCTCGGGTTACCGCAGCCCGGCCACCAATGCGATGCTGCGTTCCAACTCGCGCGGCGTGGCGAAGAACTCGCTCCACATGAAGGGGCAGGCGGCGGATCTGCGGCTCAAGTCGCGTTCGGTCGGTCAGATGGCCAAGGCGGCCAAGGCCTGTTCGGGCGGCGGTGTCGGCACCTATTCGCGCTCGAACTTCGTGCATATGGATTGCGGCCCGGTCCGCACTTGGGGCGCCTGAGGGCGCCTGAGGAAATTGACGGCAATTTGAACGATCAGGGCACCATCGGGTGCCCTTCGTCATTTTCAGGCTGACGGTTTGTTGACTGCCGGTGATCAATGCAGCGCCGGGCCCGGGGGGACCGGGGGACGGATGTTCCCCCGGCGCGGTCAGTCTTCGGTTTCGACCGCCCGTTCACGGCCCCGGAACCCCTGCGCCACGACGAATTTCTCGGAACTGTCCGACCGGCTGGCCGGCGGCTTTACATTCGCCACCTTGCGGAAATTCTGCTTGAGCATGGTCTGCATCTGGATTTCCGCCCCGCCCGCCAGCACCTTGGCCACGAAGGTTCCGCCCTCTTCCAGCACGTCAAAGGCAAAGGCCAGCGCCGCCTCGACCAGCGCCACGATGCGCAAGTGGTCGGTGCCTTTGTGGCCGCTTGCCGCCGCCGCCATGTCGGACATCACCACATCGGCGCGTCCGCCCAGCCAGCCCTTGACCAGCCCGTCCGCCTCGTCCGAGAGGAAATCCAGCACATGGATATCGGCCCCGGCAATCGGCTCCACCTCTTGCAGATCGACGCCCAGAACGGTGCCGACCGGCTTTTTCGGATTCTGCCCCAGCGCATTGACCCGCTCTACCGCCACCTGGCACCAGCCGCCCGGCGCGCAGCCAAGGTCCACCACCCGGGCGCCGGGTTTGAGAAAGCCGTATTTGTCGTCCAGCTCCAGAATCTTGTAGGCCGCCCTGCCGCGATAGCCCTCTTTCCGGGCCCGGATCACATAGGGGTCGTTCAACTGCCGCTCCAGCCAGAGGGTGGAGGACAGTTTGCGCCCCTTGGCGGTCTTGACCCGCACGCGCAACTCGCGCTGGCCGCGGCCAGAGGTGTTTTTCTCGGTCATAGGTAAGGTCCGTCTTCCAGAACGCCATCCGCGCTCATCTGTGCATATAAAAGCCCCTCGCGCAGCCCGCGGTCGGCCACCGAAAGCCGGTCGGTCGGCCAGACCCGCATCAGCGCCTGAAGGATCGCCGCGCCCGACATGATCAGCGTATGGCGGTCGCGCCCGATCCGCGGATCGGTGCGGCGGCCCTCGGGGCCAAGCGCCAGATAGTCGCGGATCACAAAGTCGATCTGGTCGCTGGTCATCTCCAGCCCGTCCACCTTGGTCCGGTCATAGCGGCGCAGGCCCAGATAGCTGGCCGCAACCGTGGTGACCGTGCCCGAGGTGCCGATGATCTGGAACCCCTCGCGCGGGTTCTGGGCGTTATAGGGGCTGAAAGAGGCAAGGTTTTCCTCGAAAAACCAGCTCATCAGCGCGAAACGCGCACCGTCATCCTCAACATCCTGAAACTGGTCCTTCAGCGTCGCCACACCAAGCGGCACCGAAATCCAGTCCACCACCCGGGCGCTGCCCAACGGTTGGCCGTGAAAGCCGCGGTGCAGCCGCATGATGGCGCGGGCGCGGTCTTCGGGTGGCACATCGGACAGGTCGATCCAGACCAGCTCGGTCGAACCGCCGCCAATATCCACCACCAGAAGCTGCTCGGTCCGCGCGGTCACCAAGGGGGCGCAGGAGATCACCGCCAGCCGCGCCTCTTCCTCGGCGGCGATGATTTCCACGTTCAGCCCGGTTTCCCGCCGCACCTGCCGCATGAAATCCTTGGCATTGCGGGCGCGACGGCAGGCTTCGGTCGCCACCAGCCGCATCCGGGTGATGCCATGGCTTTCGATCTTCTTCTGGCAGATGCGCAAAGCCTGCATCGTGCGCCCCATCGAGGCACGCGACAACCGGCCCGAAGCTTCAAGCCCGGCGCCAAGCTGGACAGTCTTGGAAAAACTGTCCACGACATGAAACTGACTGCCCCGGGGTTGGGCAATCAGCATACGGCACGAATTCGTGCCAAGGTCCACGGCGGCATAAAGCCGCCCTGACCCGGGTTCTTGAGGGGCAGACTCGGTCCGGCGGGAAGCCCCTCTCGGAACCTCGACCGCAAGCTCTTTCGCGTCCGCCCCTCGGGGACGCTCGGGCGTCATAACCGCCCTCCATCTGTGGTTATCCCCAAGGTAACCCCGCGACGGGGCGCTTGCAAGCACCCTGCCCCCGCCGCACCGCCGCATTCCAAAGATGTTCATGTAATACATGAAAACTTCTCTTGGCCGGGGCAGCTTCCGGGGGTGGCCCTGCCCGCCGGCGCATGTCAGGAAACACCGGCGCAGAGCATGGGTCGCAGGCGGCGGTCGTTTGGGTCGCAAGCGACACGGGCCATGTCGAAAACCGACCCTTGCTGTCGCAGGCAGGCGCTAGAACGGAACACGGGAACAGCAAGGGAATCAGGGCAGATGCCGGACGTCATCATAGTCTACTGGCGCGACATCCCGGCCCAGGTCATCGTGGGCAAGGGACGGCGCGGATCGAAGGTGCAGTTGAGCGAACGCTTTGAACAGGCGATCGACCGTTGCGCCATGAAGATCGGCGCCAAGGACGCCGATGCCTACCTTGCCGAATGGCGCAAGGCCGATCCCTATGAGGTCGAGGGCGATCAGGATGCCGTCGCCGCCGCCGAAGCCGCCCGGCTCGAAGCCGAATATGACACCGAGCGCCTGAAGGCGCTGATCAACGCCGAGGGTTGGGCGCAAGCCTGACGAGGAGAACGACATGGCCCTGAGTTTCTTCCGCAAGGACAGCACCCCCGCCGCCACCGGCAACCCCGCGCAGGTGGAAGCCTTCCTGAAAGGCTATTCGATCGAGGTGATGCCGCGCACCGCCGAGAAGGTCGAGGATTTCCGCGCCCTGCTGCCGCGCGGCACCCGCGTCTACATCGCCCATATCGAAGGCACCCCTATTGACGACATGGTGGCCACCGCCAAACGCATCGGCGCCGAAGGTTACGATGTGATGCCGCATTTCCCGGCCCGCATCATCAAGGACCGCGCCACGCTGGGCGAATGGGTCAGCCGTTACAAGGATGTCGGCGTGCGGCAGGGCCTGTTGCTGGCTGGCGGCGTGGCGCAGCCGGTCGGCGATTTCGCAACCTCGATGCAGCTTCTGGAATCGGGCGCCTTTGACGGCTTTTCCCGCCTGCATGTCGCCGGCCACCCGGAAGGCAACAAGGACATCGACCCCGATGGTTCCGACAAGATGGTGATGCAGGCCGCGCGCTGGAAATCCGCCTTTGCCGAGCGCACCGATGCGAAAATTGCCATGGCCACCCAGTTCTGCTTTGACGCCGCCCCTGTGATTGCTTGGGTGGATCGTCTGGCTGCCGAAGGCGTCAAGCTGCCGGTGCATATCGGCGTCGCCGGTCCGGCCAAGCTGCAAACCCTGATCAAATTCGCCATCGCCTGCGGTGTCGGCCCCTCGCTCAAGGTGCTGCAAAAGCGTGCAATGGATGTGACCAAGCTTCTGTTGCCCTATGAGCCGACCGATGTGATCGCGGCCCTTGCCGCGCACAAGGCCGCCAACCCCGGCTTTGGCATCGAACAGGTGCATTTCTTCCCGCTGGGCGGCATCAAGACCAATGCCCAATGGGTAACCGACAATGGCGGCGCCTCGGGCCGCCCTGCAAACGCCTAAGAAAAAGGTTGAAGAATGACCCGCACCGTCGTTGAATCCAAAACGAAAACCGTGATCATCGGTTTTGACGAACCCTTCGCCGTGATCGGTGAGCGGATCAATCCCACCGGGCGCAAGAAACTCGCCGCGGAACTGGAGGCAGGCAATTTCGAAACCGTGATCAAGGACGCGCTGGAGCAGGTTGCCTGCGGTGCGACCATCCTTGACGTGAACTCGGGCGCCGTCTTTACCAACAAGATGGCCGAAGACCCGCGCTATGCCGACAACAACTTTGTCGAGCCGCCGCTGATGAAGGCGCTGATCGAGATCATTCAGCAGACGGTGGACGTGCCCCTGTGCATCGACAGCTCGGTGCCCGGCGCGCTTGAGGCCGGGCTGATGGCCTGCGAGGGGCGGCCCCTCCTGAACTCGGTCACGGGGGAGGAGGAGCGGCTGGAACTCGTCCTGCCGCTGGTCAAGAAATACAACGTGCCGGTCGTGGCGATTTCCAACGACGACACCGGCATTTCGCCCGATCCCGATGTGCGTTTTGCCGTGGCGAAAAAGATCGTGCAGCGCGCCGCCGATTTCGGCATTCCGGCGCATGATATCGTGGTCGATCCGCTGGTGATGCCCGTGGGCGCCATGGCTTCGGCGGGGCAACAGGTGTTCGCGCTGGTGCGCCGCCTGCGCGAAGAGCTGGGCGTGAACACCACCTGCGGCGCCTCGAACATCTCCTTCGGGCTGCCGCACCGCCACGGCATCAACGGCGCCTTCCTGCCCATGGCGATTGGCGCCGGCATGACCTCGGCGATCATGAACCCGGTGCGCCAGCAGGAGATGGAGGCGATCCGTGCCGCCAACTTCCTGATGAACCATGATGCCAATGGCGGCGAATGGATCCGCTTTGCCAAGGTTCTGGAAGCGGTCGAAGGTGGCGCTACCTTCGCCGAAGCCTCGGCTGCGGCGAGCCAAGCCGCCGGTGGCCGTCGCGGCGGCCGCCGCGGCCGCGGCTAAGGCCCCCGCCTTCGGCCCTGCCGGGCCGAAGGCGCTGTCACATCAGCTTGCGTGCGGCGCGTTGGGCCTTTTTCGCGCGCTGCGCCAGCTTCTTGGCATCTTGCGCCTGTTTCCGCTCGGCGGGCGTCCTTTCATCCACCGGGGCCGCCTCCGCAGAGGCCGCAACCGACGGCCTGCCCCGGTTCGATGCCAGATCGAAGCCCTTGTCGATGGCCGTATTCACCACGCGGCCCATCAGCTTGTTGATGATCATGTTGATCAGTCGGTTCAGGTCCATGCTCAATCCTCGAAAAGTTCGCTCTGGCCGGTCTGGGCCTCTTCCTCATCTGGCGCGGATGCGCCGGGCAACGGGCGGCTGTCGAGCAAGCCCGCCGCCCGCAATTCCTTGATCCCGGGCAGATCGCGGGCCGATTCCAGCCCGAAATGGTCCAGAAATCCCTGCGTCACAACAAAAGTCACCGGGCGCCCCGGCGTCATCCGCCGCCGCCCCAGCCGGATCCATTCCAGCTCCATCAACTGGTCAATCGTGCCCCGGGAAACCGCAACCCCGCGGATTTCCTCGATTTCCGTGCGGGTGACCGGCTGGTGATAGGCGACAATCGCCAGCGTTTCTATCGCCGCACGGGAAAGCTTGCGGGTCTCGGCCTGCTCCTTGTGCATCAGCGCGCCAAGGTCGGGCGCGGTGCGAAAGGCCCATGCCTCCCCCACCTTTTGCAACTGCACCCCGCGCCCCTCATAGCGGCGGCGCAGGGTGACCAGCGCCTCGGCCGGATCACAGCCATGCGGCATCCGCGCAATCAGCTCGGCCAGCGTCACCGGCTCGGCGCTGGCAAAGAGAATGGCTTCGACCATCCTCTCCTGCTCGCCCATGGGCGGCGCTTCGAACAGGCTGCGTTCGATGGGCTCGCCGCTCATGGCTCTGCCCGGCGAATCTGGATCGGGGCAAAGACCTCACCCTGACGGATTTTCACTTGGCCCCGCTTGGCCATCTCCAGAATGGCCGCGAAATGCGCCGCGGTGGCCGAACGGCGCCGCGCGGGATTGCTGTCCCAGCCTTCGGGCAGGAACTGCGTCAACTCGGCCCAGTCCCCGGCATAACCCAAGAGCCCGCGCATCCGGTCAAGCGCCTGCTCCATGGTAAAAACATCATGGCGGTCAAAGGCATAGGGGCGGAATTCATCCCGCGTCCGCAGCCGCGCATAGGCGCGCATCAGGTCCAGCAGCGTCGCCTCATAGGTGACATCGGTGCGGGTCGAGATCGCCTCGGGCCGACCCCGGGGAAAGAAATCGCGGCCCAACTGATCACGCGCCATCAGCCGCGCCGCCGCCTCACGCATCGCCGAAAGGCGTTCAAGCTGAAAGGCCAGATGGGCGGCAAGGTCTTCGGCGCTTGGCCCCGCCTCGCCCGGTTCGGGCGGCAACAAGAGCCGCGATTTGAGGAAGGCCAGCCAGGCCGCCATCACCAGATAATCGGCAGCAAGCTCGATCCGCAGATCGCGGGCCTTGGTGACGAACCCCAGATATTGCTCGGCCAGTTGCAGCACCGAAATCCGCCGCAGATCGACCTTCTGCGTCCGCGACAGGGTGAGCAGCAGGTCCAGCGGCCCTTCAAAGCCGGTGACATCGACGATCAGCGCCTCGGCCTGCAGCCGGTCGGCGGGGGTCAGGCGTTCGGTGGCGGTCCAATCTTCGGGTTCGGGGTCAGCCATGCAGCCTCGCGGGGCGGATAGCCGCAAGCTCGGCCTCCAGGCCCGCGATGTCAACCGGCGCGTCAGGGCGGCGGCGGGCCAGTGCCGCGGCGGCGCGGCTGCGGGTGGCATTGCCCATTTCTCCGGCAGTCGAGGCGACCTGCAACATCTCGGCCAGATCGCCCCTGCAATGCAGCGCGATATCGCAGCCCGCCGCCATCGCCCGCGCCGTCCGCTCGGCCAGCGTGCCCGCCAGCGCCTGCATGTTCAGATCGTCGGTCAGCAAAAGCCCGGCAAAGCCGATCTCGTCGCGGATCACCCGGATCATCTCGGGCGACTGGGTGGCGGGACGGCGGTCATAGGCGGCAAAGACGATATGCGCCGTCATCGCCATCGGCAGATCGGCCAGCGCACGGAACGGGGCGAAATCCCATGCCGCAAGCTCTTCGGCGGGGGCGGTCACCGTGGGCAGGTCGTGATGGGTGTCGGCGCTAGCGCGGCCATGACCGGGCAGATGCTTCATCACCGGCAACACCCCCGCTGCCAGATGTCCGTCAGCCACCGCGCGGGCGTTGGTGATGACCGTGGCGACATCCTCGCCATGGCAGCGGTTGCGCAGGAACGGATGGGTCTGCGGCGCGGCGATATCGGCCACCGGCGCGCAGTTGCAGTCGATGCCCACCGCCCGCAATTCGGCGGCGATCAGTTGCGCCCGCAGATACAGCGCCCGCGGCGCCTGCGGGCCAAGGGCGGCGACGGTATCCAAAGGCGGCTGCCATTCGCGCCAATGCGGCCCGCGCAGCCGCTGCACCCGTCCGCCCTCCTGATCGACCAGCACCGGCGCATCGCGGCCCACCGCCTCGCGCAGATCGGCGGTCAGCCGGGCAAGCTGCCCCGGGTCTTCGACATTGCGGGCAAAGAGGATAAAGCCCAAAGGGTCGGCGTCACGGAAAAACGCGCGTTCATCGGGCAGCAGAACCGGCCCGGCACAGCCGAAAACGGCCGCCATCCGGCCCAGAGGGATCATCGCTGCAAGACCGGAATGCAGGTGGCATTGCCCTTGAGCATGGCGGTGCAGAACAGGCGGCTGTCCTCTTCGCTGGCAAAGCCCATGGCGCGCAGCCGGTAGAAGGTGCGCCCGCCCGATTGCGCCGCCTGCACCACAAGCGACTTGCCCGCCATCAGATCGCCGAACTTGGTGGCCAGCCGTGTCCATTCACCCCGCGCCGCATCCTGATCGTCAAAGGCGCCCAACTGCACCATGGCGGTTCCCGCCGGAACCGCCGCCGGGTCCACTTCGGCAGGCGCGGGCGCGGTCGAAGCCGCAACAGGCACGGGGGCCGTAACCGCTGCCAGCGTTTCGGGCCGCGCGCGGGGGCGTTTGAGGTCGGCAACCGGCGCGGCTTCGGTCGGCGCGGGTTCAACCATCGCCAGATCCTCTGCCGGGGCGGGTTCTGCCAGCGGCTCGGCACCATCGGCCAATGCCTCGGCCAAGGCGGCGGCAACCGCATCGGTCTCGGTTTCGACCGGGGCCATGCTCCCCTCTTGCGGCGCCAGCAGGGCCGCGTCGATCATCGGGTCCAGCGAGGGCGTGCTGTCCGCCTCCATCGGCAGATCGGCCAGCCCCGCCGCATCGCTCGGGTCCAGCTCCACCCCGCGCGGCGCAAGGGTCAGCGTTTCGGGCAGCGGTAGCGCGGTGCCCGCCGCGGCCACCGCATTCACCGACAGGCCCTGATGCATGGTGACCGACCCGCCCGGGTCTTTCGGCGCGATCCGCAGCGGCCCCTCGACGGCGCGGAACACCGGAATCCCCGTCACATCGCGCAGCGCCAGCTTGTAGCCCCAGACACCCAAACCAAGGATGAGCGCGACCGAGCAGGCCCCGCCAATCAGGTTGACCGTCCGCCCCAGCCGCGCGCCCCGCGCAAAACCGCCTTCGTAGGAATCGAAATCCACGCCCGCCATCTTTCGCCTCGCCTGCCGGGGCGATACATGCCCCCCCGGTCTGTTGCTGCCTGCTCGACCCGGCGGGGCGCCTTGGTCAGCGCATTTCCTCAACCGGAGTAACGCCCAAGATACCCAAGCCCGCCGCGATCACAACGCCCGTGGCCCGCGCAAGGGTGATTTTTGCGGCAGATGTTGCTGCATTGCCCTCTTGGATGAAGCGCAGCGCCGGTTCGTCATTGCCGCGGTTCCACAGGCCGTGGAATTCCGACGCCAATTCATAAAGGTAGAAGGCAATCCGGTGCGGCTCGTTCCCGCGCGCGGCGATCTCGACAAGACGCGGCCATTCGGCGATCTTGCGCATCATGGCCAGTTCCGCCTCATGGGTCACCCCGGTCAGATCGGCGGCCAGAAGGCTGGGATCATCACAGGCAATCCCGGCGTCCCGCGCCTTGCGCAGGATCGAATTCACCCGCGCATTGGCGTATTGCACATAGAACACCGGATTGTCCTTCGACTGCTCCAGCACCTTGTCGAAATCGAAATCCAAGGCCACGTCATTCTTGCGCGTCAGCATAATGAAGCGGGTCACATCGGCGCCCGCCTGATCCACCACATCGCGCAGCGTCACAAAGGTTCCGGCCCGTTTCGACATCTTGAACGGCTCACCGCCCTTCCAGAGCTTCACAAGCTGGATCAGCTTGATGTCCAAGGGCACCCGCCCGCCCGACAGCGCCGAAACCGCCGCCTTCATCCGCTTGACATAGCCGCCATGATCGGCGCCGAAAATGTCGATCAGCGCATCGAAGCCGCGCCGCACCTTGTTGTAATGATAGGCGATATCGGGCGCGAAATAGGTCCAGCTTCCGTCGGATTTCATCACCGGGCGGTCCACGTCATCGCCATGCGCCGTCGAGCGGAACAGGGTCTGCACCCGCGGCTCCCAATCGTCGGGCTCCTTGCCCTTCGGCGGTTCCAGCACGCCTTCATAGATCAGATCCATGCCGCGCAGGGTCTGGATCGCGGCCTCGATCTCGCCCGTGCCATACAGCGCCTTTTCGCTGGAATAAACATCCATCGTCACGCCAAGCTGTTTCAGATCGGCGCGGATTTCGTCCATCATCATGCCGGTGGCGAAATCGCGGATATCGGCCAGCCAGACCTCTTCGGGCTGATCCAGCAGGCTGGTGCCGTATTTCTTCTTCAGCGCCTCGCCCACCGGGATCAGGTAATCGCCCGGATACAGCCCCTCGACGATGGCCGGTTCCAGCCCGTTGGCCTCGCGGTAGCGTTCATAGGCGGAACGGGCCAGCACATTCACCTGCGCGCCGCCGTCGTTGATGTAATATTCGCGCGTCACGTTCCAGCCGGCAAAGGCCAAGAGGTTCGACAGCGCATCGCCCACCACCGCGCCGCGCACATGGCCGACATGCATCGGCCCGGTCGGATTGGCCGAAACGAATTCGACATTCACCTTCTGCCCGGCGCCCAACTCGGAGCGGCCGAAATCGGTGCCCGATTGCAGAACCGACCGCAGCACCCCATGCCAGAGCGCCGGCGCCAGCCGCAGGTTCAGAAATCCCGGCCCGGCCACATCGGCCACGGCAATGCGCGGATCGGCCATCAGCCGCGCCGCCAGCGCCTCGGCAATCGCCCGCGGCGCCAGCCCCGCAGGCTTGGCCAGCACCATGGCGGCATTGGTTGCCATGTCGCCATGCGCCGGATCGCGCGGCGGCTCGACAGAAACGGCGGTCAGGTCCAGCCCCTTGGGCAGCGCACCCTCTTCGGCAAGAGCGGCCAGAGCCTCGGTCACGGCAAGACGGATTTCGGCGAACAGGTTCATTTGATCACGTTTCCTCTGTTGCCCCGGCATTGCCAGAGCCCAAGGGTCGGGTCAAGTCCGCCGCACCCGGAACGCCCCTGCCCGGCAGAGGATGCCTCCGGCGGGAGTATTTGACCCGCCGCATGCGCCTCAGGCAAAGCGCTGGCGCAGCGCCTCGTCCACCGCGGGGGTGACGAATTTCGACACATCGCCCCCCAGCCGGGCAATTTCCTTCACCAGTTTCGAGGCGATGGCCTGCCGCCGCGCATCGGCCATCAGGAAAACCGTCTCGATCGAGGCATCCAGCGCGCGGTTCATGCCCACCATCTGGAATTCATATTCGAAATCCGCCACGGCGCGCAGGCCGCGCACGATCACCCCCGCGCCGACATCGCGGGCGCAGTCGATCAGCAGGTTTTCGAAGGGATGCACGACAATCTCGCCGCCGGTCCGGGCCACGATGGCGGCGCATTCGGCCTGAACCATGGCCACCCGCTCTTCCAGCGGGAAAAGCGGCCCCTTGTCGCGGTTGATCGCCACGCCGATCACCAGCCGGTCCACCAGCGCCATGGCGCGCTGGATGATATCGACATGGCCCAGCGTCACCGGGTCAAAGGTTCCGGGGTAAAGACCGATGCGCATGGGCGAGGCTCCGCTGGGAATTGCGGCGCCACGCAACAATATTGCGTGGCGTCTTGCAAGGGCGAATGTGCCGCAGGGCGGCGCTCAGAACCCCTTGATCATGCCTTCCAGCGCGTCCTTTTCCATCGCCAGTTCGGCCAGCCGGGCCTTCACCACGTCGCCGATCGAGATCAGGCCGACCATTTCATCGCCCTCAACCACCGGGATATGGCGGAAACGGCCATCGGTCATCTTCTGCAACACATCGTCAGCGCGTTCTGCCCGGGTGCAGGTGACGACGCGGGCGGTCATGATGCTGTCCACCGTATCGCTCAGGCAGGTTGGGCCGCGGCGGCCCAGTTCGCGCACCACATCGCGCTCCGACACGATCCCCGCCATGTGCTTGCCATCGGCCGACACCACCACCGCCCCGATCTTGCGCGCGGACAAGACCTCGGCCGCCTTGGCCACGGTGGTTCCTGGGGCGACCGTCACCACCCCGTCATCGGATTTCGTCTTGAGAATTTGGCTGACAAGCATGGGCACCTCCTATGTCCGTGTTTGTCCTTGTAAGCGGACACGGCAGGAAAGATTCTGTCAAGCAATGCTTTGGCTTCTTTCCATTAATTGCCGGATGGGTCAGACCGGCCCCGCCTCCAGCCGTGCCATTTCGGCCCGTGCGCGGCGCACCAACTGATCGGCAAAGCGGTTCAGCCGGGCCACGCGCCCGTCATCGGCATGGCGGATCAGCCAGAAGGCCCGGGTGAGGCTGATCTCGTCGGGGATCACGCGCACAAGGTCGGGCGCGGCGGGCAGGGCAAAGTCATGCACCACCCCCACCCCCGCCCCGGCCCGCAGGAAATTGAGCTGCACCGAAACCGAGTTCGAGGTCAGCGCCGCCGCCGGGGCGCCGATTTCGGCCAGATAGTCCAGCTCCTTGTCAAAGATCATATCGGGGATATAGCCGACAAAGCGGTGCCCCCCCAGATCGGCACGGCTGGTGATCGGATGGCGTTCCAGGTAATCGCGACTGGCGGCCAGATGCAGCCGGTAATCGGTCAGCTTCTGCACCGTCAGGCGGCCCGCCTCGGGGCGGCTGACGCCGATGGCCATGTCCGCCTCGCGCCGCGACAGGTTGAAGACCCGGGGCAGCGCCACCACCTGCACCTCAAGCCCCGGATTGGCATCGCAAATCCCGGCCAGCACCTGTGGCAAGAGGTAATTGGCGCAGCCGTCCGGGGCGCCCAGCCGGATCAGCCCGGTCAGCCCCTCGGGCCCGTCCAGCGCCTCGGTCGCGCCCTCAAGCGCCGCCTCGGCGCGTTCGGCATGGGCGATCAGCCGCCCTCCCGCCTCGGTCAGGCCGTAGCCTTGCGGGCTTTTCACAAACAGCCGCGCCGCGACCGCCTCTTCCAGCCGGGCAATGCGGCGGCCCACCGTGGCCGGGTCGATCTTGAGCCGCCGGCCGGCGCCCGACAGGCTTTCGCTGCGGGCCACCGCCAGAAAGATGCGCAGATCGTCCCAATCCATCCGGCCCCCGCAGGATGGGCAATACTGCCCATCCCCCTTTGCAAATTCGCAAAACCCTTTTGGGACATTGCCGCTTTGTCTGGCGTTTGTGCAAGGGTAAACTGCCCCCAACCTATGAGGAGGCCCCCATGAAAGAGATCGGTCACTGGATCAACGGCAAGCATGTTCCCGGCACGTCCGGCCGCTTTGCCGATGTCTTCAACCCCGCCACCGGCGAAGTGCAGGCGCGCGTGGCGCTTGCCACCAAGGCCGAGCTGGACGCCGCCACCGCCGATGCCGCAAAGGCTCAGGTGAAATGGGGCGCCACCAACCCGCAGCGCCGCGCCCGGGTGATGATGGAGATGGTCCGCCTGATCAACCGCGACATGGACAAGCTGGCCGAAGTCCTGTCGCGCGAGCATGGCAAGACCATTCCTGACGCCAAGGGCGACATCCAGCGCGGTCTGGAAGTGGTCGAGTTCTGCATCGGCGCGCCGCAGATGCTGAAGGGCGAGTTCACCGACAGCGCCGGTCCGGGCATCGACATGTATTCCATGCGCCAGCCGATTGGTGTCGCGGCGGGCATCACGCCCTTCAACTTCCCCGCCATGATCCCCTTGTGGAAAATGGGCCCGGCGCTGGCCTGCGGCAATGCCTTCATCCTCAAGCCGTCCGAGCGTGACCCCTCGGTGCCGCTGATGCTGGCGGAACTCTTCCAAGAGGCGGGGCTGCCCGATGGCGTGTTGCAGGTGATCAACGGCGACAAGGATTCGGTGGACGCGATCTTGGATAACCCGATCATTTCCGGCATCGGCTTTGTCGGTTCCACCCCGATTGCAGAGTATATCTATGGCCGCGGCTGCTCGAACGGCAAGCGGGTGCAATGCTTTGGCGGCGCCAAAAACCACATGATCATCATGCCCGACGCCGACATGGATCAGGCGGCGGATGCTCTGGTGGGCGCAGGCTATGGCGCGGCGGGCGAACGCTGCATGGCGATTTCGGTGGCACTGCCGGTGGGGGAAAAGACCGCCGACCTCCTGATCGAAAAGCTGATCCCGCGGATCGAAAAGCTGAAGGTCGGCCCCTACACCGCCGGCAATGATGTGGACTACGGCCCGGTGGTGACCGCCGCAGCCAAGGCCAATATCCTGCGGCTGGTGGAAAGCGGCGTGGCACAGGGCGCGAAACTGGTGGTTGATGGCCGCAATTTCGCGCTGCAGGGCTATGAGGACGGTTTCTTCGTCGGCCCGCATCTCTTTGACCATGTGACGACCGACATGGACATCTACCGGAAAGAGATTTTCGGGCCGGTCCTGTCCACCGTGCGCTGCAAGACCTATGAAGAGGCGCTTGGCCATGCCATGGACCACGAATACGGCAATGGCACCGCGATCTTCACCCGCGACGGCGATACGGCGCGCGATTTCGCCAACCGCGTCAACGTCGGCATGATCGGCATCAACGTGCCGATCCCGGTGCCGCTGGCCTATCACACCTTCGGCGGCTGGAAGAAATCGGCCTTTGGTGACCTGAACCAGCACGGGCCGGACGCCTTCCGCTTCTACACCCGGACCAAGACCATCACCTCGCGCTGGCCCTCGGGCATCAAGGAAGGCGCAAGCCTGAACTTCAAGCAGATGGACTGAGCGCGTCCGAGCCCACTTGGCGCAGACCGATCGAACCGGACACGCATGCGTAGGTCGGGGTTCACCCCGACTCTCCCTGAAAGGCCGCCCCGCTCCCGGGCGGCCTTTTTGCTTGCCCGCTTCCGGGACGCGCTCCATCCTGCGGCCATGTCATGGATCACCTCCCTTGCCGCCCTGTCGCCCGCAGCGGAGCGGGTGCTGGCCGCCCTGCCCCGGCACAACCTGCCGCCGGGCAGCCCGCTGTTTCACGCGGGCGATACGGCGGTGGGGTTCGTCGTGCTGCTCTCGGGCCGGATCGAGGTGTTCCTGACCGGCCCCTCGGGGCGCGAAATCCTGCTTTATGCCGTCGAACCGGGACAGTCCTGCATCCAGTCCACCCTCGGCCTGATGGCCGGGGAACCCTATTCCGGCGAGGCGGTGACCACCGCCGCATCAGAGCTGGTGCTGATCCCGCGCGCGACCTTTCTGCGGCTGATGGAGGATGAACCGGGCTTTCGCAGCTTCGTGATGCAGGCTTTCGCGCGGCGGATGGCCGATGTCACCCGGCTGCTGGAGCGGGTGGCCTTCGGGCGGATCGAGGCCCGGCTGGCGCAGGCGCTGCTGGAACTGGAAAACGGCGGGTTGGTGCAGGCGACGCAGGCCGAACTTGCGGCACGGATCGGCTCGGCGCGGGAAGTGATCTCGCGCCGGCTTGATGGCTTTGCCCGCGCCGGCTGGGTGGAAACCGACCGCGGCGCGGTGCGGCTGCGCGACAGGGGCGCGCTGCGGCAGCTCGCCGCAGCACTGATGTGACCAGATCACAGACAGAGCGGCGGCCGGCGCCTAGACTCTCCGCCAACCGCAAGAGGGCGGCAAAAGGAGGCTGACATGCTGAAAACCAATGTGGGCGGCGCGGACCGGATTCTGCGCATCGTGGCCGGGCTGGTGCTGCTGGGCTGGTTCTTCGTCGATCAGGGCACCGGCTTCTGGCACTGGGCCAAGCTGATCGGCGTGGTGCCGCTGATGACCGGGCTTATGTCCACCTGCCCGCTTTACACCCTGCTGGGCCTGTCCACCTGCCCGATGAAGCAAAGCTGACAGGACGGGCGATGTCCTGAACCCGGCGGCGCGCGGCTCTGCTGGCAGAGCCGCGCGCCGCCTTGGCCCGGATCAGACCACCGTCACCAGCACCTTGTCGATCCGCAAGCCGTCAAGGTCCAGCACCTCGAACCGATGGCCCGCCACGGTGAAGCTTTCGCCCAATTGCGGCAGGCGGCGCATCTGGTGCAGCACCAGACCCGCCACGGTGTCATAATCCCCGGCCAGTTCGCGCGCCAATCCCAGACGGTCGCAGAATTCATCCGCCGCCATCCAGCCCGCCACCAGCATCGAGCCATCTTCGCGGGTGACCATCGCCGGCTCTTCATCTTCGCCGGTGTCCATCGCGCCGGTGATCGCCTCAAGCACGTCTCCGCTGGTGATGATGCCTTCGAAATGGCCGTATTCGTCATAGACGAGCGCCGTCGAATGCTCGCCCTTGCGCAGCACTTCCAGCACGTCCAGCGCATCGGTGCGGTCGCTGACCACAGGCACATCCTGCAACAGCGCCTTCACGTCCAGCGCCTCGCGCCGCGACACGGCGTTGAAGGCATCGGCCAGCGTGATGATGCCCACCACCTCGCCCGTCTCGCGGCTTTGCACCGGAATGCGCGGGCGGCCGATCCGGCGCAGCGCCGCCACGGCTTCGGCCGAGGTCATTTCCAGATCGACCATTTCCACATCGCGGCGCGGCGTCATCAGTGCCTTGGCGCTGCGGTCGGAAAAGCGCATGACGCCGGTGATCATCTCGCGCTCTTCGGCCTCGATCACGCCGCCTTCATGGGCTTCGGTCAGGATGGTGTGAACCTCCTCCTCGGTCACCCGGTTGCCGCCATCGTCGCGCTGGCCCAAAAGCCAGAGCAGAAGCCGCCCCGAACGGTCGAGGAGCCAGACCAGCGGCGCCCCGATCTTGGACAGGATCAGCATGGCCGGCGCCATGCGGATCGCCACGGCTTCAGGGTTTTTCAGTGCCAGTTGCTTGGGCACCAATTCCCCCACGATCAGCGAGACATAGGTCAGCACCACCACCACACCGCCCACCCCCAAGGTCGAGGCCCAATCGGCAGGCACCCCCTGCGCCGCAAGGAAGGCGGCAAAGCGCGTGCCCAGCGTGGCGCCGGAAAAGGCACCCGACAGCACGCCGACCAGCGTGATGCCGATCTGCACGGTCGAAAGGAACCGCCCCGGCTGTTCGGCCAGACGCAGCGCGGCACTGGCGCCCCGGCTCTTGCCTTCCAGCGGTTTCAGACGGGCGGGACGGGCCGAGACGATGGCCAGTTCCGACATGGCCAGCACCCCGTTCAATCCGATCAGGGCAAGCACGATAAGGATTTCTGTCAGCATGGCCGCAAGATCGGGCCTGTGCGCGGCAATGGCAAGGGGTCAATCACCGGAATTCACGCCACCTTCACGCCCTTGCGCGCGGCAAGGTCGCAGAAGAATTGCCAGGCCACCCGGCCCGACCGCGCCCCGCGCGTCGCCTGCCATTCCACGGCGCCCGCCCGCAGCTCGTCGTCGCCGACCGGAACGCCATGGGCATCGCAATAGCCGCGGATCATGGCCAGATAGGCGTCCTGATCGCAGGGATGGAACCCCAGCCACAGCCCGAAACGGTCCGAGAGCGAGACCTTTTCCTCCACCGCTTCCGAAGGGGAAATCGCGGTGGAGCGTTCATTCTCGATCATGTCGCGCGGCATCAGATGGCGGCGGTTCGAGGTGGCGTAAAGCAGCACATTCTCCGGCCGCCCGGCAATGCCGCCATCCAGCACCGCCTTGAGGCTTTTGTAATGCTGGTCATCATGGCTGAACGACAGGTCATCGCAGAACAGAAGGAACCTGTGCGGCGCGGCGCGCAGATGCGCCAGCAGGCGCTGCACCGAAGGCAGATCGTCGCGCGCCAGTTCCACCACCTTCAGGTCAAACCCCTCGGCCCGCACGGCGGCATGAACCGCCTTGACCAGCGAAGATTTCCCCATGCCCCGCGCGCCCCAGAGAAGCGCGTTGTTGGCCGGCAGCCCGGCGGCGAAATGGCGGGTGTTTTCCAAAAGCGTCTCACGCGCCCGGTCCACCCCCACCAAGAGGCCGATATCCACCCGGCTCACCCGCGCCACCGGCTCAAGCCGGTCGGGGGCAGTGTGCCAGGCAAAGGCTTCGGCGGTGAAGTCGGGGGCCGGGGCGGGCGCCGGAGCCAGCCGCTCCAGCGCCTCGGCGATACGGGTCAGCGCGTCAGTCATGCCTTGGGGGTGTCCTCGCCGGTTTCGTCGTCTTCGTCCCAAAGGCCCTCGGCCCGCAGTTCCGCCTCGCGCTTTTTCTCGATGCGCCGGATCAGGAAGATCGAGATTTCATACAAGGGATAGACGGCGGCGAAGAGGATGAGCTGGCTCATGAAATCGGGCGGGGTCACGATGGCGGCCACGATCAGGATGATCACGATGGCATAACGCCGGGTCGCGGCCAGCCCCTTGGACGACACCAGCCCCGCCTTGCCCATCAGCGTCAGCAGCACCGGAAGCTGGAAGCACATCCCGAAGGCCACGATCAGCTTGAGCGAGATGTCCAGCGTCTCGTTCACCTTGCCTTGGAAGACGAACTCTATGCCCTTGTGGCTGGCCGCAGGCAGGGCAGACCCTTCGCCCAGATCGGGCACCAGCGCCGACAGGATCGAGGTGGCATCGGCAAAGCCCAGAAAGAACGTCATCGCCATCGGCGTGACGATGTACTGCGAAAACGCCGCCCCGGCGATGAACAACAGCGGCGAGGCAATCAGAAAGGGCAGAAAGGCCGATTTTTCGGATTTGTAGAGCCCCGGCGCAATGAAACGCCAAAGCTGATAGCCGATCACCGGGAAGGCCAACGCGAAACCGCCCACCATGGAAATCCGCACGAGGGTAAAGAAATACTCTTGCGGGGCGGTATATTGCATCACCGGATTGGGGTTGCCGAGGCCGCGCATCGCCTCTTCGATCGGCTGCAACATGAAGTCGAGGATCGGTTCGGCCACCACGAAGGCCACGCAGATGCCCACGATATAGGCGACCACGGCCCAGATCAGCCGGTTGCGCAGCTCGATCAGATGCTCGATCAGCGGCGCGGCGCTGGCGTCGATGTCGTCGGACTTGCTCATTGCTCGGCGGCCTTCTTCTTGCGGGCAGGCTTGGCGGCGGGCGCCGGCACCTCGGCCTCCGCTGGGGCAATCGCGGGCTTCTTGCGGCGGGCAGGCTTGGTCGGGGCGGCGGCAGCCGCATCGGCAGCATCCAGCGCCTTCAGCTTGGCGGTGCTTTCCTCAAGGATCGCCTTGCGCGCCGCCTTGCGGTCATAAAGCGCCTGTGTCTCGGCCCCAACTGCGGCGGCGGGCACCTCGGCCACGGCGGCGGGTGCCGCAGCAACCGGCGGCGGGCTGGGCGGGATCGAGCCTTCGGGCAGGACCGGCCCCTTGATGGTGCCCGAAGCAGGCGCCACCGTCGGCTTGGCGGCGTTCTTGATCGGATCCCATTTCTCGAACTTGTCCACCGCATCCTTGACGGCATTCAACCCCATGGCCTTGGGATTGGCGATGGCGTTCAGATCCTTGGCCACATCCTTGACCCCGGCCTCGTTCGCCGCCTGTTCCATGGCGCGGCTGAATTCGCGCGACATGGCGCGCAGCTTGGCGGTCAGGCGGCCAAGCTGGCGAAACATCTCGGGCAGGTCGCGCGGGCCGATGACGACAAGCGCCACGATCCCGATGACCAGAAGCTCGGACATACCTAGTTCCACGGGGCCCTCCGCCGCTGTTCGTCCTGCGGTCTCAGACCTTGTCTTTCTCGGCCGGGGTCACGTCGCGGGCGGCGTCGGCATTGGCGGTTTCGATTTCCTTGGTACCGTCGGACACGCCCTTCTTGAAGGCGGTGATGCCCTTGCCCACTTCGCCCATCAGGGACGAGACCTTGCCCTTGCCGAACAGGACCAGCACCACGACGGCGATAAGGAGAAGACCCGGAAGACCGATATTGTTGAGCATGTTTCGCACTCCATAAGGCCGCATCCCGCGGCTTGGTGTTGAATTTTCCCAAGGCTAGGCCCGCGCCCCGGCGGGGGGTAGCCCCAATCCACAGCGGCAGGCGGCAAAACTGACAGTAATTTGTCAGTTGCCCTTGACGCTGGCGGCACGCGGCGCCAGCCTTGGCCCATGCGACGCACCGACCGCCTTTTTGACGTGATCCAGATCCTGCGCGACGGGCGGCTGCACCGCGCCGGCGACATGGCCGAACGGCTGGGGGTTTCGACCCGGACACTCTGGCGCGACATGGCCACGCTGATGGCCTCGGGCCTGCCGATCGAGGGGGAGCGGGGGGTGGGCTATATCCTGCGCGCGCCGATCACCCTGCCGCCGCTGATGCTGAACGCCGGCGAGATGGAGGCGCTGCGCCAGGGCGTGCGGCTGGTGGCCGAGGGGGACGATCCGGTGCTGGCCCGGGCGGCGCGGATGCTGGCGGCCAAGATCGGCGCCGTGGCCCCTGCCCCGCAGCAAGGCCCCGAACCGGACGCGCTGTTCACCTATACCGGCGCGCAGGCGCGGCGCGCGGCGGCGCATCTGCCGATGATCCGCGCCGCGATCCGCAAGGCAGAGCGGCTGGCCATCAGCTATATCGACCCGCAGGGTGCCGAAAGCCACCGCGACATCCGCCCGCTGGCGCTGGAATTCTGGGGCAAGGTGTGGTCGCTCGCCGCCTGGTGCGAGGCGCAGCGCGGCTTTCGTGCTTTCCGCATCGACCGTATCCTGTCGGTCACCCCCACCGGCGAAACCTTTCCGCAAGAGCCGGGCCGGACGCTGGCCGATTACCGCGCACAGCACGACAGACCCGAAAGTATCGCCCCGCCGGACGAGGACGATGCCGATGATCTCGACTTCTGACGCCCGCCCGCTGTCGGGACTTTACAGAACCAGAACGCCGCTGTGCTTGGCCTTGTGTTCCGGTTCGACATGGATGGTCACCAGACAATCGGGCACCACCGCCTTCAGCCCGGCCTCAACCCGGTCGCACAGGTCATGTGCGTCGCGCACGCTCAGATCGCCCGGCACCACCAGATGAAACTCGATGAAGGTGGCGCGTCCGGCATGGCGGGTGCGCAGGTCATGCGCCTCGACCGCGCCTTCGGCTTCGCGCGCGATGGTTTCGCGCAGGCGGGCCATCACGTCATCGGGCACGGCTTCGTCCAGAAGGCCGCTCATCGAGGCCGACATCACCTTCCAGCCGGACCACAGGATGTTCACCGCCACCAGCGCCGCCATCAGCGGATCAAGGATCGGCCAGCCCGACACAATCGCCACGCCGACACCAAAGGTCACGCCAACGGACGAGACCACATCCGACAACAGATGCTTGCCATCCGCCACCAGCGCGGGCGAGCGCAGGCGCCGCCCCTGATGGATCAGCACCCAGCACCAGCCGGCGTTGATCACACTGGCCAGACCGTTGACCAGAAGCCCCTCAAGCGGCGCCTCCAGCGCCTTGGGCGCCTGAAGCGCACCCCAGGCGCTGTGCAGGATCGCCAGAGCGGCAAGGATGATCATCACCCCTTCCAGAATCGCGCTGAAGAACTCGGCCTTGTGGTGGCCGTAGGGGTGGTTGGCATCCGCCGGGCGGGCGGCAATGCGGATGGCCACCAGCGCGGCAATCGCCGTGGCCACGTTCACCAGACTTTCCAGCGCATCCGACAGCAGCGCGACCGAGCCGGTCATCTTCCACGCCAGCGCCTTGAGGCCCAGCACGAAAAGGCCGACGAACAGGCTGCCGATGGCAAGGCGGATCAGGCGGGTGTCGGTGGTCGTCATGGCGGCGATCCTTTGCAGCCCGAAGCGGAGGGCGGGCAGTAACGCAGGCCCGCAGATTCCTCAACGCCTTTTCGCACGGGCCGGGCCGCCTGTCCCGTCAAACCCCGCGAAAGGCCGCCAGAGCCGCCTGCCAATTGGCGGTGGTGGTCGCGGTATAGGCGGCAAAGTCGAAATCGAGGCCGGAATGCAGCTCCGACACCATGCTCCACAGCATTTCGCGCAGCGCCGCCGCCGCCTTCATCGCCAGATGCCGCCGCCAGAGGTCGGCGGTTACGGGTGCCGCGAAATACCGCTCCAGCATCCAGCGTTCCTGCGCCGGGTCCAGCCCGGCATTGGCCGCAAGCCCGCCCAGATCGAAATGGGCCGAACCAAAGCCGGCATAATCCCAGTCGATCAGCCACATCCGCGCGCCGTCATGCAGGAAATTGCCCGGCAAAAGGTCATTGTGACAGAAGGTCAGCGTGATCGGCCCCACCGCCGCCTCAAGAACCGCTGCCGCCTCCATCAGAGCGGGCAGCGCAGCCAGATGCGGGCTTTGCCCGTCGCGCAGGGTGGCGGCATAGTCGCGCACCACATGGAACACCCAAAAGGCCAGCGCAGGCCCCCGCAGATGGTGCGGCATCTCGCGGTGGGCGCGCGACAACAGGGCCAGCGCCTGTTCCAACTGGTCCGGCTGGCGCAGGTCTTCGGCGGTCAGGGTGCGGCCTTCGACAAAGTCGATCACCAGCACCCCCGGCTCGTGATACAGCACCTGCGGCGAGATGCCTGCCGCATGGGCGGCCCGGCTGGCGGCCAGTTCGTTGAAGCGCATCACCTGATGCACCGGAATATCGTCGCCGATCCGCACCACGGCGCGGCGGCTGCCGTCAGAGACCAGAAGGTTGACATTGGTCATGCCGCCGCCCAGCGGTGCGATTGTCACCTCACCCTGCCAGAGCGGCAGGCGGCGCACGCGGTCTTCGATCCGTTCCATGCCCTAACGCATCCCGTAATACAGCCCCACCACATGCTCGGCCTGCGCGAAGAACAGCCAGCGCTGCGCCAGCGCCCCCAGAATGTGGCACAGCGTGGCCAGCACCACCACCGGCCAATGTGGCCCGCCCAACACCACCAGCGCCGCCGGAACCAGCGTCGAAAAAGCCAGCGCGATGATCCGCAGCCGGTCGGCATGTTTGCGGCCGACGACGAACATCATCTCGTGCAAGAGGTAATTGCCCGCCGTGTGCCCCCGCTCGAACACCCGCACCTTGCCCAGATCGCCAAGCCCGGTGGCGCTGCCGATGCTCTGGCCCACCTCGGCAAAGCGGCGGTCGCCGATCCGCCAGCTTGCCGCCAGCACCAGAAACAGGATGAGGCAGGCCACCACGGCAATCCGCCCCTCGCCCGACAGGATCGAACCTCCGGCGATGGCATAGCCGAGAAACAGAAGTGGCGTGACCGGATGGTTCCAGCGCGGCACGGTTTTCAACTGCGCATAGATCATCGAGGTGGTGAAGATGGTGACCAGAGACATCGCCGCCCCCAGCAGGCCCAGCAGCCGCAGATCGCCCAAAGGCAGCAGATCGCCCAGCGCCACCGGCGCCAGCAGGATCAGCGTGACAACCGCCGCACAGCCCTCACGGCTCAGCCAGCTTGTGCGCCACTGGCTGAAGGCCCGCCAGGCCCGCTGCGGATTGCCAAGATGGAAGGTCGAGGCGAGAAGCCCGCCCACCGCCAGCGCATAGCCCAGCACCCAGAGCGCGAAATGCCAGGGCCCATGCCCCGGCAGCGCGCCAAGGCCCAGAAAGGCCAGAAAACCGAAACCAAGGCCCGACAGCACGGTAAAGACAATGACGGAGGGTGCCGGATGCATCAGATCTTCCCCAACACACGGTCAAGCCATCCGGCCAGCCCCGTCGCCCTGATGTCCAGAAGCGGCGCCAGCGGGCTGGCCTCGGCGGCGCCCTTGCGGCGCGGCGGCAGATAGCGGTTGACCGGCTTGGTGCCCAGATCGGGCATCAGGGCAAAGCCGCCCCGCTCGGCCGCGAGACGGCTGACCTTGCTGTCAGGGTCGGCGAAATCGCCGAAATGGCGGGCATTGGTGGGGCAGGTGCGCACGCAGGCAGGCTCGCGGTCTTCTTCCGGCAGGTTATCGTTATAGATGCGGTCCACGCAGAGGGTGCATTTCTTCATTACCCCCGCCGCAGGGTCGAGTTCGCGGGCACCATAGGGACAGGCCCAGGCGCAGAGACCACAGCCGATGCAGGCATCCTCGTTCACCAGAACAATGCCATCCTCGGCCCGCTTGTAGCTCGCGCCGGTCGGGCAGACGGTGACGCAGGGCGCGCTTTCGCAATGCAGGCAGGACCGGGGAAAGTTCACCAGTTGCGCCGGGGCATCCGCAGGCTGCACCTCATAGCTGTGAACCCGGTTGAGGAAGGTGCCCGAGGGATCGGCGCCATAGGGGTTCTGATCCGAAAGGGGGGCGCCATAGCCCTGATCGTTCCAGCCCTTGCAGGCGGTCACACAAGCCTGACAGCCGACGCAGGTGTCAAGGTCGATGGCAAGGCCGAGTTTCTTCGGTGTCGGTCCGGGCAGCATCGTCATGCGCGGGCCCTCCGATGCTGCGGCGCGGAGTTTATGAAAACTCCGCCGGCACCCGTTTGGTCACCCCAAATTCCTTGGAAGGAATTTGCAATTTTCTTCGAAGAAAATTGGATCACGCCCGGCCCTCCCCTTTGGCCACCACCCGCGGAATGGCCGGGAAGGCCGGTTCCGCGTGGTCGCGCGGCCCGACCCGCTCAACCTTCACCCGCAGGTCGAACCAGGCCGCCTGCCCGGTGACGGGATCGGAATTGCTCCAGCGTTGGCCATCGGCCTGTTCCGGCAGCAGTTCGGAAATCAGATGGTTCAGCAGGAACCCCTCCTTCGCCTCGGACGCGCCCTCGTCCAGCGCCCAGGCGCCCTTGCGCTTGCCGATGGCATTCCAGGTCCAGACGGTGTTTTCGTTCAGCGCCGCCATATGGGCCACCGGCACGGTGATTTCCCCGTTGGGCGAGGTGACGCGGGCATAATCGCCGTCCTGAAACCCCTGCCCCTCCCAGATTTTCGTCGGCAGATAGAGGAAATTCCTGCCCCGGATCTGGCGCAGCCAGGCGTTCTGGCTGCCCCAGGAGTGGTACATGTCCATCGGTCGCTGCGTCAGTGCATGAACCGGGAACCCCTCGGCCCCGGCATCGCCAAAGGGCGGATACCAGCCCGGCAACGGGTCCATCGCCTGTTGCAGGCGCGCGCGCAGGGCGTCCGGTGGCTGGATCGCGCCATGACCCTCGGCGGCAAGCTGAAACTTGCGCATCGGCTCGGACCAGATCGAGAAGAGATAGGGCTGCGGGCTTTCATAGAAACTCGTGGCCACCGCCCAATCCTGATAACCGGCATTCCAGGGTTTGTAGAAGCTGGCCTCTTCGGGCACATGCGCCTGATAGAAGCCGCCATTGGCGATATAGGCCGCCATCTGATCGGGGTTGGCCGGGCCGCGCCCCTCTTGCGTGCCATCGCCGCGAAAACCGATCAGCGGGCCGACGCCGGGACGGCGGATGTGATTGACGATGTAATCGGCATAATCGGCGTAACGGGGCGTGCCATCCTCTTTCACCATCGGCGCCAGCCCAAGCCGCGCGCCCAGATCCAGCAGCACCGACTGAAAGCCGCGCACCCCTGCATGTCCGGGGCGGTCGGGCTCCACCACCGGCCAGCGGATGCTGTCGCCCGCCGCATCGGGTTCGGAAATCGGCCGGTCCAGCAGGGAAATGCAGTCATGCCGTTCCAGATAGGTGGTGTCGGGCAGGATCAGATCGGCATAGGCCACCATCTCGGACGCATAGGCATCGGAATAGATGATGCGGGGGATGATATATTCGCCGTCTTCGCCCTTGTCGGTCAGCATCTCCATCACCTTCGCCGTGTTCATCGACGAGTTCCACGCCATGTTGGCCATGTAGAGGAACATCGTGTCGATGCGGTAAGGGTCGCCCGCATGGGCATTGGGGATCAGCATGTGCATCATGCCATGGGCCGAGAAGGGATTTTCCCAGGTGAAGCCCTTGTCGATCCGCACCGCGCTGCCATCCGCGTTCAGCGCCAGTTGCTCCGGCCCGCGCACATAGCCCAGATGCGGGCCGTTCAGCGCCTTGCCCGGCACCACGCCGAAATGCGGCGTCGGATGGGCTTCGACCGGCTTGGGGTATGGCGGCTTGAAGCGGTAACCGCCCGGCACCTCGACCGTGCCCAGCACGATCTGCAACAGATGCAGGGCGCGGGCGGTCTGAAAGCCGTTGGAATGCGCCGAAATCCCGCGCATGGCGTGGAAGGACACCGGACGGCCCGGCATCGAAGTATGGGCATCGCCGCGAAAATCGGTCCAGGCGATGGGCAGTTCGATCGCCTGATCAAAGGCCACGCGGGCCAGTTCCGCCGCCAGCCCGCGAATGCGCGCCGCCGGAATGCCGCAGCGGTCCGCCACCGCCTCGGGCGCATATTCGGGCGCAAGATACCGCTCCGCCATATGCTGGAACACCGTGCGGTGACCTTGCCATGTAGCGCCCAGATCGGGCTGCACCCCCTTGCCGTCCCAAGGCGCGGGGGCGCCGGTGCGGCGGTCGATCACGAAGGGCTGGCTTTCGGCGTTCTTGAGGATCAGGCCCTTTTCGGGGCCTTCGGTTTCGTTGACCAGCAAAGGCGCATTGGTCCAGCGCGCCAGATAGTCGAGGTCGATCTTGCCCGCCTCGAACAGGCAATGGATCAGCGACAGGATCAGCAAGCCGTCGGTGCCCGGCGTGATGCCATACCAATCGTCAGCCACCGCATTATAGCCCGAGCGGATCGGGTTCACCCCGATCACCCGCGCCCCGCGCGCCTTCAGCTTGCCCAGACCGATCTTGATCGGATTGCTGTCATGGTCTTCGGCGACACCGAACATCAGGAACAGCTTGGTGCGCTCCCAATCGGGCTGGCCGAATTCCCAGAAGGCGCCGCCGATGGTATAGATGCCCCCCGCCGCCATGTTGACCGAGCAGAAGCCGCCATGGGCGGCATAGTTGGGCGTGCCGAACGCCTGCGCCCACCAGCCGGTGAAGCTCTGGCTCTGGTCGCGGCCGGTGAAGAAGGCGAGCTTTTCGGGCGCCGTCTCACGCAGGGGTTTCAGCCAGCCTACGGCGGTTTGCAGCGCCTCTTCCCACGAGATTTCCTCGAACGCACCCGAGCCGCGCGGGCCGACCCGCCGCAGCGGCGCGCGCAGGCGGCTGGGCGCCGTGACCTGCATGATCCCGCTCGCCCCCTTGGCGCACAGAACCCCCTTGTTCACCGGATGGTCGCGGTTGCCCTCGATGTAGCTGACTTTTCCAGACTTCAGATGCACGTTGATGCCGCAGCGGCAGGCGCACATGTAGCAGGTGGTCTTGCGGATTTCATCCGAGACGGCGGGCGACAGGTTCAACTGCGGCTGGCTCATGCAGATTCCTTGCGGGCGATCAGGCCCATGGCTTCACGGGCAATCTGGCGTTCCTCTTCGGCGGGCACTGTCCAGATTGCGACACGGGCACCCGGCGCCGTCAAGTCTTTGGCATGGGCCGCATTTGCATCAGGATCGAGTGCGGCGCCCAGAAAACCCAGACCCTGCACGATGGCGGCGCGCATGGCGGCGTCATGCTCACCAATGCCGCCGGTGAAGGCGATGGCATCAAGGCCGCCCATCGCGGCCACCATGCTGCCGGCATGGCGCACCGCCCAATAGGCGAAATGGTCGAGTGCGAAATCGGCCCCCGCCGCCCGCAGCGCCCGCATGTCGGACGCGCCACCCAGCGCCAAGAGCCCGCTTTCCCGGTTCAGGATGCGCGCCGCGCCGTCGATCCCGTGCAGTTCCGCCAGCCGCAGCACCGCGTTGCCGTCAATGCTGCCGGTGCGCGTGCCCATGGTCAGACCGTCCAAGGGCGAATAGCCCATGGTGGTGGCCAGCGAAACGCCATCGCGGATTGCACAAAGCGAGGCGCCATTGCCCAGATGGCAGGCCAGCAGCCGCCCCTTTGCCAGCGGCCCCAGATGGTTGACCAGCGCAGCATAGCTCAACCCATGAAAGCCATAGCGGCGGATTCCGCGCGCCCGCTCGGCCGCAGGCAGGGCATAGGCGGTGGCCAGTTCGGGGTTGGAGGCGTGAAAGGCGGTGTCGAAACTGGCATATTGCGGCAGGTCGGGCGCCAGCGCCGTGACGGCGCGGATGCCGGTCAGGTTCGCCGGATTGTGCAGGGGCGCCAGCGGAATGCAGTCGGCAATCGCCGCCTCGACCGCCGGGGTGATACGGCAGGGCGCCACCAATGCGGCCCCGCCATGCACCACCCGATGCGCCGCCCCCCGCAGCGCCGAGAGTGGCAGGCCCAGCGTCGCCAGCGCCGCCGCCATGGCAGTAGTATGGTCTGGCAGCGCCAGCATTTCGCGCCGCCCGGCCCCCTCCAGCAGCGCGGCAGCCCCGATCTCGGTCACCCGCGCCCAGGCCACCTGCACCAGCGCAGCATCGAACACCGCCAGCTTTATCGAGGATGACCCGGCATTGACGACCAACAGCATCTACAGCACCGATTTCAGCAGGCCCACCGTGGCCAGAAACGCCAGCAAGCCAATGGCAAACTTACGGAAATCCTGCGGATCGGTGTTCAGGAAATGCCGTCCGCCCAGCCAGTTGCCCAAGAACACCATCGGCAGCGTCAGAAGCGAGGCCCAAAGCGTATCCATGCTGACCAGCCCGGAATACCAGTAAAGCGGTGCCGAATAGAGGTCCAAGAGCGGGAAATAGGCCACCAGCGTTGCCCGGAACACCGCCGCAGGCACCGCCTGCGCCGCGAAAAAGGCCACCACAGGCAGCCCCCCCATCCCCGGCGCATTGGCCAGACCCGACACCACCCCCGCCGCCAGATTGCCCGCCAGCCCCGCCTGCCGCTGCATCCGCCAGCCGACCATCAGCACGCCGCACATGATCAGCACATAGCCCGAGATCACCGCCCGCGCCGCATTCTCGGAGATCGCCGTCAGCGCCCAAAGGCCCAGCGGCAGCCCCACCGCCGCGCCGATCATCAGGGGCACCACCCGGCGCCAATCCACATCGCGCCAGACGCCGCGCCAGGATTGCAGGCTCATCACTGTTTCGCAGATCACCACCACCGCCACGAAATGCAGCGGGTTGGTCACGATCCCCGAAGCGGCAATCACCAGCGCCGAAAAGCCGAAACCGGAATAGCCCCGCACGAAGGCCGAGCCAAGGATGGCCACCGCCATGAAGGCGGCGGCCCCCGGCCCCATGTCAAAGGGCGGGGTCATGCCTGCGGCCGCATGTCGGCTTTGGAAATCCCCGCCACCGCCACCGGCTTTTTCATCGCGTCACGGCGGAACGGCTCGCCCAGTTCCTGATTGATCATCGCCTCGATCAGCGTGGTCTTTCCGGCCATCTGATCGGCAACCGCCTGCGTCAGCGCCGCGCGCAATTCGTCCATCGTATAGGCTTGCACCCCCTGCAACCCGCAAGCCCGGGCAATCCCGGCATAGGAGACCTGGGTGTCCAGTTCGGTGCCGACGAAATTGTCGTCATACCACAGGGTCGAGTTGCGCTTTTCCGCGCCCCATTGGTAATTGCGGAAGACCACCATCGTCACCGCCGGCCATTCCGGGCGGCCAATCGCGGTCAGTTCCGTCACCGCGATGCCAAAGGCCCCGTCGCCCGAGAAGCCCACCACCGGCACGTCCGGGCAGGCAATCTTGGCGCCGACGATCGAGGGCAGGCCATAGCCGCAGGGCCCGAACAGCCCCGGCGCCAGATATTTCCGCCCGGCCTCAAAGCTGGGATAGGCATTGCCGATCGCACAGTTGTTGCCGATGTCGCTGGAAATGATCGCCTCACGCGGCAGGGCCGATTGAATCGCGCGCCACGCCATGCGCGGGCTCATCCAGTCCGGCTTGGCGTCGCGGGCGCGCTGATTCCACGAGGTGCCGGGATCGTCCTGTTCGTGATCCATCGAGGAAAGCTGCTGCGCCCAAGCGGATTTGGTCTGCGCAATCAGGGCCTTGCGTTCGCTGCGCGCATGGTCACCTGCGGTAGAGGCCAAACGCGCCAAAACCGCCTCGGCGACCTTTTTCGCGTCGCCGACAATGCCAACCGTGACCTTCTTCGTCAGCCCGATCCGATCCGGGTTGATGTCAACTTGGATGATTTTGGCCGTCTTCGGCCAATAGTCCAGCGCGTATCCGGGGAGTGTTGAAAACGGGTTCAGCCGGGTACCCAAACAGAATACCACATCGGCCTGCGAAATCAACTCCATTGCCGCCTTGGACCCGTTATAGCCCAGTGGCCCGGCAAACAGCGGATGCGAGCCCGGGAAGGCATCATTGTGCTGATATCCCACGCAGACCGGCGCATCCAGCCGCTCGGCCAGCGCCATGCTCGCCGGGATCGCCCCGCCCAGCACCACCCCGGCACCGTTCAGGATCACCGGGAATTTCGCCTGCGACAAGAGGTCTGCCGCCGCCGCAATCGCCGCCGCGCCGCCCGCCGGACGCTCGAATTCGACGTTCACCGGCAGGTCGATGTCGATGACCTGGGTGAAGAAATCCCGCGGGAAGTTGATCTGCGCCGGGGCCGATTGCCGCCGCGCCTGGCTGATCACCCGGTTCAGCACCTCGGCCACACGCGAGGGGTCGCGCACCTCTTCCTGATAGCAGACCATATCCTTGAACAGCGCCATCTGCTCGACTTCCTGAAAGCCGCCCTGCCCGATGGTCTTGTTCGCCGCCTGCGGCGTGACCAGCAGCAAGGGCGTATGGTTCCAGTAAGCCGTCTTCACCGCCGTCACGAAATTGGTGATGCCGGGGCCGTTCTGCGCGATCATCATGCTCATCTTGCCGCTGGCGCGGGTAAAACCATCCGCCATCATCCCGCCCGAACCTTCATGGGCGCAGTCCCAGAAGGTGATCCCCGCCTTGGGAAACAGGTCGGAAATCGGCATGAAGGCCGAACCGATGATCCCAAAGGCATGTTCGATGCCATGCATCTGCAGCACTTTGACAAAGGCTTCCTCGGTGGTCATTTTCATGGCGGTCTCCTCGCGGGTTGGCGGTTCTGCAAGATTGATAGCCCTCTGCCCCGGCCCGCCTTAGGGCCAGTGCCCGCAGCCCTGTAAGGCCAGTTTTCGCCCCTAGCCCGCCCCCATGCGGATCGCCTTGGCAATCCGGGCGATGCCTTCGGGAATGCGCACCGGCGGGGAGGAGGAATAGGCCAGCCGGTAGAAATTGCGCGGCGCCCGGGCGGGGTCGAAAAACGCCCGCCCCGGCTCGATCAGCACCCCCTCGGCGCGCAGCCGTTCGGCCAGAACCTCGGTGTCGCAGCCCTCGGGCGCCCGCATCCAGAAGCTGGAGCCGCCAAAGCCGCCCTGCCCCGCCACCATCAGCCCGTTGTCGCGGATCGCCTCTTCCATCACCTGCCGCCGCCGCCGATAGGCCACCCGCATCCGGTTGATCAGCGCATCATAATGGCCAAGCGACAGGAAATAGGCGATCGTGCGTTGGATATGGCCCGGCGGATGGCGCAGCATCGACAGCCGCAGCGCCCGCGCCGCCCGGATGAAACTGGCCGGCCCCACCAGATAGCCCAGCCGCATCCCCGGAAACACGCTCTTCGAGAACGACCCGGCATAGACCACCCGCCCCTCGCTATCGAGCGATTTCAGCGCAGGCGATACGGGTTTCAGAAAGGACATCTCGAATTCGTAGTCATCCTCGACAATGACAAACCCCTCGCACCCCGCCGCCTCGAGCAGCGCCAGCCGCCGCTCCAGCGGCATGGTGGCATTGGTCGGGCATTGGTGGCTGGCCGTGGTGAAAACCACATCCACACCCGGCGGAATGGCCTCGGGCGGCAGGCCATCGGCATCGACATCCACCGGCAGAACCTCGGTCCCGGTCGAGACCAGAACGCCGCGCTGCCCGGAATAGCCGGGGTTCTCCACCGCCGCCCGCCGCCCGGGGCCAAGCAGCACCTGCGCCGCGATCCAGAGCGCATTCTGCGCCCCCAGCGTCAGCAGCACCTCCTCCGGTTCCGCGGCAATCCCGCGGCGCGGCAGGATCGAGCGCAGCACATGCTCGATCAGCAAGGGATCGTCGCGGTCATAGTAATCCTGCGTCAGCGCGCCGAAATCGCGCCGCCCCAGCGCCCGCACCGCGCAAAGCCGCCAGTTCTGATGGTCGAACAGCGTCGGGTCCGCCTGCCCATAGATGAAGGAATAGGCATAGCTTTCCCAATCCGCAGGCCGCTCCACCTGCGCCGCTCCAAGGGTCCGCCCCGCCATCAGCCGGGCGAAATCCGGGCTTTCGGCGCGCGGCCCCCGGGCGGGCATGTCCGGCGCGCGGGGTGCATTCTCGGACACGAAATAGCCCGACCGCCCCCGCGCCGTGAGGTAATCCGAACTCACCAGCTCGGCATAAGACAGGGTGACGGTGATCCGGCTGATCCCCAGATGTGCCGCCAGCCCGCGCGACGATGGCATCCGCTGCCCCGAACGGAAGCGGCCCGCCAGAATCCCCTCGGTGACCATCTGCCGGATGCGCTGCTGCAAAGATCCCCGCCCGGCAGGGGGCAGCACGAAGGCTTCGGCGGGGATCGTCATTCTGGCACCATCGGCTTGGATTTCTGGACCTATCAGTGCGCTGCGCCGCGCAAAGGTCAATGGATTTCATCTTGGCTCAAATATCCCTGGGTCCGGGGCAGCGCCCCCGGGGGTTCCGCCAGCCCCCCGCATGACAAAGGGCGCCCGCAACTGCAGGCGCCCCCGTTTTCAGAACCGCACAGGTTTCAGCCAAAGACGCGGGTCAGCGCCACGTCGATCGCCCCGGTGATCTGGTCCACATCATCCGGCGTGCAGATCAGCGCCGGCGACAGGCAGAGCGTGTTGTTCAGCCCCGGCAAGCTGCGGTTGGTCATGCCGATGATCACGCCCTGCGCGTTGCACTCGGAGACCACCTGCGCCACCTTCTTTTCGTCCATCGGCTCGCGCGTCTGGCGGTCGGCCACCAGTTCGGCACCGCAGAACAGGCCCTTGCCGCGCACATCGCCGATGACCTTATGCTTTTCCATCAGCGCGTTGAGGTTCGACACCACCCGGTCACCCATGCGCAGGGTGTTGTCCAAGAGGTTCTCATCCTCGATGATCCGCATGTTCTCCAGCGCCGCCGCCGGACCCGAGGTGCAGCCGCCGAAGGTCGAGATGTCGCGGAAATAGCTCATCGGATCGGCGTCATCCTTGAACAGGTCGAACACCGCTTCGGTGGTGACCGTGCAGGAGATCGCGGCATAGCCCGAGGCAACGCCCTTGGCCATGGTCACGAAATCCGGCTGGATGCCGTAATGCTGATAGCCGAACCAGGTGCCAGTGCGGCCGACGCCACAAACCACTTCATCAATGTGCAAGAGGATGTTGTATTTCTTGCAGATTTCCTGAACCCGCTCCCAATATCCGACCGGCGGAACGATCACGCCGCCGCCCGCCGTCACCGGCTCCAGCACGATGGCGCCCACGGTATCGGGGCCTTCGCGCAGGATCACCTCTTCGATGGCATCCGCCGCGCGTTCGCCATAATTCTCCACATCCCACTGTTTGCGATACTCAAGGCAGTGCGGCACCATCACGAAACCGTCCGGGTAAGGCCCATACATCGCCGCGCGCTCGGCCTGACCGGAGGTCGCCAGCGCGCCGATTGTGGTGCCGTGGTAATCCCGCTCACGATACAGGATCTTCCACTTCTTGCCCTTGTGGTGACGGTGCGAGATCTGACGCACCATCTTGTAGACCTTCTCGTTCGCTTCCGAACCCGAGTTGGAATAATAGACCCGGCTCATCCCCGGCATCTTGGAAATCAGCTTTTCGGCGAAGAGCGCACCGGGGATCGAGCCGCCAACCCCGGCGAAATAGTTCATCTTGATCAACTGGTCGCGCACCACATTGGCGATGCTCTCGCGGCCATAGCCGACGTTGACGGTCCAGACCGCGCCCGAAACCGCGTCGATATATTCCTTGCCCTTGGCGTCCCAGACGCGCAGGCCCTTGCCCTCGACGATCACGCGGGGATCGACGGTTTCGAACATGCGGTGGTTGATCAGGTGGTGCCAGACGTGTTTCTTGTCGGCGGCGACGACTTCGCTGATGTCGTTGACGGATGCATAGCCTTCCATGGCCGAACCTCATTCATGCGGACCGGGCGGCACCCTCTGCGCCGCCTCCTGCCTCTGGCGCCATCATCACGGATCGCGCCGCGCTTGTTTAGGACCAGACAAAGCACGCCGATATATCCAGCCGGACCCGCCGGGTTGAAAAACGTGCTTGACGAAATTGGAACGTTCCGATTATTAGATTGGAACGTTCCATATGACTCAGGAGAGCCAGATGACCCAGCCACAGCACGGTTCCCTGCAATGGGGCCTGATCGGGGCCAGCACGATTGCCGCCGAACATATGATCGGCGCGATCCGGGCCACGGGCGGGGTGGTGGCGCATGTCGTCTCGGGCAATCCAGCCCATGCGGCGACCTATGCGCAGGCCCATGGCATCGCCGGCCATGGCAGCGATCTGGGCGCCATGCTGGCCGATCCGGCCATCGGCGCGGTCTATATCTCGTCCACGAATGACAAGCACCGCGCACAGGCGCTGGCGGCCATTGCGGCGAGCAAGCATGTCTTGTGCGAAAAGCCGCTGGCCCTGACGCTCGCCGATGCCGAAGGGATGGTCGAGGCGGCCGAGGCGGCGGGCGTGGTCTTTGCCACCAATCACCATCTGCGCAATGCGGGCAGCCATCTGACCATCCGCGAGCTGATCCGCGCGGGCCGGATCGGGCGGGTGCTGTCGATGCGGGTGCATCATGCGGTGATGCTGCCGCCGCATCTGCAAGGCTGGCGGATCAATGACCCTGCGGCGGGCGGCGGCGTGATCCCGGATATCACCGTGCATGACGCCGACACCGTGCGCTTTCACCTGGATGAAGACCCCGAAGAGATCGTGGCAATGGCCGCCGCCTCGGGCCTTGGCGAGGGGGTCGAGGATTCGGTGATGTCGGTCTGGTCGATGCCCTCCGGCGTGCAGGTCTTTGCCCATGAAAGCTTTACCCATGCCTTCGCCGGTTCGGGGATCGAGGTGCATGGCACCGAAGGGTCAATCTTTGCGCGGGGTGTGATGACGCAGCGGCCCTTGGGCGAAATCACTTTGGTCACGGCAGCGGGGGCCGAGGTGGTGCCCTTTCCGGCCCATAACCTCTATGTCCGCGGGATTGAACAGTTTCTGGCCGCCGTTGCGGGCAAGGGCCGTCCAGCGGCGGATGGCTGGGACGGGTTGCGGTCCTTGGCGGTGGCGCTGACGGTACGGGCGGCGGCCTTGACCGGCACGCGGCAGCGCGTGGTGTCGTCGCCGGTTTCGGGGGCCTGAGATGGGCAAGCTTGTCACCCCCGAGCAGGCCGTCGCCCGCATTGCCGATGGTGCCGTCGTTACCGTGTCCTCCTCTTCCGCCCTCGGCTGCCCGGACAAGGTGCTTGAGGCGCTGGGTGCCCGGTTCCGCGCGACCGGCGCCCCGCGCGGGCTGACCACGATCCACCCGATCGCGGCGGGGGATATGTATGGCGTCAAGGGCATCGACCATATCGCGCTGGACGGGCTTCTGGGCCGGGTGATTGCCGGGTCTTACCCCTCGGGCGGATCGAACCTGCCGATGCCGGAAATCTGGAAGATGGTCACCGAAGACCGCATTCCGGCCTATAACGTGCCCTCGGGCATCCTCTTTGACATGCACCGCGACGTGGCCGCGCGCAAGCCGGGGGTGCTGACACAGGTGGGCTTGGAAACCTTCGTCGATCCGGTGCGCGAGGCTTGCGCAATGAACGCGAAGGGCGCCGCGCAACCCATTGTTTTCCGAGTTGAGTTCGGCGGCGAGACCTGGCTGCATTTCCCCAGTATCACCCCCGATGTCTGCATCCTGCGCGCCACCACCGCCGATGAGCATGGCAACCTGACCTATGAACATGAGGGCGCCTATCTGGGCGGGCTGGATCAGGCGATTGCCACCCGCAACCATGGCGGGCTGGTCATCGCGCAGGTAAAACGCATGACGGCGCGCGGCTCGTTGCGCCCGCATGACGTGCGGGTGCCGGGCCATCTGGTGGACCTGATCGTGCTGGACCCCGATCAGAAACAGACCACCGAAACGCCCCATGATCCGGCGATTTCCGGCGAGGTCATGCGGCCATGGGCCAGTTTCCGGCTGGCCGAACATGGGGTGGAAAAGGTCATCGCCCGCCGCGCCGCGATGGAATTGCGGGCGGGGCAGACGGCGAACCTTGGATTTGGCATCTCGGCCATGGTGCCGCGTGTGCTGCTGGAAGAGGGACAGGCGCAGGCGGTGACCTGGGCCATCGAACAGGGCGCCGTCGGGGGAATGCCCCTGACCGGATTTGCCTTTGGCTGCGCCAGCAATGCCGATGCCTATGTCCCCTCCCCCCAGCAATTCACCTATTTTCAGGGCGGCGGCTTCGATGTGTCCTTCCTGTCCTTTCTCGAGGTGGATGTGGAAGGCAATGTCAACGTCTCGAAACTGGGCAAGAAACCCTACCTCACGGCGGGTTGCGGCGGCTTCGTTGACATCACCTCGCAGGCGCGGCGGATCGTGTTTTCCGGCTGGTTCGAGGCGGGGGCGGAAATCGCGTTGAGCGATACCGGCCTGACGGTGGTGAAGCCCGGCAAGTTCACCAAGATGGTGCCCGCGGTGGAACATGTGACCTATTCCGGCGCCCGTGGCCGCGCGCTGGGGCAGGATGTGCTATACATTACAGAGCGCTGCGTGATGCGCGCCACCGAGGCCGGCCTTGTCGCGGTTGAGGTGATGCCGGGCATCGACCCCGCCCGCGACATCGTGGCGGCCAGCGGCGGCCGGGTTCGGCTGGCCGAGGATGCCCGGCTCATGCCCCTGTCGCTCTTGTCGCAGGGTCCGATGGGGTTGCGGCTGTGAGCGCGGTTCACCTGACCGTCAGCGGCGGGATTGCCGAGTTGAAACTCGACAATCCCGCCAAGCTGAACGCGCTGACATTGGCGATGCTGGCCGATCTGGCGCGGCATCTTGAGCTGCTGGAGCAGGACGGCACCTTGCGCGCCGTGATCCTCTGTGCGGCGGGCGAGAAAGCCTTTTGCACCGGCGCCGACATTACCGCCTGGGGCGATCTGTCGCCCGCCGAATTCGCCCGGGATTGGGTGCGGGGCGGGCACCGGCTGTTTGACCGGCTGGCGCGGTTGCAGGTGCCCACGATTGCCGTCTTGCAGGGGCATTGCTTTGGCGGCGGGCTGGAACTGGCCGCCGCCTGCGATCTGCGGGTGATGGCGCCTGCCGCAACGCTGGCCCTGCCGGAAACCGGGGTGGGGATCGTGCCCGGATGGTCGGGCACCCAGCGGCTGCGCCGCCTGCTGCCGGAACCCGTGGTGAAAGAGATGGCCCTGTTCGGTCGCCGCCTGAGTGCGGAGCGCGCCCATGCCCTTGGCTTTGTGGCGGAAATCTCGGACAGCCCCCGCGCCGCCGCCGATGCCATCGCCGCCCGGCTGGCCACCACCAGCCCCCGCGCGACCGAGGTGGCGAAATACATGATCCACGCCGGCGCAGGCGAAGATGCCCCCGCGCTGATCGAGGCGCTGGCCGCAGGCAAGACCGCCGCAACGGCCGACAAGGCCGAAGGCGTCGCCGCCTTCCGCGCCAAACGCAAACCTGAATTTCCCGGGAAGTAAGATGCTGGACCTGACCATTCTTGCCGCCACCGGCACCACCCTTCCCGATGCGCCCTTCCAGGGCCGCCATCTGATCGGCAATGTCTGGACCGAGAGCGCCGCCACCTTCCCCCGCCGCTCTCCCTCGCATGGCGTCACCGTTTCGGTCTCGGCACAAGGCACCGAGGCGGAAACCGATGCCGCCATCGACGCCGCCCGCGCGGCCTTTGACGACGGCGGCTGGAGCCGCGCGCCCGCCAAGACCCGCGCTGCGTTCCTGACCCGCGTTGCTGATCTGATCGAGGCGAATGTCGAGCGGATCGCCCTCCTGGAAACTCTGGAAACCGGCAAACCGATCAGCCAGTCGCGGGGCGAGGTTTCGGGGGCCGCCGACCTCTGGCGCTATGCCGCCTCGCTGGCCCGCACCCTGCATGGCGACAGCCACAACACGCTGGGCGCCGATATTCTGGGCGTCGTGGTCAAGGAACCGATCGGCGTGGTGTCGATCATCACCCCTTGGAATTTCCCCTTCTGGATTCTGTCGCAGAAACTGCCCTTCGCGCTGGCCGCCGGTTGCACCTGTGTGGTGAAGCCGTCGGAGATGACGCCCTCTTCCACCGTGATGCTGGGCGAATTGCTGCTGGAGGCGGGCCTGCCCACGGGCGTGGTCAACATCGTGCTGGGCTATGGCCAGCCGGTCGGCGCCCGCATGGCCAGCCACCCGGAGGTGGACATGGTGACCTTCACCGGATCGACCGCGGTGGGCAAGGGCATCACGGCGGCGGCGAGCGGCACGCTGAAGAAGGTGGCGCTGGAGCTTGGCGGCAAGAACCCGCAGATCATCTTCCCCGATGCCGATCTCGATCAGGCCGCCGATGCGGTGACCTTCGGCATCTATTTCAACGCCGGGGAATGCTGCAATTCCGGCAGCCGGATTCTGGTGCATGAGGATATCGCGGCGAATTTCACCGCCCGCGTCGTCGCCCTGTCGCGCAAGGTGGTGTTCGGCGACCCCCTGCACCCCGACACACAAGTCGGCGCCATCGTGACCCCGGCGCATCAGGACAAGATCGACGGCTATGTGCAGGCCGCGCAGGCGGCTGGCGCCACGGTGGCGCTGGGTGGTGCCCCGTTGCAGGTGCCGGGGCTGGCGGGCGAGTTCTATCAGCCGACCGTGGTGACAGGGGTGACGACTGATATGGCCATCGCCCGCGACGAGGTGTTCGGCCCGGTGCTGTCGGTCCTGACCTTCCGCACGGCGGAAGAGGCGGTCGCACTGGCCAATGCCAGCGACTACGGCCTTTCGGCGGGGGTGTGGAGCGAGAATGTCCATACCTGCCTTGACCTCGCGCGCCGTCTGCGCGCCGGCACCGTCTGGACCAACACCTGGATGGACGGTTTCCCCGAACTGACCTTCGGCGGCTTCAAACAGTCGGGCAGCGGGCGCGAGATCGGGCGCTACGGGTTGGAGGAATTTCTCGAGATCAAGACGCTGTGCATGCGGGTCGGCCGGACCCGCGCGCTGTGGGTGCGCCCCTGAAGGCGCCCCCGGACAGCGAAACCGGCCATCAACGGCGCATGAAGGCGCCACTTCTGGGAGGAAGAAGAATGACCAAGACCATGATGAAGGGCTTTGCCTCGGCTTTGGCGCTGACGGTGGGGATGAGTGCGGCCGCACAGGCGGCAGATGTCGAGGTGCTGCACTGGTGGACCTCGGGCGGCGAGGCGGCGGCTCTGAACGTGCTGAAGGAAGACCTCGCCTCCAAGGGCATCGGCTGGGTGGACATGCCGGTGGCGGGCGGCGGCGGCGAAGCGGCGATGACCGCGCTGCGCGCCCGGGTGACCGCAGGCGACCCGCCGACCGCCGTGCAGATGCTGGGCTTTGACATTCAGGATTGGGCCGCCGAAGGCGCCTTGGGCAACCTTGATGCCACCGCCGCCGCCGAAGGCTGGGATGCCGTGGTGCCAACCGCCTTGCAGGCGTTCTCGAAATATGACGGCCACTGGATTGCCGCCCCGGTGAACGTGCATTCCACCAACTGGGTCTGGATTTCCAAAGCCGCCCTCGACGCCGCCGGCGGCAAGGCGCCGGAAACCTGGGAAGAGCTGGTGGCCCTTCTGGATGCGATGAAGGCCAATGGCATCACGCCCTTGGCCCATGGCGGCCAGCCCTGGCAAGATGCCACGGTGTTCGACGGCGTTGTGCTGTCGCTGGGCACCGATTTCTACAAGGCGGCGCTGATCGACCTTGATCCGGCGGCGCTCGGCGGCGAACAGATGGCCGAAGCCTTCAACCGGCTGATCAAGCTGCGCTCTTATGTCGATGACAACTTCTCGGGCCGCGACTGGAACCTGGCTTCGGCCATGGTGATCAACGGCGAAGCCGGGATGCAGATGATGGGCGACTGGGCCAAGGGCGAGTTCCTGAAGGCGGGCAAGGTGCCGGGCACCGATTTCGTCTGCATCCGCTTCCCGGGCACCCAAGGGGCCGTGACCTTCAACAGCGACCAGTTCGCCATGTTCGGCATCGAAGGCGAAGACAAGGTGGCCGCGCAGGCCGCCATGGCCTCGGCCATCCTGAACCCGACCTTCCAGTCGGCCTTCAACGTGGTCAAGGGCTCGGTTCCGGCGCGCACCGATGTGCCGAACGACGCCTTCGACGATTGCGGCAAGAAGGGTATGGCGGACCTCGCCGAAGCCAATACCAATGGCAAGCTCTTCGGCTCGATGGCCCATGGCCATGCCGCCCCGGCTGCGGTCAAGAACGCGCTCTATGACGTGGTGACGGCGGCCTTCAACGGCGAATATGCCGATGGCGCCGCCGCAGCAACGGCGCTGGCCGAAGCGGTCGCCGCCGCCCAGTAAGCGCCCCGCGGCAAGGCGGCGCCCGCGCCCGCCTTGCCGCAAATTCCTTCGAAGGAATTTGCAAAAGTTTTCGAAAACTTTTGCTGCACCCGGCCGGGAGGGCCCGATGTCCACATCCACCACAGCGGATTTCCGCACCCGTTTGCAGGACTGGCTGCCCAAGGTGGTGCTTGCACCCTCTTTCGCGGTGATCCTGCTGTTCGTCTACGGCTTCATCGCCTTTACGGTCGTGCTGTCCTTCACCGGCTCCAAGATGCTGCCGAAGTTCGATTTCATCGGCTTCACCAATTACGCCAAGCTCTTTGCCTTGCAGCACTGGACAACGGCGGTGGTCAATCTGGCGATCTTCGCCACGCTTTACATCGCCATTTCCATGGCGGTCGGCCTGATGCTTGCGATCTTCCTTGACCAGAAAATCCGCGGCGAGGGGCTGCTGCGGCCGCTCTACCTTTACCCGATGGCACTCTCGTTCATTGTGACCGGCACGGCATGGAAATGGTTCCTCGATCCGGGGATCGGGCTGGAAAAGACCATGCATCTCTGGGGCTGGGAATCGTTCCACTTCACATGGATCAAGGACAGCGACATGGCGATCTATACCATCGTCATCGCGGCAGTCTGGCAGACCTCGGGTTTCGTGATGGCGATGTTTCTGGCCGGGCTGCGCGGCATCGACAATGAAATCCTGAAAGCGGCGCAGATCGACGGCGCGTCGAACTGGCAGCTTTACCGGCGGATCGTGATCCCGATGCTGCGCCCGGCCTTCCTGTCGGCCTTCGTGATCCTGTTCCACTTGGCGATCAAGAGCTATGACCTTGTGGTCGCGCTGACCGGCGGCGGCCCGGGGCGGGCCACCGAACTGCCCGCGACCTTCATGTATTCCTACACCTTCACCCGCAACCAGATGGGCATCGGGGCCTCTTCCGCCGTGATCATGCTGATGACCATTGCGGCGATCATGGTGCCCTATCTCTACTCCGAGCTGAAGGAGAAGCCGTGATGGCCGCCGTAACGCAGGACACCGCCGTTTCCACCGGCCGCGTCACCCGCACTTTCCTTTATGTCGTCCTGGGGGTCTTCGCGCTCTTCTACCTGTTGCCGCTTTATGTGATGGGGGTGAATTCGGTCAAACCGCTGGCCGAAATCACCGGCGGCAACATGATGGCCCTGCCCCGGGTCTGGACGCTGGAGCCATGGCGCGCCGCATGGTCCACCGCCCAGATCGGGATCGAGCCGACCGGGCTGCGGCCCTATTTCCTGAACTCGATCCTGATGGTGGTGCCCGCTGTGGCGATCTCCACCGTGCTGGGGGCGCTGAACGGCTATGTGCTGACCAAATGGCGGTTCCGTGGGGATACGATCGTCTTCGGCCTGATGCTGTTTTCCTGCTTCATCCCGTTTCAGATCGTGCTGATCCCGATGGCGCTGGTTCTGGGCAAGCTGGGGCTGGCAGGTTCGGTGCCGGGGCTGGTCATGGTGCATGTGGTCTACGGCATCGGTTTCACCACGCTTTACTATCGCAACTACTATGCCAGCTTCCCGACCGAGCTGGTGCGGGCGGCGATGATGGATGGCGCGGGGTTCTTCCAGATCTTCTGGCGGATCATGCTGCCGGTCTCGGGGCCGATCACGGTGGTCTCGGTGATCTGGCAATTCACCAATATCTGGAATGACTTCCTGTTCGGCGCCAGCTTTGGCGGCACCTCGCAGCCGATGACAGTGGCGCTGAACAACCTCGTGCAATCCTCGACCGGGGTGAAGGAATACAACGTCCATTTCGCCGGGGCGATCCTTGCCGCGCTGCCCACGCTCTTTGTCTATATCGTCGCCGGGCGCTACTTCGTGCGCGGCCTGATGGCCGGGAGCGTCAAAGGATGATCCGTCGCGCCGCAAAATTCTTCGAAAAATTTTGCCAAGAACTTTCGAAAATTCTTGGCTTCACCCCCACCGTCCGGAGCTGATCCATGGGCTTTCTCGACATATCCCACGTCACCAAATCCTATGGCCAGGTGCAGGTGCTGCATGAGGTGGACATCGCGGTGCAGGAAGGGGAGTTCCTTGTCCTCGTCGGCCCCTCGGGCTGCGGAAAGTCCACCCTGCTGAACATGATTGCCGGGCTTGAGGCGATTTCCTCGGGCGATATCGCCATCAAGGGCCGGGTGATCAACGGCGTGCATCCCTCCAAGCGCAACATCGCCATGGTGTTCCAGTCTTACGCGCTTTACCCCAACATGACCGTGGGCCAGAACATGACCTTCGGCCTTGAGATGCACGGCGTGCCCAAACCGGCGCGCGATGCCGCGCTGGCCGATGTGGCAAAGCTTTTGCAGATCGACCATCTCTTGGACCGCAAACCGGGGCAGCTTTCCGGCGGGCAGAGGCAGCGCGTTGCGATGGGCCGCGCCCTGGTGCGCAACCCCGATGTGTTCCTGTTTGACGAGCCATTGTCCAACCTGGATGCCAAGCTGCGGGTGGACATGCGCACCGAGATCAAGAAGCTGCACCAGAAGCTGAAAACCACCATCGTCTATGTCACCCATGACCAGATCGAGGCGATGACGCTGTCGACCCGCATTGCGGTGATGAACAAGGGCTATGTCCAGCAACTGGGCACGCCGAAGGAAATCTATGACACACCCGCCAATCTCTTCGTGGCGACCTTCATGGGCAGCCCGGCGATGAACATCCTGCCCGCGACGGTGGTGATGGAGGGGGGGCAGCCCCATGCCGAAATCACCGATGCCGATGGCGCGCGGCGGCTGTTGCGCTTTTCCCAAGGCAATCTGGCGGAATGGGCGGACAAGCCGATCCTGCTGGGCATCCGCCCCGAGGCGATCACCGACCCCGAGGGGGCCGACCGCAAATCGGCCAATATCCAGCCCCTTGCCAACCGGGTGACGGTGACGGAACCGGCCGGGTCGGATACCTTTGTCACCATGACCCTGTCGGGCAAGGATGTGATTGCGCGGATGCGGGCCGATGCCATGGTGGCGCCGGGCGAGGTCTTTGACTTTGCCATCAACATGGACAAGGCCGTGGCCTTTGACCCCGCGACCGAGGCGCGCATTCCGCAATGAGCGCAGCCGATATCCTGATCATCGGCGCGGGCATGGGCGCGGCCACGCTGGCCGCCGCCCTTGCCCCCACGGGCCGCCGGATCGTGATCCTTGAGCGGGGCGAGCCGCTGCGGCCCAGCCCCGCCGACCGCGACCCCGAGGCGATCTTTCGCCGCGGCCATTTCCGCCCCGATGAGATGTGGCTGGACGCCGAGGGCGGGGCCTTCAACCCCGGCAATTACTATCACCCCGGGGGCAATTCCAAATTCTACGGCGCCGTGCTGATGCGCTATCGGGCCGAGGATTTCGCGCCGCTGCGTCATGTCGAGGGCACGACGCCCGGCTGGCCCTTTGACTATGGCACACTGGAACCGTGGTATCAGGCGGCGGAAACCCTTTACCGCGTGCGCGGTGCCTTGGGCGATGACCCGACCGAGCCGCCGCATTCCGGCCCCTATCCCTTCCCGCCGGTGCCGGATGAACCCTTCATCGCCGATCTGCGCCGGCGGCTGGCACAGCAGGGGCTGCACCCTTCCCCCCTGCCCCTTGGCGTCGATCTGGAGCGTTGGCTGGCCCATGGCGCCACGACATGGGATGCCTTCCCCAACACCTGCGGCGGCAAGATGGATGCCGAGACGGTGGCGCTGGCACAGGCGTTGCAGCATCCGAATGTGACGATGCTGACCGGCGCCCGGGTGACCCGGCTGTTGGCCGAAGGGCGCCGCGTGACCGGGGTGGAGTTCACCCGCGCGGGCCGCACCGAAACCCTGTCGGCCCCTGTGGTTTGCCTTTGCGCCGGGGCGGTGGTGACGGCGGCGCTGCTGCTGGCTTCTGCCGATGCCGGAAACCCGCGCGGCCTTGCCGATGGCTCGGATCAGGTCGGGCGGAATTTCATGAACCACAATCTTTCGGCGGTTCTGGGGCTGCACCCGTTCCGTCGCAACACCTGCGTCTATGAAAAGACCCTGAGCCTGAACGACTGGTATCTGACGGGCGGGCCGCAGGGGGCGCCCTTGGGCAATGTGCAGATGCTGGGCCGGATCACCGGGCCGATTCTGGCTGCCGAAAGCGGGCTGCCGCGCCCGCTGGCGCGCTGGATTGCCGACCGTTCGGTGCATCTCTTGGCGATGTCGGAAGACCTGCCCAATCCCGAAAGCCGCGTCATGCTGCGGGACGGCCAGATCGTATTGAAATGGGAGCGCAGCAACTGGGCCGCGCATCTGGCGCTGGTGGCCCGGCTGAAAGCGGCGCTGAAGACGGCGGGCTGGCCGGTCGTCCTGTCGCGCGCCTTTGAAAAGCGCACCCCCAGCCATCAATGCGGCACGGCGCGGATGGGGGCGGACCCCGCCCGCAGCGTGGTGGATGCCGATTGCCGCGCGCATGATCTGGATAACCTTTTCATCGTCGATGCCTCGGTCCTGCCGACCTCGGCCGCCGTCAACCCCTCGCTGACCATTGCCGCACTGGCGCTGCGGGCGGGGCAGCATATTGCCGAAAGGACTGCGGCATGACCCTGCGCGCCCTGATCACCGGCGGCCAGCAAGGCATCGGCCTTGGCATCGCGCGGGCGCTGGCCGATGCCGGGTTTCACCTGACCCTTGCCGCCGAACAGCCCGAAACCGCCAGCGTGGCGCGCGAGGGGCTGGCGCAATTGCCCGAAGGCACCCGCTATATCCGCCATGACCTTGCCGATATCGCTGCCATCCCGGCCCTGCTGGAAGAGGTGGAGGCGGAAGGCCCGCTGACCACGCTGATCTCCAACGCCGGAGTGCCTGCAACGCAGCGCGGCGATCTGCTTGAGATGACGCCCGAAAGCTTTGACCGCTGCCATGACATCAACCTGCGCGGCACGTTCTTTCTGGCGCAGGCGGTGGCGCGGCGGATGGTGGCGCGGCAGAGCCCGCATTACCGCAGCCTGATCTTCGTCACCTCGGTCTCTGCCGAAATGGCCAGCCCCGACCGCGCGGAATACTGCATATCGAAGGCGGGTGCCGCGATGATGGCGCGCAATTTCGCGCTGCGTCTGGCGCCGCTGAACATCGGCGTGTTCGAGCTGCGCCCCGGCATCATCGCCACGCCGATGACCGCAGGCGTCCGCGACCGCTATGACACCCGCATCGCCGAAGGGCTGGTGCCCGCCAACCGCTGGGGCCAGCCTGCCGATGTTGGTGCCGCCGTGCTGCCGCTTGTCACCGGCCAGATGGCATTTGCCACTGGCGCCGCGATTCCGCTGGATGGCGGCCTCTCGATACCAAGGCTTTGAACATGGGTTATGATTTCATCATCGTCGGCGGCGGATCGGCCGGATCGGTTCTGGCCGCAAGGCTGTCGGAGAACCCCTCCACGCGGGTCTTGCTGCTTGAGGCCGGGGGCCGCGACCGCCATCCGTTCTATCACCTGCCCGCCGGGTTTGCGAAGATGACCAAGGGCATCGGGTCATGGGGCTGGCAGACCGTGCCGCAGCGCCATATGGGCGGGATGCAGATCCGCTACACGCAGGCGCGGGTGATCGGCGGCGGCTCCACCATCAACGCGCAGATCTACACGCGAGGCAATGCGCTCGATTATGACGAGTGGCGGCAGATGGGCTGCGACGGCTGGGGCTATGAAGATGTGCTGCCCTATTTCCGCAAGGCCGAGGACAACGACACATACGACGACCGCTATCATGGCAAGGGCGGCCCCTTGGGCGTGTCGCAGCCCCGCGCGCCGCTGCCGATCTGCGAGGCTTATTTCGCCGCCGCCGCCCAGTTGGGCATTCCGCGCAATTTGGACATGACCGGAGCCACGCAGGATGGCGTGGGTTATTACCAACTGACCCAGCGCCATGCGCGGCGGTCTTCGGCGGCGATGGCTTACCTCACACCGAACCGGGGGCGGGCCAATCTGACGGTGCGGACCGGGGCGCAGGTGCGGCGCATCGTGGTGACGGCGGGCCGGGCAACCGCGGTAGAGCTAATGGACGGCACGCTGTTTGAGGCCGGGTCCGAGGTGATCCTGTCTTCCGGCGCCATCGGCTCGCCGCGTCTTCTTATGCTGTCGGGCATCGGGCCGGGGGGGCATCTGGACAGCCTCGGGATCACCACCCATCTTGATCAGCCGGGGGTTGGGTCGAACCTGCAAGACCATCTTGACCTGTTCGTGATCGCCGAATGCACAGGACCGCACACCTATGACCGCTATGCCAAACCGCTGTGGTCTGCACTGGCCGGGCTGCAATATCTGCTGACGAAAACCGGCCCGGTGGCCAGTTCCCTGTTTGAAACCGGGGGGTTCTGGTATGCCGACCCGGCGGCGCGCAGCCCGGATATCCAGTTCCACCTTGGCCTTGGCTCGGGGATCGAGGCGGGGGTGGCGGCGATGCCGCAGGGCGGGGTCACGCTGAACTCGGCCTACCTGCGGCCACGGTCACGCGGCACGGTGCGGCTGGCCAGCGCCGATCCCGCCGCAGCACCGCTGATCGACCCGAACTATTGGGCCGATCCCCATGACCGCGACATGTCGATCCGGGGCTTGAAACTGGCGCAGGAGATCATGGCGCAACCGGCGCTGAAACCCTTTGTTCTGGCCGAGCGCCTGCCCGGCCCGGGGGTAAAGACCGATGCCGATTACATCGCCTATGCCCAGAAACATTCTAAAACCGACCATCACCCCGCAGGCACCTGCCGCATGGGCAACGATCCGGGCGCGGTGGTGGACACCCGCCTGCGGCTGAACGGCATCGCCGGGCTGCGGGTGGCCGATGCCTCGGTCATGCCGACGCTGGTGTCGTCCAACACCAATGCGCCGACCATCATGATCGCCGAAAAGGCCGCCGACATGATCAAGGCCGACCACCGCCTGTAACCGACGCGAAAGGCCAAGCCGATGCTGACCCTGCCCACCTATGACGGCACCCTTGCCCCCTATGCCCTGCAGGGCGAACCGCTGCGGCCCCGCGCGCCCAAGGTTGCGCTGACCCGCACCGCCTTTGCCGCCGCCCATGTGATTTCCGATCCGCTGGCGGCGCGCAGCCCTTGGGACGGGCGCCCGGCGGTGGATTGGGAGGCGACGCTGGCCTTTCGCACCGGGCTTTGGGATCAGGGGCTGGGGCTGGCCGAGGCGATGGACACCGCGCAGCGTGGCATGGGCGTGGATTGGGACACGGCGCTGGAGCTGATCCGACGGACCATGGCCGCCGCCCGCGCCCATCCGCAGCGCCCGCGCGTGGCCTGCGGTGCGGGCACCGATCACCGGACGCTGCCAGAAATGGCAACCCCCGATGCCATCGCCGCCGCCTATGAAGAACAGGCCGAGGCGATTGAGGCGGCTGGCGGGCAGTTGATCATGATGGCCAGCCGGGCGTTCACGGCGCTGGAGGCCGGGCGTGACAGCTACCGCGCCGTCTATCGCCGCCTGATCGACGGCGCCGCGCAGCCGGTGATCCTGCATTGGCTGGGCGAGATGTTCGACCCGGCGCTGGCGGGCTATTGGGGCTGTTCATCGGTCGATGAGGCCAGCGATTTCGTGCTGGACCTGATTGCCGAGAATCCCGCCAAGGTGGACGGCATCAAGATTTCCCTTCTCGATCAGGCCCATGAAGAGGCGTTCCGCGCAAGGCTGCCTGCGGGTGTGCGGCTTTATACCGGCGATGATTTCAACTATGCGCCGCTGATCGCGGGCGACGGCACGCATCATTCCCATGCCCTGCTGGGCATTTTTGCCGCCATAGCCCCCGCGGCATCGCAGGCTCTGGAAGCTTTGGCGATGGGCGACCGACCCGGTTTTGACGCGCTTCTGGCGCCCACCGTGCCCCTGTCGCGCGAGATTTTCCGCGCGCCCACCCGGTTCTACAAGGCGGGCATCGCCTTTCTCTCGTGGCTGAACGGCAGCCAGAGGCATTTCATCATGCCCGCCGGGTTCCAGTCGGCGCGCGATATTACCCATTATGCCGCCGTTTACCGGCTTGCCGATCAGGCCCGGCTTCTGGCACATCCGAATCTGGCCGAAGCGCGGATGAAGACGCTTCTGGACCTGCACGGATTGGGCTGAGGTGAACAGACGACCGACCATTATCGACGTGGCAGCAAAGGCGGGCGTGTCGAAATCGACGGTCAGCCTTGTGCTGCAAGACAGCCCCGCCGTGCGCGATGAAACCCGCGTTGCCGTGCGCCGGGCGATGGAAGACCTTGGCTATGTCTACAACCGCAGCGCCGCCAACCTGCGCTCCTCCAATGCCGGGCTGATCGGGCTGGTGATCAACGACCTGCGCAACCCGTTCTTCACCGAATTCGCCACCTCGGCGCAGATGGCCTTTTCGGCGGCAGGCTTTGCCACGGTGATCGCCAATACCGACGAAGACCCGGCACTTCAGGCGCAGGTCATCGGCTCGATGATCGAACACGGGGTTTCGGCGCTGGTGATCTCGCCCACCTATGGCGGCGAGGCGGCGAGTTTTGGGCCATTGGCGCGGGCGGGCATCCCCGCGATGCAGGTGCTGCGCCGGGTGGCCGAAGATACCGCCGCCTTTCCCTTCGCCTCGCTGGACTATGCGCGCGGCGGCAGGCTGGCGACCGAACATCTGATCGCGCAGGGCGCGCGGCGGGTGGCCTTTCTGGGCGGCCTTCCCGACCGCCCCATCACGCGCGAGCGGATGGCGGGCTATCTGGCGGTGATGGCCGAGGCGGGGCTGGCGCCGCTGACCCTGCCCGGTCGCCCCTCGCGCGCCTTTGGCCGCGGGGCGGCGGCAGAACTGATTGCGGCGGGGGCGGATGCGGCGCTCTGCTTCAACGATCTTGTGGCACTGGGGACGATGGCGGGCTTTGCCGAACTTGGCCGTCCGGTCGGTGCGGGCTTTCGTCTGGTCGGCTTTGACGATATCGAGGAATGCGCGCAGGTCTGGCCACAGCTTTCGTCGGTGCGATGCACCATCGACCGCTTTGGCCGGGATGTTGCCGCGACCCTGCTCGACTGGCTGGAGACCGGCCAGCGCCCGCCCGCCGAAACCCGGGCGCCGGTGGAACTGGTGGCGCGCGCCTCATCCCTCGGGCTGCCCTGAACCCAAACGCAGAGGGGCCCCCGCCCCTCTGCGCGCCCCCCCACCGCCAGAAGTGAACCATCGCCATGAATGCTCCTGACCTTCTTCGCCAGATGTTCGACCGCGCCGTCGAAGTGGCCGATCCGATGCGCTCGCTTGGCCAGCACCTGCCGCCGCGCCCGGCGGGCCGGGTGGTGGTGATCGGCGCCGGCAAGGCCAGTGCCCGCATGGCCGAGGCGGTCGAGGCGGCCTGGGGCCCCTGCGAGGGGCTGGTGATCACCCGCTATGGCTATGGCCGCCCCCTGCAGGGCATCGAACTGGTCGAGGCGGCGCATCCGGTGCCCGATGCGGCAGGCGCGGCAGCGACCGTGCGGATGCTGGACCTGCTCGGGGGGCTGGGGCCGCAGGATTTCGTGCTGGCGCTGATTTCGGGTGGCGCTTCGGCGCTCCTTTGCGCGCCGGTTCCGGGGGTGACGCTGGCGGAAAAGCAGGCGGTGAATGCGGCGCTGCTGGCCTCGGGCGCGCCGATTTCGGCGATGAATGTGGTGCGCAAGCACCTGTCCTTGGTCAAGGGCGGGCAATTGGCGGCGGCGGCCCATCCGGCGCGGATGCTGGCGCTGATGATCTCGGACATTCCGGGTGACGAGATGGCGCTGATCGGTTCCGGCCCGACGGTGGGCGATGCCAGCACACCCGAAGAGGCGCTGGCGCTGCTCGCGCGCTGGCAGGTGACGGTGCCCGCTTCGGTGACGGCGGCGCTGGCGGCGGGATCGGGCGTGCTGCGCCCCGACGATCCGCGGCTGGCAACGGTCGAGAACCGCATCATCGCCGCCCCCTCGCAATCGCTGGCGGCGGCGCAGGTGCTGGCCGAGGCGGCGGGCTGTCAGGTGCATCTTCTGGGCGACGCGCTGGAGGGCGAGGCGCGCGAGGTGGCCGCCCAGCAGGCCGCGGGCGCCCGTGCCATTGCCGCGACGCTGGCGCGCGGCGCGGCGCCGGTGGTGCTGCTTTCGGGCGGTGAATTGACCGTGACGCGGCGCGGCAATGGCGTGGGCGGGCCGAATGCCGAATTCTGTCTGGCGCTGGCGCTGCATCTGCACGGCTATGAGCGGATCCACGCCTTGGCCTGCGACACCGACGGGGTGGATGGTGCCGCCGAGGTGGCGGGCGCGATTGTGACGCCCGATACGCTGGCCCGCAGCCGCCGCGACGCCGCCGAGGCGCTGGCCCAGAACGACGCCCACAGCTTTTTCGCGGCGCTTGGCGATCAGGTGATCACCGGGCCGACCCTGACCAATGTCAACGATTTCCGCGCCATCCTGATCGAGGCGCCCCCTTTGGCGGAGTAACCCCATGCTGATCCATTGCGTCTTCTGCAACATCCGCCCCGATGCCCCCCGGGCCGATCTGGCGGCGGTCTATGCCGATTTCGCGTCGCTGGTCGGGGTGGTGCCGGGGATGCTGTCGTTCCAGTCCGGCCCGAACCGCGACTACGAAAACAAATCGCCCGCCCATGGCGAGGGCTTCGTGGTGACCTTCACCGACCGCGCCGCCCATCTGGCCTATGACGCCCACCCCCTGCATCAGGCCGCAGGTGCGCGGCTGTGTGACCTGTGCGCGGGCGGCTATGACGGGATCGTGGTCTACGATCTGGAGGTATAGCGGACACCTGCCCGCCTGCCCCCATCCTCTCTCTGAAAATATCCTGCGGGGTGGTCCGGAGGGGTGCAAAACCCCTCCGGGGCCGGGCAGAGGCGCCCCGCTTGGCCAGAAGGCTACCGCGCGGCCTTCTCGGCAATCCCCGAGGTTCCCTCGCGGCGCTCCAGTTCGGCAAGCACCTGATCCAGCGTCACATCGCGGGCGGCAAGCATGACGAGCAGGTGATACAGCACATCCGCCGCCTCAGAGGTCAGCCGCTCCCGATCGCCCTTCACCGCCTCGATGATCGCCTCGATGGCCTCTTCCCCGAATTTCTCGGCGCATTTCTCGGGGCCCTTGGCGAAAAGCTTGGCCGTCCACGAGGTTTCGGGATCGGCGCCCTTGCGGGCGGCGATGGTGGTATAGAGGCGGTCAAGGGTGGTCATGTCAGCCTCATCGGAATGCCCGCCGCGGCCATATGGGCCTTGGCCTGGCCGATGGTATAGGTGCCGAAGTGGAAGATCGAGGCGGCGAGGACGGCGCTCGCATGGCCCTCGGTGACGCCCTCGACAAGGTGGTCCAGCGTGCCGACGCCGCCGCTTGCGATCACCGGCACATCGACGGCATCGGCGATGGCGCGGGTGAGCGGCAGGTTGTAGCCGCCCTTGGTGCCGTCGCGGTCCATCGAGGTCAGCAGGATTTCGCCGGCGCCCTTGGCCGCAACAAGACGGGCGAATTCCACCGCGTCGATGCCGGTCGGCTTGCGGCCGCCATGGGTGAAAATCTCCCATTTGCCGGGGGCGACGGTCTTGGCGTCGATCGCCACCACGATGCACTGGGAACCGAAGCGGTCAGCGGCTTCGGCGACCACATCGGGGTTGGCCACGGCGGCGGAGTTGAACGACACCTTGTCGGCGCCCGCCAGCAACAGCGCCCGAACATCCTGATGCTTGCGCACCCCGCCGCCCACGGTCAGCGGCATGAAGCACTGTTCGGCAGTCCGGGTGACCAGATCGAACATCGTGCCGCGGTTTTCATGGGTGGCGTGGATGTCGAGGAAACACAGCTCATCCGCCCCCGCCGCGTCATAGGCGCGGGCCGCCTCGACCGGATCACCGGCGTCGATCAGGTTGACGAAATTGACGCCCTTGACCACGCGGCCATCGGCGACATCAAGGCAGGGGATGATGCGGGTTTTCAGCATGGCAAGGTTCTAGCCTGTGGCAGCGAAGGAAGAAAGGGGGGCCGTCTGCCCCCCTCTGCCCCTGCGGGGCATTCACCCACCGAGGATATTTGGGAACAGATGAAATCAGCCGCGCAGGGCGGTGAGCGCCGCCGCGAGGTCGATGGCCCCGTCATAGAGCGCGCGGCCCGAGATGGCGCCTGCGATAACGCCGGTGTCGCGCAGGGCGATGAGGTCTTCCATGCGGCTGACCCCGCCGCTTGCGATGACCGGGATGGTGACGGCGCGGGCCAGCGCCTCGGTCGCTTCGATGTTGGGGCCCTGCATCGCGCCGTCGCGGTCGATGTCGGTGTAAATGATCGCGGCCACCCCGGCATCTTCGAAGCTGCGGGCGAGGTCGGTCGCCTGAACGGTGGTTTCCGTCGCCCAGCCCTTGGTGGCGACAAAGCCTTTGCGGGCGTCGATCCCCACGGCGACCTTGCCGGGGAAGGCTTTCGCGGCCTCGCGCACCAGCGCCGGGTTTTCCACCGCCACGGTACCGAGGATCACCCGCGACAGGCCCTTGTCCAGCCACATCGCAATCGTCGCCATGTCGCGGATGCCGCCGCCAAGCTGGGCGGGAACCTTCACCGCTTTCAGGATCGCCTCGACCGCGGCGGCGTTCACCGGGGCACCGGCGAAAGCGCCATTCAGGTCCACCAGATGCAGCCATTCGCAGCCGGCCGCCTGAAACTTCAGCGCCTGCGCCGCGGGATCGTCGCCGAACACCGTGGCCGCCGCCATTTCGCCCCGCAGGAGGCGCACGCATTGGCCGTCTTTCAGGTCGATGGCGGGATAGAGGATCATCGGGCACTCCGGTTTTGCGGTGGCACTTCCTTTGGCACGGGCCGCGCGGATTGCCAAGCGGGGCGCGACCTCACGTCATGCTTGCCTGCCGGGCATCCTGTCGCGGATGATCGACGCAAGGAACTTTGGGAGGAGGAACCCATGCTGAAGAAACTGATTCTCGCGGCGGTGCTGTCGGTCGGCGCCGGGGCGGCCTTTGCGGCAGACCCGGTGGAAGGCACCTGGAAGACCAAGCCCGACGACAATGGCAATTTCGGCTATGTCCAGATCAAGCCCTGCGGCCCGGCCTTTTGCGGCACGCTGATCAAGGCGTTCGACGGCTCGGGCAAGGAAATCGACAGCCCCAATGTCGGCAAGAAGATCGTCTGGGACATGGTGGCCTATCCCGACGGTCTTTATGACGACGGCAAGATCTGGTCGCCGGACCGCGACAAGACCTATAGCTCGGACATGCAGCTTTCGGGCAACTCGCTGGCGGTCAGAGGCTGTGTGCTGGGCATCTGCCGCGATGGCGGCACCTGGACGCGGGTGAAGTAACGGGGGGGGGGGCGCCTTCGGGCGCCCTTCACATTTTCAGGACCGGCCAGAGCGAGGCGACCAGCGCCGCCGCCATCGTCAGGTTAAAGACCCGCAGCCGCCGCGCATCCGACAGCCAGTGGCGCAAAGCCTCGCCCGCCCAGGCCCAGAGGCCGACGGTGGGCAGGTTCACCAGCGAGAAAATCGCGGCGACAAGGGCGATTTCCGCGATGCGCCCGCCCGGCGCATAGACCGCGATGGCGCCAAGGGCCATGGCCCAAGCCTTGGGATTGACCCATTGGAAGAGGGCCGCTTGCAGCAGGCTCATCGGTCTGCCGCCCGCCCTGCCCTCGCCCGGGGCGGCGGCATGGGCGATCTTCCACGCGAGCCACAGCATATAACCCACGGCAAGCGCCTTGAGCGCGAGCATCGCGAGTGGAAAGCCGTGCAAGAGCCCGGCCAGCCCAAGCCCCACCGCGCCCGCCAGCACGACAAAGCCCAGCGAGATGCCAAGCATATGCGGCAGCGTCCGGCGAAAGCCGAAATTGGCGCCCGAGGCCATCAGCATCAGGTTGTTCGGCCCCGGCGTGACCGAGGTGACGAAGGCAAAGCCGAGGAGCGCAAGGAGGAGATCATATGTCATGGCGCAAGGATCGGTGAAATCCTGCGGCATGGGATTGCAAAGATGGCGCCACATCAGCTATTTCTGCAATTCATGGCGAAGATGGATGCAATCAACGAACGGATATTGCAAGAGCTGTCACGCGACGGCCGCCAGCCCAATCTGGAACTGGCCGATCGGGTGGGTCTCTCGCCCTCTGCCTGCCTGCGCCGGGTGCAGGAGCTGGAGCGTTCGGGCGTGATCAAGGGCTACCGCGCCGTGCTGGACCCGGTGGCGCTGGGGGTGGGCTTTGTCGCCTATGTCACGGTGGGGCTGAACAGCCACACCAAGGCGGCGCAAGAGGCGTTCGAGCGCGCCGTGGCCCGCGCGCCGCAGGTGCGTGAGTGTCACAATGTGACCGGCACCATCGAATATCTGTTGCGGGTGGAGGTGGCCGACCTTGCCGCCTACAAACACTGGCACACCGAGGTTCTGGGCGTGCTGCCGCAGGTGCAGGCGATCACAACCTTTGTGGTGATGGGCAGCCCCAAGGACGACCGCGCGTAGGACGCGCGTAGGATGGGCAATATTGCCCATCTTACCGAAGGCGGGCCGCCGCGATGATGTCGGAGGGGCCTTCGTTTTGGAGGATCACCACCACGGGCGCGCTGCCCGCGGCGGGCACGGTCAGGGCCAGCGGCTCTTGCCCGGCCCATTCGCCGACGATCTGCCAATCGGTCACGATGTTGGAATAGGTCACGATCTGGCCGGCATTCTCGCCGCCGGCAATCTCGACCGTCTGCTGCGGCAGGTAGCGCACCAGTTGCACCCGCACCGGCGCGGGCAGCGGCTGTGCCGCCTGCGCGTCGATCCGCACCAGATCGCCTTCGCGGGTCAGGGTCAGCGCCACCCCCCCCTGACGCCCGGCGCCGCGCTGCACCGCGCTGGCGACCGCGGCCCCTTCGTTGCCGACCAGACGTTCGCCCCCGGCGACGATGATCTGCGGCGTATAGATCATCTTTTCGCCCGCCGCATGGGCATAGGCTTTCTGCCGTGCCGTAAAACGGGCATTGCCGAAAGTATCCTGCCAGCCGATGTAATCCCAGTAATCGACATGCAGCGACAGGGCGATCACCCCCGGCTGACGCACCAGCTCTTCCATCAGCGCATCGGCAGGCGGGCAAGAGGAACAGCCCTGCGAAGTGTAAAGTTCCACCACCACGCCGGGCTCCGAAACGCCCTCGGCCCCGGCAAGCTGGGGCGCGGTCAGACAAAACCCAAGGCCGCAGGCGGCACTGACAATCTGTCGCATCATGGCTTGGTTCCGTTCCCCGTCAGGCCCCTTCCTTCTACAAAAGCCCGAAGCGGCGCGCCAATCAAGGTTTTGCGAGGCGCCAAGGCCGGGCTTCTGCACCGGAAAGATCGAAAAGAGGGGCTGGCATTTCGGCATACAATTGCATACAATGCCACCCGACCCCTACGATTCCCTTGCGTCGTGCCGCCCTCTTCGGCATCAACCCCGCAAGGACGCCAGCCATGAGGAGGCCCGCATGACCGTCACCGTTGGACACGACAGCCAGAAGACCCGCAAGAGCCTGACTGCAGGCGGCCAGACCGTCTCCTATTATTCGATCCCCGCCGCTGAAGCCGCCGGTCTGGGCGAGTTCGCCAAGCTTCCCGCCGCTCTGAAAGTGGTGCTGGAAAACATGCTGCGGTTCGAGGATGGCAAGACCGTTTCGGTCGATGACATCCGCGCCTTTTCCGACTGGGGCAAGCTGGGTGGCAAGAACCCGCGCGAAATCGCCTATCGCCCGGCCCGCGTGCTGATGCAGGACTTCACCGGCGTTCCGGCGGTGGTGGACTTGGCCGCGATGCGCGACGGCATCCTTGGCCTTGGCGGCGACGCGCAGAAGATCAACCCGCTGAACCCGGTCGATCTGGTCATCGACCACTCGGTGATGATCGACGAATTCGGCACCCCCCGCGCCTTTCAGGCCAACGTGGACCGCGAATATGAGCGGAACATGGAGCGTTATGTCTTCCTGAAATGGGGGCAAAAGGCGTTCAACAACTTCCGCGTGGTGCCGCCGGGCACCGGCATCTGCCATCAGGTGAACCTTGAATATCTGGCCCAGACCGTCTGGACCGACACCGATCAAGACGGCAACCTTGTGGCCTACCCCGATACGCTGGTCGGCACCGACAGCCACACCACCATGGTCAACGGCCTTGCCGTTCTGGGCTGGGGCGTGGGCGGGATCGAGGCGGAAGCCGCGATGCTGGGCCAGCCGGTTTCCATGCTGATCCCCGAAGTCGTCGGCTTCAAGCTGACCGGCGAGATGATGGAAGGCACCACGGCGACCGACCTTGTGCTGAAGGTCGTGCAGATGCTGCGCAAGCATGGCGTGGTGAACAAGTTCGTCGAATTCTACGGCGAGGGTCTTGACCGCCTGCCGCTGGCCGACCGGGCGACCATCGCCAACATGGCGCCGGAATACGGCGCCACCTGCGGCTTCTTCCCGATCGACAATGAAACCCTGCGCTACCTGCGCGGCACCGGCCGCGATGAGGGCCGCATCGCGCTGGTCGAAGCCTATGCCAAGGCCAACGGCATGTGGCGGGATGAAGCCTACGATCCGGTCTACACCTCGACCCTGCATCTGGATATGGGCAGCATCGTTCCGGCGATCTCCGGCCCGAAGCGCCCGCAGGACTATCTGCCGCTGACCGATGCCAAAACCTCGTTCGCCAAGGAAATGGAAGCCAGCTTCAAGCGTCCGATGGGCGTCGAAGTCGCGGTTGAGGGCGAAGATTACACCATGTCCTCGGGCAAGGTGGTGATTGCCTCGATCACCTCCTGCACCAACACTTCGAACCCCTATGTGCTGATCGGGGCTGGCCTTGTGGCGCGCAAGGCCCGCGCCCTGGGTCTGAACCGCAAGCCCTGGGTGAAAACCTCGCTCGCCCCCGGCTCGCAGGTCGTGTCGGAATACCTGAACGCTGCGGGCTTGCAGGAAGACCTTGACGCCGTCGGCTTCAACCTGGTCGGCTATGGCTGCACCACCTGCATCGGCAACTCGGGCCCGCTGCAACCCGAGATTTCCAAGGCGATCAACGAGGGCGATCTGGTCGCCACCGCCGTCCTCTCGGGCAACCGCAACTTCGAAGGCCGCATCTCGCCCGACGTCCGCGCCAACTACCTCGCCTCGCCGCCCTTGGTCGTGGCCTATGCGCTGGCCGGCGACATGAACATCGACCTGACCAAGGAACCGCTCGGCACCTCGAAAGACGGCAAGCCGGTGTTCCTGAAAGACATCTGGCCGACCAACAAGGAAATCGCCGATCTGGTGAACGAAGTCGTCACCCGCGAAGCCTTCCTGAAAAAATACGCCGATGTGTTCAAGGGCGATGCCAAATGGCAGGCGGTCGAAACCACCGACTCTGAGACCTATGACTGGCCGCCGACCTCGACCTATATCCAGAACCCGCCCTATTTCAAAGGCATGGCCAAAACGCCGGGCACCATCGCCGATATCTCGGGCGCCCGGGTTCTGGCGCTTCTGGGCGACATGATCACCACCGACCACATCTCGCCCGCAGGTTCGTTCAAGCCCACCACTCCGGCGGGCAAGTATCTGACCGAGCGTCAGGTTCCGGTCTCCGAGTTCAACTCCTATGGCGCCCGTCGCGGCAACCATGAGGTGATGATGCGTGGCACCTTCGCCAATATCCGTATCAAGAACGAGATGCTGGACGGTGTCGAAGGCGGCTACACCAAGGGGCCGGACGGGGTGCAGACCTCGATCTTCGACGCCTCGATGGCCTATCAGCAACAGGGCACCCCGCTGGTGATCTTCGGCGGCATCGAATACGGCGCCGGGTCTTCGCGCGACTGGGCCGCCAAGGGCACAGCACTTCTGGGCGTCAAGGCGGTCATCGCCGAGTCGTTCGAGCGTATCCACCGCTCCAACCTCGTCGGCATGGGCGTGATCCCGTTCGAGTTCACCAATGGCGACACCCGCAAGTCGCTGGGCCTCAAGGGCGATGAAGTGGTCAGCATCGCGGGCCTCGCCGGCGATCTGAAGCCGCTGTCGCTGGTGCCCTGCACCATCACCTACGGCGACGGCACGGTGAAGACGATCCAGATCAAGTGCCGGATCGATACCGAAATCGAGATCGAATACGTCGAACACGGCGGCGTCCTGCATTACGTCCTGCGCAACCTCGCCGCCTCCTGATCCGGCAAGACCGGCAAACAAGGCCCGGAGGGAAACCTCCGGGCCTTTGTGCTTTGTTAACCCGCCGCGCGCATCCTGCCTTCAGGACAAGAGGAGACAGAAATGCGCCCCACCGCCAGAACCGAAACCCGGACCAGCCCGCTCTGGGCCGATCTCACCGCCATGGCGCTGCTGTCGGCCCTTGCGCTGGTGATTGCGGTCTTCTGACCTTCATCTTGGCCCAAATATCCTCGGGCGGCGGCGCCTGCAGGGCGCCGGTGGGGGGCAGACAGCCCCCCTGCCCGGCCCGCCACGGGCACGCCGACAACCTCCCGCGCCAAATTCCTTGCAAGGAATTTGCAAGTTTCTTGCAAGAAACTTGCGCCCTACTGCGCCGCCAGCGCCTTTTCCAGCTCGGGGCGGAAGCGTTGCTGGTAATCATCGCCCACCATCGGCCCGATGAAGCGATAGGCCACCGTGCCATCGCCGTTCAGGATGAAGGTCTCGGGCGGGGCGGTGACGCCCCAATCCAGCCTTGTCTTGCCGCGTGGATCGAACACCACGCCGGCAAAGGGATTGCCCGCCTCCCCCAGAAAGGCCAGCGCATCGGCCTCACGGTCCATCATGTTGACGCCGACCACATGCAGCCCTTCTTCGGACAGCGCCTTGAGCGTCGGATGCTCGGCCCGGCAGGGCGGGCACCAGCTTGCCCAGAAATTGACGATGGTCACCTTGCCGCCTGCCAGATCGGCCGAAGTCACCCCCGGAATGCCGGGCAGAACTCCGGTTCCCAAAGGCGGCGCCGGCTGACCGATGAAGGTCGAGGGCAGTTGGCCCACATTCTCGCGCCCCATGCCCCACCAGAACATCGCCGCCAGCGCCAGAAACAACAGCGGCGGCAGCGCCATCAAAATCCTACCCATGGTTCTTGCCCTGCCGTGCCTCAACCTCGCGCAACTGCCGCTTCACCTGCGCCCCCCGCCACAGCGACCAGCCCACCACCAGCACCAGAAGCGCGATCGTGGCCGCATAGGACCACAGCACCACGCCCGCATATTTCCCCAGCTCCGGCATCATGCCAGCCTCTCCCGCGCCATCAGCGCCGCCAGCCGCCGCGCCCGGATTTCGGTCCGGGTGCGCAGCAGTACCAGCGCCACGAACAACAGCACAAACCCCGCAATGCACAGCAGAAGCGGGAACCAGTAGACATCCGAGATGTTCTCTTCCTTATCCAGCGACAGCGTCGCCCCCTGATGCAGCCCCTGATTCCAGAACAGCACCGCATAGCGCGACAGGAAGGCAAATACTGATCCGACGATGCACAGCACCGAAGTCAGGTCAGCCGCGGTATCCGGGTTCTCTACCGCCGCCCAAAGCGCGATATAGCCCAGATAGAACAGCGACAGGATCAGAAAGGCCGTCAGCCGCGGATCCCAGGCCCACCAGGTGCCCCACATCGGCTGCCCCCAGATCGCCCCGGTGATCAGGCCGATCACCGTAAAGACCAGCCCCACCGGCGCCGCCGCCTTGGCCGAGAGCGCCGACACATGATGCCGCCGCACCAGCCAGATCAGCGAGGTGACCAGCATCATCGCCCAGGCCGAGGTGGCCATCATCGCCGCCGGCACATGCAGATAAATGATCTTGACCGTCGCGCCGAACTTGTCGGCGACCGGCGTGAAGAAAAAGCCCCAGACCAGCCCCGCCATCAGGCACAGCGCCGCCACCCCGCTGACCCAGGGCAAAAGCAGGCCCGAGGTCTGCATGAAGCGCTTGGGGTTGGCATATTCCCAGATCGACATGGCTCGTCCCACGGTTACGGCTCTTCCTACCACATCGGGCGCTAACGGAGGTTGACGCGGATTGCCGCAGCCGCCGCAAAGGGCAACAGCGCCAGCGACCCGGCGGTGATCCCGGCCAAAAGCGCCAGCGGCGTGCCCACCGACAGCCCCGCCGCCCCCCGTTTGACCACCTCGGCGCCAAAGATCAAGGTCGGGATATAGAGCGGCAGCACCAGAAGGCTCATCAACAGCCCGCCCCGTTTCAGCCCCACGGTCAGCGCCGCCCCGAAAGCGCCGATCACCGACAGCGCCGGGGTTCCCAGCGCCAGCGCCAGCACCAGCCACAGATAGCCCGGCCCCGGCAGGTTCAAAAGCAGCCCCAGCACCGGCGAAACCGCCACCAGCGGCAGCCCGGTGACCAGCCAATGCGCCAGAGCCTTGACCGCCGCCACCCCCTCCAACGGAATGGGCGAGGTGGCCAAGAGGTCCAGCGAGCCATCCTCGAAATCCAGCGCAAAGATCCGGTCCAGCGACAACAGGCAGGAGAGGAGCGCCCCCACCCACAGGATGCCCGGCGCGATCTTGGCCAGCGTTGCGGCCTCCGGCCCCACGCCCAAAGGCACGATCACCGCCACCAGCAGGAAAAACGCCAACCCCAGGCCAAAGCCCCCCCCGGCCCGCACCGCCAGCCGCAAATCCCGGATCAAGAGGCCGATCATGCAAAGGCCTCGTCAAAGGCGCCGCGCCGTCCGCCATCCTCGGGCGGGCGGGCCTTGAAGGGGGTCAGGTCCAGCATCCGCGCCGTGGCAAGGCCAAGGTCGATATGGGTGGCGATCAGCGCCGCGCCGCCCGCCGCCAGATGCCGTGCCACCGCCTGCGCGAAAAGCGCCACCGAGGCCGCATCCAGCGAGACCGTCGGCTCGTCCATCACCCAGACCGGACGCCCGGTGACCAAGAGCCGCGCCAGCCCCAGCCGCCGCTTCTGCCCCGCCGAAAGATTGGCCGCCCGCCGGTCGGCCAGCGCGCGCAGGTTCATCCGGTCAAGCGCCTCCGCAACCCGGTCCTGACCGAACACCCCGGCCCAGAACCCCAGATTCTCGTCCACCGTCAGCACCGCCTTCACCCCGTCGGCATGGGCGGCATAGGCCACCGCCTCGGGCGCCGCCACGACCTGCCCCGCCAGCGGCGGCTGCAACCCCGCCACCGTGCGCAAAAGCGTGGTCTTGCCGATGCCATTCGGCCCCCGCAGCACCAACGCCTCGCCCGGGGCAAGGGCAAAGCCCACCCCTTCCAGCACCGGCAGATCGCCGCGCGCCACAGCAAGATCTTTTACGGACAACAGCGTCATGCCCCAGCCCTACCCGATGCCCGCCGCCACGAAAAGGGCCATCGCCGCCCGCACGGTCTTGCCCTTCTCATCCTCTCCCGCCAAATATCCCGCGGGAGGTCCGGAGGGTGCGAAACTCTCCGGGGCCGGTAACAGGAGCGACAGATGCAGACCAATCCCTTCGGCCGCACCGGCCAGACCGTGACCCGCCTCGGCTTTGGCGCCTGGGCCATCGGCGGCACCTGGGGCGAAGTGACGCTGGACGAAGCCAAGGCCGCGCTGCACGCCGCGCTGGATGCCGGGGTCACCTTCATCGACACGGCGGATGTCTATGGCGACGGCCGGTCCGAACGAATCATCCGCGAGGTTCTGGCCGAACGCGGCGGCGTCCGCCCCTTCGTCGCCACCAAGGCCGGGCGGCGGCTGAACCCGCATGTGGCCAGCGCCTATACCGGCGCCGCGATCGAGGCGTTCATCGACCGCTCGCTGACCAATCTGGGGGTTGAGCGGCTGGACCTTGTGCAACTGCACTGCCCGCCCACCCCGGTCTACGACGATCCGGCGATGTTTGCCGCGCTGGATGCGATCAAGGCCAAGGGCAAGATTGCCGATTACGGCGTCTCGGTCGAAACCGTGGAAGAGGCGCGGCGGGCCATTCGCTGGCCCGGCGTGGTCTCGGTGCAGATCATCTACAACCTCTTCCGCCAGCGCCCCGCCGAAGTGTTTTTCCGCGAGGCCGAGGCGGCCAATGTCGCCGTCATCGCCCGGGTGCCGCTGGCCTCGGGGCTCCTGACCGGCAAGATGGCCCGCGACACCGCCTTTGCCGCCGATGACCACCGCAGTTTCAACCGCAACGGCGAAGCCTTCGACAAGGGCGAGACCTTCTCGGGCGTGCCCTATGACCTCGCGCTGGAAGCGGTCGAGGCGCTGCGCCCGCTGGTGCCGCAGGGGCAGGCCATGGCGGCCTTCGCGCTGCGCTGGATTCTGATGGACCCGGCGGTCAGCGTGGTGATCCCCGGCGCCAAATCCCCGGCGCAGGCGCGGGCCAATGCCGAAGCGGCCAATCTGCCGCCGCTGTCGTCCGAGGTGATGCAGGCTGCGCGGGAAGTTTATGACCGGCTGATCCGGCCCGAGGTGCATCACCTCTGGTGATGCCAAAAAACCTTCGAAGGATTTTGCAAATTTCTTCGAAGAAATTGCGTCAGACCACCGGAAGCAGGGCCGCCGCAATCCGGCGGCCCTCGCCCAGCAGAACGTTATAGGTGCGGCAGGCGGCGGGCGAATTCATCGGCTCCACTCCGATCCCTTCGGCCTCCAGCGCCTCGCGGAAGGCGCGGGGCACCGGGGCAATCTCGGCGCCAAGGCCCAGCAGCAGCACGTCGATCCGCCCTGCCATTGCCAGAGGCGTCGCCAGATCCTCAAGCCCGCCCCATGGCCCGGCATCCCATGGCGTGATCAGGCAGGCACCGCGCAGCACATGGGTGCCCAGCCGGAAGAACCCCGGGCCATAGCCCTCGATCGGCTGGGCAGAGCCATAGCTGATCTCGGTCAGGCGCATGGCTCAGGCGTCGATATTGGCGAATTCGTGGCTTGCGGGCTTGCCGCCCTTCGGCTTGTCGCTGCGGTCAAGGCCAAGGAACAACACGATATTCTTGGCGACATAAAGCGTCGAATAGGTGCCGATGATCACCCCGAACAGCATCGCAAAGACGAAGCCGCGGATCACATCGCCGCCGAAGACGATCAGCGCGATCAGTGACAGCATGGTGGTGGTCGCGGTCATGATGGTGCGGCTGAGGGTTTCATTCGCCGTCAGGTTCATCATCTCGCGCAGCGGCATGGTCTTGTACTTCGCCAAATTCTCGCGCAGCCGGTCAAAGATCACCACGGTGTCGTTGACCGAATAGCCCAGAATGGTCAGCAGCGCCGCCACGATGGTCAGATCGAATTTCAGCCCGAAGATGGCAAAAACCCCGACCGTCACCACGACGTCGTGGATCAGCGCCGCGACCGTGCCCACCGCGAACTGCCACTCGAAACGGATCCAGACATAGACCCAGATTCCCGCCGCGCCGGCCGCCACCGCCAATAGGGCCGACCAGATCAGCTCGGACGAGACCTTGGGCCCCACCGATTCCACCGAAGGAAAGGTGATCGCCGGGTCAACCGCCTTGAGCGCTGCCTCGATCACGCCGATGGTTTCCGGCGTGACTGCTTCGGCGCCTTCCTGGGCCTGGATGCGGATCATCGCCACATGTTGGTCGGCGCGGAAGCTTGGGTCAAACACCTCGGTGATCGAGACATCGCCCAGCTCGAGCGTTGACATCGCATCGCGGTAGACGCCGATGTCCACTGCCTGCGTGCTTTCGGTGCGGATCGTGGTGCCGCCCTTGAAGTCGATGCCGAAGTTCAGCCCAAGAATGGCCACCGCCAGAAGCGAGACCACCACCGCCAGCGCCGAGACGCCGAAGGTGATGAACTGAAGTTTGAAGAAGTCGATGTTGGTCTTTTCCGGGACCAGCCGCAGACGCCATGCCATGACGGTTACTCCTCAGACCACGATGTCCTTGGGACGGCGCCAGGCCATCCAGGTTTCGACGATGAAGCGGGTCACATAGACCGCGGTGAACATCGAGGTGATGATGCCGATCAGCAGCGTCACCGCAAAGCCCCGCACCGGGCCCGAGCCGATGAAGAACATGATCAGGCCGGTGATAACCGCCGTCACGTTCGAGTCCATGATGGCGGAGAAGGCCCGCTCGAAGCCAAGCTCGATGGAGCGGCCGGGCGATTTGCCTTCGCGCAGTTCCTCGCGGATGCGTTCGTAGATCAGCACGTTGGCATCCACCGCCATCCCCATGGTCAGCACGATCCCCGCGATCCCCGGCAGGGTGAGCGTGGCGCCGATGGTAGACAGGATGGCAATCAGCAACATCAGGTTGATGGTCAGCGCGATCACCGCCATGGTGCCGAACCAGCCGTAAGAGGCAATCATATAGGCCACGACCAGAACCATGCCGACCAAGGCGGCGGTCTTGCCGGCGTCGATCGAATCCTGCCCCAGTTCGGGGCCGATGGTGCGTTCTTCAAGGAAGGTCATCTTGGCGGGCAGCGCGCCCGCCCGCAGCAGAACCGCAAGGTTGGTCGAGCTTTCCACGGTGAAATTGCCGGTGATCTGGCCAGAACCGCCGGGAATGTGGCTCTGGATCACCGGGGCGGAAATCACCTGATCATCCAGCACGATGGCAAAGGGCTTGCCGATGTTTTCGGCGGTATAATCGCCGAACTTGCGCGCGCCGGTGGGGTTGAAACGGAAGTTGACCGAAGGTTTGCCGTTCTGGTCAAAGGCGGGCTGCGCATCGGTCAGCTCTTCGCCCGTCACCACGGCGGTATCTTCGATGATGTAGTAAAGCCCCTTCTCCTCCATGTCCGAAACCAGCCGCTGACGCGCGCCGGGCTGGGCGGCGGCATCGGTGGTGGAGCGGATCACGGCGTTGAAGGTCAGCTTGGCGGTGGTGCCGATCAGATCCTTGAGTTCGGCAGCCGAACCGATGCCCGGCACCTGAATGAGGATGCGGTCGGCGCCCTGCCGCTGAATCGTCGGTTCGCGGGTGCCCACCTCATCCACGCGGCGGCGGATGATTTCCAGCGATTGCTGCATGGTGCGGGTATCGGTCGCGGCGCGTTCGGCTTCGGACAGTTGCACGACCAGTTCGTCGCCCTCTGCCAGCACCTCGATATCGGTGGAACCGACCCCGGTCAGCGAAACCACTGGCTGCGCCAGCGCCTTGACCTTGGCCAAGGCGGCGGCCATGCCCTCGGGCTTGGAGATTGCCACCCGCAGCACGCCGGGCACCGAAGGCTGACGGCGGACCGAACCAACCTCGTCACGCAGGTCGCGCAGCGCGTCGCGCACCTCGGGCCAGAGCGCGTCGATCCGCTGGGCATAGACATCGCCCACCTGAACTTCGGCCAGAAGATGCGCCCCGCCCCGCAGGTCAAGGCCAAGGTTCATCAGTGCCGAGGGCAGGATTTCGGGCCAGAGCGCCAGATCGGCGCTTTGTTCCTCGGTGGCCACCCCAGCCGCCGCAATTTCCTTGGCGGCGTCATTGTGACGCTCGACATCGGTGTAAAAGGCATTCGGCAGCGCGGCAAGGGCACCCCAGCCGCACAGGACCAGAATGACAAGGCGCTTCCAGAGCGGCATCTGCTGCATGGTGGTGTTCCGGGGATCAGGCCGCGACGGCCGGTTCGGTCTTGTTCAGAACCTGAGAGATGGTGTGCTTCATCACCTTGACGCGCACGCCGTCGGCGATTTCAACCTCGACCGTGCCGTCTTCGTTGACCTTGTTGACCTTGCCGATGATGCCGCCGGCGGTCAGAACCTGATCCCCGCGGCGCAGCGCCTCGACCATGGCCTTGAGATCCTTCATCTTCTTCTGCTGCGGGCGGATCAGAAGGAAATACATGATCGCAAAGATCAGAACCAGCGGCATGAACGAGGCAAAGGCCGATCCGGCACCGGAAGCGGCACCTGCGGTCTGGGCGAAGGCGGGAGTGATGAACATGGGCAACCTCTCTGCGAGGGGGCCCTCTGGCCCCTGAATCCGGCGCGGACACTATAGGCGCTGCGCCGGATAGGCAAGGCACGGCGGCCCGGCCACGGGATTGCCCCCTGTCCTTACCGGCCAGATCACGCGGTTGTGCGCGTCCGTCTGGCCGGCAGGCGTGACTCGATTGCCCCACTTTGCAGCGATTGTCGCCGCCGGGGATGCAATGCGGCACGGCCCACGTTAATGTTTCATCAACATTAACAAGGATACGCCGGATGCCCCTGCCCGATGTCGTGCCCGATGCCTGTCTGATGACGGCGGTCAAGGACGAAGGCCCCGACCTGCTGGAATGGCTGGCGTGGCACCGGATGATCGGCTTTGGCCGTATCGTGGTCTGGTCCAACGATTGCAGCGACGGCTCGGACCTGATGCTGGACCGGCTGGCGGCCATGGGCTGGCTGACGCATCACCGCCATACCCCACCGGCGGGCCTGTCGGCGCAAGACAACGTGGCCCGTCTGGCGCTGCAAGACCCGCAACGCGCCGGGGCCAGTTGGGCGATGTGGCTGGATGCCGACGAGTTTCTAGTGGTGCATCCGGGGCGCGGCGGTCTGGCCGATCTTCTGGCCAATATGGGCCGGGCGGTGGGCATGGCGGTGAACTGGCGTGTGTTCGGCTCTTCGGGGTTCCGCCAGACCCAGCCGGGGCAACTGGCGGTGGACCGTTTCCGCCGCAGCGCCCCGCTTGAGGATACCTTTTCGCGCACGGTGAAAACGCTCTATCGCAACGGGCCGCAGATCGCCGCCCTGGGCATTCACCGCCCGCTCTGGCAGCCGGGGTCAGAGCCGCGGGTGCTGGGCAGCCGGGGCCGGCCGCTCAACAGCCGGTTCCTGTTCTCGCCCAAGAAGAACGGCCGCCCGCGCGACATGCTGGGACAGGGGCAGCAAGGCTGGAACCTGGCACAGGTCAACCATTATGCCGTCAAGGCGCTGGACCGGCTGGCGCTAAAACGGGGGCGCGGCAACGGGTTGATACCCGGGGCAACGGCAGACCGCTTTGGCGCCGATTATCTGGGCTGGTTCGACCGCAACGAAGAGGAAGACCACAGCGCCGCCCGCCACCTGCCCGCGCTGCGCGATGTCATGGCCGAGGCGCTGGATGATCGCCCGCTTGCCGCCCTCTGGCAGGCCACCGCCGCCCGGCAGGCCGCCCGTCTGGCCGAAGTGGGGGCATGGGTCACCCATCTGGCCGATCTGCAAGAGCTGCGGCAGGCGGGATGAGCGCGCATTGCCTGCTGTCGGCCGTCAAGAACGAGGGGCCCGACCTGCTGGAATGGCTGGCTTGGCACCGGATGATCGGTTTCGACCGCATCGTGATCTTTTCCAACGATTGCAGCGACGGCTCGGACGGGCTGCTCGACGCGCTGGAGGGCATCGGCTGGCTGACGCATCACCGCCACAGCCCGCCGCCCGGCGTGGCGCCACAGACATGGGCCGGCAATCTGGCCTTCACCTGCCCCGCGGTCCGCAAGGCCGATTGGGTGATGTGGCTGGATGCCGACGAATTTCTGCTGGTCCACAGCCCGACAGCCCGCGTGCAGGATCTGACCGGGATTCTGACGGCGCAAGGGGCGGCGGGCATGGCGGCAAGCTGGCGCATCTTCGGCGACAGCGGCCATGACCTCAGCCCGCCGGGGCTGGTGACCGAGAGTTTCACCCGCGCCGCCGGCCTCGCCTATGCGCAGCACCGCACGGTCAAGACGTTGTTCCGCATGGATGAACGGATCGAAAGCCTTTACATCCACCGCCCAGTCTGGAAGCCCAACCAGAAGGCGCCGCCGGTCCTGCTGCTCAACGGCGGCGGTGCGCCGCTGCCGGCAAGCTTTACCCATGGCCGCGCCCGCAATGGCGAGCCGGAATATGAACTGCCCGAGGGGATGGCGGCGCATGATCTGGCGCAGGTCAACCATTATGCCACCAAGGCGCTGGACCGGGTGGCGCTGAAACGACAGCGCGGCGACGGGATGCGCGCTGATGGCGCCAATGCAAGGCTGGGTGAGGTCTATCTCAACCGCTATAACCGCAACGAACGCGAAGACAGCCGCATCCTGCGCCATCTGCCCGCCCTGCGCGCCGTGATGGACACGGCGCTGTCGCACCCGCCGGTTGCGGCCGCGATGGCCACCTGCCGCGCCCTTTTTGGTGCCCGGCTGGCCGCCATGGCGGACACCGCCCGCCATCTGGCCGCCGACCGGCAGGGGCTGGCGCGGCGGCAGGCACGGCAGGTGGCCCGCGCGGCGGAGTGACCTTCAGGGCGCCATTTCGGTTGCGATCAGGTCCAGAAAGGCCCGCAGCGCGGCGCTGGCATGTTTGCGGTGCGGATAGACCAGATGCATCGGCAATTCCGGCAGGGTAAAGGGCGCCAGCACCGGCACCAGCGCCCCCGAAGCCAGATCGTCCTCGATCAGGAACTCGGGCAGGAAGGCGATGCCAAAGCCGTCCACCGCCGTCGCATGGATGATGTCGCCATTGTTGGCGGCAAAGGCCGGCTCGATCTTCTGGTGGTGGATTTCCTTGCCGCAGGAAAAGGGCCAGGACTGACCCCGGCGCAGATTGGTGTAATGCAGGATGCGGTGGCCCGTCAGATCAGCCGGGGTTTGCGGCGTGCCCATCCGCGCCAGATAGTCGGGCGCCGCCACGATATGCACCCGCGAGCCGCGCAGCCGTCGGGCGTAAAGGCTGGAATCCTCCAGCACGCCGCCGACCACCGCCACATCGAACCCTTCCTCGACCAGATTGCGGTGGCCGTCGTCCAGCACCACTTCAAGCATGACTTCGGGATATTCCCGCATGAAGCGGGTCAGCGCCGGTTGCAGCACGCGGCGGGTATAGGTGACGGGCGCCGTCAGCTTCAGATGGCCCACCGGCCGGTCGCCCTGCTGGCGCACCGCCTGATGCGCCGCCTCCAGATCGCCCAGAATGCCCTTGAGCCGCTGGTAATAATCGCTGCCCGCCCCCGTGGCCGAAACCGAGCGGGTCGAGCGGGTCAGAAGCCGCACGCCCAACAGCGCCTCAAGATCCGAGATGCGCTTGCTGGTCAGACTTTTCGACAGGCCCAGCCGCCGTGCCGCCGCCGAAAAGCTGCCTTCCTCGACCACGGCCACGAAACTCTGCATGACAGATATGTCCACTGACGCACACTCCCGATGCCCATACGCGCGAATTGTGCGTTCATACGGATGAAGTCAAGACTTCCGTCGCAAGAAGTGGTTCGATCCCATCGAACGATCCGTTCGGCAAAACGCGGCTTATGTCCGGGGCTTGTCAGGTCCATTTCCCTCTCATCCGGCGCAGGAAACCCGCCGAGAGTTGAAACCGAAAAGGACAAGAACAATGAACCGCTTTACTTTTGCCGCTGCCGCTCTGGCCCTTGGCACCTCTGCTCTGGCCGCCCATGCCGCCAGCCCCGCCGCCGAACAACTGGCCGCCAAGCTGGGCCTGAACGCCGATGCCTACAGCGTGACCGAACTGAACATCATCGACCAGGCGCTGCGCGACGGCGACGCCAACACCGTCAACCTCTATGTCAAGGGCGGCAACCGCGCGGCCCTGGCCGACAGCGTGACCCCGGGCAGCGCCCAGCTTGCCGCCAATCTGGGGCTTGATCCGGCGAAATACAGCCTGACCGAACTGTCGATCATCGACAGCGCCCGCAAGGCGAAGAATGCCGATGTGGCCGCCTTCTACACTTCGGGCCGCAACCGCGACATCCGCGGCGGCGTCGGCGAAGCGAGCGAGGGCAAGGCGCAACTGGCGGCCTCGTTGCGGGTGAATGCAGCGGATTATTCGCTGGCCGAACTGACCAGCCTGTATCTGGCCAGCGTGACGCCGTAATCGCCGTCCTCCCTCACGGACAAACGGGCGCCCGCTTTCGGGCGCCCGTTTGCGTCTGGTCTTTTCCCGGGCGGGCAAATGCGGCATAACGCCCGCGAAACCGAAGACCGGAGGCAATGATGCACGATATCCGCACGATCCGCGACAACCCCGCCGCCTTTGAGGCGGCTCTCTCGCGCCGCGGTCTGTCGGGCGTCGCCGCCGAGGTGCTGGCGATCGACGAAAGCCGCCGTGCCCGGATTCTGGCTGCCGAAACCGCACAAGCCGCGCAGAATGCCGCCTCGAAAGAGGTGGGCGCCGCCAAGGCCAGCGGCAATGAGGCCGAGTTTGAACGCCTGCGCGCCCTTGTGGCCGAGAAGAAGGCCGAGGTTGCCCGGCTGACCGCCGAAGCGGGCGATGAGGATGCGCGCCTGCGTGACCTTCTGATGACCATTCCGAACCTGCCGCTGGATCAGGTGCCCGATGGCCGCGACGAAGACGACAATGTGGAGATCCGCCGCTGGGGCAGCCCGCGCAACTTCGACTTCACCCCACGCGAACATTTCGACATCGCGGGCGTGAAACCGGGGATGGATTTCGAAACCGCAGCCAAGCTTTCTGGCAGCCGTTTCGTGGTGCTGAAAGGTGCCGTGATCCGCGTTCACCGCGCGCTGGCGCAGTTCATGCTGGACACCCATATCGAAGAGCATGGCCTGACCGAAACCTGGACCCCGGTTCTGGTCAAGGAAGAGGCGATGTATGGCACCAACCAACTGCCGAAATTCGCCGAAGACAGCTATCAGACCACGAACGGCTGGTGGCTGATCCCGACTTCGGAGGTCACCCTGACCAATTCGGTCGCGGGCGACGTGCTTGAGGCGGCGGCCCTGCCGATCCGCATGACGGCACATACCCAGTGCTTCCGCTCCGAAGCGGGGTCGGCGGGCAAGGACACTTCGGGAATGCTGCGCCAGCACCAGTTCGAAAAGGTCGAAATGGTGACGATCTGCACCCCCGAAACCGCGCTGGAAGAACATGAGCGGATGACGGTCTGTGCCGAGGCCATCCTGCAAAAGCTGGGCATCCCTTACCGGACCATCGTGCTTTGCACCGGAGACATGGGCTTTGGCGCGCAGAAGACCCATGATCTTGAGGCATGGCTGCCCGGCCAGAATAAATACCGCGAGATTTCCAGCGTCTCGACCTGCGGCCAGTTTCAGGCCCGCCGGATGAACGCCCGGTTCCGCCCTGCGGGCGGCGGCAAGCCGGAGTTCGTGGCCACGCTGAACGGCTCGGGCCTTGCGGTGGGCCGCTGCCTGATCGCGGTGCTGGAGAACGGGCAACAGGCCGACGGCTCGGTTGATCTGCCTGCGGTGCTGCACCCCTATCTGGGCGGCAAGACCCGGATTTCGGCGGCAGGCGTTCTGGAGTGATCGCCCGGGCCGGGGGCAGCAGCCCCCGGCCCCCCGCCCGCGACTGATCCGGCAAGCGTCGGTGCGCGTAGAAGGGGCATGAAAACCGCATTCCTTCTGTTGCTGGCCACTCTGGCCTTTGCCGTGGCGCCCTATCTTTCGGCGCCCTTCACCGGCTTTGATCCCGCAGCCTTTCCGGTGCAGATCGACCGACCGGCGGTGCAGCCTACCGGCTATGCCTTTGCCATCTGGGGGCTGATCTATCTGGGCCTGATCGGCAATGCCGCCTTTGGCCTGATCGCCCGGGCCGATCACCCGGACTGGCAGCGCCCGCGCCTGCCCCTGATCGCGGCGCTGGTTCTGGGCAGCGGCTGGATCGCGCTGGCGCTGTTTCAGCCGCTCGTGGCGACGGGGGTGATCCTGTTGATGGCGGCGGCTGCGGTTCTGGCCTTGCTCCGCGCGCGGCCAGCGCAGGATTTCTGGCTGCTGTCGGCGCCTTTGGCGCTGTTTGCCGGCTGGCTGACGGCGGCAAGCGCGGTTTCGGTCGGCGTGATGCTGGCGGGCTATGGCCTGTTGTCCAACAGTGCCGCGGCGCTGACAATGATCGCAGTGGCCCTTGCCGTTACCGGATGGGTGCAAGGCCAGACCCCGCGCCAGCCGCTTTACAGCGCCGCCGTGATCTGGGCGCTGACCGGCATCGCCGTGGCCAACGGCGGCACCCTGCCCCTTGTCACCGGCGCCGCCCTTGCCGCAGCTTTGGTGCTGGCGGTTCTGGCGCTGCGGCGCTGACCGGCCCTGCTATTCGCCCGTGTTCTTTTCCTTGTGCTTGCGCAGGCGCGAAGGCGTGTGGAACTTGCGTTCCTTCCACGGATTCTCATTGCCCTGGCTGCGGAAGAACAACCGGATCGGCGTGCCCGGCATGTCGAAATGTTCGCGCAAGCCGTTGACCAGATAGCGTTTATAGCTTTCCGGCAATTCCTCGGGGCGCGAGCATTTGATGACAAATCCCGGCGGCCGCGTCTTGGCTTGGGTGATATAGCGCAGCTTGATGCGGTGGCCGCCCGGCGCCGGCGGCGGGTGCGCCTCGGTCATCGCGCCCAGCCACGAGTTCAGCCGCGCCGTCGCCACCCGGCGGTTCCACACGTCATGCGCCTTGCGGATCGCATCATGCAGCCGGTCAAGACCGCGGCCGGTCTTGGCTGATACGGTGATCAGCGGCGCCCCGCGCAACTGCGGCAAGAGACGTTCGAACATCTCTTTCAGCTCGGCCAGCTTTTCCTGCTTTTCGTCTTCCAGATCCCATTTGTTCACCGCGACGACGACCGCCCGCCCCTCGGTCTCGGCGAAATCGGCGATGCGCAGATCCTGCACCTCAAACGGAATTTCCACGTCCAAAAGGACCACCACCACCTCGGCAAAGCGCACGGCGCGCAAGCCATCGGCCACTGACAGCTTTTCCAGCTTTTCGGTGACCTTGGCCTTCTTGCGCATCCCCGCAGTGTCGAAAATCCGCACCGGCGTTCCCATCCAGTCCGACCGGACCGAGATGGCGTCGCGGGTGATGCCCGCCTCGGGGCCGGTCAGCAGGCGGTCCTCGCCGATGATCTTGTTGATCAGCGTCGATTTTCCGGCATTGGGCCGCCCGATTACCGCGATTTGTAGCGGTTTTTTTGCGGTGGGCTTGTGCGCCTCTTCATCGGCCTCAAGCTCGGCTTCTTCCTCGGTGATGTCGAGGTCGGTTTCCGGCGTGTTCTCGGCCTCACGCGCCGCGAACTCCCCTTCCAGCGGCTTCAGCTCGCGGTAAAGGTCGTCCATCCCCTCGCCATGTTCGGCGGAAATGCGGATCGGCTCGCCCAGCCCCAGCGAATAGGCTTCCAGCGCACCGCTGTCGCCCGCCTTGCCCTCGGCCTTGTTCACCGCAAGGAAGACCCGGGCATTCTTCTTGCGCAGGATGTCGGCAAAAACCTCATCCGCCGCCGTGACACCGGCACGGCCGTCGATCACGAACAGGCAGGCATCGGCCATTTCCACCGCACGCTCGGTCAGGCGGCGCATCCGGCCCTGAAGGCTGTCGTCGGTGACATCTTCCAAGCCCGCCGTGTCGATCACGGTAAAGCGCAGATCGAACAGCTTGGCATCGCCCTCGCGCAGGTCGCGCGTCACGCCGGGCTGGTCATCGACCAGCGCCAGCTTGCGGCCCACCAGCCGGTTGAACAGGGTGGATTTGCCCACATTGGGGCGCCCCACGATGGCAAGGGTAAAGCTCATCTTCTCGATCCGTCACTTGGGCCTGCCCCCGGGCGGGGGAAGGCAAGCGCCCCCCTTACAGCGGAACGGGTCTAGCGGAAAGCGTGAATCTGCCCGTTGCCGCCCATCACCAGCAGCATCCCCCCCGCCAGCGCCGGGGCCGAAGCCGCGCCACCCGGAATTTCCGCGCCGCCGATCAGGCTGCCATCCACTGGGCTGAACAGCCGCAACTGCCCGTCCGACGACACCACCGCCAGCCGCCCACCCGCCAGAACCGGGCCGTAATGCGCGGTGATCGCCTTGTGGTTCTTGACCTTTTCCTTGTCGTAATAGGGCATGTCGGTGGCCCAGATCACGTCGCCCGTGGCGGCATCCATCCGCACCAGCCGCGCCTCGTCATTCACGACAAAGACCGAGCCGCCCACCACCAGAGGCGGGTTCATCGCGCCTTCGGTGGCGGTCCAGATCCGCTTGCCATCGGCGACACCAATCGCCACCGTCCGCCCCGAGGCGGAGCCGACATAGGCCACGCCGCCTGCAATCACCGGATCGCCCGTCACGTCGCCGACGCCGGCATAGGCGCGCCCGTTGCGTTGCCCGGCCACGGCGCCCAGCCATTGCCGCGCGCCATCTTCACGCGCAACCGCCATCACCTGACCCGAGGCGAAGGGAAGGATCACCGCATCGCCCGTCACCGCAGGCGCCGCCGGGCTGATCACACCCGAGCCGGAGCGCACGCCCGTCACCTGCCAACGGATCTTGCCATTGGCAGCGTCCAGCGCCGTGCCGGTGCCGTCGCGCGCCACGACATAAACCGTGCCACCCTCAACCGAGGGGGCGCCCGCCACCGGCCCATCCAGCCGCTGGCGCCATTTCACCGCGCCCGTGCCGGCGTCAAAGGCGATCACCTCGCCATAGGCGGTGCTGGCAAAAACGCTGCCACCCGCCGCCGCCAGCCCGCCGCCGACCACGTCGCTGCCGCTATCAAACTCGGGCAGCAGCGAGGCTTCCCATTGCAGGGCGCCGCCAAGGCCAAGGGCGACCACCCGCTTGCCCGCATCCATCGCAAAGACCCGGCCACCCGCCACCACCGGCGCCGCCGTCACCCGGGCGCGCTTGGCATTGCCCGCGCCGACCGAAGCCGACCAGACCCGCACCGGCGCCGCCGACAGCGCGCCATGCAGGCCGGTATGGGCGGCATTGCCGCCACGCTGCGGCCAGTCGGCATTGGCCTGTTGCCCCGGAAGCGAGATCGGCGCCGAACCATAGCCCGCCTTCGGATCGGCGGCGACCGGCGCAGGTTGCCCCTCGACCGCGACAGAATCTTCCAGCGGTGCGCGCACCGGGAAGCGCTCGCCCTCAAGGATCACGTCCTTTTCGCAACCGGCCAGAGCCGTGCCCGCCAGCAGCGCCGCGATCCCAAGCCTTTTCGACCAGTTGCCCAACAGGTGGCTCCCTTCCCGATCCGTCATTCGGCCTTTCAGCCCTGATCCTGCCCCGGCGTCTTCACCTCGGGCGGCGTGCCGCCCAGCGCGGTGATCACCTGACCCGCGCGTGCGCGCAGAGCCGAAGGCGCCTCCTGATCCTGCATCAGCGCGGCAAGGGCCGCAATCGCCTCGTCCTTCTTGCCTTCTTCGATCATGAGATAGGCAAGCTGCTCTTCGGCCAGCACACGCAGGGCACGGCCCGGTGCCGCAATACCGGCAAGCAGGCTGCGCCGCTCGGCCAGCGCCATGTCGCTGCCCGCCGCCAGAACACGGCGCAGCGCGGCGATGTCGCGGTAAAGCTGCGGCTGCGTCGAATCGGCCAGAAGGCTGTCGAGCGCCGCCAGCGTGCCCGCCTTGTCCTCGGTCGGGTCCGAGGCCAGCATCAGCGCCTTGAGCGCCGCCTGCCCGCCATCGGCCGGAACCGCCTCGATCGCGGCGCGGCGTTCGGCGGGACCGCCAAGGTCAAGCGCATCCAGAAGGCTGTCGCCAAAGGCTTCGGCCCGCGCCTCGGCCCGCGATTTCTGCCATTCGTTCCACGCGGCACCGCCCACGACCAGCGCCACGGCCAGAATGCCGATCCAGCCATATTTGCGGAAAGCCGCGAAAAGCCGGTCGCGGCGCACCTCTTCGGTGACCTCGTCGATGAAGCTGTCGGTATTGCTCAAAGCCGGCTCTCCATGTTTGCCCCTGTCTTACACGCGCGGGGCGCGCCTTGCCAAGCCCCGCACCAAGCGGCACCCGCCCGCCGCACCTTTTGCCGCCCTTGCCGCGGGTCAGGCATGGCGGCACAAGCCCCGTTCGCGCCATGATTGCACCGCAATTATATGGAATTAGACCGATTGTCTGCTTTTGCGGAACAACGCGCCGGAATTTGCCTGATGGACTTCGCACTGGTCACCAATCTCTTGCTGTTTCTGGGCGCCATGGGCGTCACCTTTGCGCTGGACAGCGGTGGCAGCAGCGATGACGACGATGAAAGCCGCGCCGACAGTGGTGCTGCGGACCAGAACGCAACGCATTTGCTGTCTGATGGCAGTCACCATGACGACGAAGACAGCCTTGCCGCCGACCGTGACAACCTTGCCTGGTTCCTGACCTCGGGCGAAGTGGTGTTCGATCAACTGCCCTCGAACAGTTTCGCCATGCTGCCGCCCCCCGAAGCGCCCTCCGAAGCACAGGCAGCAACGCCGGAACCGGACCCGGCCGACAAGGTGCCGGACGAAGATGCGGCGGCGCCAGAGGCCGTTGCCCCCGAGGATGACCTTGCCGAAGCCCTGCATGATCCGGCCGAAGACCTGGCTGCGGAACCGGCAGAGCCCGCCCCCGCCGCGACCAGCATCGAACTGGCCTATCTGCCCGCACTCGACCCCGACACCGGAGAGCCTCTGGTGCCCGAGCTGACAGTGCATCCGACCGAAGACGGCACGGGGTCGGTGGTCTGGCTGGACGGGCTGGAAGTGGCGCGGTTCGATGACCTGCCCGACCTGACCCCGGAACAGATCAGCCTTCTGCCCGAAGACCCGTCTGCAGAGGACAGCCCGGCACCGCATGACGCGGAGACGGCGACCGACCCCGACGAGGCCGCGACTGACGACCCGGTGCTGATCGAAGCCTTCACCCCCGGCGCCGAGCAGATCGAGATTGCCTATCAGCCCGCCACCGATGCCACGGGCGCGCCGCTGCCGCCCGACATCCGCGTGGAGCATACCCTTGAGGATGACGAACAGGCCGCACTGGTGTTGCTTGACGGCTATGTCGTCGCCCGGGTGGTGGGCAGCGGGGCGGCGCAGTTGCGCCCCGCCGATATCGTCGCAACCCCGCTCTGACCTCAGATCGTGGCGAGCGTGGCGCCCCCGTCCAGCAGGATGTTCTGGCCCACGATGAACCCGGCGTGAACCGAGCAAAGAAAGGCGCAGGCCGCCCCGAACTCTGCCGCCGTGCCATAGCGGCGGGCGGGGATCGTCGCCATCCGCTCGGCCCGCGCCGCGTCCATCGTGATGCCCTTGGCCTTGACCACCCCGCTGTCCAGCGAGGTGGCGCGATCGGTGTCATGGATACCGGGAAGCAGGTTGTTGATCGTCACCCCCTGCGGCGCCACCTGCCGGGCGGTGCCCGCGACAAAGCCGGTCAGCCCGGTGCGCGCCGCATTCGACAGGCCAAGCTGCGCGATGGGCGCCTTGACCGACTGGCTGGTGATGTTGACCACCCGGCCCCAGCCCCGCGCCATCATTCCCGGCATCAGCGCCTGCATCAGCGCGATGGGCGTCAGCATGTTGGCATCCAGCGCCTTGATGAAATCCTCGCGGCTCCAGTCGCTCCAGAGGCCGGGCGGCGGTCCGCCGGCATTGGTCACCAGAATGTCGGCCCCCGCCGCCTCGGCCAGAACCGCCGCACGCCCGGCCTCGGTGGCGATATCGCCCGCCACCGTCACCACCCGCACGCCATGGGCCGCGCGGATCGCCGCTGCCGTCGCCTCCAGCGCTTCGGTGCCACGCGCATTCAGCACAAGGTCCACCCCTGCCGCCGCCAGCGCCTCGGCGCAGCCGCGCCCCAGACCTTTCGAGCCCGCCGTCACCAGCGCCCGCTTGCCCCTGATCCCCAGATCCATCATCCCGCTCCTGTCCTGTGCCGGGCCAGACTAACAGCCGCGCGGCAGCCTTCTCAAGCCGCCGCGGCACGGAAATTCCCCTTGAGGGACCACCGCCTTTTGCCTAACTGAGAGGCAGAGGATGCCAGGAAACCCGATGCCGCAGAACGCCCTTCCCGCAGACAGCCGCCCGGATCAGGCCTGTCAGGTGCTGGCGGCGGGTGATCTGTTCGTCAGCCTCGGCGTCAATCAGGGCGATGGCCTGGGCGGCCCCGATGAGGTCTGCCCCGGCGACCTTTACCAGATCGACCCCGGCCACCAACCGCTGCGCCTTGTGGTGCAGCAGGGCACGGGGGGGCAGCAGGTCGGCCCCGGCAGCGCCATCGGCACCCCCGGCCAGTCCATCGGACTTGAGGCCCGCTATGATCTGATGGGCGACAGCGGCGAACGGGTAGAGCTGTTGCTCCTGTCGCTCGGCACCGCGCGGGTGGTGCTGCCGCTGTCGCCGATGGCCGTCGGCACCGATTACACCTTGGTCAAGGTCGAGGCCGCGCCCGAGGCCGCCGGGCTGGCCGATCTCCTCTGCGTCTCGTTCCTGCGTGGCACGATGATCACGCTGGCCACCGGCGCCCAGCGCGCCATCGAGGATCTGCGCCCCGGCGACCGCGTGCTGACGCGCGACCATGGCGGCCAGCCGCTGCGCTGGGTCGGCAAGGCCACCCTCAAGGCCGTCGGCCCCTTTGCGCCGGTGGTGATTGCCAAAGGAACGCTGGGCAATGCCGGTGACCTGATCGTCAGCCAGCATCACCGCATGTTCCTCTATCAGCGCGAGCGGGTGGCGGGGCTGCCCACCTCGGAAATCCTCGTGCAGGCCCGCCATCTGGTGGATGGCGAGAACATCTTCATCCGCGAGGGCGGCTTTGCCGACTACTTCAGTCTGGTCTTCGACCGGCATGAAATCATCTATGCCGAAGGCGTCCCTGCCGAAAGCCTGATGGTCAACGAAACCACGGTGAACCGCCTGCCGCCCGAGTTTTCCGAAGAGGTCCGCGCCCGCTTTCCCGGCCTGTCGCAGAACCAGCATTTCGGCACCGAAGCCGGCCGCGCCTTTCTCGAAGCCCTCGGCCCCGATGCGCTGTTCCAGAAACCGCGGCGCAAACCCGAAAAGCCCTGACCTCATCCTCTCTCGGTAAATATCCTCGGGGGTGAATGCGCGGCACGCGCAGAGGGGGCAGACGGCCCCCTGCCCCTTCGGCCGCAACGCCCCCGTGGACGGCTGGCGCGTTTTGGGCTAATCGGCGGCCATGCTGGACAATCGCCCCACCCTTCCGCCCGAAATCGCCCGCCGCCGGACCTTTGCGATCATCTCGCACCCCGACGCCGGCAAGACCACGCTGACCGAAAAGTTCCTGCTGTTCGGCGGCGCCATCCAGATGGCCGGACAGGTCCGTGCCAAGGGTGAGGCGCGGCGCACCCGGTCAGACTTCATGAAGATCGAGGCGGACCGCGGGATTTCGGTCTCGGCCTCGGCCATGAGTTTTGACTTCCGCCATTACCGCTTCAATCTGGTGGACACCCCCGGCCACAGTGACTTTTCCGAAGACACCTACCGCACGCTGACGGCGGTGGATGCCGCGATCATGGTGATCGACGGGGCGAAAGGCGTGGAAAGCCAGACCCGCAAGCTGTTTGAGGTCTGCCGGTTGCGCGACCTGCCGATCCTGACCTTCTGCAACAAGATGGACCGCGAAAGCCGCGACACCTTCGACATCATCGACGAGATTCAGGAGAATCTGGCGATCGACGTCACCCCGGCAAGCTGGCCCATCGGCATGGGGCGCGAGTTCATCGGCGCCTATGATCTGTTGCACGACCGGCTGGAGATCATGGACCGCGCCGACCGCAACAAGGTGGCGGAATCGATCCAGATTTCGGGGCTGGACGATCCGAAACTGGCCGACCACGTTCCCGCCGACCTGCTGGCCAAGTTCCGCGAAGAGATTGAAATGGCGCGCGAGCTTTTGCCCGCCTTCAACCGCCAGTCGGTGCTGGAAGGCCATATGACGCCGATCTGGTTCGGCTCGGCCATCAATTCCTTTGGCGTCAAGGAGCTGATGGACGGCATGGGCGAATTCGGCCCCGAACCGCAGCCGCAGAAGGCCGCCGAGCGTCAGATTTCTGCCGAAGAGACGCCGGTGACCGGCTTTGTCTTCAAGGTGCAGGCCAATATGGATGCCAAGCACCGCGACCGCGTGGCCTTTGTCCGCCTTGCCTCGGGCCATTTTGAACGCGGCATGAAGCTGCTGCACGTCCGGTCCAAGAAACCCATGGCGATTGCCAACCCGGTGATGTTCCTCGCCGCCGACCGCGAACTGGCGGAAGAGGCTTGGGCGGGCGACATCATCGGCATTCCGAACCACGGGCAGTTGCGCATCGGTGACGCGCTGACCGAAGGGGAGGCGCTGCATTTCACCGGGATTCCGTCCTTTGCGCCGGAACTCCTGTCCGGCGTGCGGGCGCTGGACCCGATGAAGGCCAAGCATCTGGAAAAGGCGCTGATGCAATTCGCCGAAGAAGGCGCGGCCAAGGTGTTCAAGCCGATGATCGGTTCCGGCTTTATCGTCGGCGTCGTCGGCCAGTTGCAGTTTGAGGTTCTGGCCAGCCGGATCGAGCAGGAATATTCCCTGCCGGTGCGGTTCGAGCCGTCGAACTTTACCTCGGCCCGCTGGGTCAACGGACCCAAGGCCGAGATGGAAAAGTTCGTCAACGTCAACAAGGGCCACATCGCCATCGACAATGACGGCGACACGGTTTTCCTGACGCGGCTGAAATGGGACATCGACCGGATCGAACGCGACTACCCCGAGCTGCGGCTGACCGCGACCAAGGAGATGATGGTTTGAACCATCGACGGGATGGGCAGATTGCCCATCCTACATGACCCCGGATATCCCGTCAGGCCATCCATGCCCCTGCCCCTTCACGAACTTGCCGCCCTTGGCACGGCCACCTGCTGGGCGATGACCGGCATCCTTGCCACCGATGCGGTGCGGGTGCTGGGGGCGTTTCATTTCAACCTTTACCGGCAGGTGTTCGTAGCGCTGCTGCTTGGGCTGATCGTCTGGGCGGGCGGCAGCTTTGCCGGGCTGGACCCAGCGACGGTTCTGGTGCTCGCGGTCTCGGGCGTGGTCGGCATCCTTCTGGGCGATACGTTCAACTTTGCCGCCGTGGCGCGGCTTGGCCCGCGCCGGGCGGGCGCGGTTTTTGCCACCAACGCGCCGATGGCGGCCATTCTGGGTTGGGCCTTGCTGGGCGAAACCCTGTCGCTGCAGGCCGTGGCGGGCATCGCGCTGACCGCGCTTGGCGTGGCGGTGGCCATCCTTGGCCGCCCGCGCGCCGATGCCCACAGGTTCGAGCAGACGCGCGGCACGCTGGCCATTGGCCTGATGTTCGGTCTGGGCGCCGCGCTGGGTCAGGCGACGGGCAGCCTGATCGCGCGGCCGGTGATGGTGGCGGGGATCGACCCCTGGCTCGCCTCGCTGATCCGGGTCGGGGCTTCGGGGCTGGCGATGGGGCTTCTGGCGGCCACGCCGCTGGCGCCGCGCGCCGAAGGCACGGCCAGCCTGCGGGTGCTGGCGCTGACTGCGATAACCGCGGTGATCGGCCTGCTTCTGGGCATGACGCTGTTTCTTTACGCACTGGAAGGGTCAAAAACCGGGATCATCGCCACGCTTTCCGCCACCTCGCCGGTGATGATCCTGCCGCTTCTGTGGCTGCGCACCGGGCAACGGCCCACGCTGATCAGCCTGACCGGCGCGCTGCTGGCGGTGGCGGGGCTGGCCTTGATCTTCCTGAGGTAGCTCATGCCGCGGCAGAACCGGGTGCAGCCCGATGGCCAGATCATCGCCCACCCTGCGCGGGGCCTGTTCATGGGCAATCGCGGCATCCTGCATGACGATGCCGGGCAACTTGGCCGGGCGCGCTGGCGGCATCCGCATTGGATCACCTGCCTGACGGCGTTCAAAGGGCGCCAAAGGCCGCTGATGGCGCCGGGACGCTATACCGAGCTGTTCTTTCTGGATGAGGCAGTGGCCGCTGCCGCCGGGCACCGCCCCTGCGCCGAATGCCGCCGCGCCGATTGGCTGCGGTTCCGTGACCGCTGGGCAAGCCTGTTCGGCGCCGCAGATGCCGCCAGTATCGACCGCGCGCTGCACAAGGCCCGCCTGATGCCCGACCGCCAGCAACGCCGCCACATGGCCGCCGCCGAAACCCTGCCCGAAGGCGCCTTTGTGATCTGGCAAGACCGCCCGCATCTGGTGACGACCCGCGGCCTGCATCCGCACCGCCCGGCGGGCTATGGCCCGCCCCGGCCCCGTCCGCAGGGAATGCTGGAGGTGCTAACGCCGGCGCCGCTGGTGGCCGTGATGGCCGCAGGCTGGCGCCCCTTGCTGCATCCTTCGGCAGAGGCGTGATTTCCGGCCAGGACGGGGGAAAATTTTCACATCCTGCAGCTTGCCCTTGCGCAATGGCAGAAGATGGCGATTTGCCGGATGATGCCAGTCATTTCACCCACAGCTTGCAACACTTCGCCTGAAATTCGGCCCTTCTGACGGATCGGGCGGCAAATCCCCCCTCTTGCCGGGCGATCCCAGCCGGTCTTACTGCGGAAAACCCCCGCAAGATGAGGCCCCCGATGTCGCTGAAATCCGAAACCCTTGCGCTTCTGTCCCGGCTGGGCGTCACCTTGACCGAAGGTTCGATGCCCGCCCGCAGCCCGATCACCGGCGAGGTGCTGGCCAGCCTGCCCGAAGCGGGCCGGGCCGGGGCAGAGGCCGCCATCGCCGCCGCCGCCCGCGCCTTCCGCGACTGGCGCGTCGTGCCTGCGCCCAAGCGTGGCGAGCTGGTCCGCCTCTGGGCCGAAGAGCTGCGCAACCACAAGGCCGATCTGGGCCGTCTGGTGTCGATCGAGGTCGGCAAGGTCACCTCGGAAGGTCAGGGCGAAGTGCAGGAGATGATCGACATCTGCGATTTCGCCGTCGGCCTCTCGCGGCAGCTTTACGGCTATACCATCGCTTCGGAACGCCCCAGCCACCGGATGATGGAAACCTGGCATCCGATTGGCGTCGTGGGCGTGATTTCCGCCTTCAACTTCCCGGTGGCGGTCTGGTCGTGGAACACGGCGCTGGCGCTGGTCTGCGGCAATGCGGTGGTCTGGAAACCGTCGGAAAAGGCGCCGCTCTCGGCTCTTGCGGCGCAGGCGATGCTGGACCGGGCGATTGCCCGCTTCAACGCCGAAGGCGGCGCGGCCCCGGCCGGGCTGGCAACGCTGGTCGTCGGGGCCCGCGCGGCGGGCGAGGCGCTGGTGGACAGTCCGGCGGTGGCGCTGGTTTCCGCCACCGGCTCGACCCGGATGGGGCGCGAGGTGGGGCCCAAGGTGGCCGCCCGCTTTGGCCGCTCGCTGCTGGAACTTGGCGGCAACAATGCCGCCATCGTCACCCCCTCGGCCGATCTGGACCTGACGTTGCGCGGCGTGGCCTTTGCCGCGATGGGCACCGCCGGGCAGCGTTGCACCACGCTGCGCCGCCTTTTCCTGCATGAAAGCCTCTATGACGCCTTCCTGCCGCGGCTGAAGGCCGCCTATGCCAGTGTCACCGTCGGCAATCCGCTGGAGCAGGGCGTGCTGGTCGGCCCGCTGATTGACGCGGGCGCAGGTGCCGCGATGCAGGCCGCACTTGAGGCGGCCCGGGCGGCAGGCGGCACCGTGCATGGCGGTCAGCCGGTAGACGGCCCGGGCGGCAGCTATGCCCGCCCCGCGCTGGTCGAGATGCCAGAACAATGCGGCCCGGTGCTGCACGAATGCTTTGCGCCCATCCTTTATGTGATGAAATACAAGAACTTCGATGATGTTCTTGAGGCGCATAATGCCGTGCCGCAGGGTCTGTCTTCGTCGATCTTCACCAATGACCTGCGCGAAGCCGAAGCCTTTCTTTCGGCGCGCGGTTCCGATTGCGGCATTGCCAATGTGAACATCGGCCCCTCGGGCGCCGAGATCGGCGGCGCTTTCGGCGGGGAAAAGGAAACCGGCGGCGGCCGCGAAAGCGGCTCGGATGCGTGGAAAGCCTATATGCGGCGGGCCACCAACACCATCAACTATGGCACCACACTGCCGCTGGCGCAGGGCGTGACCTTCGATCTCTGAAAAGGGTTCTCGCGCAGAATGAAGGGCCGCCGTCCAAACCGGACGGCGGCCCTTTCGCCATGAAAAAGGCCGTCGTCTGGGGAAGACGACGGCCGGGTCTTGGGGCAAATGCGCCTGGGCCGAAGCCCTGCGGGGGATCTATGACAAAGGCAAATGGCTTGGGGCAATGTCTGCTTTCAATCACAGGCAACCACGAACCGTTCACTGTCATCACAGTACTCTTTTGCGCAAATCCGGCAAAGTCAGGAATTCCCGACCCCGGCCCTGCCCGATGCCCCTTGCTTGACCCCGCAGCACTTTTCCGTTATCCGCGCGACAGGGCGAGAACGCCCCATGACGCCGGGGCGCCCGGTAAGATCGCGTCCCACCCCTAATTTGCGGGCCGATCCCGCATCACCCAGGACGCTGATGACCAAATTCTCTGACCTTGCGCTGGACCCCCGCGTGCTTCAGGCCGTGGCGGAAGCCGGATATGAAACCCCCACCCCGATTCAGGCGCAGGCGATCCCGCCCGCCCTGCAGGGGCGCGACGTGCTGGGCATTGCTCAGACCGGCACCGGCAAAACCGCCAGCTTTACCCTGCCGATGATCACCCTTCTGGGACAGGGCCGCGCCCGCGCCCGGATGCCGCGCAGCCTTGTGCTCGCACCGACCCGCGAACTGGCGGCACAGGTGGCGGAAAACTTCGACGTTTACGCCAAGCACACCAAGCTGACCAAGGCGCTCTTGATCGGTGGCGTTTCCTTTGGCGAGCAGGACAAGCTGATCGACCGCGGCGTCGATGTGCTGATCGCCACGCCCGGCCGGCTGCTTGACCATTTCGAGCGCGGCAAGCTTCTGTTGACCGGCGTGCAGATCATGGTGGTCGATGAGGCCGACCGGATGCTGGACATGGGCTTCATCCCCGATATCGAGCGGATTTTCCAGATGACGCCGCCCGCGCGGCAGACCCTGTTCTTCAGCGCCACCATGGCGCCCGAGATCGAGCGGATCACCAAGACCTTCCTCAAATCGCCCGAAAAGATCGAAGTGGCGCGTCAGGCCACCGCCTCGACCACGATCGAGCAGAAGCTCTTCCAGTTCACGCCCAGCCGCAAGGACCGCTCTTTCACCGAAAAGCGCGCCGCGCTGCGGGCGCTGATCCGGGCCGAGGGCGAGGCTTGCACCAATGCCATCATCTTCTGCAACCGCAAGATGGATGTCGATGTGGTGGCCAAGTCGCTGAAATCGCACGGGCTGAATGCCGCGCCGATCCATGGCGACCTTGACCAGAGCGTGCGGACCAAGACGCTGGATTCGTTCCGCGACGGCTCACTGCACCTGCTGGTCGCTTCGGATGTGGCGGCCCGGGGCCTTGATATTCCCGCCGTCAGCCATGTCTTCAACTTCGACCTGCCGTCGCATCCCGAAGATTACGTCCACCGCATCGGCCGCACCGGCCGCGCCGGGCGTCTGGGCAAGGCTTATTCCATCGGCGTGCCGGCGGATGCCAAATATCTGGCGGCGATCGAAAGCCTGATCAAACTGGAAATCCCGCGCGGCGACTTGCCCGAAGGCGCGCTGGACGATGCCTCGGACCGCCCCGAGCGTCCACGCGAAGACCGCAGCTCCTCGTCGCGCAGCCGCAGCCGCGGCCGGAGCGACAGCCGCCCGCCGCGCGAAGAGGCACCGGTGGCCAAGCCTGTCGTCGAGGCTGCCGCCCCGACCGAGGCAGAGCCGGTGGAGACCGAACGCGCGCCCCGCCCCGCGCCGCAGCGCGAACGCTATGCCGAACGCAGCGCGGAGCGCAGCAGCGACCGCGCGGCAGAGCGTGCAACGGAGCGTGCCCCTGCGGACCGCCCCACGGGGGACCGCCGCAGCGACCGCCGCGACCAAAGCCGGGGCGGCCCGCGCGACGACGCCCGCGTTGTCGGCATGGGCGACCATGTGCCGGACTTCATCCTGCGCAGCTTCCGCCTGACCGCCACCCCGGTCGAGGATGAGGCCGAAGCCAGCGCCGAAAGCTGACCCCACCCACCGCGAAAGCAAAAGGCCGCACCCGAAGGTGCGGCCTTTGTCGTTTTCAGGCAATGCCTTGCGACGCGTTCTTATTGCAGGGCCTTGTCGGTGATGACATGGGTCCAGGCGCCTTCCGGGGCCTTGGTGATCACCGGGTCCGAACCGCCCGACATCAGCGCCGCAACGGTGCGGTCATAGTCGGCGGGGTCCAGCGCGCCATTCGAACCGGCGGTCAGCTTGGCAATCTCGCCCATCATCCGCTTCTGATGCGCTTCGGTCTGGGCGCCGGTGGCGTCATTCTCCAGCACGATCATCGCAGCTTCGTCCGAATTGGCTTCGGCGTATTTCCAGCCCTTCATCGAGGCCCGCACGAACCGCACCATCTTGTCTTCAAAGGCCGGGTCCGCCAGCTTGTCTTCCATCACATAAAGACCGTCTTCCAGCGTCGCCACGCCTTCGTCTTCATATTTGAAGACCACCAGATCCTCGGGCTTCACGCCGGCGTCGATCACCTGCCAGTATTCGTTATAGGTCATGGTCGAAACGCAGGCGGCCTGCTTTTGCAGCAGCGGGTCCACGTTGAAGCCCTGCTTCAGCACGGTGACATCGGTGCCGTCGGTCTTGAGACCCAGCTTGTTCATCCAGTTCAGGAACGGATATTCATTGCCGCCGAACCAGACGCCCAGCGTCTTGCCCTTGAAATCGGCCGGGGTCGCCACGCCGGATTCCTTGAGGCAGGTCAGCATCATGCCCGAGGATTTGAACGGCTGCGCGATGTTGACCAGCGCCAGACCCTTTTCGCGGGCGGCCAGCGCCGAGGGCATCCAGTCCACCACCACATCGGCGCCGCCCCCGGCGATCACCTGCGTCGGCGCCACATCGGGGCCGCCCGGCAGGATGGTGACGTTCAGGCCCTCTTCTTCATAAAAGCCTTTGGCCGCCGCCACATAGTAACCCGCGAACTGGGCTTGGGTGACCCATTTCAGTTGCAGCGTCACATCGTCCGCCGCCTGCGCGCTGCCTGCCATTGCCGCCAGAAGCGCGCCGGTAAGGAACTTCTTCATTTCAACCTCCAAGTTGTGGCCCGCTCTCGGGGCCTTGTTAATGCCGTTGCGACGGGTGCCAGAAGGTCACCCCCCGTTCGATCAGCGCGACCAGCCCGTAAAAGGCCGATCCCGCCAGCGCCGCCACCGCGATCTCGGCCCAGACCATGTCCAGACCCAGCCGCCCCACTTCGGCGGTGATGCGGAACCCCATGCCCACGATCGGGCTGCCGAAGAACTCTGCCACGATGGCGCCGATCAGCGCCAGAGTCGTTGCGATCTTCAGCCCATTGAAGACGAAGGGCATCGCGGCGGGCAGCCGCAATTTGAGCAGCGTCTGCAGATAGCTGGCGCTATAGGTCGCCATCAGGTCGCGCTGCATCCGGTCGGTGGCGGCCAGCCCCGCCACCGTGTTCACCAGCACCGGGAAGAACACCATGACGACGACGACCGCCGCCTTCGACTGCCAGTCAAACCCGAACCACATCACCAGAATCGGCGCGATGCCGACGATGGGCAGGGCAGCGACGAAATTGCCCACCGGCAAAAGCCCGCGTTGAAGGAACGGGCTGCGGTCGATCAGCACCGCCGTCAGGAAGGCCGCCGAACAGCCAAGGATATAGCCCGAGAGCGCGCCCTTGACGAAGGTCTGCCGGAAATCGGCCCAAAGCGTTGGCAGGCTCACCGCAATCCGCGCACCGATAGCCGAAGGCGGCGGCAGGATCACCCCCGGCACATTCAGCCCGCGCACCAACCCCTCCCAGACCACCAGCAGCGTGATGCCAAAGATCGCCGGAACCAGCAGCCGCCCGGCGCGGCTCTGCACAACGGGCGATTGCGACAGGCCGACATTCAATGCCCAAGCCCCGGCCCAGAACATCAAGGACAGGATCACCAGCGTCATCGCACCATCCCCATCCGCCGCAGCACCCGGCCCTCGATCACGCCGACCGCCATCACCAGCACCGCCGCCACCAGCGCCGCGGCAAAGAGCGCCGCCCAGATCTGCACCGTCTGACCGTAATAGCTGCCCGACAACAGCCGCGCACCCAAGCCTGCCACCGCCCCCGTCGGCAACTCGCCCACAATGGCCCCCACCAACGAGGCTGCAATCCCCACCTTGAGCGAGGTGAAAAGATAGGGCATCGAGGACGGCAGCCGCAGCTTCCAGAAGGTTTCCCGCTTGCTCGCGCCATAGGTGGCCAACAGGTCAAGCTGCATCTGGTCGGGGCTGCGCAGCCCCTTCACCATGCCCACCAGAACCGGGAAGAATGACAGAAAGGCCGAGATGATCGCCTTGGGGATCAGCCCTTGCACCCCGATGGAGTTGAGAACCACAATGATCATAGGCGCGATGGCCAGAATGGGAATCGTCTGGCTGGCAATCGCCCAGGGCATCACCGACAGGTCCATCGCCCGGTTGTGGATGATCCCCACCGCCAGCAGAATGCCCAAGCCTGTCCCCATGGCAAAGCCCAAGAGCGTCGCCGAAATCGTCACCCAGCCGTGGTAAACCAGACTGCGCTTGGAACTCACCGCCATGCCGAAGGTCGATTTGACCAGCTCCGTCACCACCTGATGCGGCGTGGGCAACACCGGCCGCTCCTGATCCATCGTCTCGCCCAGCAACTGGCCAAAACCCGGCGCTGGCGCCCCCGCCCGCTCGGCCTGATCATAGACCCAAGGCGCATTCAGCCGCACCGCCGCCGCATACCACAGCGCCACGATGATCAGAACGACCGTCACGACCGGAAGAATGCTCCTCATGCCCCTTCCCCCTTCATCTTGGCCGAAATATCCTCGCGGGGAGGCCGAAGGCCGTGGGGGGCAGACAGCCCCCCGGCGCGGCGGATCAGGGGCTCAGTCATCGGCATGGCCCGCCCGCAGCCCTTCGCGCACGCGGTGGGCGATTTCGATGAATTCGCGGCTGTCACGGATGTCCAGCGGGCGCTCCTTCGGCAAAGGGCTGTCGATGACATCGGTGATCCGGCCCGGGCGCGGGCTCATCACCACGATCTTGGTCGAAAGATACACCGCTTCGGGGATGGAATGGGTCACGAAGCCGATGGTCTTGCCGGTGCGCGCCCAAAGCTTCAGCACCTCTTCATTCAGCCGGTCGCGGACGATTTCATCCAGCGCGCCAAAGGGTTCGTCCATCAGAAGGATATCGGCGTCAAAGGCCAGCGCGCGGGCGATGCTCGCCCGTTGCTGCATCCCGCCCGACAATTGCCAGGGGAATTTCTTGCCAAAGCCCGCCAGTTCCACCAGATCCAGCACCCGCGCCACGCGCTCGTCCTGCTCGGCCCGGGAAAATCCCATAATCTCGAGCGGCAGCTTGATGTTGCCCGCGATGGTGCGCCACGGGTAAAGCCCCGCCGCCTGAAACACATAGCCATAGGCCCGCTTGCGCCGCGCCTCATCCGGGCTCATCCCGTTCACCGTCAGCGTGCCGCCGGTCGGATGCTCCAGTGCCGCAATGGACCGCAGGAAGGTGGTTTTGCCGCAGCCCGACGGCCCGATGAAGGAAACGAAATCGCCCTTGTTGATGGTCAGATTCACATCTTTCAGGGCGTGAACCGGGCCGTCGCTGGTCTGAAACACCAGATTGAGGCCCTTGGCCTCGATCACCGGCGCGGAAATGTTCAGGTTGTCTTTCATGCGCCCCTCAGATTGACCGTGTCACGCCGCCATCGACCCGCAGGTTCTGGCCGGTGATATATCCCGCCCCGTCCGAGGCCAGAAAGGCCACCGTCCGGCCAATCTCCTCCACCGTGCCATAGCGCCCCATCGGAACCGAGGCGGCGCGGGCGTCGGTCTTGGGCAGACTGTCGATCCAGCCGGGCAGAACGTTGTTCATGCGGATGTTTTCGGCAGCATAGCGGTCGGCAAAGATCTTGGTAAAGGCCGCCAGCCCCGAGCGCGCCATGGCCGAGGTCGGGAACATCTCCGACGGCTCAAAGGCCCATGCCGTGGAAATGTTGATGATCGCCCCGCCGCCCTGCGCCTGCATGATCGGCGTCAAAAGGCGAGTGGGCCGCACCACGTTCAGGAAATAGACCTCCAGCCCCTTGTGCCAGTCTTCATCGGTGATCTCCAGAATGGGCGCGCGCGGCCCGTGCCCGGCGCTGTTTACCAGAACGTCGATCCGGCCCCATTTCGCCATCGCGGCATCGACCAGCCGCTGAAGGTCGGGCACCGACTGGTTCGAGCCGGTCACCCCCACGCCGCCCAGTTCCGCCGCCAGCGCCTCGCCCTTGCCCGAGGACGACAGGATGCCCACGGCAAAGCCATCCGCCGCCAGCGCCCGCGCCGCGCCTGCACCCATGCCGCTGCCCCCGGCGGTGATCAGTGCCACTTTCGTCATATCGAATCTCCTGCCGCAGCGCGGCCATCTGCTATGCTCGGGCGATCCGCAATAAGGAGATGCCCATGCCCGACTGTATCAAACTGCGCCCCAGCTCTGCCCAGACCTATACCGGCAAGCAGGGCTTCTCCTATTTCGAAGGCATCGCCCGCGAGACGGCCGGTTCGCAGGCCATCTGCATGCATCTGCTGACCATCCCGCCCGGCGGCCGCGCCAAGGCGCACAAACACGCCACCCACGAAACCGCCATCTACATGACCGAAGGTGTGACGGTGATGTATTGGGGCGAGCGTCTGGAAAACCGGATTGAGGTTTCGGCGGGCGATCTCCTCTACATCCCCGCCGACACGCCTCATCTGCCCTTCAACCCCGGCCCCGGCTCGGCCTCTGCCGTCATCGCCCGCACCGATCCGCATGAACAGGAAAGCGTGGTGCTGCTGCCGGAGTTGGAGGGGTTGGTGCCCGAATAGCCGCCCGCTGTTATTTCGCGCTGTCACATCCCGGTCGCATGGCCGTCGCGTGACGGCCCCACACTCGGCCCTGCCCGCCAAGGGCAAACCCAACAGCCGAGGAGCCCCCCCATGACCGATCTCAAGACCCGCGCCGAAGACGCCATCGCCACCGTGAGCGAAGCCGCCGAGACCGCACTGGAAACCCTGCGCGATGTCGCCACCTCTGCGCTGGACCAGCTGACCGGCGAAACCGCCGAGGATGGGGCGGAAGAAGCCGAAGAGGCGCTCGACGAAGACGAAGATGAGTCGGCTGAAGACGAGACCGACGAAGACGGCGACACCGAACACAGCGCCGACTGAGGCCATCCCTCCCCCCCCGCCGCGCCCTGTTGTGGGCGCGGCACCTGTCCGTATCCGCGCCACCGTCCGGCGCCGGAAGCCGGGCGCAGTCCGCCCGCCGCTGTCATTCAGCCGTTGCAGGACCGGGCGAAGCTCCCGGTCGATTCCCCCCGTTGCAGGAGCGTGCCGATGCCCATGACCACCGCCTTTGCGCCCACCGCCGCCGACCTGTCCGAGTTCTATTTCGACCCGGTCGGCGCCGCCCATGCCGATGACGACAGCCGCCCGGCTCCGGTCGCTGCTGCCACGCCGCAACCCGCCGCCCAAGAGGCGGAACCGGCCTGACGCAGAAAGCGGGCGGCGGGTCATCACACACCCGTCGCCGGAATGCCAGACCGGACCACCGGGCGCGGCGCGGTCAGGTCTTTCCACGCCGTCAGCGCCCGGTTGACCGCCGGGCGCGCCTCGCGCCCCACGAACTGGCCCCAGCCTTCCTGTGCCGCCACCTTGCCCTCGGTCACCGCCACGCGGCCCCGGGTCAGAGTGAATCGCGGCAGGCCCTTCACCGCCTGCCCTTCAAAGACGTTGTAGTCGATGGCCGACTGCTGGCTGCCTGCCGAAATGGTTTTTTCCGCCGCCGGGTCCCAGACCACCAGATCGGCATCCGCCCCCACCAGAACCGCGCCCTTCTTGGGGTAAAGGTTCAGGATCTTGGCGATATTCGTCGAGGTGACCGCCACGAACTCATTCGGGGTCAGCCGCCCGGTGTTCACCCCATGGGTCCAGAGCATCGGCAGCCGGTCCTCCAGCCCGCCGGTGCCATTGGGGATCTGCGCGAAAGATTTCAGCCCGAAGCGTTTCTGCTCGGTGGTAAAGGCGCAATGGTCGGTCGCCACGCAAGAAAGCGACCCCGATTGCAGCCCGGCCCAGAGGCTGGCCTGATGCGCCTTGTTGCGGAAGGGCGGCGACATCACCCGGCGCGCGGCATGATCCCAGTCGGGGTGGAAATACTCGCTTTCATCCAGCGTCAGATGCTGGATCAGCGGCTCCCCCCAGACCCGCTTGCCCGCCTGACGCGCCCGGCGGATGGCCTCATGGGCATCCTCGCAAGAGGTATGGACCACATACAAAGGCACCCCGGCCATATCGGCGATCATGATGGCCCGGTTCGTCGCCTCCCCCTCCACCTGCGGCGGGCGGGAATAGGCATGGGCCTCGGGGCCCACGTTGCCCTCGGCAATCAGCTTGGCGGTCAGTTCGGCCACCACATCGCCGTTTTCGGCATGAACCATGGCCAGCCCGCCCAAGTCCCCCACCCGGCGGAACGACGAGAACAGCTCGTCATCATTCACCATCAACGCGCCCTTATAGGCCATGAAATGCTTGAAGCTGGTGATCCCGGCCTTGACCGAGGCTTCCATGTCATCAAAGACCTTCTGCCCCCACCAAGTCACCGCCATGTGGAAGCTGTAGTCGCAATGCGCCCGGCCCGATTTGTTGTGCCACATCTGCGCGGCATCCATCAGCCCCTGCCCCTGCCCCGGCAGCACGAAATCGACAACCATCGTCGTGCCGCCCGCCAGCGCAGCGCGGGTGCCGGATTCGAAATCATCGGCCGAATAGGTGCCCATGAAGGGCATTTCCAGATGGGTATGCGGATCAATCCCGCCCGGCATGATGTAGCAGCCGGCCGCATCCAGAACCCTGTCCCCCGCAAGGTTCGGCCCGATGGCGGTGATCACCCCACCCTCCACCAGAACATCCGCGACATAGCTCAGATCGGCAGTGACGACCGTGCCGCCCTTGATGACCGTGCTGCTCATGACTCCGCTCCCCTATTCATCTTGGCTCAAATATCCCGGGGGCGCCGATTGGTGCGCCATTGGTTCGAGAACCAATCGGCGCGGGGCTGGCCCCCGCTCCGCCACAGGCCGCAAGCGGGACGCGTCATGCCGCGTCCCTTTCCTCGTCGCCGTCATCCTCGGGCAGGTCTTCCACCGCCATCGGGCGCAGGCGTTGTTCAGTCTCTGCCGCCAGACGCGCCACGGCTTCGGCGCGGGCTTCGGGCGTCAGGTCGGGCCAGTCGGGGGTGTCTTCGGCAAGGAAGCCCCCGGCCACCAGCCCGGCGCGCAGCGCGGGGCGGGACGGCTCCAGATAGATGAAGTTCGCATTGCGGGTTTTCTTCGGCGCATGGACCGACACAATCTCGGTCAGCCGCAGCGGCGCCTTGCCCAGAAACCAGCGCAGAGAGTCGCAGATATGACCGAAGGTCGGGCTGCGGCGGCGCTGGATTACTGCGACATTGCAGCCCGTCGGCGCGGCAAAGGACAAGAGGTGCAATGGGCTGCCCTCGGTTGCCACCACATGGGTGGCGGCGCGGAACATTGCGACCTGACGGGCGAGTTTGAACTCTTCGGGCCGGATCACCTCATATCCGGCGGCGGCGAAGAGCGCCTCCAGCCCCTCTTCATCCAGCACGCGGCCCCGCCGCGCAGGCTGGCCGGTGCGGGTGATATAGAAGCGCCGCCCCGCGCCCTCGGGCGTCCCCTGTGCCAGACGGTCGCGCAGGAAGGCCCGCGCCTCGGGGCGGCCATTCAGCAACTCGCCCGAGCCAAGCCCCTGTTCGGCCAGCAAAAGCCGCTCGGCCCGCGCGGGCGCCTCAAGCACCAGAACCGGCGGCAGGCCCAGAAGTTCGGCCAGTTGCGCGAAGGCTTTCTGCACATGCCGCACCTTGTCGAAGGGCCGGGCGAAGAACACCACGCCCGCCACCTCTTGCCCTGCCAATTCCGTCTCGGCCAGCGCCCAAAGCCGCCCGGTCGCCTCACACAGCATATGGCCGAAATGGCCCGAGATCACGCCCCCGAAGAGCCACAGCCCCGCCAGCTCCTGCACCGGCGCCGCACCTTCGGGCGCGCAGGTCACGGGCACCGTGGCAGAGCCGCCAAAACACAGGCTGTCCTCGACAAACCCCGCATCCGCGAAGGCGCCGCAGGGCTGCGGGCGCTCCGGCCCCATGGGTGGCACCAGAACCGCGCCCTCGACAATCCGCCACCGCCCGGCAAGCGGCGTGGTGGGATCAAGCGGCAGGGCGCGGGGCTGCGACATGTCAGGCAACGACTTCGGCGGTTTCCAGCACGGCATGGAACAACACATCGGTTCCCGCCGCCGCCCATTCCGGGGTGATCTTTTCCGCCTCGTTATGGCTGAGGCCGTCCACACAGGGGCACATGATCATCACCGTCGGCGCCACCCGGTTGATCCAGCAGGCATCGTGCCCGGCGCCCGAGACGATATCCATATGCGACAGGCCCAGCCGCTCGGCACTGCCGCGCACGGTCTTCACCAGCGTGGGGTCAAAGGTCACCGGGTCGAAATGGCCGACCTCTTCAATGGCGCAGCCAAGGCCCAGTTCGCGCGCCACCGCATGGGCGGCGCGGATTACCTCGGCCTTCATGGCGTCCAGCTTGCCCTGTTCGGGGCTGCGGATGTCCACGGTAAACACCACCTTGCCCGGGATCACATTGCGCGAATTGGGGAAGACCTTGACCTGCCCCACCGCGCCCACCGCGTTGGGCTGATGCGCCATGGCGATCTGATGCACCCGTTCGGTGATGCGCGCCATGCCAAGCCCCGCGTTGACCCGCATGTTCATGGGCGTGGAGCCGGTATGGGCATCCTTGCCGGTCAGGGTAATCTCCAGCCACCACAGGCCCTGCCCATGGGTAACCACGCCGATATCCTTGCCCTCGGCCTCCAGAATCGGGCCCTGCTCGATATGCAGTTCGAACATGGCGTGCATCTTGCGGGCACCTGTCACCTCATCCCCGACCCAGCCGATGCGGGCCAGTTCGGCCCCGAACGCCAGCCCGTCAAGGTCGCGGCGGCCTTTGGCGTAATCCTCGGTATGGATACCGGCAAAGACGCCCGAGGCGAGCATGGCCGGCGCAAAGCGGGCGCCTTCCTCATTCGTCCAGTTGGTCACCACGATGGGATGGCGGGTCTTGATCCCGGCATCGTTCATCGCCCGCACCACTTCCAGCGCGCCGAGAACCCCCAGCACGCCGTCATATTTGCCGCCCGTCGGCTGGGTATCCAGATGGCTGCCCATATAGACCGGCAGCGCCGCCGGATCGGTGCCGGGCCGGGTGAAGAACATATTGCCCATGGTATCGACGCCCATGGTCATCCCCGCCGCCTCGCACCAGCCCTTGAACAGGTGGCGGCCCTCATTGTCGGCATCGGTCAGGGTCTGCCGGTTGCAGCCCCCGGCAATGCCCGGACCGATCAGCGCCATCTCTTCGAGACTGTCCCAAAGACGTGCGGAATTGATGCGGAGGTTTTCCCCGGGCGCGGCCATCGTCGTTCTCCCTGATGCCGGCGGGGTCTTGAAAGCCCCTTGCGGCGAATCTTTTCCTGACCGTATGGTCAAGTGAAGCGCACCACAACCTGACCATACGGTCAACACAAATCTTGCCCGGAAAGGACGCATGGCCGAACCCGCCCGCCCCCTTCGCCGCAACGAGATTCGTCAGCAGAATGAAACGCTCATTTTGCAGGCGGCCGAAACGGTCTTTGCCGAGGCGGGCTTTGGCGGCGCCACGATGCAGTTGATCGCCGATATGGCGGGACTGCCCAAGGCCAACCTGCATTACTATTTCGCCACCAAGGAAGACCTTTACCGCCGGGTGGTGCAGAACATCTTTGAAATCTGGCTGCATGCGGCGGATTGCTTTGACAATGCCGCCGGCCCGGTCGAGGCGATCGGCGCCTATGTCGAGGCCAAGATGGAAATTTCGCGCCGCCACCCCAACGGCTCCAAGGTCTGGGCGTCCGAGGTGATGCATGGCGCGCCGGTGATCCAGGACTATCTGGAAACCACGCTGCGCGACTGGACGGCGGGCCGCGCCGCGCTGATCCAGAACTGGATCGACGAAGGCAAAATGGCCCCGGTGGACCCGCAGCATCTGCTTTACATGCTCTGGGCCACGACACAGCATTACGCCGATTTCGGCCATCAGATCGAAACGCTGAACGGCGGCAGGCCGTTGAGCGATGCCGAATGGCGCGCGGCGACAGACAGCGTGAAGGCCATCCTGCTGCGCGGGATCGGCGCCGCCTGATGCAGGGCGAAGGCGCGCCCGGCCCGCAGGACGCGCCGGGCGCTCTGGTGCTGATGATCCATGGCACATGGGGCGGGGCGGCCCCCTTTCTCGACGCAGGCTCGGCTCTGGCGAAACAGGTGCAGGCCGCCATCGGCCCGGGCGGTGAGTTGCGCCGTTTCGGCTGGTCGGGGCAGAACCGGATGTCCGCGCGGATTGCCGCCGCCGAAGAGTTGCAGCGCGTCATTCTTGCCGAACCGGCGCGCGACATCACGCTGCTGGCGCACAGCCACGGCGGCTTTGTCGCACTGAAGGCGCTGGAAGATCCGGCGGCCGCCGCAAGGGTGGGCCGGGTGGTGCTGATGGCCGCGCCCTTCCTGCATTTTGAAGGCTCTCCGCAGCATCACCTGCTGGACGCTTTCGTGAATTTCCTTGCCGTTGCTGTGCTTTGCATGATTTTCTCGCATGGCATGGCACTTTGGCTGGATGTCAGCGCCTGGATCGACACGATCGGGGCCTTTGGCGCCCTTGTCGGGGCGGCCGCCAACCAGACCCTGCCGCTGGCCGCGGCCGAAGAGAATGCCAAGCGGCTGAATCTGGCGCCGGTGCCGGGGCCGCGGCTCTTGATCCTGCGGCATCCGGGGGATGAGGTGGGCGCGCTGTTCGGGGCGGCTTCGCTCTTGCGGCTGATCCTGTCGCTGATCGGCTCGCTGCCGCTGCGGCTGGCGCCGGCCCTGATGATCGGGGCCTATCTGGCGTTTCTGGCCGTGATGTTCCTGAACCTTGGCTATCTTGCGGTCGATTTCCGCTGGATGATCGGGCTGACCCTGTTGCTCTATCTCCTGTTCAAGGCGATTTCACTGGCCGATTGGGCGGCGCGGATGGTGTTCGGCATCGATCTGCCGCGGCTGACGCGCGGGCTTTCGGTTCATGCCGACAGCGTGCCCTTTTCGGGCACCTTCCGCTTTCAACTCTCCAGCCAGCAACGCAACACCGGCCTGCCGCCCCCCATGACCGAGGTCACGGTCGCCACGGCCAACCGCCTGTTGCGCCGCACCCGCTTTATCCATCAGACGATCTACGAAGACCCCGACATCCTTGCGGGCATCGTGGCCTTCCTGCAAGACAGGGACTGAGGCACAGGGAGGAAGACCGGAATGGATGAAATCAGCACCCTAAAGGCCGAGGCCGCCGAATTGGTGCTGCCCGCCTTTGACGAGGCGGCGGCGCTGGATCTGGGCGCGCGGCTGGTGGCGCTGGCCCGCGCCGGGGCCTTGCCGGTGGTGATCGACATTCGCACGCCCGACCGCACGCTGTTTCACGCTGCCCTGCCCGGCTCGGCCCCGCTGAACGACCTCTGGGCCCGGCGCAAAAGTGCGACGGCGCTCGTCTATCAGCAAAGCTCGCTGCTGGTCGGGCTGATGCTGCGCGCCAAGGGCGACACGCTGGCGCAGAACGGGCTGGACCCGGCGGATCATGCCGACCATGGCGGCGCGGTGCCGATCCGTGTTGCGGGCACCGGCGTTGTGGCGGTGGCGACCGTTTCGGGCCTGCCCTCGCGCGAGGATCACGCGCTGGTGGTGCAGGCGCTGCGCGCCATGCGGACGCAAGGCTGATCCGGGGCGCGCGCCCGAAAATTCTTCGCCGAAGAATTTTCTGCCGCCCGCACCTGCCCCTTGCCGTTTGCAACCTGCCCGGCTTTCGGCCAATCTGCCCCGCCAGAGGCAGCAAGACGGACCCATGACCAAACCCCGCACCCGCATTCAGGCCCGCAACTCGGCCACCATTCTTGACGCGGCGCTTGACGTGTTTTCGCAGCACGGCTTTCGCGGTGCCACGCTGGACCAGATCGCCGAGGTGGCGGGGCTGTCCAAGCCGAACCTGCTGTATTACTTCCCCTCGAAAGAGGCGGTGCATGGCGCGCTCTTGTCGCGGCTGCTGACGACCTGGCTCGACCCCTTGCGCGCGATGAACCCCGAAGGGGAGCCGGTGGCAGAAATCCTGGGCTATGTTCGGCGCAAACTGCAATTGTCGCGCGATTTCCCCCGCGAAAGCCGGCTATTCGCCAATGAGATCCTGCAAGGCGCGCCGCGGATCCTGCCCGCCATCGAGGGCGAGCTGAAGGCGCTGGTCGATGCCCGCAGCCTGCTTCTGACCCGCTGGATGGATGAGGGGCGCATTGCCCGCCTGCCGCCGCATCATCTGATCTTCTCGATCTGGGCCCTGACGCAGCATTATGCCGATTTCGATGTGCAGGTCCGTGCCGTCCTTGGCCCCGACCATGACCCTTTCGCCGAGGCGGAAGGGTTTTTGGAGGTGCTGTTCACGCGGCTGCTCGCGCCCTGAGGCCGCTCATTTGCCGGTGGAGCAGACGACATCGGCGCGGAATTCCCGCAGGTTGTTCATATATTGCCCCGCTGTCAGCGAAACCAGCGTGCCGCCGCCGCCTTCGCGCACCGTCAGGCGCTGCGTCAGCTCATTGGCGGTGGTGGGGCTGTAGGACAGTTTCGGATCGCGCGGCAGCGATTTGACGCGCCACAGGATCGTCAGCCGGATATCGTTGAAAGTCTCGATCTTGCCCTTGATCGGCCCGTTGGTGACCTTGGCCGTCAGATCGTCGCGTATTTCGGCAATGCCGCTGTCGGTATCCAGTTCAACCTTGATCCGGCTTGGCTGAAAATAGCTGTTCATCCGCGCGCCGACCTTGCAATCAAGCTGGATCACGGTGGCCTGCGCCGGTGTATCCCCCGCAATCGCCATCCACAGGCCGACAAGCCCGCCGAACCTTGCCATCATCACGCCCACCCCTTGCACTTGCCCCGAATCCCCCGTTTCCGAAGACTGGCAGGACGGCGCGCATTTTCAAGCCTGTGCTGCTCGCAAGGGGGCGGCGCGCATGACTTTTCAGGCGAAGTGCCACGCGGCGCGGCTCATACCCTGCCCGCCGGTCATTTGGCGATCTTGCATGTCCCGGTCGAGGTGTAGTGGTTGGTATATCCCAGCGCCTGCGCCGAAATCGTCGCCGCACCATCCGCCTTTTGCCGGGTCAGCCGGTATTTCACGGTGGCATTGGTTCCGACATGGGTGACCTTGAGCTTCCAGGCATAGCTGATCTTGGTCTTGCTGTCGGCGACCACCTCGGCCGTGAGGGGTCTGCGGCCGTTGTAATTGTTGATCAGCGGGTCAAGGACAAGCGCGGTGCTTTCGCCCTTCTTGTGTTCGATGAAAACATCCGAAGCGATGAACCCGCCATCCGCAGCCTTCACCGCAATCTTGCAGTGATGAACCTCGGCCAAGGCGGGCTGCGCCAAAAGGGCCGCACCAGACAGCGCGCCCAGAATCCATCCGTAGTTCATCGCAATCCCCCTGCCTGAGAACACCAGAACGGGGGGAGCCGGAAAACAGATCGACCCACCCGCCCCCGAGGGGGAGAGTGGGTCAGCTCTGTCGGCCCTGTCAACAGATCAGGCGTGCAACTCGCTGCCCGGCATGGCCGAATGGGTCAGGAGCCCCATCACATAGCCCGCGACCGAGCGGAAACAGACCAGCGTAAAGCCGCCGTCCTGCGCCCAGACCGCCGCCGCCACCTGTGCCGCACGCGACCGGCGGAGTTCGCCGGGTTCCAGCGTGGCAAAGTCCACCGGCATCAGCTTGGCCAGCACCTGCGTTGCCTTGTCGCCTTCCACCCGGAACACCGCCCGCGCGTCCGAGACATCCGCGGCAAGGTGGTGTGCCCCCGCCAGCGCCCCGGCAATCGCCGCCAGCGCCGCCGCCACCTGATCATAGGGCAGCACCAGCAGATATTCGTCCGGGCTCATCCAGCCCGCCGCGCGATCCCCGTTGATCACCACGCGGCGCGCGGCCGGAACAGCGCAGCCGGTGGCCGCACTGATGGCCGCGGCCAGCCCCGCCGCATCGGGCTTGGCCCGCAGCGTGATCATGCCAAGGGGGCCGATTTCGCGGATACTGGCAAAACCGTCATAGCTTGCGCCCGAAAGCGCCGAAATCGGATCAGCCATTCCCCTTCTCCCCTTCCTTGTCATAGAACACCGGATCACAGACCCGGGCCTGCACCGTGCCGCCGCCCATCTTGGTGAACTCGACCACCTCGCCGATCCGGTCCAGACCGCCGCGGATCAGGCCCATGGCAATGCCCTTGCCCAAAGTCGGGCTGTGATAGGTCGAGGTGACGCGGCCTTGGGTGTTGCGCTGGCCGTTGGGGTTGTGCCCCGCAGCCGGGATATAGGCGCCGTCGGGAATGACGGACCCGTCCAGCGTTTCAAACCCCGCCAGTTTCCAGCGGTCGGCCCGGGCGAGATAAACCCGCTCCTGCCCGCGCTTGCCCAGATAATCCGCCTTCTTCTTGGAAATCGCCCAGCCGAGGTTGAGGTCTTGCGGAATCACCGTGCCATCGGTTTCATCGCCGATCATGATGAAGCCCTTTTCGGCGCGCATGACGTGCATCGCCTCGGTGCCATAGGGCTGCACCCCGAACTCGGCCCCCGCCGCGATCAGCGCCTGCCAGAGGGCAAGGCCATGGCTGGCCGGAACCGCGATTTCATAGCTGAGTTCGCCCGAGAAGCTGATGCGATGCACCCGTGCCGGAAGCCCGCCCAGATGGCCCTCGACAAAGGCCATGAAAGGCAGCGCCTCTTTCGAGACATCCATGCCGCCCAGCTTTTCCAGCACTTTGCGGGCATTGGGGCCCGCCACGGCGATCTGGGCATATTGCTCGGTCACATTGGCGGTATAGACCTGCCAATCCCACCATTCGCATTGCAGCCAGTCCTCCATCCAGCCATGGATCCGGTCCGCCCCGCCCGAGGTGGTGTGGCAAAGCCAGCTATCCTCGGTCAGACGCACGACCACGCCGTCATCCGACAGGAAGCCCTGCTCGTTGCACATCAGGCCATAGCGGCACTTGCCCACCGGCAGGGTGGACATGACATTGGTGTAAAGCATGTCGAGGAAGCGGCCCGCATCCGGCCCCTTGACGATGATCTTGCCCAGGGTCGAGGCGTCCAGCATCCCCACCGCCTTGCGGGTGTTGAGGATTTCGCGGTGGACCGCCTGTTCATGGCTTTCGCCCGCCTTCGGGTAGCAATAGGGCCGCCGCCAGAGGCCGACCGGCTCCATATAGGCGCCCTGCGCTTCGTGCCAGGCGTGGATCGGGCTGCGGCGCAGCGGCTGGAATATCTCGTCGCGGGCTTCGCCAGCCAGCGCGCCGAGCGTGACGGGCGTATAGGGCGGGCGGAAAGTGGTGGTGCCGACCTGCGGAATACCTTCATTCAGCGACTGAGCAAGCACGGCAAGGCCGTTGATATTGCTGAGCTTCCCCTGATCCGTCGCCATGCCCAGCGTGGTATAGCGCTTGGTGTGTTCGACGCTCGTATACCCCTCGCGCGCCGCAAGCTGCACGTCCGAGACCTTCACGTCGTTCTGATAATCCAGCCACATCTTCATCTTGAGCGCCGGACCGGCGCCCTGCGGCATGATCCAGACCGGCTCCATCGCGGCCTCTTCCACCGCTTCGGCCTTAGCCTCGCCGCCCATCTGGGCCGCGACATCGGCCAGCGCCGCCGCCGCCGTCAGCGCGCCATTGGCGGCGCCGACCACGGTGACCATGGCCGAACCGTCATGGTTGGTCGGCGGGCGCTTGGGGTCGGGGCGGAAATGCGCCTGCGCCTCGTCCCAGATCAGTTTGCCGCCGCAATGGCTCCACAGATGCACCACCGGCGACCAGCCGCCCGACATGGCAACCGCGTCGCAACCGATTTCGTCCAGCACGGCCCCTTCACCGGCCTGCAGGCCGATGGCAACGCCAGTCACCCGTTTGCCGCCCTTGACCTTGACCACGGCCCGGCCCGCTTCAACCCGGATGCCCATGGCACGCGCCTTGGCGGGCAGCGCGCCCGTCACCGATGCGCGGGCGTCGATGATCGCCGGAACCTCAAGCCCCGCCTCTTTCAGCGCAATCGCCGTGCGGTAAGCGTCGTCATTGTTGGTGACAACCACCGTGCGGTCACCCGGCGAGACAGCAAAATTCACCGTATAGTCGCGCACGGCCCCGGCCAGCATCACGCCCGGCAGATCATTGCCCGCAAAGGACAGGGGCCGCTCCAAGGCGCCGGTGGCCGCAATGATCCGCCCGGTGCGGATGCGCCAGAGCCGGTGCTTCGGCCTCCCGTCGCCGGGGGTGTGGTCGGCCACCTTCTCATCCGCCAGCACATAGCCGTGGTCATAGACCCCGGCGGCCTTGCAGCGGTTGCGGATCGTGACATTCTGCATTTCGCCAAGGGCTTGCAGCGCGTCCTTCACCCAAGCCTCGGCAGGTTTTCCGTCGATCACATCGCCGTCCACCGGCGCGCGGCCGCCCCAATGGGCGGTCTGTTCCAGCAGGATCACCCGGGCACCCGAGCGCCCCGCAACCAGCGCGGCCTGCAAGCCCGCAATGCCGCCGCCCACGACCAGCAGATCGCAGAAGGCATAGGCTTGTTCGTAACGATCGGCATCACGGTCCTTCGGGGCTTTGCCCAGACCGGCGGATTGCCGGATGATCGGCTCGAACACATGTTTCCACGCGGCGCGCGGATGGATGAAGGTCTTGTAATAGAAGCCCGCAGGCAGGAAACGGGCGACATAGTTGTTCGCCACGCCCACATCGAATTCAAGGCTCGGCCAGTGGTTCTGGCTGGCGGCCTCAAGCCCGGCGAAAAGCTCGGTCGTAGTGGTCCGCTGGTTCGGCTCCAGACGGCTGCCGGAACCAAGGTTGACCAGCGCATTCGGCTCTTCCGCACCGCTGGCGACAATGCCGCGCGGGCGGTGATATTTGAAGCTGCGCCCGACCAGCATCTGGTCATTGGCCAGAAGGGCCGCCGCCAGCGTATCACCGGCAAAGCCGGTCATACGCTTGCCGTTGAAGGAGAAGCCTTGGGTCTTGGTGCGGTCGATCAGACGACCGCCTTTGGCAAGCCGGGTGCTCATTTGTAACCACTCCAGTCGGGGCGCTTGGCCTTGATCTTCGCCACAAGGTCGGCGGGCGGTTCAGAGGATTGCGCGGGATAGGTGCCGAACACCTCCAGCGTGGCAGTGCAGCGGGCGGCGAGGAACCACTTGCCGCAGCCATAGGCATGGCGCCAGCGTTCAAAATGCACGCCTTTGGGGTTCTTGCGGGCGAACATATAGTCGTTGAACTCGTCATCCGACGAGCCGGGGCCGAAGCGCTTCAGATGCGCCTCATAGCCCGGCGAAAGCTCGGTTTCCTCGGCTTTGACGCCGCAGTAGGGGCATTCAAGGATGAGCATGGAAGCGCTCCATTTCCGCGGCCGCGCCGCAAAAGTTTTCGAAAACTTTTGCAAATTTCTTCGAAGAAATTTGCGTGGTGATTGCGGACATCAATGCGCCACCCCTGCCGCGACGCTTTCGTCGATGAACTGGCCTTCGCGGAAGCGCCACATGTTGAAATCGGCGGCCAGCGGCCCCGGCTCGCCGCGCGCCATCAGGTCGGCCATCGCCCAGCCGGAACCCGGAATGGCCTTGAAGCCGCCCGTGCCCCAGCCGCAGTTGATGAAGCAATTGCCCAAGGGGGTTTTCGAGATGATCGGCGAACGGTCGCCCGTCATGTCAACGATGCCGCCCCATTGCCGCAGCATCTTGAGGCGGCTGATCATCGGGAAGGTTTCGACCAGCGCCCGCAGGGTTTCCTCGATATGGTGGAAAGAGCCGCGCTGGGTGAAGTTGTTGAAGCCGTCGGTGCCGCCGCCGATCACCATTTCGCCCTTGTCGGACTGGCTCATATAGCCATGCACGGTGTTGGCCATCACCACCACATCCATGCAGGGCTTGATCGGTTCCGAGACCAGCGCCTGCAAGGCAACGGCCTCGATCGGCAGGCGGAAGCCCGCCATGTCGGCGACCTGGCCCGAATGGCCCGCCACCACGATGCCCAGCTTCTTGGTGCCGATATAGCCCTTGGTGGTCTCGACCCCCTTCACCACCCCGTTTTCCGAGCGGACGCCCGTCACTTCGCACTGCTGGATAATGTCCATCCCCATCGCCGAGCAGGCGCGGGCATAGCCCCAGGCCACCGCATCATGCCGCGCCGTGCCGCCGCGCGCCTGATAAAGCGCGCCGAGGATCGGATAACGCGGCCCGTCGATGTTGATGATCGGCACCAACTCCTTGACGCGGGCCGGGCTGATCCATTCCGTCGCCACGCCTTGCAGCGTGTTGGCGTGAACGGTGCGCAGATAGCCGCGCACCTCATGATGGGTCTGCGCCAGCATCAGAAGGCCGCGGGGGCTGAACATCACGTTGTAGTTCAGATCCTGGCTCAGATCCTCGTAAAGTTTCAGCGCCTTGTCATAGATCGCCGCCGAAGGGTCTTGCAGGTAGTTTGACCGGATGATGGTGGTATTGCGCCCGGTGTTGCCGCCGCCCAGCCAGCCCTTTTCGATGATCGCCACATTGCGGATGCCGTGGTTCTTGCCAAGGTAATAGGCGGTGGCAAGGCCATGCCCCCCGGCGCCGATGATGATGGCGTCATATTCCTTTTTCGGCTGCGGGGCGGCCCAGGCGCGTTCCCATCCCAGATGGTAGGACATCGCCTCACGCGCGATGGCAAAGACCGAATAGCGTTTCATGGGCGTCCCTCCGAGGGCGGTGGATGGCGGCGATGGGCCGATGATCGTTTGTGATCCGGGGCCGACCATCCGCCGCCTTCGTCAGCGGCACAATCGGGAAAATTGCGACATCATGTCGGTTCTGCCGCAGGTGCTGCGGCTGCGGCGCCGCGGCCCCTTTTGCCCGTGCCGCAAAAGCCCTATGTCAGCGGCGCAGAGATGGGGTGCGGCGATGGAGAATTTCGGCTTCTGGGCGGTGGCGGGCGGCCTTGTGGTGGCGGTGGCCGCCCTGATGCTGCGCGCCCTGTCGCGCCCGCCCGAGGGGCAGGCGGCGCATCCCGACCTCAAGGTCTACCGCGATCAGTTGGCGGAAGTGGAGCGCGACCTTGCGCGCGGCGTGATCGGCGCCGATGAGGCCGCACGGCTGCGGGTCGAGGTGTCGCGCCGGCTGCTGGAGGCCGACCGCGCGCTGCAAGGCGCAGCAGCGGCGCGTGCCCTGCCCCTGCTGCCGGTGGCGGGGGTGGTGGCGGTGCTGCTGGCGGGGGGGGCCGGGATTTACTGGCATCTTGGCGCGCCCGGATATCCAGACATGCCGCTTGCGGCGCGGCTGGCGGCTTCGGACACGCTCTACCGCACCCGCCCTTCCCAGGCCGAGGCAGAGGCGCAGGCCCCTGCGCCGGCGCCGGTCACGCCGGATGCCCAGTTCGCCGATCTGATGGAGAAGCTGCGGGCTGCGGTTGCCGCCCGGCCCGACGACCTGCGCGGGCTGGAATTGCTTGCGCGCAACGAGGCGCTTTTGGGCCGCAACATCGAGGCCGCCCGCGCGCAGGAGCATCTGGTGGCCCTGCTGGGTGATCAGGCGACGGTCGAACAGCATCTGACGGCGCTGGAATATCTGGTGGTGGCGGCAGGCGGCTATGTCTCGCCACAGGCCGAGGCGCATCTGACCCGGGTGCTGACGACCGATCCGCGCAACAAGCTGGCGCGGTATTATGCCGGGCTGATGTTCGCGCAGGTGGGCCGCCCCGACCGCACTTTTGAATTCTGGGAACCCCTTCTGGCCGAAGGCCCGGCCGATGCGCCCTGGATCGCCCCGATCCGCGCCGCGCTGCCTGATGTGGCCGAACGGGCCGGGCTGCGCTACACCCCGCCTGATGCCAAGGGCCCCGATGCCGCTGCCGTGGCTGCGGCCGGGGAGATGAGCGCCGAAGACCGTCAGGCGATGATCGAAGGCATGGTGGCGCAGCTTGAGGGGCGGCTGATGTCCGATGGCGGGCCGGAAGAGGAATGGCAGAAGCTTTTCAACGCGCTGTCGGTGCTGGGCCAGCCCGAGCGGGTGGCGGCGGCGCTGAAGGCGGCGGAAACCGCCTTTGCCGCCGATCCGGCGGCGCTGGAGCGGTTGCGCGCTGCGGCGGGGGCGGCTGCGCCATGATCTGCACCGAACTGGCCGATTTCGCCGCCCTTCTGCCACCTGGTCGGGCGATCTTCGGGCTGGACCTTGGCGACAAGACGATCGGTATTGCCACCTCGGACCTGCGCCGTTCGGTCGCCACGCCCATCACCATCATCCGCCGGGTGAAATTCACTTTGGATGCCGCCGAGCTTCTGCGGCTGGCGGAAGAGCGGCAGGTGGCGGGGCTGATCCTTGGCCTGCCCCTGAACATGGATGGCAGCGAGGGGCCACGGGTGCAATCGACCCGCGCCTTTGCCCGCAATCTGGAACGGCTGACCCCCCTGCCCATCACCTTCTGGGACGAGCGTCTGTCCACCGTCGCCGCCGAACGCGCGCTGTTAGAGGCGGATACGTCACGCAAGCGTCGCAGGGAGGTGATTGATCAGGTCGCCGCGGGATATATCCTGCAAGGGGCGCTGGACCGGCTGGCGTATCTGGGCAGGGGGTCGGAATGAACGACGAGATCTGGAAACGCGCCGAGATCGAAAGCCCCTGCGTCAAGATCTGCGTCGTGCATCCCGAGGCCCGCATCTGCATCGGCTGTCTGCGCCGCATCGACGAAATCGGCGGCTGGTCACGGATGAGCGCGGAGGAGCGGCGGGCGGTGATGGCCGAACTGCCGGGGCGGGCCGGGCTTTTGAAGCAACGGCGCGGCGGGCGCATGGGGCGGATCGCACCGCAGGGCTGATCCTGCAGCTGGCGCGCCTCAGGGCCGGGTCAGCCAGCTTGCCACATCGGGCAGTTGCGGGCGGAAATAGGCGATGATCCGGCCTTCGGGCGCGGCCTGCGCACCTGCCGCCCAGGGCGCCACGCCATGCAGCGTCAGCCGGTGCATCAGCATCGCCTCGCCCGGGCGGGCCGGAAGCGCGACCCGGCGGCAGGTCTGGAACACCTCGCGCCGGGCTGCGGCATAGGCGGCGGTCACATCCACATTGCCCCAGCTTTCGGGCGAATGCGGCGTCAGCGCCTGCCGCAGCGCCGCGCGCAAAATCTCATGGCTGCCTTCCCAGACCACCAGCGGGCTGGCGCCGGGGTCCGCTTGGGTCAATGGCAGGCCCAGAATCCAGCCATGCGGTTCCTTGACCATCCGCTGCCGGTCGGCTCCGACGGGCAGCAGCCCGTCCAGATGCGCGGCATCGCGGTTGAGCCGAAAGCGGAAGGCAGGTTCAGACTCATCGGGCGACGGCTGCGGATAACCGGGATGGGTGGTGGAAAGCTGCGCCCGGTGCAGCGGTTCGGGCGGCAGGCCCAGCACCTCCCACGGCAGGGGCACCCCTGCAACAGTCCCGGCGGCATCATTCGGCAACAGGTCCAGCCCCACCGCCCAAGTGCCGCCACAGCGCAGCGGCTGATCCGTGGTCACCAGCGCCTGTTGCGCAAGGGGCAGCGCCGCCGCGGCCCAGCGGGCAATCGCCGGATCGGGGCCGATCCGACGCCAGCCCGGCACGCCTACCATCCGAAGACCTTGCGCAACATGTTCAGCGCCACCAGCGTCAGGAAGATCGCAAAGGCGCGTTTCAGCGGCTTGGGGTTCATCGCATGGGCCAGCCGCACGCCCAGAGGCGTGGTCACCAGCGTTGAGCCGATCACGATCAGAAAGGCCGGAATGCTGACGGCCCCGATGGTATAGGGCGGGGCATCGGCCACATCCAGCAGCAGAAAGCCCAGCACTGCCGGAACCGCAATCAGCACGCCAAAGCCAGAGGCGGTGCCGACCGCCCGGTGGATCGGCATGTTGTAAAGTGTCATCAGCGGCACGCCGAAAGTGCCGCCGCCAATGCCCATCAGCGCCGAAAAGAAGCCGACCGCGCCGGAAAGCCCCCCTGCCCCGACCGGCCCCGGCATCGCCTGCCCCAGCCGCCAGCTGTCGCGGCCAAAGGCCATGTAAAGCCCGGCAAGCCCGGCCAGCCCGCCGAACACCGCCTGCAACACCACCGATTTCACCTGCGCCGCCACCAGCACCCCCAGCGCCGCGCCGATCACCAGCCCCGGCCCCCAACGGCGCAGCACGCCCCAATCCAGCGCGCCCTTGCGGTTGTGCCCGGCGCCCGAGCGGATCGAGGTGACCACGATCGTCGCCAGCGAGGTGGCAACGCAGATCTGCATCAGATGGTCGCCGCCATATCCCAGCGCCTGAAAGGCATAAAAGAAGGCGGGCACCAAAACGATGCCGCCACCTACCCCCAGCAAACCGCCGATCACCCCGGCCACCGCGCCGATCACCACCAGAAGCGCCGCCAGCGGCAAAAGGGTTGCAAGTTCGGGCATGGGCGGTCTCCGGCTTGTGCTTTGCAACAGGCATAACCCGCCACATGGGCAAGGGCCAGAGCCGGGAACAGCCGGGCTTGCGCCGCTGCGGCGAAATGCCTAGTTTGCGGCTCGGCTTTCCTCCTTTTCCTTTAGAGGCTCCTCCTCCGATGTCCGAACGTTTGTTGCGCCCCGCGCTTGTGCTGGGGCTTCTTTCCTGCATTGGCCCCTTTGCCATCGACATGTTCCTGCCCGCGATGCCGCAGATCGCGGCGGCGCTGAACACCGGCGTGGCCGAAATGCAATGGACCATCACCGCCTATTTCATCGCCTTCGGCCTTGCCCAACTGGCCTATGGCCCCTGGGCCGATCAGGCCGGGCGCAAGCCGCCGCTTTATGCGGGGATCGGGATTTTCGCCATCGGTTCCGCCATCTGCACCTTTGCCCCGAATGCCGAGGTGCTGATCGCGGGCCGCGCGGTGCAGGGCCTTGGCGGGGCGGCGATGATGGTGGTGCCGCGCGCCATCATCCGCGACCTTTACACCGGGCCGCGCGCCACGCAACTGATGGCCGCGGTGATGCTGGTGATCTCGGTCTCGCCGATGCTGGCGCCGCTGGCGGGGGCCGGGCTGATGGCACTGGCCGGGTGGCGGGCGATCTTCGCAGCGCTTCTGGTTGCGGCGGCGGTCAGCCTTGCCGTGCTGACGCTTTTGCAGCCCGAAACGCTGGCGCCCGAACACCGCCACCCCTTCCGCTTTGCCGAAACCCGGGCAGCGGCGGGCAAGCTCTTGCGCGACAAGGGCTTTCTGGCGCTGACCTTCCTTGGCGGCTTCGGGATGGCCAGTTTCTTCGTCTTCATCGCCTCGGCCGCCTTCGTCTATACGGAACATTACGGCCTGTCGCCGACCGGCTTTTCGCTGGCCTTTGCGGTCAATGCGCTGGGGTTCTTCGGCGCCTCGCAGGTGGCGGGACCGCTGGGAATGCGCTTTGGCGCGCGCCCGGTGATGGCGGCGGCTGCGGCGCTGTTTGCCCTGGCGACGCTGGGCACCTTTGGCCTTGCACTGGCGGGGATTCAGCCGCTGATCCTGGTGATCGGCGGGCTGTTTGTGGCGAATGCGGGGCTCGGTCTGGTGATTCCCACCGCCATGGTGCTGGCGCTGGAAGATCACGGCGAAGAGGCGGGGCTGGCCTCCTCGCTGGGCGGCACGCTGCAAATGCTGACGGGCGGTGTGCTGGTGGCCCTTGCCGGGCCGTTCTTTGACGGCACGCCGCTGCCGATGCTGGGGGCGATTGCGGTTTGCGGCGTGGCGGCCTTTGCCCTGAGCCGGGTGGTGAAGGCCGGCGTCGCGGGGGCTCAGGCGGCCTGAGCCGCCTCGGCCACCGCGCCAAGCGCGGCTTGCAGCAACTCCGGCCCGGCACCGGGCTTGCTGGCGCCTTCCGACAGCACCCGGCGCCAGCCGCGTGCGCCGGGGCGGCCATGGAACAGGCCCAGCATGTGGCGGGTGATGGAATGCAGCCGCCCGCCCTGCGCCAGATGCGCCTCGACATAAGGCAGCATCGCCGCGACCACCGCCGCCGGTTCGGGCGCGAAATCCTCACCCCAGAGCGCATCGGCCCCGATCAGCACCGCAGCCGGGTCGTGATAGGCCGCCCGGCCCAGCATCACCCCGTCCAGCCCGGCGTCCAAGAGGCCGCGCACCTGATCCAGCGAGGTAACCCCACCGTTCAGGCAGAGCGTCATCTGCGGAAACTGCCGCTTCATCGCCAGCACAAGCGGATAGTCCAGCGGCGGAATCTCGCGGTTCTCCTTGGGCGACAGGCCCTGCAACCACGCCTTGCGGGCATGGATGATCACATGACCCACCCCCGCCCCGGCCATGGTTTCCAGAAAGCGCGGCAGCACTTCCGCCGGTTCCTGATCATCCACGCCGATGCGGCATTTCACCGTCACCGGCACCTCCGCCTGATCCTGCATCGCCTTGACGCAATCGGCCACCAGCCCGGGCCGCAGCATCAGGACCGCACCGAAACAGCCCGACTGCACCCGGTCCGACGGGCAGCCGACATTCAGGTTCACCTCGTCATAGCGCCAGTCCCGCGCGATCCGCGTGGCCTGCGCCAGTTCTGCCGGATCGGACCCGCCCAGTTGCAGCGCCACCGGATGCTCTGCCGCGCTGAAGTCCAGCAGTCGCGGCTTCGGCCCGTGGATCACCGCAGGCGCCGTCACCATCTCGGTATAGAGCATCGCGCGGCGCGTCATCTGGCGGTGGAAATACCTGCAATGCCGGTCGGTCCAGTCCATCATCGGCGCGACGGAAAGGCGGTGGGCCTGCGTCATGGCTGACCTCCGGCAGGAAAGACGAAACAGCGGTCGCGCCGGATCATCAGCCAGAGCGCGGTGCCCGCCCGCGGCAGGAACACCCCGGGGACCGAAGCGGTCAGGATGGAACCGTCGAAATCCATGCGGAACTCGACAAGGCTTTCGCGGCCCAGATAGCGCGCCCGCTGCACCGTGCCGCGCGCCGGGGTGCCCTCTTGCGCGGTGGGGTTGGGGCCGCGCCCGGCGCGGTCAAAGTCGATCTTCAGATGCTGCGGCCGGATCACGATTTCAACCGGCGCGCCATCGCCATGGCCCGGCGTCAGGAAGTCGCCAAAGGGCGTAGCGGTCAGCGCCCCGCGCGAAAACCCCCTGATCACGTTGATATCACTGAAGAAGGCCGCCGCCGCCCGGTCCACCGGCGCGTTGTAGATGTTATAGGGCGCGCCGCGCTGCACCACGACACCGGCGCGCATCAGCGCGATTTCATCGGCCATGCGCATCGCCTCGTCCGGCTCATGCGTGACCAGAAGAACGGCTGCCCCTTCCTCTTTCAGCACCGCCAGCGTGGCATCGCGGATGCCGTCGCGCAGCCGGTTGTCCAGCCCCGAAAACGGCTCGTCCATCAGCATCACGCGCGGGCGTGGCGCCAGCGCCCGCGCCAGCGCCACGCGCTGCTGTTCGCCGCCCGAAAGCTCATGCGGATGTTTGGGGCCAAAGCCGGTCAGGTTCACCCGCTCAAGGAGTTCATCCACCCGGGCCAGCCGCGCCGCCTTGTCGCCCGTCAGGCCGAAGGCGACATTGCCTGCCACCGTCAGATGCGGAAACAGCGCGAAATCCTGAAACATCAGACCGACGCCCCGCGCCTCGGGCGGCAGGTTCACACCGGGGCCGAACACCGGGCGGCCGTCGATCACGATTTCACCGGCATCGGGGCGTTCGACCCCCGCAATCATCCGCAGGGTGGTCGATTTGCCGCAACCCGAGGGGCCAAGAAGGCAGGTCACCTGCCCCGCCGCTACGCTCAGACAGACATCCTGCACCACGCCGCGCCCGTCAAAGGCGCGCGAGAGCGAGCGGACCATCAGCCGCGGGGCCGCCGGAGCGGCATGGTTTCCGAGTGAATTCATCGGGTAATTCCCTAGCAGCCCCCCCCGAAAACGGCAAGGCCGCCGCAACGCAAAAGGGCCGCCGGATTGCTCCGGCGGCCCTTTCGGAAAGGTCAGGCGATCAGAGACCGAGGGCCTTCTTCACCGCTTCGATGGCGCCGGGAACCAGCGCGGCATTCGAAGCCGCCGCATCGACACCCGATTTCAGCGTGGTCTTGGTCGCGGCGTCCAGCGCCGAAGCGTCGATCAGCGCGTTGACCTTGGCGGCATCGAAATTCGCCGGGTCAAGGATGGCGGCGGCATCGGTCGCGGCCTGCGTCGCGGCATCGGTCGCGGCGGCAGCGGCATCGCCAGCAGCTTCGGTGGCGGCATCGGCAGCGCCTTCGACGGCGGTGGTGGCAGCGCCAGCCGCCTCGGTCGCGGCGGCAGCAGCGGCGGCGGCGGCATCTTCGGCAGCCTTGGCAATGGCAGCAGCCTCTTCCTCGGCCTTCTTGGCAGCGGCGGCGGCCTCTTCGGCGGCCTTGGCGGCGGCGTCATCGGCCGCCTTCTTGGCGGCAGCAGCCTCATCAGCGGCCTTTTGCGCAGCTTCCTGCGCGGGCTTGTAGCTGAACTGATAGTAGCCACCGGCGGCAAGCAGGATCACCACGAGCCCGATCACGATGTTCTTGTTCATGTCACATTCTCCCATGACCGACATAGTTTAAGTCGCGTGGGGTATGACAGAAACCGCCCCGCTTGGAAAGGCCCGCCTGCGGCAGCGCCGCCACGGCAGTCCGGGGCCCGCAAATGGCACGCGCGATTGCGGTTGAAGCCGCTGCGCGCGGGCATTAGATTGCGCGCGCACAAGCAACCACGAGAAGGACGACCACCCTGGCCCGCCGCCCCCACAATGCCCCGCCGCAACGCGACACCGGACCGCGCATCAATGATCGCATCCGTTCCCCGGAAATCCGCCTGATCGGCGCCGACGGGGAAAACATCGGGGTTGTCACCCCTTCGCGTGCGCTGATGCTGGCCGAGGAAGCCGGTCTGGATCTGGTCGAGATCTCGCCCAATGCCGAACCGCCGGTCTGCAAGATCATGGACTTCGGCAAGTTCAAATACGAGACGCAAAAGCGCGAGGCCGAGGCCCGCAAGAAGCAGCACATCATCGAGATCAAGGAAATCAAGTTCCGCCCCGGAACCGATGACCATGATTATCAGGTCAAGATGCGCTCGGTGCTCAAATTCCTGGATGAGGGCGACAAGGTGAAGGTCACCCTGCGCTTCCGTGGCCGCGAAATGGCCCACCAGGAGTTGGGTCTGGAACTGTTGCAGCGCGTGGCCGCCGATGTCGGCGACAAGGGCAAGATCGAGTCGATGCCCAAGCTGGAAGGCCGCCAGATGGTGATGATGGTCGGGCCGAAGTAAGCCCTGCCCTCTCGGCAAAACAAAAAGGCGGCAGGTCACCCTGCCGCCTTTTTCATGTCCGGCAGCCGGGGTCAGTCATCGGCCATCGCATCGGCCCGGCCCTTGCCCGCCACACCCATCGCCAGCGTCGCCGCCATGAAGCGGTCAAGGTCGCCGTCCAGCACACCCTGGGTATCGCTGGTTTCGTGGTTGGTGCGCAGGTCTTTGACCATCTGATAGGGTTGCAGCACATAAGAGCGGATCTGGTTGCCCCAGCCGGCGTCGCCCTTGCTTTCATGGGCGTCGTTGATCGCGGCGTTCCGCTTGTCCAGTTCCATCTGATAAAGCCGCGCCTTCAGCGCATTCATCGCAATCTCGCGGTTCTGGTGCTGCGATTTCAGCGAGGAGGTCACCACGATATTGGTCGGGAAGTGGGTGATCCGCACCGCCGAGTCGGTCTTGTTGACGTGCTGGCCACCGGCGCCGGACGACCGGAAGGTGTCGATGCGGATGTCCTTGTCCAGCACCTCGATCTCGATATTGTCATCCACCACCGGATAGACCCAGACGCTGGCGAACGACGTCTGCCGCTTGTCGCCCGAACCGAAGGGGCTGATCCGCACCAGCCGATGCACCCCGGATTCGGATTTCAGCCAGCCATAGGCATTGCGCCCCGACACCTTGTAGGCGACCGATTTGATCCCCGCCTCTTCGCCGGGGGTCTCGGACAGCATTTCCACCTGATAGCCCTTGCGCTCGGCCCAGCGGACATACATCCGCGCCAGCATCTCGGCCCAGTCCTGGCTTTCGGTGCCGCCGGCGCCGGCGTTGATTTCAAGGAAGGTGTCGTTGCCGTCGGCCTCACCGTCCAGAAGCGCCTCAAGCTCTTTCTGCGCCGCCTCTTCGACAAGGGCGCGCAGCGAACCTTCGGCCTCGGTCACGATCTCGGCGTCGTCCTCCATCTCGCCCAGCTCGATCAGCTCGACATTGTCCTTCAGCCCTGCTGCAAGCCGCTTGTAGGTGCCCATCGCGTCGATCAGCGCCTGCCGCTCGCGCATCAGCTTTTGCGCTTTGGCCGGATCGTTCCACAGATCGGGCGCCTCGATCAGCGCATCGAACTCTTCCAGCCGGTGCGGCGCGGTTTCCCAATCCAGCCGCTGCGCCAGAAGCTTCAGCGATTTCTCGATCTGCTCGATATGGTTCAGCGTCTCGGCGCGCATGGCGGTTCCTTCCAAATTCGGCGCGGTGATAGCGCGGCCCAAGCCACGGAGCAAGGGAGCCGCCCTTCATCTTGGTCCAAATATCCCCCGCGGAGCGTCCGCGGCAGGCGGCGGGAGCCTCCGGCGGGGATATTTATCGCCAAGATGAAATGGCAGGGTCAGTAAAGCCCACCGGAACTAAGCGTGCCGAAATCGGCCTTTTTCGGCACCGCCTTCTGCTGACCGTCCGAGGTGGTGACGGTATCGACCTGTTCGCTGCCGCTGTCGGTCTCGCCATAGGCGAAGAGCGGCAGGTTCGAACCCATGGCGAAACCGCCGTCCACCATCGCGTCAAGGCCGAAGAGAACCTCTTCACCTTCGCGGAAATATTCCGAAATTACGTTAGGGCCCGAGGCATCGGGGCCGAGCTTGGCCCCCGTGAAGCGGTCGATCTTCTGGAAATACCCCCCCGGGGGCACCTTGAATTCGGTGCCGCCAAAGCGTTTGACGGCTTCGGACATAAATTCCTGAAAGATCGGAACGCAGAGCGTGCCGCCAAAGGCACCGGGGCCAAGGCTGCGCGGCTGGTCAAAGCCAAGGTAGCAGCCCGCCACGATGTTCGAGGTATAGCCGATGAACCAGACATCCTTGGCGTCATTGGTGGTGCCGGTCTTGCCCGCCACCGGCACCGGCAGCCGCACGCCGGTTCCCGAGCCGCGCTGGATCACGCCCTGCATCATCGACGTAAGTTGATAGGCGGTGATGGCATCCATCACCCGCTCGCGGTTGGAGGTGATCTGCACGCCCTCGCCCGAGGGCAGGCTGTCATCGCCACAATCGGTGCATTGGCGCTGGTCATGACGGTAGATGGTCTTGCCCCGGCGGTCCTGCACGCGGTCCACCAGCGTCGGCTCGACCCGCTCGCCGCCATTGGCGAACATGGCATAGGCGGCCACCATCTTGAACAGCGTGGTCTCCTGCGCGCCAAGGCTGTTGGCCAGCAAGGGTTGCAGCCGGGAATAGACGCCGAACCGCTCGGCATAGCCCGCCACCGTGTCCATGCCGATTTCCTGCGCGATCCGCACCGTCATCAGGTTCCGGCTCTGCTCGATCCCGGTGCGCAGCGGCGTCGGGCCATAGAATTTGTTCGAGGCGTTCTTGGGCGTCCACAGGCCCTGCGGCGTTTCAATCTCGATCGGGGCATCGACCACGATCGTCGCCGGGGTAAAGCCCGAATCCAGTGCCGCCGCATAGACAAAGGGCTTGAACGAGGAACCGGGCTGCCGCGTCGCCTGCGTGGCGCGGTTGAAGACCGAAGCCTGATAGCTGAAGCCACCCTGAATCGCCATCACCCGGCCGGTGTTCACGTCCATCGCCATGAAGCCGCCCTGCACCTCGGGCACCTGCCGCAGGGACCAGCGCACAAAGCTGCCATCCTCGTCCGAGGTGACGGCGCGCACCATGACCACATCGCCCACCTCGACCAGATCGGCGGGCACCCGGGCCTTCTTGGCCAGCTTGCCATCTGCCAGCCGCTTGCGCGCCCAGGTCACGTCTTCGGCCGGGATGGTGCCGGTATCCGCCTCCCCCTCGATCCCGACGGTGGCGGTCTTTTCGCCCAGTTCCAGCACGACGGCGGCCTTCCAGCCTTCGACATCGCGGGGCAGTTCGGTGACTTCGGCCAGTGCCGGGCGCCAGTCGGACAGTTTCTCGATCGGCAGCGCCTTGCCGGTGCCGCGCCAGACGCCCTGATTGCGGTCGTATTTCTCAAGCCCCCGGCGCAGGGCGCGGGCGGCGAGTTCCTGCAACTCGGGGTCCATGGTGGCGCGGATCGAGAGGCCGCCGCCAAAGAATTCCTCCTGCCCGAAGGTGCCCGACAACTGACGGCGGATTTCGTCAGTGAAGTAGTCGCGCGGCGGCAGGGCGGTGCGGAAGGCCGGGAAATCGCCGTTCTGCACCGTCAAGAGCGGCTCTGCCGCCGCCGCCTTGGCGACCGCCGGGTCCAGATAGCCGTTCTGCGCCATCTCGTTCAGCACATAGTTGCGCCGCTCGATCAGCCGATCCTTGTTGCGCACCGGATGGAAATCCGAAGGCGCCTTGGGCAAGGAGGCCAGCGTGGCCGCCTCGGCGGGGGAAAGCTGATCCAGCGTCTTGTTGAAATAGGTCTGCGCCGCCGCCGCCACCCCATAGGAGTTCTGGCCAAGGAAAATCTCGTTCAGATACAGCTCAAGGATCTTGTCCTTGGACAGCGTTTCTTCCAGCCGCGAGGCGAGGATGATTTCCTTGATCTTGCGCTCGACCGAGCGTGAGCCGTCCAGCAGGAAGTTCTTCATCACCTGCTGAGTGATGGTTGAGGCGCCGCGCAGGTTCTGGCCCCGGCTGATCACCGCATCGCGGAAAGCCGCGATCATGCCGGTCACGTCATAACCCTTGTGGGTGTAGAAATGCTTGTCCTCGGCCGAAACGAAGGCATCCTTCACCAGCTTGGGCATGTCCTCGATGGCAACGAACAGCCGGCGCTCCTGCGCGAATTCGTCGATGATGCGGCCCTCGCCGGAATAGATGCGGCTGATGGTCGGCGGGGTATATTGCGCCAGGCTTTCATGGCTGGGCAGATCGGCGGAGTAGATGTAGAAAATCGCGCCGACCGACAGGGCCCCGAACAGAAGCCCCAGCGTGATCGCCGTGAAAAGCGCCCCGAAAAAGGAGCCGATGAACCTGACCACGCCCTGAAACCCCGCCCACCTGTCTGCGCCCGCGTCTTCTATACAGGCTTGGCCACAAGGTCAAAGCAACAGGCCGCGATCCGGCGCCGAATGCGCGGCTTTCGCCACGGGGTCTCAGGGCGCGACCGAAGCCCCCAGAACTCGGTCTTCCGCCGCCCAGGCCAAGAGCCCGTCGCGCAGCGCCAGCGCCATGCGCGACCGCCATTCCGGGTCGGTCAGCCGCTTGAGGTCGCGCGCCGAAGACATGAAGCCCAACTCCACCAGAACCGAGGGGATGTCAGGCGATTTCAGCACCGAAAACCCGGCCTGCTGGCGGGGATGGCGGTGCATCCGCAGATCGGCGGCCTTGATCGCCGCCTCCAGCGCCAGCGCAAGCCGGTCGGTGCGCGGGCTGGTCTCGGCCCGGGCCATATCCATCAGCACCTGCGCCACAAGGTCGTCCTGCTGCGTCAGGTCCACCCCCGCCAGCAGGTCGTCGCGGTCGTGCCGGGCCGCAAGCGTTTCCGAGGCGGCATCGGTCGCCTCTTCCGACAGGGTATAGATCGTGGCTCCCACCGCCTCGCCCTCGGCAATCGCATCGGCATGAAGCGAGACAAAGACCGAGGCCCCCGCCGCCCGCGCAATGGAAATCCGCGTCTCCAGCGGCACAAAGACATCGCCCTCGCGCGTCATCACCACGCTGAAGCGGCCATCGCGCAGCAAAAGCTCCTTCAACTCGCGCGCGAAGGTCAGCATCAGTTGCGCCTCTTTCGCGCCGTCGCGTTCGGCCCCGGGGTCGATGCCGCCATGTCCGGGGTCCAGCACCACGACCAGCGGCCCCGCCTGCTGCCGCGGCAGGGGGGCCAGATCGGCGGGCCGGGGCACCGCCCATTCCGGCGGCTCGGGCTGGGCCGCCGCCGCCACGAAATCCGCCGCTGCCGCCGGGGCAAGATGCAGCCGCAGCCGCACCGCCCCCGCGGTCACCATTTCGGAGCGGGTCACCAGCATCGGGCCGGGCAATTCCATCACCAGCCGCGACCAGCCGGGCCGGAACACCCCCGCCCGCAGCACCACCCCCTTGGGCCGCGCCACGCTGTCCAGTCCGCTCCAGTCCACCTCGCGCAGGTCCAGCACCAGCCGCGGCGGGTCCGCCTTCACCCGCACCCGCCAGGGCACCGGCTGCGACAGGGCAAGATCAAGGTCGATCCCGCCCGCCCCCCCGGTAATGGCCGACCCCGCCGCCTCCAGCCGCGCCAGCGCCGACAGCTCCTGCGGTGCCACAGGCCCGGCGCAGCACAGGCCCAGCACCCCGAGCAGCACTGCGACCAGCGCTTTCATCTTGGCCCAAATATCCCCGCCGGAGGCTCCGACCCTAGCCACGGGCACCGCGCCCGGCCATATGGGCCTTCAGCCGTGCCAGACCCTCGACGATATCCGCCGTCGCCCCGGCATAGGAAAACCGCAGCCAATGCGCCCCGCGCCGGGGATCGAAATCCAGCCCCGGCGTCACCGCCACTCCGGCCTCGTGCAGGATCTCCTCGGCGAAGGCCAGACTGTTGTCGGTCAGCTCTGAGATGTCGGCATAGATGTAGAAGGCCCCGTCCGGCGGCGCGATGCGGGTGAAACCCGCAGCAGGCAGCCCTTCCAGCATCAGGCGGCGGTTTTCGGCATAGGTGGCGCGGTTCGCCTCCAGTTCCTCCACACAATCCAGCGCGGCAAGGGCCGCGACCTGGCTGGCATGGGGCGGGCAGATGAACAGGTTCTGCGCCAGCCGCTCCACCGTGCGGATATGATCCTCGGGCACCACCATCCAGCCCAGCCGCCAGCCGGTCATGCTGAAATACTTGGAGAACGAGTTGATGACATAGCAATCGTCGCTGATCTCCAGCGCCGAGACCGCGCGGCTCCCGTAATGCAGCCCGTGATAGATTTCATCCGAAACAAAGCTGATCCCGCGCTGATCGCAATGACCGATCAGCGCGCCCAGTGCCGCGCGGTCCAACATCGTGCCGCTGGGATTGCCCGGCGAGGCCACGATCAGCCCCTGCAGGTCATGGCCGGCAAGGTCGGCCGGCACCGGTTGCAGCCGGTTTTCAAGGTCGGCAGGGATGCCCACCGGTTCCAGACTCATCGCGCGCAGGATCTGGCGATAGCTGGGATAGCCCGGCTCGCCCAGCCCCACCCGGTCACCCGCGTCGAACAGCGCGGCGAAGGTCAGCAGGAAGGCGCCAGAAGATCCCGAGGTCACCACCACGCGGTCGGGGTTCAGATCGACGCCATACCAGCGGTGATACAGCGCGGCGATGCCCGCGCGCAGCGCGGGCAGGCCCAGCGAGGTGGTATAGCCCAAGGGCTGCTCCAGCGCCGCCGCCAGCGCGGCCCGCGCGCCTGCGGGGGCCGCCGTGCCGGGCTGGCCCACCTCCATATGGATGATCCGGCGGCCCGCCGCTTCAAGCTGCCGCGCCGCTTCGACCACATCCATCACGATGAAGGGATCGACCTCACCCCGCCTTGATCTTCGCATCGCCCCGCCCCTATTGTCGCGCCCATGTTCCCGCGACGGGCCGGAAGGTCAAGCCCGCGCCAGCCCAGCCGGAGTTCCGATGCGTCCCATCCTTGCCGCCCTGCCCCTTGCCATCGCCCTCATGGGCACGGCTGCCCATGCCGAAGGCGCCGCCCCGATGACCGAGGCCGAGCGGGCCGCCTTCCGGGCCGAGGTGCGGGCCTATCTTCTGGAAAATCCCGAGGTGCTGATTGAGGCGATGGATGTCCTGCAATCGCGTGAGGCGGAAACCGCCGCCGCCCGCGATGTGCAGATGCTGGCCGACAACAAGGAGGCGCTGCTGAACGACCCGGCCTCATGGGTGGGCGGCAACCCGCAGGGCGATATCACCATTGTCGAATTCACCGATTACCGCTGCGGCTATTGCCGCAAGGCTTTTGCCGAGGTCGAGGAACTGGTGAAATCCGACGGCAATATCCGCTTCGTCCTCAAGGAGTTCCCGATTCTGGGCGAAGATTCGATGATCTCGTCGCGCTTTGCCATCGCGGTGCGGCAGTTGCATGGCGATGAAGCTTACAAGAAGGCGCATGACGCGCTGATCACCCTGCGCGGCAGCCCGGATGCGGCCACGCTGGGCGCGCTGGCGGTTGATCTCGGGCTTGAGGCCGGGCCGATCATCGCGCGGATGAATGCCGATGAGGTGACGGCGGTGATCGCCGCCAACCATGCGATGGCCGACAAGTTGCAGATCACCGGCACACCGACCTTCGTTCTGGGCGACCAGCTCTTGCGCGGCTATGTGCCGCTGGATGCGATGCGCCAGTTGGTCGAGGACGAGCGGGCGGGCTGAGGATCAGCCCGCCACCACGGCTGCGGCGCGGGTTTCGCGCCGCGCCAGCACCACAAGACCAAAGCCCAGCACAATCAGCGCCAGCCCCAGCACCCCGAAGGCGCCCGAAAGGCCGAACCCCGCAACCAGCGGCGCCGAGACCAGCGGCGACACGAATTGCCCCAGAAAGAACGCTGTCGTCAGCAGGCCCGAGGCCCGGCCGCGTTGCGTTTCGGGCACCCGCGCCATGAACCATGTGGTGTAGTTCGGCATCGACGGCCCCATGCCCAGCCCCGCCAACACTGACCCGGCCAGCACCCATTCCCAGCTTGTGGCATAGGCATGGCACAAAAGCCCCGCGCCCATCAGCACGAAACTGCCGGCAAACACCCCGATTGCCGAAACATGGCGGCGGATGCGGCCATACATCAGCGCGGTGGGCATCGACACCAGCGTCAGCGTCGCCATGATCGCCGCCACCGCAACCGGGCTGGTCACGCCCATGCCTTCCAGAAGGAAGGGCAGACGGGTCGGCGTGACATAGAAGGTCACCATGAAGACAAAGGCCAACGGCCCGACAAAGGCATAGGCAGCCCAGGGAAAGCCCGCTTCGGCACGGCTGCGCGGACGCGCGGCGGCCTCGGCCTTGCGCCGGGCAATCTCGCGGCCATGCGGGGCCAGCGCGATCAGCGCCAGAATGGCCACCGGGATCACCAGCGCGTAGACCGCAAAGGCGCCGCGCCAATGCAGGCTGGACAGCGTGCCGCCCAAAAGCATGAAGACCACGCCCCCTGCCGACATCGCGGCACCCTGAATGCCCAGAAACCGCGCCCGCGCCGCCCCCTGCCAGAGATCGGCGCTCCATGTCATGGCCAGCGTCATGGTCAGCGCCACGCCAAAGCCAAGGCAGAGCCGCCCGAGCAGAATCGCCGGCAGGCCGTCGGCCCAAAGCCCGGTAGTGCCACCCACCGCATAAAGCAGCGCCGCAGCGATCAGCAGAACCTGCCGGTTTGCCCGGTCGATCAGCCAACCCGAGGCGCCCGCCGCGATCACCACCGCCAGCGATGGCAGCGTCACGATCAGCCCGGCCAGCGTGTCGATCCCTTCCACCCCGGCGAAATGGCTGCGCAGTCCCGGCAGCGACGAGACGATGGTGGTATTGGCCATGATGGTCATCGAGGCCATGAACAACACGGCCAGCGTTGCCCCGCGTCCGGGGCCGGTGTTTTCTTGCATCTTGTTACTCGCGTTTCCGGCGCTACTCTTGCGCTCATCCAGATTTTTGGACAAGGTGGCAATAAATGGATGGTATGTGCATATAAATGGACAAAGAGCTTGACCTTGCCGCCCTGCGCGCCTTTCGCTCGGTCCTGCGGGAAGGGTCTTTTGCTGCGGCCGCGCTGGCGCTGCGGGTGCCGAAATCCACGCTTTCCAAACGCTTGGCCGATCTTGAGGCGCAGCTTGGCGTGCGGCTGATCGAACGCACCACCCGCCATCTGCGCCCCACGCGCGAGGGGGAGGTGCTGGCCAGCCGGGCCGACCGGCTCTTGGAGGCGGCCGAGGATATCCGCCGGGTGCTGGGCGAATCGGGCGGGCAGCCCAAGGGCCATTTGCGGCTGGCCATGCCCCAGGTGCTGGGCAATCTGGTAATGGGCCGGATCGCCGCCGATTTCCGCCGCCTGCACCCCGAGGTGACGCTGGAAATCCATTTCCTCGACCGCGCGCCCGACCTGCTGGAGGAAGGGTTCGACGGCTGCGTGCGCCTTGGCCCGCTGGAGGACAGCACGCAGGTCGCGCGGCGGTTGAGCCATGGGCTCGCCCTGCTGGTGGCCCATCCCGACCTGCCCGGACTGTCGCGGCTGACGCATCCGCAAGATCTGCTGGCCATGCCGCTGATCGGGCTGGCCATGCCCTGGCCCGGGGGCTGGCCGCTGGAAAACGGCGACGAGCAACTGGACCTGCCGGTGGACCCGCCCTTGCGGCTTGGCTCGCAACTGGCGGTGCGCGATGCGGCGCTGGCAGGCGCGGGCATCGCCGCGCTGCCCACCCTCATCGCCCTGCCAGAGCTGGAAGCGGGGCGGCTGGTGCGGGTGCTGCCCGGCTGGACCACCCGCCGCAAAGAGCTTTATTTCGTCTATCCTTCGGCGCAGTCAGTGACCGCGCGGCTGCGGCTGTTCATCGAACATCTTGCCGCCGCCATGGCGCCCGACGCGCGTTGACTATTCCGCCTCGCGCGCGGCAATCTCGGCCGCCCGCGCCTCGACCAGTTCCACGATATGGTCCACCATCCGGTCATTGCCCAGCTTGTGGTCCTGCTTGCCCGCCAGATAGACCATGCCCGACCCCGCCCCGCCGCCGGTAAAGCCGATATCGGTCATCAGCGCCTCGCCGGGGCCGTTCACCACGCAACCGATGATCGACAGCGAAATCGGCGTCTTGATATGCTCCAGCCGCTTTTCCAGCGCCTCGACCGTCTTGATCACGTCAAAGCCCTGCCGCGCGCAGGAGGGGCAGGAGATGATCTGCACCCCGCGCGTGCGCAGGCCAAGGGATTTCAGGATTTCAAAGCCGACCTTCACCTCTTCCACCGGATCGGCAGAAAGCGAGACGCGGATCGTGTCGCCGATGCCGAACCACAAGAGGCTGCCCAGCCCGATGGCCGATTTCACCGTGCCGGAAATCATCCCCCCCGCCTCGGTGATGCCCAGATGGATCGGCGCGTCGGTGGCGGTGGCAAGCTGCTGATAGGCGGCGGCGGCCATGAAGACATCGGACGCTTTCACCGAAATCTTGTATTCGTGAAAATCGTTGTCCTGCAACAGCTTGATATGGTCCAGCCCGGATTCCACCATGGCATCGGGGCAAGGCTCGCCGTATTTGTCCAGCAGGTGCTTTTCCAGCGACCCGGCATTGACGCCGATGCGGATGGAACAGCCGTGATCCTTGGCGGCCTTCACCACCTCGGCCACCCGTTTGGCATCGCCGATGTTGCCGGGGTTGATCCGAAGGCAGGCGGCCCCCGCCTCGGCCGCCTCGATGGCGCGTTTGTAGTGGAAATGGATGTCCGCCACGATGGGCACCGGGCTTTCGCGGCAAATCTCGCGCAGCGCCGCCGTGCTTTCCACATCGGGCGTGGACACCCGCACGATATCGGCCCCGGCAATGGCGGCGCGCTGCACCTGTTCCAGCGTGGCCTTCACATCGTGCGTCAGCGTGTTGGTCATGGTCTGCACCGAGATCGGCGCATCGCCCCCGACCAGCACCTTGCCCACCCGGATCTGGCGGCTGACCCGCCGTTCGATATTGCGCCAGGGGCGGATCGGATTGTGGGTCATGGCGGGCTCCTGCACGGGTCAGCGCCTAGATAGACGTGCAAAAGCCCCGGGGCAATGCCGCCGGGGCCTTTCGTGATCTGGCAAGGCTTACTCGGTGACCGGGGTCGGCAGAACTGAACCGGCATCGGCCACGAATTGCGCCAGCGCGGTATCCTTGCCCGGATCGGCCGGTTGATACGAGGCCATCAGCGCCTCGGCGCCAAGGTTCACATTCTTCACCACATTGGCGCCGGGCGCCGCCGGGCCGATGGTCTGGCCGTTGACCACGAAATAGACCGATCCCGAATTGCCCGAGCGCAGCGAAGCGGCCTCTTCCAGCGGCGGCACGGCATAGCGTTCGCCCGCATCCAGAATCTTCTCGAACAGCACCGTGCCATCGGCGGCCTTGACCTGCACCCAAGCCGGACGCACCGCCAAAACCTCAACCCCCGGGGTCACATTGGCGACCACCTGAACCGTTTCCTCGCCCATGGCCGAGGCGACCGCCCCTTCCACCGCCGAGGCCATTGCGCCGTTCTGGCGCGGGTCAATCGCCGCAATCGGGCCGTCGCGGGCGGTCAGCACCGGCACATCCAGCGCCTGCGGCTGATAAAGCCGGTCCAGCGGATCGGGCGTGGTCCCGCCTGCCGCCACCTGCTCGCCCACTTCGGGGGCCGAACGGACCAGCGGCGCATCGGCCTTGACGTTGCCCAAGGGGTCAATCTCGGCCACCACGGCGGGGGCCTGATCAATCGGCGCCAGTTGCACGCGCTGCACCTCTTGCAGCACCGACCAGCCACCGTAACCGATGGCCCCGATCAGCGCGACCAGCACGGCGAGCGAGCCGACCGCCCCGGGTTCCACCCGCGACAGAAAGCTTTCGCCCAAGGGCGTGAAGGAAACCGAAGGGCTGGCAATCGGGTCGCGGCTGTCGCTGTCCACCTTGCGGGCGCGTTTGGCGGCCATGCTGACCGAAGAGGCGGCGGCAGACATGCCATGTGCCACCTCGAAATTCGCCTCGCGGCAGAACTTGGCAAAGGCCCAATCCGGGTCCATCCCCAGATAGCGCGAATAGCTGCGGACATAGCCGGAAATGAAACCGGGGGTTTCAAAGGCCGCGACATCGGCATTTTCGATGGCGGCGATATAGGTCGCCTTGATCTTCAGCTCGCGCTGGACATCGAGCAGGGATTTGCCGAGCGTCGCCCGCTCGCCCCGCATCAGATCACCGAGGCGCAACTCGAAGTCGTCAAAGCCCTTTGGCTTATCGACCTCTGGCGCGGGAGCCCTGAACCTCCGCCCGATCATGCAACCTGTCCCCGTGTCCCGTATTTTCTTGCCAAGAGCCGCGCCCCTGCGACTCTCCTGCTTCGTATTGAGCATTCCGTAACACAGGGCAAGCGATTCTGCATGTGCAGAACCGACCTCAGGCCGAAGCCTCGGCGCGATTCAGCGCACAGTGCTTCCACAGGCTGTCCATCGCCTTCACCAGCCGGTCGATCTGACCCGCGTCATGCACCGGCGAGGGGGTAAAGCGCAGCCGTTCCGTGCCACGCGGCACGGTCGGAAAATTGATCGGCTGCACATAGATACCGTGATCTTCCAGCAGCATGTCCGACAGCATCTTGCAATGGATGGGGTTGCCGACATGCACAGGCACAATATGCGACCCGTGGTCGATGATCGGCAGGCCCAAACCCCGCAGCCGCATCTTCAGGATACGGGCGTTGAGTTGCTGGGCGTCGCGCAGGTGCTGGGCGGTCTTCAGCACCCGCACCGATGTGGCCGCACCGGCCGCCACGACCGGCGGCAAAGAGGTGGTGAAGATGAAGCCCGGGGCATAGCTGCGCACCGCATCCACCATCTTCGCAGATGCAGCAATATAGCCGCCGAACACGCCATATGCCTTGCCCAGCGTGGCGTTGATGATGTCCACGCGGGCCATCTGGCCATCGCGTTCCGCGACCCCTGCCCCGCGCGGCCCATACATGCCGACGGCGTGAACCTCGTCCAGATAGGTCAGCGCGTTGAACTCTTCGGCCAGATCGCAAATCTCGCGGATCGGGCCGAAATCGCCGTCCATCGAATAGATCGATTCAAAGGCAATCAGCTTGGGCGCCTTGGGATCATCCGCTTCCAGCAGGGTGCGCAGATGGGCCACGTCATTGTGCCGGAAAATCCGCTTCTCGCCGCCGCCACGCCGCACGCCCTCGATCATCGAGGCATGGTTCAGCGCGTCGGAATAGATGATCAGGCCGGGAAACAGCGTGCGCAGCGTGGAAAGCGTAGCGTCATTGGCGATATAGGCCGAGGAAAACACCAGTGCTGCATCCTTGCCATGCAGGTCGGCCAGTTCGGCCTCAAGCCGCTTGTGGTAAACCGTGGTGCCGGAAATGTTGCGCGTGCCGCCCGAACCGGCGCCGGTGGCATCCAGCGCCTCGTGCATCGCGGCCAGAACCTGCGGATTCTGCCCCATGCCAAGGTAATCGTTGCCGCACCAGACGGTGATCTCGCGCTCGGTCCCGTCGGGGCGGCGCCAGATGGCTTGCGGGAAATGGCCCTTGCGCCGCTCGATGTCGATGAAGGTGCGGTAGCGGCCTTCGTCATGCAGGCGGTTCAGGGCGGTATCCAGCCCGGCTTCGTAATTCATCGCGTTTCTCCTGGCGTTCGCCCGGGCCTTGTGGCCCGGATGAGCTTGGACTGCATTGACTTGGGTCAAGCGGGGGGTGCCTGTAAAGTGGGCAAATCGCCGCCCCCGGCAAGTTACCTGGCCGGGCCAACCTCAAGCACGACGACGCAGGGCGCCTTGGACTTGGGCTTGCGGGCGGCATCGCAGGCGGCCGCCGCCTCTGCCGCCGCCGTTGCGGCATCGGGGAAATCGGCCAGCGCCATGGCCGAAGCCACCGGCTGCCCGTCGCGGATGAAGCCTTCGTCGGGCGACATCGCCAGCGCGGCATAGCTGCCCGGCTTGCCCGGAACGAAGACCGCCAGCGCATCCTTGTTGGTCATCACCAGCCGCAGCGTCGCCAGTTCCTCTTCCGTCAGGAAAGGATGGACATGCAGCGTCACGCCGGACTTGCCGAGTTTCGCCGTCTCGACCGGCACGTCCTGCGCCAGCACCGGCAGCGCGGCAAGACCCAGACCAGCAGCAAGGCAAAGGGTTCTCAACATGGCAATCTCCTTTTCACGCGATGCGCATAGCGCAAGCGACCGGCTCTGGACAGTCCCCTTGCGCCTGATAGGCTTGCCCCCGCCGTTCACGTTAGGATGAAGAAGATGAGCCTTGATGCCGTGCTGGCCCGGATTGACGAAACCCTGCCGCAGGCGCTGGACCGTCTGCTGGAGCTTTTGCGAATCCCCTCGATCTCGACCGATCCGGCCTATGCCGCCGATTGCGCCCGCGCCGCCGACTGGCTGGTGCGCGACCTTCAGGATCTGGGGTTCGAGGCCGCCAGCCGCCCCACCCCCGGCCATCCGATGGTGGTGGGCCATGGCAGCGGCAACGGCGCGGGCGGTGCGGGGCGGCACCTGCTGTTCTATGGCCATTATGACGTGCAGCCGGTGGACCCGCTGACCCTCTGGGACCGCGATCCCTTTGACCCGCAGGTGCAGGACACTGCCCGCGGCAAGGTGATCCGCGGCCGCGGCTCTGCCGACGACAAGGGCCAGTTGATGACCTTCCTTGAGGCGTGCCGCGCGTGGAAGGCCGTCCATGGCAGCCTGCCCGGCAAGCTGACGATCTTTCTGGAAGGCGAAGAGGAAAGCGGCTCACCCAGCCTGATCCCCTTCATGCGCGAGAATGCCGCCGAACTGCACGCCGATATCGCGCTGATCTGCGACACCGGCCTGTTCGACGACCAGACCCCCGCGATCACCACCATGCTGCGCGGCCTGCTGGGCGAGGAATTGACGATCCACGCCGCCGACAAAGACCTGCATTCCGGCAGCTATGGCGGGGCGGCAATCAACCCGATCCGGGTGCTGTCCAAAATTCTGGCGGGCCTGCATGACGGCAGCGGGCGCATTCAGGTGCCGGGCTTTTACGACGGCGTGGGCGAATTGCCCGACGCCATCCGCGCGCAATGGCAATCGCTGTCCTTTGACCATGCGAAATTCCTCGGCGATGTCGGCCTGTCGGTGCCTGCGGGCGAACAGGACCGCACGCCGCTGGAAATGCTCTGGTCACGGCCCACGGCCGAGGTGAACGGCATCTGGGGCGGCTATACCGGCGACGGCTTCAAGACCGTGCTGCCCGCCGAGGCCCATGCCAAGATTTCGTTCCGGCTGGTGGGCGCGCAAGACCCCGAGGCGATCCGCGTGAACTTCCGCAAATGGGTCGAGGATCAGCTTCCCGCCGATGTCACGGTGACGTGGAAAGGCCACGGGACCTCGCCCGCAGGCGTCATGGCGATCGAAGACCCGGCATTCGAGGCGGCCCGGCTGGCCTTGGGCGAGGAATGGGGCGTGCCTGCGGCCTATATCGGCTGCGGCGGCTCGATCCCGATTGCGGGCTATTTCAAGACCGAACTGGGCATGGATGCCATGCTGATCGGCTTTGGCCGCGACGATGACCAGATCCATTCGCCGAACGAGAAATACGACCTTGAGTGCTTCCACAAGGGCATCCGCTCTTGGGCACGGGTTCTGGCGCGGCTGGCCTGATGGCGATCCGCGACGCAACCCCCGCAGATGAGGCCGTCTGGCGGCAGCTTTGGACCGGCTACCTCGCCTTTTACGAGGTGGCCCTGCCGGATGAGGTCACCGCCGCCACCTGGGCCCGGCTGATGGACCCGGCAAGCCCCGTCAAGGTCCGGCTGGCCGAGGAGGACGGGCAGGTCATGGGCTTTGCCATCCACCTGCACCACCCCTCCACCTGGGTTCTGGGCGAAGACGCCTATCTGGAAGACCTTTTCGTCTCCCCCGCGGGGCGGGGCCGCGGTCTGGGCCGGGCGCTGATCGAAGATCTCTATGCGCTGGCGCGGGCCAAGGGCTGGCACCGGGTCTATTGGCTGACCGATCAGGACAATGCCACGGCGCGCCGGCTGTATGACAGCCTTGCGCCCAGCGACAACCATATCCGCTATCGCCGCAGCATGGCGGAATGAAAACGGGGGCCATACGGCCCCCGTTTGTCTTGTTGCACGAGCGGCTCACCCGGCGGCGGTCATGGTGCTGGCCTCATGCAGCTTGCCGTTCATCGCCCAGGTCAGGTTGACCTTTTCACCGACCTTGAACGCATCGAGGTTGAAGGTCTTGGGCAGCACATAGACCGTGCCGTCCTGCAGCGTCACCTCATGCGTGGCGGCGTCCAGCGCCTTGATGGTGCCGGTCGCGGTATAACCGGCCGCCATCGCGGCAGAGCCAAGGCCGATGGCGGCCACAAACAGAACGGGAAGGAAATGGGAACGCATCTTGCGTCACTCCGGTTTGGGGGCCCTTGGGCATCCCCGATGGCGCGGTTCGCCGGCTCTGTCGCGTCGGCGGGGGATGTCCCGCCCGGCAGCGTCTGACCGCGCTGAGAAGGTGATACACCCGCCGCCACGCGCCGCATAGCCGGGCTCACCGCGGTTTGAGCGGCGGTGAGCCGGCGTGCTTCACCCCGGCGCGAGGCGGCGGCCATGAACGCCCAAAGGCCCGGAAAGGCTGGATTTTCCGGGTGGGCACAAGATTTTCCAAAAGGGGGAAAGTGGCGCGGTGGACGGGGCTCGAACCCGCGACCCCCGGCGTGACAGGCCGGTACTCTAACCAACTGAGCTACCACCGCGCGATGGCGGCTGGGTAGAGGATCACGCCCGGGGCGTCAAGCGGAAAGCGGCAGTTTTCCCCGCTTTCGCCCCGTCATTTCCGCGTCAAGTCTGCGTCATGTTTGCGTATATTTCCCGTATATACACCCGCAGCTTGCTTGACGGCTGGCCCGGCGCCCGCCCAAGCTGCGGCAAGGACGGGTATCGGGGCAAAGCATGGCGGATGGTTCGGCGGCGGAAGTGGCCTATCAGGCGGCGCTGAGGGAGATTGAGAGGGTGAGGGCGGCGGGGGAGAGCAGGCTCGACCTGTCCGAAACCGAATTCTTCAATCTGGACTGCATCCCACCTGAGATTGCCACCATAGAACGACTCGGTTTTCTGAACCTCGATGGCACGAAGATCAGCGACCTCGCCCCGTTGCGGCACATGACCGTGCTGCGAACCCTCTGGCTTGACCAAACCGCCGTCAGCGACCTCTCCCCACTGCAATGCGTAACCGCGCTGCAGAGCCTCTCGCTCAACCAGACCGCCGTCAGCGACCTCTCCCCGCTGCGAGAGATGACAGCACTTAGGAACCTCTGGCTTGACCAGACTGCCGTCAGCGACCTATCCCCGCTGCAGGAGATGACCGAACTACGGAGCCTCTCGCTCGACCGGAGCGAAGTCAGAGACCTCTCGCCACTGCGGGAGATGACGGACCTGCAGCGCCTCTTGCTCAACCAAACCGCCGTCAGCGACCTCTCCCCGTTGCAGGGAATGACCTCAATGAGAGTGCTTCAACTTAGCTACACTGGCGTGAGCGACCTGAACCCGTTGCGACACATGGCCGACCTGAGATCCCTTTGGATAGACGGCAGCAAAGTTGAAGATCTGCGCCCTATCTCGCATCTCAAGCTGCTTGGCACCGAGGTTTATACCGAACTTTCCTTCTACTCGACGCCCGCGGCTGCATCGTCACCCCAGCTTCTGGCACTGGCCAACAGTGGTTACCATCGCAAGCGCACGCGCGAGACGCTGGCCTATCTGAAAACCCTGCCGCCGTGGCCGGAGCCTTTGCCGTGGGAGCAGGCTGAAGAGCAGCCCTTGACCGTCACGGCGTTGATCGAGGCGCAGGATCGCGCCGGGTGGCGCTATGTTCCGGGCGTGAATGCGCTGCAGCTTTATGTGACAGACCTGCCCAGCGATGCCCGGCAAGAGCAGATGGCGCGCATGGTGGCCGAGCGGAGCGGGCGGCTGGTCGACAAGCTGGGCACGCGGGTCAACTCAGGGGGACTGCGGCAGGAAACGCACGAGGAGACCAAGCGGTTTCAGGCGATTCTTGCGGATGACAGCCGCAGCCTTGGCACGCGGTCGCTTGAGCTTTGGGGCAGCCTGATCGCCCTTGGCGATCTGCTGGAAGAGAACGACCGCGCGGCGCGGGCGGGACGTGATGCGCTGGACCTGCTGCCTGCCGAGGCGCGGGCGGCGCTGTCTACCCTGCTGGGGGTGGCAGCGGGGCTGGTGCGGTCTTTCCCCGAGGCGCGCGAACTGGATGACGACCATGGCAACTTCCTGCGCCGTAGCCTGAGCCGCGAGGTGGTCAGGGACTTGCTGGAAGGAGCGTTGCGCGCAGCCCTGATCGAACCGCGCAGCGCCGCCTTGGTGCAGCATGTGGCCGTGGTTGCCGAAAAGGACGGCAAGCAGGCGCAGAAGGCCGATGGCGTCACGATAGCGGGCATCCGAAATCTGCTGCTGATCGCTGGCATGATTGGCGCCCCGGTTGGCGGGGTTGTCGCGGGAATGACTTCGGACATTGGCGCTGACATCAGCAACCATTACGAGCTGGGCGAAAGGGCCTTGGACTTCCTTGAGGGGTCTGAGCGCGAAATCAGTGAGTTTCTCGACTCATTGACACCGGACGAGCGCGCTGTGCTGAAAGCCGCTCTGGAAGATGCCAAACGGCGCAACGACCCACAGTAGAAAGCAAAAAGCCGCCCCTTGGAGCGGCTTTCTTGCGACTGGCGCGGTGGACGGGGCTCGAACCCGCGACCCCCGGCGTGACAGGCCGGTACTCTAACCAACTGAGCTACCACCGCGCTTCGCATCCCGGTTGCCCGGGCGTGACGGGGGTTTACGGGGCTTCGCAGATGGCGTCAAGCGGGGGGCGTGCAAAAAGCTGCGGGTTTTTCACCGGCCCCGGCGCCGCGCCACCGTTGCCCCCTGCCCCGGCTTAACGCTCGGGTGCCGGGATGAATTCGGCGTTGTCATTGGGCGGAAGGTGAAAGCGGCCATGGGCCCAGTCGCCCGCCCGCCAGGCCTCTTTCGCGGCCTCGATCCGCTCTTTCGACGAGGCGACAAAGTTCCACCAGATATGGCGCGGCCCGTCCATCGTGGCACCGCCCAGGATCATCAGCCGCGCGCCCTCGGCCCCGGCCTTGACCGAGACGCGATCCCCCGGGCGGAAGACCAGCATCTGCCCGGCGGGGAAGGTCTGACCGGCCACCGTCACCTCGCCTTTCAGGATGTAGATGCCGCGATCCTCATGATCATCGGGCAGCGGAAGGGCGGCATGGGGGGCAAGCGTGGCATCGGCGTAGAGGGTTTCGCTGTGCAAGGGCACCGGCGCCCGCTCCCCCCAGCCATGGCCGAGGATCAGACGCAGGTGCTTGCCCTCGCCCTCCAGCTCGGGCAGCGCGCTGGCGGGGGCGTTGTGGAAGGCGGCGGGGTCATCCTCATGCGCCTTGGGCAGGGCGAGCCAGGTCTGCAGCCCGAACAGGCTTTGCGGTGCCTGACGCGCGGGGCCGTCCATCCGCTCGGAATGGGTGATGCCATGGCCGGCGACCATGAGGTTGACCTCTCCCGGCGCGATCCAGGCATCGGTGCCAAGGCTGTCGCGGTGGTGCATCCGGCCCCGCAAGAGATAGGTGACGGTGGCGAGGCCGATATGGGGATGCGGGCGGACATCCACCCCCTGCCCCGTGAGGAACTCGGCTGGACCCATCTGGTCGAAGAAGATGAAGGGGCCGACCATCTGCCGCTGGGCCGAGGGCAAGGCGCGGCGCACCTCGAAGCCGCCGAGGTCGCGGGCGCGGGGGATGATGACGGCGGCGATGGAATCAACCTCGTCACCCATGGGGATCGACGGGTCCAGTGCGGGGTTCCAGCTCATCTCGGCCTCCTGTGGTTGGGAGTAATGTAGCCCAAAACGGGCCGCACAAAACGCCGATTGAAACGCAGGAGCTGTGCGCGGCTGCACGGAGGCGCAGATGAGATCCCGGGCGAAGCGAAAGATATGATGTAGTGCGGTCGGAGAGCAGTGATCGCATGCCTGAAGTCGGAGCGGCACGCTAGGGTCAGGCCCCATAAATTCACTTGAGTGTCGGCTCGCGGCATGATTCAAGCTCCCGACTTGTGGGGAGGGATCATGAGCGAGCGT
>NZ_JABUHN010000007.1 GCF_013328815.1 Tabrizicola fusiformis
TACGACCGCTGCCCGATCCTCTTCCTCTCCGCCTGCGCCCTCGCCGCGACTGTCATCTATTGGTTGTGAGTCCTGACCCTAGGGTGTAAGCCGTACTCGTCGTAATCCACTTTGGGTTGATATTGATAACTAAGCGCCAATCTGCAAACGCATGGTAGATATGGGGATCGAGGTCCAAATCCCCAGTGAACGGGGTGACCTGCCCCTCTGGTCGGTAAAGCGGCACATTCCTATTTCTGAAACGAAGGCGATCAAACGATACTATCCGGCCTACATATCCATCATGGGCAAATTCGATCTTTTCGGCAGGGTGCGCCTCCATTGGCAGATTGTCGAGAACCTTGTGGTATTGGCTCATTAACCGATTAAGACCGAAGCCAAGTTCCGACAGGTGGGTTGCTGGCTCCATGCGCACATGGCGTATCTGATATCCACGCATCACTGCGAATTCGTCCAGACGAGGCACGTTGAGGTAGGTGTACTGACTTATCACTCCTGCGGACCAACGTTGAGCTGGCGTCAATTGGCCCTCTAGCCACGAAAGAAAATCAGAGCGTATCTGCCGCAGACGTTCCACAGTGTACTCTTCTTCATTGTCGTCCACAATCTTGTGATGGTCGCGGCAAAGAAGCAGTAAGTTCTCGGGATCATTCCTGTCACCAGCAATATGCGCGCGACCTCGTGAAGCACTGAGCTTTGCGCCAACGATGTGAGCGATTTCACCAATCAGAGAGCGCCCACCAGGCTTAGATTCCCAAGCTAACTTTTTACGACAAATTGCACATCGGGCGGCAAAGAGGCCCCAGATCATTTTTTGCGTGATAACGCTTACAGTCATGGAAGACGGCACCTTAAAGGACACTCAGTGCGAGAGTGCCACTCTCCTACCAAAGAAAAAAGCCCCCGCCTTCCGGCAGGGGCTTTCATTTCGTAGGTCGGGGTTTACCCCGACTCGCCGTCAAAGACCGGTCGACACGTCGATGGTGTTACCCGCTTCGAGCGTCACATAGGCCTTCTTCTTGTCGCTCCGCTCGCCGTTGCGGCCGCGGAACTTCTTGACCTTGCCTTTGGTGATGGTGGTGTTCACCGCCTTCACCTTGACGCCAAAGACCGCCTCGACGGCTTCCTTGATCATCGGCTTGGTCGCGTCCATCGCCACCTGGAAGACAACCGCACCAGCTTCCGAGGCCATGGTGGCCTTTTCCGTGATGACCGGCTTCTTGATCAGGTCGTAGTGTTCGGGTTTCGCGCTCATTTCAGACGAGCCTCCAGGGCTTCGACACCGGCCTTCGTGATCACCAGAGTGTCACGCTTGAGGATGTCATAGACGTTGGCGCCGATGGTCGGCAGCACATCCACCCCTTCGAGGTTGCGGGCGGCCAGCGCGAAATTCGCGTCAACCACAGCACCGTCGATGATCAGGACGCGCTTCCAGCCACGTTCCTTGGCGGTCTTGGCCAGAGTGGCGGTCTTGGCTTCGTTCAGCGCAAGGCTGTCAACGATCACCAGTTCACCGGCTTTGGCCTTGGCCGACAGCGCATGGCGAAGGCCAAGCGCGCGGAACTTCTTCGGCAGGTCATGGGCGTGGCTGCGCGGGGTCGGGCCCTTCACAACACCACCGTGACGGAAGATCGGGGCCTTCTTGGAACCGTGGCGTGCGCCGCCGGTGCCTTTCTGGCGATAGATCTTCTTGGTCGAGTAGGACACTTCGCCACGGGTCAGCACCGAATGGGTGCCGGCCTGTGCCTTGGCCCGCTGCCAGCGCACCACACGGTGCAGGATGTCGGCGCGCGGGTCGAGACCGAACAGCGCTTCGTCCAGATCGATGGAACCGGCAGCGGCCCCATCCAGCGAGATCACATCAAGTTTCATGCTTCACCCCCAGCGGTCGCCACATCGGCAACCGGAGCGGCGGCACGCACGGCGGCCGGTTTCGGCGCGTCGGCATGGGCCGGTTTCTTCACGGCGTCCTTGACGGTAACCCAGCCACCCTTGGAGCCGGGCACAGCGCCCTTCACCATGATCAGGCCGCGGTCGGCGTCGGTGCGCACGATTTGCAGGTTCTGCGTGGTGGTGCGCACGGCGCCAAGATGGCCAGCCATCTTCTTGCCCTTGAACACCTTGCCCGGATCCTGGCACTGGCCGGTCGAACCGTGCGAGCGGTGCGAAACCGACACACCGTGCGAAGCCCGCAGACCGCCGAAGTTGTGCCGCTTCATCGCACCGGCAAAGCCCTTACCGATCGAGGTGCCGGCGATGTCAACGAACTGACCCGCCAGATAGTGGTCGGCGGTGATTTCCGCGCCCACTTCGATCAGGCAATCCGGCGTCACGCGGAATTCCGCGATCTTGCGCTTGGGCGCCACATTCGCCTTGGCGAAGTGGCCACGCTGGGCTGCGGTGGTCCGCTTGGCCTTGGCATTGCCCGCGCCGAGCTGGACGGCAGTATAGCCGTCCTTGTCAGCAGTGCGCTGCGCGACCACTTGCAGATTGTCGAGTTGGAGAACGGTCACCGGAACCTGGGTGCCGTTTTCGAGGAACAGCCGGGTCATGCCCAGCTTCTTTGCGATAACGCCTGAACGCATCTCTCTGTCCCCTTACACTTTGATCTCGACATCCACGCCAGCGGCGAGGTCGAGCTTCATCAGCGCGTCCACGGTCTGGGGGGTCGGATCAACGATGTCGAGAAGACGCTTGTGCGTCCGGATTTCCCACTGGTCGCGCGACTTCTTGTCGATGTGCGGACCACGCAGAACGGTGAATTTCTCGATCTTGTTCGGCAGCGGAATCGGGCCGCGCACGGTGGCGCCGGTGCGCTTTGCCGTGCTGACGATTTCCGCGGTGCTGGCGTCCAGCACCCGGTAATCGAAGGCTTTCAACCGAATGCGGATGGTTTGACCTTGCATCTGTTTTTCCTTCTGAACGTAGGGCGGGCAACAGGCCCGCCCCATAGGTTCACTGTGTTTCAAGGGTAGGCTGGGCAATTTGCCCAGCCTGTTGGTTCATTCGCTTATGCGATGATCTTCGAGACCACGCCGGCGCCGACGGTGCGGCCGCCTTCGCGGATGGCGAAGCGCAGTTTTTCTTCCATGGCGATCGGCGCGATCAGTTCGACGTTGAACTTCAGGTTGTCGCCCGGCATCACCATTTCAGTGCCTTCCGGCAGTTGCACGGTGCCCGTCACGTCCGTCGTGCGGAAGTAGAATTGCGGACGGTAGTTCGCAAAGAACGGCGTGTGACGGCCGCCTTCTTCCTTCGTCAGGATATAGGCTTCGGCTTCGAACTTGGTGTGCGGGTTCACCGACTTCGGCTTGCACAGCACCTGGCCGCGCTCAACGCCGTCACGGTCGATGCCGCGCAGCAGCACGCCGACGTTGTCGCCAGCTTCACCACGATCCAAGAGCTTGCGGAACATCTCGACGCCGGTGCAGACCGACTTCTTGGTGTCACGGATGCCGACGATTTCAACTTCGTCGCCGACGTTGATCACGCCACGCTCGATCCGGCCGGTCACAACCGTGCCGCGGCCCGAGATCGAGAACACGTCTTCGATCGGCATCAGGAACGGCTGGTCAACCGCACGCGCCGGGGTCGGGATATACGAATCGACCGCAGCCAGCAGGGCGCGGATCGAATCTTCACCGATGTCCTTGCGCTCGCCGATCATCGCCTGGTGGGCCGAGCCCTTGATGATCGGAATGTCGTCGCCGGGGTATTCGTAGGACGAGAACAGCTCGCGCAGTTCCATTTCCACCAGCTCGATCAGCTCTTCGTCATCAACAAGGTCAACCTTGTTCATGTAGCAGACCATGTAGGGAATGCCCACCTGACGGCCAAGCAGGATATGCTCGCGGGTCTGCGGCATCGGGCCGTCCGAAGCCGCGCAAACCAGGATCGCGCCGTCCATCTGCGCCGCACCCGTGATCATGTTCTTCACATAGTCGGCGTGGCCGGGGCAATCGACGTGCGCGTAGTGACGGTTCTCCGTCTCATACTCAACGTGCGCCGTCGAAATCGTGATCCCACGAGCCCGCTCTTCCGGCGCACCGTCGATCTGGTCATAGGCGCGGAATTCACCAAAATACTTGGTGATCGCTGCCGTCAGCGTCGTCTTCCCATGGTCAACGTGGCCAATCGTGCCAATGTTGACGTGCGGTTTCGTCCGTTCAAACTTTGCCTTTGCCATGATGGCCTCCTATTTCGGTAGGCGGATGGGCAAATTGCCCATCCTACGGGATGGTAGGATGGGCGATCCGCCCATCCCGCTTATGCGTATTTCTTCTGGATTTCCTGGCTGATGTTTTCCGGCACAGCGTCGTAATGGTCGAATTCCATCGAGAACACAGCCCGGCCCGAGGTCATCGAGCGCAGTTGGTTGATGTAGCCGAACATGTTCGCCAGCGGAACCATCGCGGCGATGACGTTCGCGTTGCCGCGGCTGTCCTGCCCGTTGATCATGCCCCGACGCGAGGTCAGGTCGCCGATGACGCCGCCGGTGTATTCTTCCGGGGTGACGACTTCGACTTTCATGATCGGTTCCAGAAGCTTGGCACCAGCCTTCTTCAGACCGTCGCGCATTGCGGCGCGCGAGGCGATTTCGAAGGCCAGAACCGAGGAGTCAACATCGTGGAAGGCGCCGTCGATCAGTTGCACCTTGAAGTCGATCACCGGGAAGCCTGCAAGCGGACCCGAGTCCATGACCGACTTGATGCCCTTTTCGACGCCGGGGATATATTCCTTCGGCACCGCACCGCCCACGATCTTGGATTCGAACGAATAGCCTTCGCCCGGTTCCGTCGGCGAGATGACCAGCTTCACGCGCGCAAACTGGCCGGTGCCCCCGGTCTGTTTCTTGTGCGTGTAGTCGATCTCATGCTCGCGCGAGATGGTTTCGCGGTAGGCCACCTGCGGCGCACCGATATTCGCCTCGACCTTGAACTCGCGGCGCATACGGTCCACGAGGATGTCGAGGTGAAGTTCGCCCATGCCCTTCATGATGGTCTGACCGCTTTCGAGGTCGGTCTCCACGCGGAAGGACGGGTCTTCGGCAGCCAGACGGGCAAGCGCAATGCCCATCTTTTCCTGGTCGGCCTTGGTCTTCGGTTCCACCGCGATTTCGATAACCGGGACCGGGAAGGTCATGGTTTCGAGAACGACGGGCGCCGCCGGATCACAGAGCGTGTCCCCGGTGGTGGTTTCCTTGAGGCCGCCGAGCGCGATGATGTCGCCGGCGAAGGCTTCGGTGATTTCCTCACGCTCGATGGCGTGCATCATCATCATGCGGCCAACGCGCTCGCGGCGCTGCTTAGTCGCGTTCATCATCGCATCGCCCTTGGCCAGCTTGCCCGAATAGATCCGGGTGAAGGTCAAGGAGCCGACGAAGGGGTCGTTCATGATCTTGAACGCCAGACCCGAGAAGGGCTGGGCATCATCGGCCGAACGGGCGATGTTGCGGGTTTCCGTCTCGTCGCCCGGCGCAAAGCCCATGTAGGGCGGCACGTCCAGCGGCGAAGGCAGATAGTCGATCACGGCGTTCAGAAGGGGCTGCACGCCCTTGTTCTTGAACGAAGAACCAGCCATCACCGGAACGAAGTCGATCGCCAGCGTGCCCTTGCGGATCAGGGCGCGCAGGGTTTCGGCGTCCGGCTCGTTGCCTTCGAGATAGGCTTCCATGGCGTCATCGTCCTGACCCACGGCGGTTTCGATCAGGTTCAGGCGCCATTCGTCGGCGGCATCCTTCAGATCGGCGCGGATCGGCTGACGCTTCCACGAAGCGCCCAGATCTTCGCCCTCATAGACCCATTCTTCCATGGTCACGAGGTCGATGATGCCTTCCAGCTTGTCCTCGGCGCCGATCGGCAGGACGATCGGCATGGCGTTGGCGCCAGTCCGGTCCTTGATCATCTTCACGCATTTGAAGAAGTCGGCGCCGGTCTTGTCCATCTTGTTGACGAACACGATCCGCGGAACCTTGTAGCGGTCAGCCTGACGCCACACGGTTTCGGTCTGCGGTTCCACACCTGCGTTGCCGTCCAGAAGAACGACAGCGCCATCGAGAACGGCCAGCGAACGCTCGACTTCAATGGTGAAGTCAACGTGGCCGGGGGTGTCGATGATGTTGAAACGGAACTTCTTGGACTTGTCCGAAGTGTCCGCGCCGGAATCGATCTGACGGTTCCAGAACGTGGTCGTGGCAGCCGAAGTGATGGTGATGCCGCGCTCTTGTTCTTGCTCCATCCAGTCCATCGTGGCGGCGCCGTCATGGACTTCGCCGATCTTGTGGGACTTGCCGGTGTAGTAAAGGATGCGCTCGGAGGTCGTGGTCTTGCCGGCATCAATGTGCGCAATGATGCCGAAGTTACGATAGCGGTCGAGCGGATAGTCGCGTGCCATGATGCCCTCTTACCAACGGTAGTGGCTGAATGCTTTGTTCGCATCCGCCATCTTGTGGGTATCTTCGCGTTTCTTGACAGCCGTACCACGGTTGTTGACGGCATCCGACAATTCGGCGGCCAGACGCTCTTCCATGGTGTTTTCGTTGCGCTTGCGGGCAGCGATGATCAGCCAGCGGATCGCCAGCGCCTCGCGGCGCTCGGAGCGGACTTCGACCGGAACCTGATAGGTCGCACCGCCGACGCGGCGCGAACGCACTTCAAGCGACGGCTTCACATTGTCCAGCGCCTCGTGAAAGGCTTGGACCGGCTCGCGCTTCAGGCGGGCCTGAACGCGCTCAAGCGCGCCATAGACGATGGACTCGGCGACGGATTTCTTGCCGTCGAGCATCAGGTTGTTCATGAATTTGGTGATAACGCGGTCGCCATATTTGGCGTCCGGGAGAATTTCGCGCTTCTCTGCGGCGTGACGACGGGACATGTTCCGCTACCTCTCCTGGATCACTTCGGACGCTTGGCGCCGTATTTCGAACGACGCTGACGACGATCTTTGACGCCCTGGGTATCCAGAACACCGCGCAGGATGTGGTAACGCACACCCGGAAGGTCTTTCACGCGGCCGCCGCGGATCAGAACCACCGAGTGTTCCTGAAGGTTGTGCTTTTCGCCGGGAATGTAGGAGATCACTTCGAAACCGTTGGTCAGGCGCACCTTGGCAACCTTCCGCATAGCGGAGTTCGGCTTTTTCGGAGTGGTGGTGTAGACGCGGGTGCAAACCCCACGCTTTTGCGGGCAGGATTCCAAGTGCTGCGACTTGGACTTCCGCACGTTCGCTTCCCGCGGTTTGCGGATCAGCTGTTGAATAGTCGGCATTCACGTTCCCCGTGTTGCTCTGTCAATACTCGCACCGGACCCCGGCACGCTGCTTCTCGACGTGTGCCTTGCGCGAATCGCAAAACACAACACCGCATCTGCCCGGATGACCCGAGACGACGCGGTGGAATTCCAGAGGATCGGGGTCGTTCAGGCCCGGATCTTGACCACATCAAGCATTCTGACCCCCACGGCAGAGAATCTCTGCCATGGAAGTGATCGGGGGGATAAGGGGTTCGCCCTGTGATGTCAAGGCGCCGCGCCGGGGTCGGCTTCCCGGGCACGATTGCGATGGATCAGCCACAGATTGCGCGAATAGATCACCACGCCGGGCAATTGGCCCAGGATGATCACCGGCTCAAGCTTCTTGATGCCGTAGATCAGCACGATCAGCCCGCCGATGATCGAGAAATACCAGAAGGCCACCGGCACAACCGAATTTCCCGCCCGTTCGGACGCGAGCCATTGCACCACGAAACGCGCGGTGAACATCAGTTGCCCGGCCAGACCGAAGATCAGCCAGGCCGCCTCGCCGGGGGTTTCGGCGCCGAAAGTGACCAGAAGCCAGTGCATCTATTCCTCCGCCAGCGGCTGCGCCTTTTTGCGCCGCCGGATCAGCCAGGCCACGCCCAGCAGGTCCACCGCCCCCACCGCAGCCCGTTGCAGGTTGGAATAGTTCGAGCGCCCTGCCCCGCGTGGCCGGTGGCTGACATCGACATGGGCGATCTGCCAGCCATCGCGGGCAAACAGCGCAGGAAGATAGCGGTGCATGTGATCGAAATAGGGCAGCGCCAGAAACCCCTCGCGCCGGAACGCCTTGAGCCCGCAGCCGGTGTCGCGGGTGTGGTCATCCAGCACCCAGGCCCGCAGCCGGTTGGCCGCGCGTGACGCCAGCTTCTTGGACCATGTATCCTGCCGCCCGACACGCTGCCCCGCCACCAGCCCGATCCGCCCCGATGCATCGGCCATGAGCGGCGCCACCAGCCCGGGCAGTTCCTCGGGCGGATTCTGGCCGTCACCGTCCAGCGTGCAGACCAGTGGCGCCTGCGCCGCGCGCACGCCGGAATGCACCGCCGCCGATTGCCCGCCGGAACGGTCGTGCCGGATCAGCCGCAAATGCGGCATGGTTTGCGCCCGCGCCCGCAGCACCGCCGCCGTGCTGTCGGTGGACCCGTCATCGACAACGATGATCTCGAACGCGCCGACATCGGTCAGCGCCCGGTCGATCCCCTCGACCAGCGCGACGATGTTCTCGGCCTCGTTCTTGCAGGGGATGACGACGGAAAGCTGGATCATGGGGGCGCCTTGCGCGAAAGCCGCGCCGGTCTCTATAGGGCCAAGACCGCCGCCGTGCAATTGTTCACCCGGCCGCAGCAGCGGCCGCGCGCCGCCGCGCCCGTTCCCGCGTAAGGGTATAAAGCCCTGTTGCCACCACGACCGCCGCGCCGATCAGGGTCAGCCCGTCCGGCAAGGTGCCGAACAGCGCCCAGCCCAGCACGATGGCCCAGAGGAGCGAGGTATAGCGGAACGGCGCCACGACGCCGATATCGCCCACCCGCATCACCATCACCGCCATGAGATAGCCCACCACCAGCGCCAGCGAGGCACAGCCGATTGTTGCCGCCTCGCGCAGCGACAGGGGCTGCCAGCCCTGCACCAGCACCCCCGCCAGCCCCATGCCGGTCACCGCGACCGAAGCCCAGACCGCCACCGCCGCCGAAGGCGTGGCGCGCGACAGGGTGCGCGTCGAAAGATCGCGCACCACCACACAGGCCACCGAAGCCAGCCCCATCAGAGACCAGTGGTCAAACCCCTCGGTCCCCGGACGCACAATCAGCAGGACACCTGCAAAGCCCACACCGATGGCCGACATCCGCCGCCAGCCGATCGGCTCTTTCAGCCAGAGCGCAGCACCCAGCGTCACCGCCAGCGGCAGCGCCTGCAGGATGGCCGAAAGATTGGCCAGCGGCATATGCATCAGCGCCGTCAGGAACAGCGCCGTCGCCACCACCTCGGCGACCGAGCGCAGCGCGATCACCCGGCGGTCGCGCCCGGCGGGAAACAGATTGAATCCCCCCGTCGTCATCCGCGCGATGAAAAGAAGCGCAACCGTTGCCACCAGCCCGCGCAGGGTGATGGCCTGAAACAGCGGCACGGTCTTGGTCGCGGCCTTCATGAAGCTGTCGTTGACCGTAAAGGCCAGCATCGAGCCGCACATCAACAGGATGCCGCGGGCATTGTCGGAAAGGGTCATTGCGGCTCCGTGCCTTGCGCCCGTCCAGACTTAACCGCGCCGCCCGGCAGGCGGAAGACCCCGCTTCCGCCGCAGCGCGGCAATGACAAAGGGCCGCGTGGTTTCCCACGCGGCCCCCTGACCCTGTCGCAGCGATTACTCGCCGCGGCTTTCCACGGTGTCCACCAGACCGGCATCCAGCCCGAAGTCCACCACATCGTCCATCGGCGCAGCCAGAGCGGCGGCCTGTTCGGCCTCGCTGCGGCGGGCGTCGATCACCACCTGATCGCGGTCGGTGGCAATCTTCTTGACGCGGCTGGTTGCCCCGCCGGTGCCTGCCGGGATCAGACGGCCGACGATGACGTTCTCTTTCAGACCGACCAGCTTGTCGCGCTTGCCCTGCACCGAAGCCTCGGTGAGAACCCGCGTGGTTTCCTGGAACGAGGCCGCCGAGATGAAGCTGCGGGTCTGCAGCGACGCCTTGGTGATCCCCAACAGCACCGGCTCGGCCTTGGCCTCGCGCAGGCCGCGGTTGCGGGCCTTGGCATTCTCTTCGTCCAGTTCGATCTTCTCGACCTGCTCGCCCTTCAAAAGCGTGGTGTCCCCGCTGTCGAGGATTTCCAGCTTTTGCAGCATCTGGCGAACAATCACCTCGATGTGCTTGTCGTTGATCTTCACGCCTTGCAGCCGGTAAACGTCCTGCACTTCGTCGATCATGTAGTTGGCAAGCGCCTCGATCCCCATGATCCGCAGGATGTCGTGCGGAGCCGGGTTGCCATCCATGATGTAGTCGCCCTTCTGGACGAAATCACCTTCCTGAACCGGAATGTGCTTGCCCTTGGGGATCATGTATTCCATCGGCTGGATCGTCTCATCGACGGCCTCGATGGTGATGCGGCGCTTGTTCTTGTAGTCCTTGCCGAAGCGCACATAGCCGTCGTTTTCGGCGATGATCGCGTGATCCTTCGGGCGACGGGCTTCGAACAGTTCCGCCACGCGGGGAAGACCCCCGGTGATGTCCTTGGTCTTGGCACCTTCGCGCGGAATACGCGCCACAACGTCGCCGGGCCGCAGTTCCTGACCGTCTTCGACCGACAGAATGGCGTCCACCGACATCGGATAGCTGATCGGATTGCCCGCATCGTTGCGCACGGGGTCGCCGGTCGCCGGGTCCATCACGATGACCTCCGGCTTCAGATCGCCGCCCTTCGGCGCCGAACGCCAGTCGGACACGATCTTCTGCGTCATGCCGGTTGCTTCGTCGGTGTCGTCGCGCACCGAGATACCCGAGATGAGATCCTTGAACCGGGCAACCCCCGCCTTTTCGGCGATGATCGGCAGGGTATAGGGGTCCCATTCGAACAGCTTGGTGCCGCGCTTGACCATCTGGCCTTCCTTGGCGTGAATCTTCGCACCATAGGTCAGCTTGTGGACAGCCCGTTCGCTCCCGGCCTCATCGACGATGGCGATGGACATGTTGCGGCCCACCACGATCTGCTCGCCATTGACGTTGGACAGCAGGTTCGCGTTGCGGAACTCGATCTTGCCCTCCTGGCTGGCTTCGAGGAAAGACTGCTGGCCACCCTGCGCGATACCGCCGATGTGGAAGGTCCGCATCGTCAGCTGGGTGCCGGGCTCGCCGATGGATTGGGCGGCGATGATGCCGACCGCTTCACCGCTGTTGACCAGCGTGCCGCGGGCAAGGTCACGGCCATAGCACATGGCGCAGACGCCTTCCTCGGCCTCGCAGGTCAGCGGGCTGCGGATGCGGGTCGATTGCACCGCCGCGACGTGGATCGCGTCGGCCTTGCGCTCGTCGATCAGCTCGCCCTTGGCCACCAGGATTTCCCCGGTTGCCGGTGCGATGATGTCATCCGCCGCCACCCGGCCCAGCACACGCTCGGCCAGGGTCTGCACCACTTCGCCGTCATTGACGGCGGCTTCGGCGGTGATCGCCCGCTCGGTGCCGCAATCATGCGAACGCACGATGCAGTCCTGCGCCACGTCCACCAGACGACGGGTCAGATAGCCCGAGTTCGCCGTCTTCAGCGCGGTATCCGCGAGGCCCTTCCGGGCGCCGTGGGTCGAGTTGAAGTATTCAAGAACGGTCAGACCTTCCTTGAAGTTCGAGATGATCGGCGTTTCGATGATCTCGCCCGAGGGCTTGGCCATCAGGCCGCGCATCCCGCCAAGCTGCTTCATCTGTGCAGGCGAACCCCGGGCCCCGGAGTGGGACATCATATAGACCGAGTTCGGCTCTTTCTCGGCGCCGGCGTCGTCATAACGCACGGCCGAGATTTCGGCCATCATCTCGCCCGCGACCTTGTCCGAGCATTTCGACCAGGCATCGACAACCTTGTTATACTTCTCGCCCTGAGTGATCAGGCCGTCCATATACTGCTGTTCGAATTCCTTCACCTGATCGCGGACTTCGTTAACGATGGTCCACTTGGTGTCGGGGATCAGCATGTCGTCCTTGCCGAAAGAAATCCCGGCACGGAACGCCTCGCGGAAGCCCAGACCCATGATCTGGTCACAGAAGATCACCGATTCTTTCTGACCGCAGTAGCGGTAGACGGTGTCGATGACGGTCTGCACGTCTTTCTTCCGCAGCAGGCGGTTCACCAGTTCGAACGGCGCCTTGGCATTCAGCGGCAGGAGATTGCCCAGACGCAGACGGCCGGGGGTGGTCTCAAACCGCTTCCAAACGATGTTGCCCTCGTCATCGACCTGACGCAGGCGGGCCTGAATCTTGGCATGCAGATGCACCGCACCGGCGGCCAGCGCGTGTTCGACTTCCTCGATGTCGCGGAAGATCTTGCCTTCGCCGACCATGCCCTTGCGTTCCATGGTGACGTAGTAAAGACCCAACACCATGTCCTGCGACGGCACGATGATCGGCGCACCGTTGGCGGGCGACAGCACGTTGTTGGTGGACATCATCAGCACGCGCGCCTCAAGCTGGGCTTCCAGCGAGAGGGGGACGTGAACAGCCATCTGGTCACCGTCAAAGTCGGCGTTGAAGGCCGAGCAGACCAGCGGGTGAAGCTGGATCGCCTTGCCTTCGATCAGGATCGGCTCAAACGCCTGAATGCCCAGACGGTGCAGCGTCGGCGCGCGGTTCAAAAGAACCGGGTGTTCGCGGATCACTTCGTCAAGGATATCCCAGACCTCGGGACGTTCCTTCTCGACCAGCTTCTTCGCCTGCTTGACGGTGCTGGAAAGCCCCTTGGCCTCAAGCCGCGAATAGATGAACGGCTTGAACAGCTCGAGCGCCATCTTCTTCGGCAGACCGCACTGGTGCAGCTTCAGTTCCGGCCCGGTCACGATGACCGAACGACCGGAGAAGTCCACCCGCTTGCCCAGAAGGTTCTGACGGAAGCGGCCCTGCTTGCCCTTCAGCATGTCCGACAGCGATTTCAGCGGGCGCTTGTTGGTGCCCGTGATGACGCGGCCACGACGGCCGTTGTCGAACAGGGCATCGACAGCTTCCTGCAGCATCCGCTTTTCGTTGCGCACGATGATGTCGGGCGCACGCAACTCGATCAGCCGCTTCAGACGGTTGTTGCGGTTGATGACCCGGCGATACAGGTCGTTCAGGTCGGACGTGGCAAACCGGCCGCCGTCCAGCGGGACCAGCGGGCGCAGTTCCGGCGGGATGACCGGCAGGACGGTCAGGATCATCCATTCCGGCCGGTTGCCCGACTCGAGGAAGGATTCAACGATCTTCAGCCGCTTGATGATCTTCTTCGGCTTCAGTTCGCCGGTCGCTTCCTTGAGGTCTGCGCGCAGCTGCTCGGCAGTCGCGTCCAGATCAATCGCCGCCAGCATTTCGCGGATCGCCTCAGCGCCGATATTGGCGGTGAAGGCATCGGCGCCATACTGGTCCTGCGCGTCGAGGAATTCCTCTTCGGTCATGAGCTGACCATAGGTCAGGTCGGTCAGACCCGGCTCGATCACCACATAGTTTTCAAAGTAGAGGATGCGTTCCAGATCCCGCAGCGTCATGTCCAGCATCAGGCCGATGCGCGAGGGCAGCGACTTGAGGAACCAGATATGGGCGACGGGTGCCGCCAGCTCGATATGGCCCATCCGCTCGCGCCGCACCTTTTGCAGGGTGACTTCCACACCGCATTTTTCGCAGACGACGCCGCGATATTTCATGCGCTTGTATTTGCCGCAGAGGCATTCGTAATCCTTGATCGGGCCAAAGATACGGGCGCAGAACAGACCGTCACGTTCCGGCTTGAACGTGCGGTAGTTGATGGTTTCCGGCTTCTTGATCTCGCCGAACGACCACGACAGGATCCGCTCGGGCGAAGCCAGAGAGATCTTGATCTCGTCAAAGGTCTTGACGGGCGCAACCGGGTTGAACGGGTTGGTGCTGAGTTCCTGGTTCATTTCCAAATCCTTGAAAGAGGGCGCGAGGTAGGATGGGCAATATTGCCCATCCTACGAAGGGTCATCGGACGGTTGGCCCGATCACTCTTCCTCCGCATCCAGGAGTTCCATGTTGAGGCCGAGGCCACGCACTTCCTTGACAAGGACGTTGAACGATTCCGGCACGCCGGCTTCGAAGTTGTCCTCGCCCTTGACGATGCTTTCGTAGACCTTGGTCCGGCCGGCCACGTCGTCCGACTTGACCGTCAGCATTTCCTGCAGGGTATAGGCGGCGCCGTAGGCTTCCAGAGCCCAGACTTCCATTTCCCCAAGACGCTGACCACCGAACTGCGCCTTACCACCCAGCGGCTGCTGCGTGACGAGCGAGTAAGGCCCGGTCGAACGGGCGTGCAGCTTGTCATCGACAAGGTGGTGCAGCTTGAGCATGTATTTCACGCCCACCGTCACCTTGCGCTGGAACTGCTCGCCAGTGCGGCCATCAAAGACCACCGACTGGCCCGAAGTGTCAAAGCCGGCCCGGGTCAGGGCGTCATTGACGTCCTGTTCCTTGGCGCCGTCGAACACCGGGGTCGCAATCGGCACGCCCTTGGTGACGTTGCCGGCAAGCTCCAGGAACTCGCCTTCATCGCGGTCGGCAAAGGCTTCGTCATAGGTCTCGTCGCCGTAGGCCAGACGCATCGCCTCGCGCACCGGGGTCATATCGCCCGAGCGGCGATACTCTTTCAGCGCCTCGTCGATCCGCAGGCCCAGACCGCGCGCGGCCCAGCCCATGTGGGTTTCAAGGATCTGCCCGACGTTCATCCGGCTGGGCACGCCCAGCGGGTTCAGCACGAGGTCAACGGCAGTGCCATCGGCCAGGAAGGGCATGTCTTCCACGGGCACAACCTTGGAAATAACACCCTTGTTGCCGTGACGACCGGCCATCTTGTCGCCCGGTTGCAGCTTGCGCTTCACCGCGACAAAGACCTTGACCATCTTCATCACGCCCGGAGGCAGATCGTCGCCGCGACGGACCTTTTCCACCTTGTCTTCAAAGCGATGGTCGAGCGCGCGTTTCTGCGCCTCGAACTGGTCGTGCAGGGCTTCGACATCCTTCGCCTCGGCCTCTTCGCCAAGAGCAAGCTGCCACCACTGGCCGCGCGACAGCGTGCCCAGCAGTTCGTCGTCGATGGTCGAGCCGGACTTGACGCCCTTCGGACCCTTGACGGCAACCTTGCCCATGATCAGCGTTTTCAGGCGCGAGTAGATGTTGCGCTCAAGGATCGCCAATTCGTCGTCGCGGTCACGGGCCAGACGTTCGACCTCTTCCCGCTCGATCTGCAGGGCGCGTTCGTCCTTGTCCACACCATGGCGGTTGAAGACGCGCACTTCGACGATGGTGCCATAGGCCCCCGGCGGCAGGCGCAGCGAGGTGTCCCGCACGTCCGACGCCTTTTCACCGAAGATGGCGCGCAGCAGCTTTTCTTCCGGCGTCATCGGCGATTCACCCTTGGGGGTGATCTTGCCCACCAGAATGTCGCCCGGCTGCACTTCGGCACCGATGTAAACGATGCCCGCCTCGTCGAGGTTGCGCAGCGCCTCTTCACCGACGTTCGGAATGTCGCGGGTGATTTCTTCCGGACCCAGCTTGGTATCGCGGGCGGCGACTTCGTATTCCTCGATGTGGATGGACGTAAACACGTCATCCTTGAGGATACGTTCCGAAATCAGGATCGAGTCTTCATAGTTGTAGCCGTTCCACGGCATGAAGGCCACGATCACGTTCCGGCCAAGGGCCAGTTCGCCGAAATCGGTGCAGGGGCCGTCGGCCACCACTTCGCCACGCGCCACGGTATCACCCACCTTCACCAGCGGACGCTGGTTGATGCAGGACGACTGGTTGGACCGTTTGAACTTGCGCAGACGGTAGATGTCCACGCCCGGCTCACCCGGTTCCAGCATTTCCGTCGCGCGGATAACGATCCGCTGTGCGTCCACCTGGTCGATCACGCCGGCGCGGCGGGCCATGATGGCCGCACCCGAGTCGCGCGCCACGACCGCTTCAATCCCGGTGCCCACGAAGGGGGCATCGGATTGCAGCAGTGGAACCGCCTGACGTTGCATGTTCGAGCCCATGAGGGCGCGGTTGGCGTCGTCATTTTCAAGGAACGGGATCAGCGAGGCCGCAACCGAAACCAACTGCTTCGGCGACACGTCGATCAGGTCGATGGCATCCGGCGGATTCAGCATGAATTCGCCCGCTTTCCGCGAGGAAATCAGGTCATCCTGGAACCGGCCTTCGCCGTCTTGTGCCGCGTTGGCCTGCGCAACCGTGTGGCGCATTTCTTCGGTGGCCGACATGTAGATGACGTCATCGGTCACCTTGCCGTCGATCACCTTGCGATACGGGGTCTCGATGAAGCCATACTTGTTCACGCGGGCGAAGGTCGCCAGCGAGTTGATCAGACCGATGTTCTGGCCTTCCGGCGTTTCAATCGGGCACATCCGGCCATAGTGGGTCGGGTGAACGTCGCGGACTTCAAAGCCCGCACGTTCACGGGTCAGACCGCCCGGCCCAAGGGCCGAAAGACGGCGCTTGTGGGTGACTTCGGACAGCGGGTTGGTTTGGTCCATGAACTGCGACAACTGCGACGAGCCGAAGAATTCACGCACTGCCGCCGCGGCCGGTTTGGCGTTGATCAGGTCTTGCGGCATGATCGTGTCGATTTCCACCGACGACATACGCTCTTTGATCGCGCGCTCCATGCGGAGCAGGCCGACGCGATACTGGTTCTCCATCAACTCGCCAACCGAACGCACCCGGCGGTTGCCGAGGTGGTCGATGTCGTCGATTTCGCCCTTGCCGTCGCGCAGTTCGGTCAGCGCCTTGATGCAGGCCACGATATCATCGCGGTCCAGCGTGCGCTGGGTGTCCGGCTTGCCCAGATCGAGACGCATGTTCATTTTCACCCGGCCAACAGCCGAGAGATCATAGCGTTCGCTATCAAAGAACAGCGTGTCGAAAAGCTGGCTCGCGGCTTCGACGGTCGGCGGTTCACCCGGGCGCATCACGCGGTAGATGTCCATGAGCGCGGTGTCGCGGCCCATGTTCTTGTCTGCCGCCATGGTGTTGCGGATGTAGGGACCGACGTTCACATTGTCGATGTCGAGAACCGGGATCACCGTTTCGCCCTGATCGAGCAAGAGCTTGACGGTGCCGCCCTTCGGCTCGCCGTCGCGGTCATACTCCATCGTCAGCTCGTCGCCGGCTTCGGCCCAGATCTCGCCGGTTTCCTCGTTGATGATGTCCTTGGCAACATAGCGGCCCAGGATATGATCGAACGGCACCAGAAGCTCGGTGACGGCGCCTTCGTCGCGCCATTTCTTGACCATGCGCGGCGTGGCCTTTTCGCCGGCCTTCAGGATCACTTCGCCGGTGGCGGCATCGACCAGATCATAGGACGGACGGGTGCCGGACACGCGGTTCGGGAAGAACTTGGTGATCCAGCCCTTGTTCTTCACATATTTGAAGGTGATCGTCTCGTAATAGGCATCCATGATGCCTTCCTGATCCATGCCAAGCGCATAGAGCAGCGTCGTCACCGGCAGTTTGCGGCGGCGGTCGATCCGGGCGAACACGATGTCCTTGGCGTCAAACTCGAAGTCCAGCCACGAGCCGCGATACGGGATGATGCGGCAGGCGAACAGCAGTTTGCCCGAGGAATGGGTCTTGCCCTTGTCATGGTCAAAGAACACGCCGGGCGAACGGTGCATCTGCGAAACGATCACCCGCTCGGTGCCGTTCACGATGAAGGTGCCGTTCTGCGTCATCAGGGGCATGTCGCCCATGTAGACGTCCTGTTCCTTGATGTCCTTGACCGACCGGGCGCCGGTGGTTTCATCGACATCGAACACGATCAGACGCAGCGTCACCTTCAGGGGCGCCGCATAGGTCAGGTCGCGCTGCATGCATTCGTCAACGTCATACTTCGGCTTTTCCAGCTCGTATTTCACGAACTCCAGCACGGCAGTTTCGTTGAAGTCCTTGATCGGGAAGACCGACTGGAACGTGCCCTGAATCCCCTCGCCGTCCAGCGGCTTCGGGCTGTCGCCCGAACGCAGGAAGAGATCATAGGAGGATTTCTGAACCTCGATCAGGTTCGGCAGGTCCAGAACCTCACGGATTTTGCCGAAATACCGGCGAATCCGCTTCTGGCCAACATAAGCTTGAGCCATGCTCGTCGTAACCTTTCTTTTCCGCCAACGCGGCTCCGTCGGGTCACGGAGGCGCGCCGCCTGGGCAGAGAGGGGGTGTCGGTTCCATACCTGCCCCCTGTCCCGTCAGGCGGCTCCCGAACCTTGACACCGCGCCTGGGGACGGGCTTTCGCAAAAGCCCCTTCCAAGACGCGATTGGCTGGAGACGGATTGCTCCGTCCCCAGCCTGAAATCATCGCTGCGGGCAGGCCCGCAAGCGCGATTACTTCAGCTCGACCTTGGCGCCAGCCTCTTCGAGCTTCTTCTTCAGGGTCTCGGCGTCGGCCTTGGACACGGCTTCCTTCACCTTGCCACCAGCTTCGACCAGGTCCTTGGCTTCTTTCAGGCCCAGACCGGTGATCGCGCGCACTTCCTTGATCACGTTGATCTTGTTGGCGCCGGCGTCGGTCAGGACGACGTCGAATTCGGTCTGCTCTTCAACCGGAGCAGCCGCAGCGGCCGGACCAGCAGCAACCATCACAGCGCCGCCAGCGGCGGGCTCGATGCCGTACTTGTCCTTCAGGATGGTCTTCAGTTCCTGCGCTTGCAGCAGGGTCAGACCGACGATGTCTTCGGCGAGTTTGTTCAGATCAGCCATTTTGCTCATTCCGTAAGGTTAAGATGGGTTCCAACGGCGTGGGTTCAACCACGCGGGTCCGAAGATCAGGCCGCAGCCTTCTCCTCGATGGTCTTGAGGATGCCAGCGATGTTCGCAGCAGGCGCGCCAATGGCCCCGGCGATGTTCGACGCGGGCGCACCGATGCACGACACGATCTGAGCGATAAGCTCTTCACGCGACGGCATGGAGGCCACGGTTTTCACACCGGCCTGGTCCAGAACCTCGCCGCCCATGGTCCCGCCGAGGATCACGAACTTGTCGTTCCCCTTGGCATAGGCCTCGGTGACCTTGGCCGCAGCCACAGGGTCTTCCGAGAAGGCAAGCACGGTCATGCCCGTGAGAAGGTCACCCATCTTAGAACCGGGCTTCCCTTCAAGGGCGATCTTGGCGAGCTTGTTCTTGGCAACGCGAACGGACCCGCCAACTTCGCGCATTTTCGCGCGCAGGTCCTGCATCTGTGCAACCGTCATACCCGCGTAGTGGGCAACCACTACGACGCCAGAGCTTTCGAAGATCTGGCCGAGTTCATCGACCACTTTCTCTTTCTGGGCTCTATCCACAGTTTCACTCCAAGTGTGGGGGTTTCCCCCCGGCTCATGTTTCGTGAGGGGTCTGTACCCGCCACGTCGGGTCCATGATGTAGTCCCGAGAGCCAGATCACCCGAGGAGCCTCAGGAGAAAGTCGTCTCGAACCCCATCTCAGGCAGGAGATATTAAGGCGTTTGCGCGCCACCCACCGTCTCGGACAAAGCATGCCCAACCTGCGCGACGAATCACGCGGGCGGGGCATAACGGGCTTGTTAGCCCTTTGGCGCGGGGTTTCCAAGCCCTAACGGTAACGGCGGCAGATGCCCTCAGGCCGTCAGCCGCGCCGCAGCCGCCCGGTAGCGCGTGCGCTCCGCCTCGGAAAAGACCGGCCAGTCGGCCCAGTCCTTGATCTTGGGCTTCACCGCATGATGGGGCAGCGCAGCCTGCCACAACAGGAACGGCAGCATCACCTGATCGCGCCGCGTGTGGCTGGTCAGGCTGTGGAACCACGCCTCATTCAACACATCCGTGGCGGGGCTGCCCATGTGTTGCACAAGGCAGGTATTGGCATAAAGCCCGGCCCGGCGCGGGAAACCGGCCTGCGTGAAAGTGGCCATCACATGATCGTGTTGTGCCGGCGTCATATAGCCCAGCCGCAGGCATTCATCCGCCTCGTCCCAGGCACAATCGCGGCGGCGATGGCGGAAGAAGTAACGGCCCGCCGGACGCTCGGGGAATTCCTTGCCGATCTTGTGGACGATCCGCGCGGGCGAGTGCAGCAGCCGGGCATTGTTGTCGATGTAGATCACCCAGTCGAAGCCCTCGAGAAACAGGTGCGGACAAAGCTTGGGCAACCGCGATTGCAGCGCCGGCCCCATCGGATCGGATGGCAGCAGCACGGCCCGGGTGCCAGGTGCCAGCGGCAGTCCCGGGCGGTCGGTAAAGACAAGCGCCTCCACCCCGTCTTGCGTGGTGGCGGCTGCGGCAGGGTTGAATGGCTCATGCTGCCCGAAATGGCAGGAGATCAACGCGATCTTGCCCCCGGCCTGCGGCCTCTGGCGGGCGCCGGGCGGCAGGCCACGGTCAACAAGGGAAAGCGGGGCACTCATGCGGGGGTCCGGGCTGACGATTGCGGCAAGGCTAGCGGCATCGCGCCCGCCCCGCAACGCAAACGGCCGCCCCGAAGGGCGGCCGCAAACCGTAGGATGGGCAATCTGCCCATCGCGCGATCAGGCAGTGGCCGAAGCCAGATCAACCGACACGCCCGGGCCCATGGTGGACGAGAGCGAGACCTTGCGCAGATAGGCACCCTTCGCCCCCGAGGGCTTGGCCCGCGACACGGCGTCGACGAAGGCGCGGATGTTCTGCGCCAGCTTCTCGTCAGTGAACGAGACCTTGCCGACACCGGCATGGATCACGCCGGCCTTTTCGACCTTGAACTGCACTTCGCCGCCCTTGGCGTTGGTCACGGCCGAGGCCACGTCCATCGTCACGGTGCCGACCTTGGGGTTCGGCATCAGGTTGCGCGGGCCGAGGATCTTACCCAGACGGCCGACCAGCGGCATCATGTCCGGGGTGGCAATGCAGCGATCGAAGTCGATCTTGCCCTGCTGGATCTGCTCCATCAGGTCTTCCGCACCGACGATATCTGCACCGGCGGCCTTGGCTTCGTCAGCCTTGGCATTGCGGGCAAAGACGGCGACGCGCACGGTCTTGCCGGTGCCGTTCGGCAGTTGGACCACACCGCGGACCATCTGGTCGGCGTGGCGCGGGTCAACGCCGAGGTTCATCGCAATTTCCAGCGTCTCGTCGAACTTGGCCGAAGCCGCCTTCTTGATCAGCGCCACGGCATCTTCAACCGACAGGTTGGTCTTGCCCACGAACAGCTCTTGCGCCTTGGCGACGCGCTTTGCAACTTTCGCCATGATCTTAGCCCTTCACTTCGATGCCGCAGGACTTCGCCGAACCCAGGATCACCTGCATCGCAGCTTCCACGGTGTTGGCGTTCAGATCCTTCATCTTCGTTTCGGCGATCTTGCGGACCTGTGCCACGGTGATCGTGCCGGCAACGGTGTGACCCGGCTTGACCGAACCCTTGGCGCGGTTGCGCTTGCCGACCGGCGGCAGACCGGCGGCCTGCTTGATCAGGAACGAGGCCGGAGCCGTCTTCAGCTCAAGGCTGAACGACTTGTCCTGATAGTAGGTGATGATCACGGGGGTCGGGGTGCCCGGCGCGATGTCGGCGGTCTTCGCGTTGAATTCCTTCACGAAGGCCATGATGTTCAGGCCGCGCTGACCCAGAGCCGGGCCGACGGGCGGGGACGGGTTGGCTTGACCCGCTTTGACTTGCAGCTTGAGGCTGCCGATAATCTTCTTGGCCATCTGGCCTCTCCTTTGTCACAGCGCCATCTGGCGCGGTTTAGTGGTCCGGCTTGTCACCCGTTGCCGGGCGCGCACCTCCCACGCGATACACTCAGAGCCCTTTGGAGACCTGAGTGAATTCCAGTTCGACGGGGGTCGCCCGTCCGAAGATCGAGACCGAGACCTTCAGGCGGCTGTGGCCCTCGTCCACGTCTTCGACCATGCCGTCAAAGCCCTCGAACGGGCCGTCAGTGACCTTGACCTTCTCGCCCACTTCAAAGCGGATCAGGTTGCGCGGCGCTTCCTGACCTTCTTCGACGCGGTTCAGGATGGTGTTCACCTCGGCATCGCGCATCGGCATCGGCTTGCCCTGCGGACCAAGGAAGCCGGTGACGCGGTTGATTGAGGAAATCAGGTGATAGCCGCGGCTGGTCATTTCCATGCGGACCAGAACATAGCCCGGCATGAAGCGGCGCTCGGAGGTGACCTTCTTGCCGCGGCGGACTTCGATCACTTCCTCGGTCGGCACCAGAACCTCGTCGATCTCCTCCTGGAGACCGGCCTCTTCCACCGCCGTTCTGATCTGCTCGGCAACCTTCTTCTCGAAGTTCGAGAGGACGCTCACCGAATACCACCGTTTGGCCATGCCACTTCCACCTTGTTGCCGGGCGAGGCGCCCGCAGTCTTTGTCCCGAGAACACAAAAGCTGCGCGCATCTCGAATCGAGGCGCGCCGGGTTCCGTGGGTTCGGCGCGGGATAGCCGCACCGGCCCGTGATTTCAAGTGCCTTCCGCCCGCCGGGGCACTGGCCCCGAATCCGCGCCAGAGGGCGGCAGCCCTTAGTTCGCGCCGACGATCAGTTGCAGCCCGAAACGAATGCCCAGATCGACCAGGCTGAAGAAGGTCGCGGTCAGCGCCGCCATGATGAAGACCATGATCGTGGTCAGCACCACTTCGCGCCGCGTCGGCCAGGAAACCTTGGCGACTTCCGAGCGGACCTGCTGGATGAACTGGACGGGATTGGTCTTCGTGGCCATGGGGGCTTCCGCTGAGAGGTTTGCCGGGCGGGATACGCCCTTCGGCGCGCGAATTCAAGCCGCAAGGCGCGGCGCCCCGAAGGGAACAATCGCATTCATGCGGGGATTGGCAGGAGTTGGGGGACTCGAACCCACGACCCTCGGTTTTGGAGACCGATGCTCTACCAGCTGAGCTAAACTCCTATCCTGCGGTGCGGGTTACGGCAGGGGAACGGGGAAATCAAGGGGGAAAGAAACCGTGCCGCAGAAATGGTTGCGTCACCGCGCACCATCCCCGTTCAGGCATTCACCGGACGATAGCAGCGCGGCGGGTTGGTCACCGTATCGGTCGTCGTGGTGACGGTCTCGACAAATCCCGTGCCACGGGGAACCCGCGTTGTCGTCGCGGTCGCCGCCCCCGCAACCAGAACAAGCTGCAGCCGCTGCACCGGCCCTGTTCCGGCGGGAACGTTCTGCTCCACCACCTCGACGATGCCGGACGAGATCACACGGACGACCATCGCCGAATGCTGGGGGTTGCCGCGGGTCTCGGTCGCATCGGTGGTGTTGACCGAGCCGCTGCCATCGGGGTTGGTGACATCAACCGTGATCGAGCGGGTCCAGGAATAGCCGCTGAACTGCAACACGTCGCCCGGCTGCAGCGCCGCCGGCTGCACCACCAGTCCCCAGACATACGAGGACAGGGGCCCAAAATTGGGCGTCTGGCTGCGCGAGGATTTCCCGCCGTTTCCGACAACGGCATCCTCGACCAGGGTCCAACATTCGCCGTCGCCGTAACGCCCGGTTTTTCCGGTGGCAAAGGTGACGGCAGCCGCAGCATCATAGGGCATGGCAAATCCTCGCATGAAAAGGGCAGTCGGGCTTCAATGCGGGAATGATAGCGTGTTGCAGGGCGCCGCGATAGTGGCCCGCGGGGGCAGGCCCAAAGCAAAGGGCCGCCCCGAAGGGCGGCCCAGTAGGATGGGCAATTTGCCCATCCCTTGTTTCTTTGGCTTATGCGATGATCTTCGAGACCACGCCGGCGCCGACGGTGCGGCCGCCTTCGCGGATGGCGAAGCGCAGTTTTTCTTCCATGGCGATCGGCGCGATCAGTTCGACGTTGAACTTCAGGTTGTCGCCCGGCATCACCATTTCAGTGCCTTCCGGCAGTTGCACGGTGCCCGTCACGTCCGTCGTGCGGAAGTAGAATTGCGGACGGTAGTTCGCAAAGAACGGCGTGTGACGGCCGCCTTCTTCCTTCGTCAGGATATAGGCTTCGGCTTCGAACTTGGTGTGCGGGTTCACCGACTTCGGCTTGCACAGCACCTGGCCGCGCTCAACGCCGTCACGGTCGATGCCGCGCAGCAGCACGCCGACGTTGTCGCCAGCTTCACCACGATCCAAGAGCTTGCGGAACATCTCGACGCCGGTGCAGACCGACTTCTTGGTGTCACGGATGCCGACGATTTCAACTTCGTCGCCGACGTTGATCACGCCACGCTCGATCCGGCCGGTCACAACCGTGCCGCGGCCCGAGATCGAGAACACGTCTTCGATCGGCATCAGGAACGGCTGGTCAACCGCACGCGCCGGGGTCGGGATATACGAATCGACCGCAGCCAGCAGGGCGCGGATCGAATCTTCACCGATGTCCTTGCGCTCGCCGATCATCGCCTGGTGGGCCGAGCCCTTGATGATCGGAATGTCGTCGCCGGGGTATTCGTAGGACGAGAACAGCTCGCGCAGTTCCATTTCCACCAGCTCGATCAGCTCTTCGTCATCAACAAGGTCAACCTTGTTCATGTAGCAGACCATGTAGGGAATGCCCACCTGACGGCCAAGCAGGATATGCTCGCGGGTCTGCGGCATCGGGCCGTCCGAAGCCGCGCAAACCAGGATCGCGCCGTCCATCTGCGCCGCACCCGTGATCATGTTCTTCACATAGTCGGCGTGGCCGGGGCAATCGACGTGCGCGTAGTGACGGTTCTCCGTCTCATACTCAACGTGCGCCGTCGAAATCGTGATCCCACGAGCCCGCTCTTCCGGCGCACCGTCGATCTGGTCATAGGCGCGGAATTCACCAAAATACTTGGTGATCGCTGCCGTCAGCGTCGTCTTCCCATGGTCAACGTGGCCAATCGTGCCAATGTTGACGTGCGGTTTCGTCCGTTCAAACTTTGCCTTTGCCATCGCGGGGCGCCCTCGGGTTGGGGGGCCCGGCGACGGGCCCTTCTCTACACGCGCGGCGACTTAGCCCTTGGCCCGGAAGAAATCAAGCCTCAGTTGGCAGGAGCCGGGGCCGGAACGGGTGCCGGGGCCACAGCCACCGGCGCCGCCGCAGGCGCGGGCTTGCTGACCACGGTCGGCGCCGGGGCCGGGGTGGGCCGCTTGATCGGCGGCAGGCCGAACCATTCGGGATTGGTCAGAAGCCATGCCTCGATCTGTTTGACGGCATTGTAGGACAGGATCTCCATCTGCTTTTCCGCAGATTGGGTCAGCCCCGAACCGATGAAGGTATTGGGCGAACCCTTTTCAAAGATGGTGAACTGCTTGCCCTCGGGGTTCAGCTTTGTCTGCGAGGCATCGTCCCAGATATTGGCCGTGACCACCAGAATCGACTTCGGCTTCAGCACCAGCGGCACGCCGGGCGGGGCCAGCGCATAGGCATCAATCGAGATGCCGATGTTGTAAAGCTTGCTGCCGTTATAGCGGCCAAAGCGGTCGGCGACGGCTTTTTCCATCGCCGCTTCCCACATCTCGGGCGTGGCATCGCGCGAAATCGGCACCTTCTTGACGTTCGAGGCCACCGCCACATTCAGGCCAAGCGCGAAATCGCCCATCGGCACCGGCGGCTCGGCCAGATCGTTGGTCTGGCAGGCGGTCAGGGCGGCAAGCCCGATCGTCAGCGCCAGCACCCGGGGAATCGCACGAAAGGGGAATCGCATGGGGGTATCCTTGGAATGCCACCGTTTCGGGATACAGACAGCCGCGCCGCCGCGCAACCATGCCGCCTTTGACGCCACCCCGCCCTGCCCTATCTTGGCTACAGCGCAGAAGCGGAGGGGACCATGGGCCAGCAAGACCAGAGGCAGGACCACGGGCAGGCGGCGGCGGTTCCGGTGCGGGTTCCCTTGGGTGTCCGGCCGCTGGGCGTGCTGGGCACGCTGCGGGCGGGGCAGCGCAATGTGCTGGAACTGATCCCCGAAGTGGCCACCCATGCGCCGATCCTGTCGGGGCATACCGGAAAACGCTGGCATATGCTGATGGACCCCGAGGGGCTGCGGCAGGTGCTGCGCGACCGGGTGAACGATTATCCCAAATCGCTGGTGACCAAGCTGATCCTTGGCCCGGCCATCGGGCAAAGCCTGTTCGTGGCCGAGGGGGAGGATTGGCTCTGGCAACGGCGGGCGGCGGCGCCGGTCTTTACCCACCGCAATGTGGCGGCGCTTGGCCCGGTGATGACCCATGCCGCCGAGCGGGCGGCCGAACGAATCGCCGCCGCCATGGGCCGCGCCGCGGATGTCTATGCCGAGATGGTGACGGCCACGTTTGAGGTGATCACCGATGTCACCTTTTCCGGCGGCGAGGGGTTTGACCGCGCCGCCACCCACCGCGCCATCGAAGCCTATATCGCCCAGACGGCCAAGGTCTCGCTGCTGGATATTCTGGGGGCGCCCGCCTGGGTGCCGCGCCTGCACCGGCTGCGCGGACGTGGGGGAGTGGATGAGATGAAGCGCGTCGCCGATGCCGCCATCGCCCGGCGCGGGCGCGAGGGGACGCGGGCAGTGCCCGATCTGCTGGACCTGTTGCGCCGGGCCGAAGACCCGGCCTCGGGGCGGCAGATGACGCCCGAGGAAATGCGCGACAACCTCTTGACCTTCATCGTCGCCGGGCATGAGACGACCTCGCTGGCGCTGTCCTGGGCGCTCTACCTGTGCGCCTTCGATCCCGCCGTGCAACAGGCCGCCCGGGCCGAGGCGCAGGCGGTGCTGGGCAGCCGCGCGGCAACGGCGGCGGATGTGCCCGCCCTGCCCCTGACCCGCGCCATTCTGGACGAGGCGATGCGGCTTTACCCGCCTGCCGCCTTTCTGTCGCGCACCGCGCAGGCGCCTGACACCCTCTTGGGGCGCGAGGTGCGGCGGGGCGATACCATCATTCTGCCCATCTATGCGCTGCACCGGCACCATGCGCTGTGGAAGACCCCCGACGCCTTTGACCCGTCGCGCTTTGCCGATCCCAAAGCCGTCCCGCGCTATGCCTATCTGCCCTTCGGCGACGGGCCGCGCATCTGCATCGGCGCCTCCTTTGCGCTGCAAGAGGCGGTGATCATCCTGGCCACCCTGCTGGCCCGTTTCCGTTTTGCCCGCATTCCGGGGCGCGATCCCAAGCCGGTGATGATCCTGACGCTGCGGCCCGAAGGCGGGGTCTGGTTGCAGGTTGATCCGGCCTGACCATCTGCCGGGCATTCGGTGATTGCCCCGCGCGGGTCGCCTGCTACTCTGCGACGGACACAGCAAAAGGACCATGCCCGTGACCCGTCTTGCCCTTGCCGCCACGCTTTGCCTTGCCGCCCTGCCCGCCCTTGCCGACACCCCGCGCGTGACACTGCGGATCACCTTCGATCCGGCTGCGGCCAAGGCGCTGGCCGACATGGGCGAGATGGTCACCGTTTCCAGCCATTTCTACGGCTTTCCGAAAGCAGGTGCCACGATGAAGCCCGACGAGATGGGCATGATCACGCTGGGCATCGAGGATATCACCATCCATCCCGCCGATGCCACGCTTGAGGCGGGGGGCCTTCTGATGTCGGCGCCGCTGGATCAGGTCGAAGAGCCGCTGGTGAACGTCAATGTCTACTCGGCCCGCTTCGTGAACGAGAACAACCTTCTGGACTGCAACCTGCTGCCCGAAGAGTCGCTGGCCAAACTGACCGGCCCGCAGGACATCATCTGCAAACTGCTGCCCTGAGAGCGGAGGAACCCCATGTCCAGCCCCGAAGCCCTTGCCCATCACATGGGCCTCGACATTCCCGACTTTGACCGGATCGGCTATTACGGCGCCGATTACGGCACGATGAAACCCTATCACCGGATCGGCTCGCTGCTGTTCCTGTCCGGTCATGTGGCGCAGATCGGCACGCAGATCACCCATAGGGGGCGGCTGGGCGGCAATCTGACGACGGAAGAGGGCTATCAGGCGGCGCGGCAGACCGGGCTGAACCTTCTGGGCGGCATCCGGCAGGCGGTGGGCAGCCTTGACCGGGTGAAATCCATCGTGCGGACGCTGAACTTTGTCGTCTGCACCCCGGAATATGAGGATGTCCACAAGGTCTCTTCCGGTCTGTCGGACCTGCTGGTCGAGGTGTTCGGGCGTGAAATCGGGCTTGGCGGGCGGGCCACCATCGGCGTGATGGCGCTGGCGGGGGGCGTCTGTTTCGAGACATGGGCCACCGTGGAAATTGCGGACTGAGGCGCCATGATCAAGGCTTATCAGCAGGCGGGCGAAGGCTTGGCCGAGGTTGCGGCCGATCAGGTGGCGACGGCGCAGTGGATCGACCTTCTGCAACCCACGGCGGAAGAGGTGGCCATGGTTGCGGCCCTTGGCCTGACCGTGCCACCGCTGTCGGAAATGGAAGAGATCGAGATTTCGAACCGCCTCTACCATGATGACGGCGCCGATTACATGACGCTGGTGCTGCCCGGGCAGGATGTGCAGGGCGAACAGACGGCAGGCCCGGTGACCTTCATCCTGTCGCAGGACCGGCTGATCACCGTGCGCCACCACGCCCCCCGCCCGTTTGAAACTTTCCCGCAGCGGGCGGACCGCTCCGGCCTTGGCTGCCAGACGGCGGACCGGCTATTTCTGGGCCTGTTGCAGGAAATCGTCGGGCGACTGGCCGACCATCTGGAGGGGGTGGGCCGCGCGTTGGACGGCGTGGCGCGGCAGATCTACCGCCCCGGCCCGCGCGGACATCAACCGCAGGCCCTGCAAGAGGCGCTGACCCGCGTCGGCGCCGAGGGTGAGCGGCTGGGCCGGGTGCGGCTGGCGCTGCTGACGCTGGGGCGGGCGCTGAACTATGCCGCGCCCGCCCTTGCCCGCCGCCCCGAGGGGGCCGAACTGGACGCGGCACTGAAGGCCGAACTGCGCGATGTGGACGCGCTGGAGGTTCATGCCGAATTCCTGCACAGCCGGGTGGCGCTGGCTTCGGATGCCACGCTGGGCTCGATTGATCTGGCACAGAATACCACGGTGCGGATCGTGTCGGTCGTGTCCGTGCTGTTCCTGCCGCCGACCCTGATCGCCAGCGTCTATGGCATGAACTTCGCCCGGATGCCGGAACTGGCGCAGCCCTGGGGCTATCCGGCGGCGATCGGGCTGATGCTGGCCTCGGCCCTGATCACCTGGGCGGTGTTTCGGTTGAAAGGCTGGCTCTGATGTCACCGGCGGCGCGGGAGTGAACTCCCGCGCGGGCGCGCCTCAGGCCAGAACCGCCAACAGGTCCATCGCCGTAACCTGATCAAACTGCACATGGCGCTGCATCGCCGCATCGGCACCCGCGCTGTCGCGGGCCACGATCAGCCGCGCGATTTCGCGGTGTTCGCGCGCCGAAGCCGCAATCGCCCCGGCATAGCGGTAGCGCGCGCGGTAATAGGCCAGAAGCTTGCGCGCATTGGTCTTGATCATCTCGGTCAGGAAGGGATTGCCCGCCGCGATGGCCACACTTTCATGGAAGCGCAGGTTCAACTGGTAATAGGCGTCCGGCTCGGCATCGCCATGCCGGGCGGCATGGGCCTCGCAGGCGGACACCGCCGCTTCGAGCGCCGTGGCACCGGCGCGCGACAGCCGGCGCGCGGCAAGGCCGGCCGCCTGCCCTTCAAGCCGGGCGTGAACCTCAAGGATGGCGAGGAACTCTTCCAGCGTCGGGCGGAATACCGTCGCCCCCTTGCGCGGCAGGCGGCGGATCAGGCCCACCGCCTCAAGCTGCAGGATCGCCTCGCGCACCGGGGTCCGCGACACGCCGAATTCGGCGACCAGCGCCCCCTCGTCGATCACATCGCCGGGGTTGAGGCGCCCAAGGTCGATCCATCCGAGGATCGTCGAAAGAAGGGTATCGGTCTGTCCTGCCATGCCCTGATGGAAAGCGGGAAAGCGCGCCCGCGTAAAGGGGGAACCGCCGCTTTTCCCCCGGCGCGCGCCATGCAGCGCGCCTGCAACCAGAGCGGACCCGCCGCCGCCACGCGCTGCGACCGAAGGTGGAAAACCCCGCGCCACCTGTAGCGCGAAAGACTCAATTGGGGCGGAAACCCGGGGAAAATAAGGCATAAATGCACCCTTACCATTGAAACTGCTGGATTTCGCAGCCGCATCGCCGTATCTCTGGCTGCAATCGGCCCCATAACACAGGGGCCTTACAATGAGCCCGGCAACGTCCAGGCATGAGGCGGAGTAGTAAGATGGTTACGGCAATTCAATTTGCCGTCCGCAGTTCTGCGGGCGGAACGCAACATAGCTCTGTGGCCGGCGAGGGCCAGAGCAACTTCATTCAGGTCGGATCGGGAGACAGCGTTTCGCTGAACCTCTCGCGGTCGAGCATCGTGGCCTATGAACAGCAGGGCGGCGATCTGGTGATCAAGCTGGTGGACGGTCGTTCCATCGTGCTGTCGGGCTATTTCAACGAAGCCCCGGGCGACACCAATCACCTCTATCTTTCCTCCGAAGGCGAAATTGTTGAGGTCTTCGTGCAGGAGACCGGCAATGGCGTGCTGTTCGCCGATTACGGCCCGGTTTCGGGCTGGTCGAAGTGGAGCCCGCTGGACGATCTGCGCTATACGACGGCGGATGGCGTGAGCGAGGTTCTGGTCGCCTCGAATGAACCGGCGGGCATGGCGCCGCTGGTCCCGGGTCTGTTGGGTCTGGGTGGTGTGGGCGGCGCTGCGGCCATCATCGGCGGCGCGGTTGTGGTCGGCGGCCTGCATGGCGGCGGCGGCACCAAGCGCACCCCGCCCACCGTCGATGCCCAGCCAGTCACCACGGTGACCACCAACACCGAAGACGGCTCGCTGCATGTGTCCGGCACCGGCCAGTCGGGTGAGACGGTGGCCGTCACCATCGGCACCGTGACGGTGACCACCACCATCGGCACCGATGGCAAATGGGCCGTGACCGTGCCGGAAACCGGCCTGCCGGCCGATGGCAGCTATACCGCGACCGTCGTGGTGACCCCTTCGACCGGCACGCCCGACACGCTGACCGGCCCGAATTTCATCATCGACCTGACGCCTCCGGCCGTCAGCGTCGTCGATGGCACCAAATCGACCGGCGACATTGAAAATCTTGTGGAATATCAGGATGGTGTGACCATCACCGGCCAAGGTGAGGCCGGGGCCACGATCCGGGTGCAGATCGGCACCGCCACCCAGACCACCACTGTTGCCGCCAATGGAAGCTGGTCGGTGACCTTCACCCAAAGCCAGGTTGCAGCGGGCGAATATGAGGTTCCGGTCACCGTCACCGCGACCGACCCCTTGGGCAACCGCACGGTGATCACCGATACGCTGGTGATCGACACCGTGCCGCATCCGATCGCCTTCAACCCGGTCACCGCCGACAATGCGGTGAACCTTGTCGAAAGCCAGAGCGGCCTGACCGTCACCGGCACCTCGACCGCCGGGGCCACGCTGACCGTCACCCTGCAGGGCGTGGTGCAGACCACCACCGTCGGCGCCGATGGCCGCTGGTCGGTGACCTATGCGCCGGGCACCCTGCCGGGCGGCGAATATACCGCCACCCTGACCGCCACCACGGTTGATGTGGCCGGCAACACCTCGTCGGCGACGCACAGCTTTGTCGTGGACACGCTGACCTCGGTGGCCTTCACCGGGCAGGTTGCGGGTGACAACATCGTCAACGCCACCGAAGCGGCAGGCGCCATCATCCTGACCGGCACTGCGCAGGCCGGCTCCACCGTTTCGGTGGCGTGGAACGGCACCACCCTGCCCGCCACCGTAGGCGCCAACGGCACCTGGAGCGTGTCCTTCCCCGGCGCGGCGGGCGGCACCTACAGCTCGACCGCGACCGTGACGGCGACCGATGCCTATGGCAACACCGCCACCGCGACCCGCACCATTCAGGTGGATACCGAAACCTCGGTCGCGGTGAACCCCGGGCAGGCGGGCGGCGACAACACGGTTTCGGGCAGCGAGGCGACCTCGGGCCTGCAACTGACCGGCACCGCCGAAGCGGGCGCCACCGTGCGCGTTACGTTTGAAGGGGTCACCCGCACCGTCACCGCAGGGGCGAACGGCACCTGGACGGCGAACTGGACCGCCGCCGAAGTGCGTCCGGGCAGCTATGCCTCGACCGTGCAGGTCAGCGCGAGCGATGCGGCAGGCAACACCGCCAGCACCTCGTATCAGATCAACGTCGATACCGAGGTGAACCCGTTCCAGCGCAGCACCCTTTCGACCGGCAGCGACCAGATCGTCAATGCGGTCGAGGCTGCGGCAGGTCTGACTGTGACCGGCATCGTCGAGGCAGGCTCCACCGTGATCGTGCGGTTTGGCAGCGGTCAAAGCCGCACTGCCACCGTGGGCGCCGATGGCAAATGGACGCTGACCATTCCGGCGGGCGACATTCCGGCGGGTGAGAACAACGTCACCCTGACCGCAACGGCCACCGACCGCGTCGGCAACACCTCGACCCTGACCGAAACGGTGCGGGTCGATACGACGGTGGTGAACTTTGCCATGACCTCGGGCCGGATCGGCGGCGATGGCATCCTGAACGCCAGCGAAGTTGCGGCGGGCCTGACCCTGACCGGCACGTCGGAAGTGGGGGCGACCGTGGTGGTTCGTCTGGCCAACGGTTCCAGCCGCACCGTCACCGTGGGTGCCGATGGCAACTGGAGCGCCACCTTCGCCGCAGACGACCTGCCCCGCGGCGAAGCGACAAGCGCGGTCACCGTCACGGCGACCGACATTGCCGGCAACACCTCCAGTCTGAGCCAAAACTTCGCCGTCGATACCGTTGCGCCGGCGAACCCCTGGATCACCAATGACGCGGGCACCGGCAACCAGATTTCGGGCATCGCCATCGACGCGCGGGCCGGGGATGTGGATTACTTCACCGTCGCCGCCAATGGTGCCGTGGCCGAAGTCACGCCGCAGGTCAAATTCACCTCGGACGTGAATGTCGATGGCCAGACCGTGCCCAGCGACTGGGCCTTCTTCCCGACGCCGGTGCATGACGGCACCTATCTGGTGATCCGTGATCAGGATGCGGCTGGCAACGAATCCAGCACGCTCTACATCCGCAACACCACGGGCGAAGTGACCGTTGACCTGAACCGTTCGGGGCTGGGTCAGTTCGACTTCGGCACCATCGACCTGACGGCGGCAGATGCCAACCTGACCCTGACCGAGGCGCAGATCCTGCGGCTGGCGGGGGCGGACAAGCAACTGACCATCAGCGGCGATACCGATGATCAGGTCAATCTGGTCGGCGGCACCTATACCGGCACGACGCAGGTGGTGAACGGCGAGACGCTGAAGCTCTATCTCGTCGGTTCGGCCGGGGCTTCGGTCCTGATCGACGACGATATCACCGTCAACACCTCGGGCGTCTGATCGGAGTCCGGGCCATGCCCGCAAGGCAGTCTGATGCCGCAAGGCACGGTGCGGGCGGTGATTTCCGCCCCGCCGCCGCAGCCTTGGCCGCGCTGCTTGTCCTGACCGCCTGCATGGGCGGCCCGGGTGGCGGCGTCGCCTCGAAAGGAACCCTGCGGGCCGATCAGCCCGCAGGCACCTCTGCCCTTGCCGGGCAGGGCAATCCGGCAATCGCCGCCCTTCAGGCCCGCCGGTCGGTTCTGCCGCCGGGCGGCCCCTTTGCCCGCGTGGCCGAAGCCGTGCTGCGTGCCGACAGCGGCGCGGCTGCGGCAGAGTTGCGGATGGCCCGGCTGCGCGCCACCGCCAAGGACAAGAACTGGCTGCCACGGATCGGCCCCTCTGTCACGCTTTCGGCGCTGAACGGGCTGGCCGCCGGGCTGTTGCTGGAACAGGCCATCCTTGACCATGGCCGGCGCCGCGCCGAACGCGCCTATGCCGCCACCGATGTCGAGGTGACGGCGGTCAGTCTGGCGCTGGACATCAATCAACGGGTTTACGAAGGGCTTGTCGCCCATGTGCAGGCCGAACGCGCCCGCGCGCAGGCCGCGATTTCCGCCCGTGCTGCGGCCCGGCTTGCCGAATTCGCCTCGATCATGGCGCAGCGCGTCGAAGGCGGGCTGTCGGACCGCTCGGAAGAGCAAATCATCACCCTGAAACAATCCGAGATGCAGGCCACCCTTGCCGCCGACCGGCAGGCCGAAGCCGCGGCCACCGCCGATCTGGCCGCCATGGCCGATCCTTCGGCCACCGCCGTGCGCGGCATCGACGCCCTGCCCTTGTCCGGGGCGACCGCCGAACCGCTGTCGGTCGCCAAGGCCCGCAGCGAAGGCGCCCGCGCCGTGGCCGAGGCGCAGGTGGCGCGGGCCGATCTGCTGCCCGGCCTGTCGGGCGGGGTGAATGTCGGGTCGGACAGCATCGACCCCACGATCAAACTGGGCGGAGCGGGTCTCTTGGGCCTTGGCACCGGCGACGAGGTGGCGGCCCTTGCCGAAACCGGCGAGGTGATGGCCCGCCGCACCGCCGATGCCGATGAAACCGCCCGCCGCCGCCTTGTTTCGCTGGAGGGGCAGATCGCCATCCTGCGTTCGCGTGAGGCGCAGGGGGCGGCGGTTCTGGCCTCGACCGAGGCGAACCTTTCCCTCTTCACCGAGCAATACAAGGTTGGCCGCCGCACCCTTCTGGAACTGGTCGGCCAGTATGACAGCTTTGCCCGTCTGGAACGCGAACAGGCCGCCATCCGTTATGAGGTGGCGCTGACCGAACTGGAAATCGCCCGCGACCGTGGCCTTCTGGTGGATGGAGCAAGGATGTGACCGACCGCGTTGTCGCCTTCGACATGAATGCCGCGCGGGTGCCCGCCGCTGCTCCGCTTGCGGCGCGGCCCGCGCCCGCCGCCCCTGCCACCCCGCCCCGTCACACCGGACGCGCCCAGACCCGGGCGCATCTGGCCTCGGTCTATGCGGGCATCTTGGGCAGCGAGATTGCCGCTGCCGACCTGATCGAGCAACTGCACCTTGCCGCCGGCCCCGAAGGCGCCCCCGGGCTGGCCGAAATGTCGGCGGCCCTGACCGCCTGCGGCCTGTCCAACCGCGTGGCGCAGGTCGCCAGCCCCGGCAAGGCGCATTGGCCTGCGCTGGCCGAGATGCGTTCCGGTCAGGTCGTTCTGGTGCTGGGTCAGGACGAGCGGGGGATGCAGGTCTATGACATCACCTGCCCCGATATGCGCGCCGATGTGCCCGCCGCCGATTTCGCCCGTGTTTATGCCGGGCGGCTGCTGACCGGGCGCATCGCCCTGCAAGAGCTGGAAAAGCGCCACACCGAGCCGCCCGCCCGCCACTGGTTCTGGGGCGAGTTCCGCCGCTATCACCGCGCGCTGGCCGAGGTGGCCTCGGCCTCGCTGGTGGCCAATATCCTTGCCGTCGCCGTCTCGCTGTTCTCGATGCAGGTCTATGACCGCGTGATCCCCTATCAGTCCGAGCCGACGCTCTGGGTGCTGGCCGGGGGCGCGCTCTTGGCCATCGTGCTGGAAGGGGCGCTGAAACTGGCGCGTTCGGGCCTGATGGACACCACCGGCAAGCGGATCGAGCTTGCGGTGCAGGACAGGCTGATGACCCGCCTTCTGGGCATGAAGGCCAGCCCGGGGCAGAAAAGCCCCTCGCAACTTTTCTCCGCCATGCGTGAGTTTTCGGCGGTGCGCGAATTCTTTACCGCCACCACCATCGGCAGCCTGTCGGACCTGCCGTTCCTGCTGATCTTCCTTGCGCTTGTCGCCTCGATCGGCGGCAATCTGGTCTGGGTGCTGATCGCGGGCGGCATCCTGATGGTGCTGCCGGGCTTCCTTTTGCAAAAGCGGATGATCGCCCTGACCGCCGCCACGCAGGGCGCATCGACCCGCGCGGCGCGGCTGCTCTATGAAGCGATTTTTGAGGCGGAAACGGTCACAACCCAGCGCGGCGAAGACCGGGTGAAGCGGATCTGGACCGAACTGAGCGTGCTGTCGGCGGCCAAATCCTCGGACCAGCGGCACCTGACGGCGATGCTGGGCTATTGGGCGCAGGGTGTGCAACAGGCAACCTATGTGGTGGCCGTGATGTGCGGCGCCTATCTGGTCTTCGCCGGCGAATTCACCGTGGGCACCATCATCGCCATCGGCATTCTGACCGGGCGCACCCTTGGCCCCTTGGCCGCGCTCTCGGGCACCATGGCGCGCTGGACCAATGTGCGCGCCGCGCTTGACGGGCTGGACGCCATCATCCGCTCGAAACAGACCGAAGAGGAAGGCCGCCGCTATCTGCGCCGCGAAAGACTGGGCGGCACCTATGACCTGCGGCAGGTCAGCTTCAGCTATGACCCGCAGGCGGCGCCTTCGGTGGACATTCCGAACCTGACGATCCCGGCGGGGCAGCATGTGGCGGTTCTGGGGGCCAACGGCTCGGGCAAGTCCACGCTGTTGCGGCTGCTGGCCGGGCTTTATGAGCCGGGCCATGGCCGGGTGCTGATCGACGGGGTGGACATGGGGCAGTTGCACCCGCGCGACCTGCGCCGGGGCATCGGCTATCTGGGGCAGGAGGTGCGGCTGTTTGCGGGCAGCCTGCGCGACAACCTGAACCTGACCCAGCTTGAGCGCGACGATAACCGCCTGATGGCGGCGCTGGATTTCGCCGGGCTTGGCCCCTTTGTGCGCAGCCATCCCCGCGGGCTTGACCTTGAAATCCGCGAGATGGGCGAGGGCCTGTCGGTCGGTCAACGTCAGTCGATCGGCTGGGCGCGCATCTGGCTGCAAGACCCGGTGGTCGCCATTCTGGACGAACCCACCGCCGCGCTTGACCAGACGCTGGAAACCACGCTGGTTTCGCGCCTGAAGGGCTGGCTTGAGGGGCGCACGGCCATCATCGCCACCCACCGGGTGCCGATCCTGCAACTGACCAGCCGCACCGTGATCTTGCAGAACGGCAAGCTGGCGGTAGACGGGCCGCGCGATCAGGTGCTGGCGCATCTGGCCAAAGCGCAAGCCGGAGGCAAACCATGACCGCAATCGGCTTTGACGAAGACCTTGCCCTGCGAACCCGCGGCCCCAGCCGGATGATCTGGCTGATCGTGTTCTGCGCCGTGGCCTTCGTGGCCTGGGCCGCCGTCGCTTGGGTGGATGAGATCGTTCACGCGCCGGGGGCGGTTGTTTCGTCGTCGCGGCCGCAGATCATCCAGAACCTTGAAGGCGGTATTCTGGCCGAACTCGACGTGGCCGAGGGCGATATCGTCGAGCCGGGGCAAACGCTGGCGCGGCTTTACGGCACGCAGTATCAGTCCGCGGTGGACGAGTTGGCCGACGAAATCGCCGGTCTGGAAATCCGCCGCCTGCGGCTTGAAGCGGAAATCGCCGGCGCCCCCGATTTCACCGTGCCCGACGAATTCGCCGCCCGGGTGCCCGCCATCGTCGCCTCGGAGCGCGCGCTGCTGACGGCGCGGCAAAGCGAATATGACGCCCGCGTCGCCGGGGCTGAAGCGGTGGCCGAACAGGCGGCCAAAGAACTCGACCTCCTGGAAAAGATGTATAAACGCGAGATTGCCCCGCTGATCGAGGTGACCCGCGCCCGCAAGGCCAATTCCGACGCCCAGAACCAGTTGAGCGAAGCCGTCACCACCACCGGCATGGAGCGCGCGACCGAGTATTCCAAGACGCAAGCCGAACTGGCCAGCCAGCGGCAGAAGCTGAAACTGGCACAGGACCAGTTGGCGCGCACCGTTCTGGTCGCGCCGATGCGCGGCGTGGTCAACAAGCTGTCGGTCACCACCATCGGCGGCGTGGTGCGCCCGGGCGAAGAGATTTTGCAGATCATTCCGCTGGATGACGACTTGTATATCGAGGCGCGGGTCAAGCCGCGCGACATCGCCTCGGTCCGGCAGGGGCAGGATGCGGTGATCAAGCTGTCGGCCTATGACTATACGATCTGGGGCACGCTGAAGGCCCGGGTCACCTTCATTTCCGCCGACACGTTCAAGGACGAACGCTCGCGCGCCGCAGACGGCGATCCGCATTACAAGGTGACGCTGGCCGTGGACCGCAGCCAGTTCACCGAGCGGCAGAAGGGCCTTGAAATCCGCCCCGGGATGCAGGCCGATGTCGAGTTGCAGACCGGCGGCAAGACCATCCTGACCTATCTGCTCAAACCGCTCTACAAAAGCTCCGAGGCGCTGCGCGAGCGCTAAGGCGGCCAAATTCGCTAAAATCCAACCCCTTAAGGCCCTGTAAAGCGCAATGCGCCAGACTGGTCCTTGGGTGTGAGATATGGGTGTGTGAATGGCCGGGCAGTCAAATGCCGCGCCAGTCATCATCAAGCGGAAGAAGATCGTCAAAGGCGAAGGTCACCACGGTGGGGCGTGGAAGGTCGCCTATGCCGATTTCGTGACGGCCATGATGGCCTTCTTCATGCTGATGTGGCTGCTGAACGCGACGACAGAGAAACAGCGCAAGGGGATCGCGGATTACTTCAATCCGACGATTCCGATCAACCGCATCTCGGGCGGCGGCGATGGCGCCTTTGGCGGTGACACGATCTTTTCCGAAGACACGCTGACCCAATCGGGCATCGGTGCCACGGCGCAATACCCCTCCGAAGCCGCCAAGGCCCGGGGCGAGACCGGCGTAGCCGAAAGCGGGGCGCAGAGCGATGCCGGCACCGAACCCGCATATGACACGGTGACCAAGGCGCTGACCGCGCGGGGTGGTGAAAGCATGACGATGCAGGCGCTGCTGCGCCATGTCGTGACCCGCGTCACCGATGAAGGGCTGGTGATCGAGATTTTCGACATCGACGGGCTGCCGCTGTTCACCGCCGACAGTGCCGAACCGACCGCCATCACGCGCGAAATCGCGGCCCTGCTGGTCGAGGTTCTGGGCCTGACCGAAAACGCGCTGGCCGTCGATGGCCATGTCCGCAGCTATCCCGTGACGCTGATCGACAATCCGGGCTGGGATCTGTCGGCGGCCCGGGCGCAGGCGATGCGGGCCCTGCTCACGGCGGGGGGCCTTGATGGCGGGCGCATTGCCCGTATTTCCGGCCATGCCGACCGCAAACCCGCCACCGCAGACCCCACGGCAATCCGCAACAACCGCATCGAGGTGATCCTGCTGCGCCGCGACCGCTAAGACCCGCCGAATCGTTTCGCCATTAGCCCGATCTTAACGCCGAGGGCGCAGGTTCGGTTCCAACCGGGATCGAAGCTGCAGAAAGGCGCAACCGATGACGATTTCCTCTTCGCTGAATGCGGGGGTGGCGGGGCTGAACGCCAATGCCAACAAACTGTCCAGCATCGCCGACAATATCGCCAATTCGGCCACCTATGGCTACAAACGGTCCGAGACGGATTTCTATTCGGTCGTGGTGCAGGGCGGATCGTCCGAATCCTATGCAGCGGGCGGCGTGCGCACCTCATCGGTGCGGCTGATCGACGAACGGGGACCGCTGGTTGCCACCCGCAAGGCCACCGACCTTGCCATTGACGGGCGCGGATTTCTGGCGGTGACCGAACTTTCCGCGGTGGATGGCGGAACCGGCCCCTATCCGATTTCGCTGGTCACCACCGGCTCGTTCCGGGCCGATGACGAAGGAATCCTGCGCACCGATGCCGGTCAGGTGCTGATGGGTTGGCCCGCCAACCCCGACGGAACCACCGGCACCTACCCGCGCGATACCATGGCGGGGCTGGAGCCGGTCCGGCTGGATTCCAACCAATATGTCGGCAATCCGACGACAAAAGTCGTCATGGGCATCAACCTGCCCGCCACGGCCACCGCCAGCACCGCAACTGGCGACCCCGAGGAGCTGACGGTTGAATATTTCGGCAATCTCGGCACGTCCGAGGCGCTGGGGTTCAGCTTTGCCCCGGTCATCCCGGCCTCGGGCGCCTCCAACACCTGGACCATGACGATCACCGATGCGGCCTCGGGCGGGGCGGTGGTGGGGCAATACACCGTCAGCTTCAACAACACCCAGCCGAACGGCGGCACCATCGCCTCGGTCACCACGATTTCGGGCGGCGCCTATGATCCGGCCACCGGCAAGATGGATATTGCCGTGGCAGGCGGCACCATCTCGGTCGAGATCGGCAGACCCAGCGCGCCCAATGGCATGACGCAACTGGCCAACACATTCTCGCCCGTCGGCATCTCGAAGAACGGCTCGACCGTGGCGACGCTCACCTCGGTCGAGGTTGACGATCAAGGCAATCTCTTTGCCATTTATGATCAGGGCTTTACCCGGCAGATCTATCAGATCCCCGTGGTTGACGTGCCCAACCCCAATGGTCTCGTGGCGCTCAACAACCAGACCTATCAGATCTCGCCTGCGTCGGGTCCGTTCTATCTCTGGGACGCGGGCGATGGGCCGACCGGCTCGGTCGTCGGCTATTCGCGCGAGGAATCGGCGACCGATGTTGCGGCAGAACTGACCCAACTGATCCAGACCCAGCGCGCCTATTCGTCAAACGCAAAGGTCATCCAGACGGTTGATGAAATGCTGCAGGAAACCACCAATCTCAAACGCTAGGGGCATGAATGACAATCTCAGGCAGTCTGGCCAGCGCCATTTCCGGCCTCAACGCCGCAAGCCGCAATGTCGAGGTGATCTCGAACAACATCGCCAATGCCGCAACCAAGGGCTATGGCCGCCGCGAACTGGTGACCGAGGCCCGCTCGATCGGGTCGGTGGGACAGGGGGTGCGGGTCGTCGGAGTGCGGCGCGAGAGCGATATGGTCCTGATCGGCGACCGCCGCATAGCGCAGGCCGCGACGGGGGGCGATGCGGTGCGCGCCGCCTATTACCGCAGTCTGGAAAGCGCCATCGGCACGACCGACAGCGCGGTGTCCATCGGCAGCCGGATTGATGCCTTTGACAGCGCGCTGCTTGCCGCCGCGGCCAATCCCGGCAGTTCTGCCCGGCTGGACGCAGCGGTGCAGGCCGCAGATGCGTTGACGCAGCAGATTTCCGATGCCGCGGATGCGGTGCAAGAGTTGCGCCAGCGCGCCGATGGCACCATCGCCGATCAGGTCACGCAGCTCAACGCTGCGCTGCGCCGCGTCTCGGACCTGAATGGCCAGATTCGCGGCCATGCCGGCGGCAACACCGATGCCTCTGCCCTGATGGATCAGCGCCAGCAGGTGATCGACAGCATCGCAGCCATTCTGCCCGTCCGCGAGGTTCAGCGCGAATTCGGTCAGGTGGCGCTTTACGCGCTGAACGGCGCCGCTCTGGTCGAGGGGCCGGCGGCACAGTTCGGCTTTTCGCGGACCGCCGCCATCGGCCCCGATACCTGTCTGGCAGAGGGGGAGCTTTCGGGCCTCACGCTCAACGGTCGTCCGGTCGCATTGAGCGGCGCCAACAGCCCGATTGCCGGCGGCGCGATGGCGGCACAGTTCCAGTTGCGCGACACGCTGGCGGTCGAAAGCCAGACCCAGCTTGATGCCTTGGCCCGCGATCTGGTGGAGCGGTTCTCGGACAGCGGCCTCGACCCCAGCCTGTCCCCGGGCGCTGCGGGGCTTTTCACCGACAATGGCAGCGCTTTCGATCCGCTGGCCGAAACCGGGCTGGCGCAGCGGCTGGGCGTGAATGCCGCCGTCGATCCGGCGCGCGGCGGCGCGCTTTGGCGGCTGCGCGACGGTATCGGCGCGGGCAGCGCCGGGGCGGGCGGCAATGCGCAGCTTCTGGTCGATCTGCAGGCCGCGCTGACCGAACGCCGCGCCACCGCTTCGGGCGGGTTCATGGCCGCCGACCGCAGCTTTTCCGCGCTGCAGGGCGAGATCGTCTCGTCGGTCGCGGCATCGCGGCTGGGGGCCGAGGCGGAGGCCAGCTTTTCCTCCGCCCGCAGCGAAGCCCTTGTGCAAGAGGAAGAGGCAGGCGGCGTCGATACCGATTTCGAACTGCAATCGCTGCTCATGGTCGAACAGGCTTATGCCGCCAATGCCAAGGTCATCCAGATCATCGGGCAGATGATCGACAAGCTGATGGAGATGTAGATGGTTCAGATCAGCTATGGCGACATGGCCCACACCACCTTGCTGCGCCGCCACACCACCGCCACCAAGACCGAGATCACCCGCCTCACCGGCGAGGTGACGACAGGTCTGGCCAGCGACACCGCGCGGCATCTTTCGGGCAATCTGGCGGGCATCACCGCCCTTGACGCCAGTCTTGCACGCCTTGCCGCCTACAAGACGGCGACCACCGAACTGACCTTGCAGACCACGGCGACACAGGCCGGTCTGGGCGTGATTGCCGATCTGGTGCAAACGGCGGCAGGGGCACTTTTGCCCGCCACCGGAATGGCCAATACCGCGCAGGTCGATGCGGCGGCACTGACGGCGCGGCAAGGGTTTGAGACGATGCTGACCACGCTGAACACAAGGCTCGGCGACCGCAGCCTTTTTGCCGGACAGGCTATTGCCGGGGCCGCGGTGACCGATGCCGAAACCCTTCTGACCGGGCTTGAGGCCCTGACGGCCGGGGCGCAAACGGTTGACGAGGTGTCCGCGACCGTCGCCGCCTGGTTCGATGATCCGGCGGGCTATGGCAGCAACGGCTATCTGGGCGGGGCCGCCCTTGCCGCCATTCCCGTGGCCGAAGGCGAAAGCGCCGCCCCCGACGTGACGGCAAATGACCCGGCCCTGCGCGCGGCGATGACCGGGCTTGCCCTTGGCGCCTTGCTGGACCGCGGCCTTTTCGCGGGCCAGCCCGAAGCGCGCCGCGACCTTGCCGGCAGGGCGGGGCAGTCGCTCACCGCGGCGCAGACCGGCTTGACCTATCTCTCGGCCCGGCTTGGTGCGACCGAGGCGCGGATTGCCGATGCCACAACCCGCAACGCCGCCGAGGCCAGCGCCCTTGGCATCGGCCGCAACGACCTTCTGGGGGTCGATGGCTATGACGCCGCGACCCGGCTGCAGGATGCCGAGGCCCGTCTGGACCTGCTCTTTGCCCTTACCGCGCGCCTGTCGCGCCTCAGCCTTGCGGAGTATATCTGATGCTGCGTCCGATGGCCGCCGTTCTGGCACTGTTCATCGCCTGGCCCGCTTGCGGCGGCCCGGTGCGGATCAAGGATCTGGTCGCTTTTGACGGGGTGCGCGGCAATGATCTTGTCGGCTATGGCCTTGTCGTCGGGCTGAACGGCACCGGCGACGGGCTGCGCAACGCGCCCTTCACCGAAGAGATGATGGCCAATCTGCTTGAACGCTTGGGCGTCAATGTCACCGGCGAAGAGTTCCGCCCCAAGAACGTGGCGGCCGTCTTCGTTACCGCCGCGCTGCCGCCCTTTGCCCGGGCTGGCGGACAGTTCGATGTGACCGTTTCGGCCATCGGCGATGCCAAGAGCCTGCTGGGCGGGACTTTGGTGATGACGCCGCTGAACGGCGCCGACGGGCAGATCTATGCCGTGGCCCAGGGCACAATCATCGCCGGCGGCATCAGCGCCGAGGGACAGGCGGCGCGGGTTGTCCAGGGCGTGCCCACCGCCGGCAGCATCCCGGCAGGCGCCCGGGTCGAACGTGAGGTCGAGTTCGATTTCACCGGCCTGCGCGAACTGCGGCTGGCCTTGCGCAGCCCCGATTTCACCACCGCCGCCCTGATCGAGCGGGCGATCAACCAGGAACTTGGCCGTGGCAGCGCGCTGATGCTGGATGCCGGAACGGTGACACTGAACATTGCGGCAACCGGCTCCAACTCTCCTGCGCATGTAATCGCCCGGGTCGAGAACATCGCGGTCGAGCCGCAGACCCGGGCGCGCGTGGTGGTCGATCAGCGGTCGGGCACCATCGTGATGGGCGAAGATGTCCGCATCAGCCGTGTCGCCGTGGCGCAGGGCAACCTGACCCTGCGGATCGAAGAGAATGCAACCGTGGTGCAGCCCAACCCCTTTGCGGAAGGTGAAACCGTGGTCGTGCCGCAAAGCACTGTCGATCTGCAGACCGAGCCGGGGACCGGACTGGCGGAAATCCGGGGGGGCACCTCGCTGTCCGAAGTGGTGGCGGGGCTGAACGCCCTGGGGGTCGCACCGCATGACATGATCGACATCCTGAAAAGCATCAACGCCGCGGGCGCGCTTCATGCCGAGTTCGTGGTGAACTGAACGGGCGCGGCAGCGATGCCGCGCCCCACTACATATAGCTGCGCACCAAAGCGCCCGAAATCAGCGTCCACCCATCCGCCACCACAAAGAACGCCAGCTTGAACGGCAGCGACACCACCGCGGGCGAAACCATCATCATCCCCATCGACATCAGCACGGCCGAGGTCACGAGGTCGATGATCAGGAAGGGCAGATAGATCAGAAAGCCGATCTCGAAGGCACGCTGGATTTCCGACAGAACAAAGGACGGCACCATCACCGAAAGCGGCGCCTCGGCAATCGGCGGGGCCGGGCCGGGTCGCAAGGCTTGCAACGCGGCAAAGGTTTCCGGGTCAAGGCGGGCGGCCATGAAGGCGCGGAACGGCGCGATGGCAGCGGGAATGGCCTGCTGCACATCCATCGTGCCGTTGCTCAAAGGCTCCAGCCCACGCAGCCAGGCTTCGGTGAAAACCGGGTCCATCACGAACCATGTGAGAAACAGCGCCAGACTGACTATCAGCATGTTCGGCGGCGATTGCTGCAGCCCGATGGCCTGCCGCAGGATCGACAACACGGTGACGATGAAGGGAAAACAGGTGATGGTCACCGCCAGCCCCGGCACAAGCCCCAACACCGTCACCAAGAGCAGAAGCTGGATCGAGCGGGCGGCGAGGCTGCCCTCCCCCCCCAGATCGAGCGACAGGTTCTGCGCCAGCGCCGGAGCGGCGATCAGGCTCACCGCCACCGCCAGAACCAGCGCCCGCTTCACAATCCGCCCCGCAGATTGGCGACTTCGGTGAGGCGGACCGCAAGCTGACCTGCCGGTTCCCCCTCAAGCTCCTGCAGCTCGCCGCGGGCGATCAGGCGGTCTCCGACGTAAAGCTCCACCAGATCATCGACCCGCCGGTCCAGCGGCAACACGGCATCGCGGCCCAGCCGCAACAGGTCGCGCACCAGCGGCCGGGCGCGACCGACCGAGATCATCACCTCAATCGGAACATGGGCGAAGGGGTTGCTATCGGCGGGGTCATCCATTTGGCGCCTCCTTTCGGGACAGGGCAAAAAAGTCGCGCACCGCCGCGATGATCTCGGTAATGGCGCGGTCAAGGTCGATGCGGGTTTCCGAAGTGGCAAAGCGCAGATAGGCCTGCCCCTCGCCCAGACTGGGTTCTTCCTCGATCTCGAGCGGCAACCCGGCGTTTTCCGCCAGAACCAGCTCCACCGCCCGGCGCGAGACCGGGTTGATCACCAGCGTCAGCGGCGCGCCGGCCCGCTCTGCCGCCATCGGGCGCAGGGTTTCGACAACCAGTTGGCCCAGCGTTTCCCGGGCAAGGGTCGGCAGAAGGCGGGCAACCATCTCTTTCAAAAGCGGTTCAAGGGCGCGCAGCACATGGTCGCGCGCCTCATGATAGGTGAAGGCCAGCCCCTGCAGATTGCGGGCCAGATCGGCACGGATCCGGTTCTGCTCTTCGGAAAGTGCCGCTGCGGCATCCTCCCAGCCTGCGCTGTAGCCAGCCTCGAACGAGGCAAGCTTGGCCTCTTCCAGATGGCCGGTATCGGTGACCAGCACGTCGGGCCGATCAGTTTCCGCGGCAGTTTCAAAGACTTCCAGACGCAGCGCCATCAGCTCCGCTCCTCTTCCAGTTCCATCCAGCCGCGCAGGATTTCAACCGATTCCGCCTGACGTTCCTCGATCAGACGGCGCAGGCGGGCGACCGGATCGGGCGGCAAAGCCTCGCCCGGAACCAGAGCGGGCCCGTCGTCGATCACCCCGGTCAGCACGCGGGGTTCCTCGCCCGGGATGCCCGGCAGCGCCAGAAGCGGCGCCGGGGCTGGCAGCGCCGCAGGCGCGCGCGCACCGTTCAGCAGCAAGGGCCGCAGCACGAACAACCCCAGGATCAGCGCCACCAGCGCCAGCACAGCAATCTGGATGGCCGACATCAAATCTATCGGCCCCATCTGCGCCGGCAGTCCGGCCTCCACGATCTCACCGGGGGGCAGCGGCATGAAGGCCAGTGACTTGAGCGTCAGAACATCGCCCCGCGCCTCATCAAGCCCGACGGCCGAGGCCACCAGTTCGCGCAGAACCGCGAGTTCCTCCTCGGGCCGGGGCTGTTGCGAAACCGTGCCATCGGCCGCCGTCACCGTCTGCCCATCGACCAGAACTGCCACCGAAAGCCTGCGGACCGCGCCGGGGCTGCGCAGCAATTCGCGTTGGGTTTCCGAGACTTCGTAGTTCACCCGCTCCTTGCTTTCGCTGTTCTGGCTTTTGCCCGCCCCCCCCGCGGCATCACCCGCCGGAAGGTTCGAGGCGACCGTCACATCGCCACCCGGATCGGTGGAGGAACCGCTGCGCTCTTCGGTTTCGGATGAAATGGCGACGCGGCCCTGCGGATCGAACTTGCGCTCGGTAATCTGCTCGCGCTCGGTCACCAGATCGACGGCCACTTCGACCACCGCCTTGCCGGCGCCGACCCGCGCTGCAAGCAAACGCTCGACATTACCGCGAATCTCGGCGGCGCGGGCAGCGGCGGCGGTATCAGGACGCTCGGCCGCATCTTCGCCCGCGATTAACCCGCCAACGGTGTCGATCACCGCCACCGCTTCGGGAACAAGGCCCGGAACGGCGGCGGCGACCAGATGGCGCAGGGCCCGGGCCTGCACTTCGGGCAGGCTGCCCGAAGCGGTGGTCACCGTGATGCTGGCCGTCAGCGCCGCGCCGCTCTGGAACGGCTGGTTGGCCGCCTGCCCGATATGCACCCGCGCCGCGCGAATCTGCGGATTGGCAAGGACGGTGCGGGCAAGCTCCCCCTCCTTGGCGCGCCAATAGGCGGCATCGAACATCTGCGATGTGGTGCCAAATCCGGTCAGCCCGTCCAGCAGTTCGTATCCCACGCCGGAATTCGCCGGCAGCCCCTCTGCCGCCAGCACCATCCGCAGGGTGTCGCGCTGCGATTCGTCCACCCAGATGGAGGCGCCGCGCACCTCATGCGGAACGCCCCGCTGCTCAAGTGCTGCGATCACATCCCCGGCCGCTGCCCCCTCAAGCCCCGAATAGAGCAGGGCCATTCCGGGGCTTGCCGCCATCCGCGACAAGAGGAGAACCGCCACAAAGACCGCCACCGTCGCTCCCGCAACGATCACCCGCCGCTTTGCATCAAGCCCGTTCCAGATTGCCAAGAGGTTCTGCACCATCTGCCTGCATCCTTTGCCGGATCTCAGACCCGGGAATCTCGCGGTCTTCTGACCACAGCCCAGCTTTCGCGCAGCCGTCTTAACAATCGGTTAGTGACCTTCGATCTATTTTCGTTCTCGAAGATGACGGAGAATTGCCGTGGCCGAATCCGACTCGCCGCCAGAGGCGGAACCGAGGAAATCGAAAAAACCCTTGCTGATCGGCGCGGGTCTGGCCGTGCTTTTGGGCGGCGGCGGCTTTTATGCCACCTGGTCCGGCCTGATTCCTGGCGGTGGCCATGCGGAGGCCGTGGCAGAGGTCGCCGACCTGCCCGATATTGCCTTTGTTCCGGTTGAGCCGCTGATCATCTCGCTAGGCCCCGGGGGGGCGAACCGGCACCTGCGCTTTGCCTCGCAGATCGAGGCGAATGGTCCGCATGTCGCCGAGGTCACGCTGCTCTTGCCGCGCATCATTGATGTGATGAACGGCTATCTGCGCGCGCTGGATGCCAAGGTCATGGAGGACCCGGCCGCTCTGGTGCGAATCCGCTCCCAGATGCTGCGCCGCATTCAGATCGTCACCGGAGAGGGCCGGGTGCGCGATCTTCTGATCACAGAATTCGTGCTGAACTAGGGGCAAGCGATGGCGATTATTGCAGATATCCTGATGGCAGCGGGGGCCTTTGGCGCCGCGCTCTATTGCTATGTGCTGGCCGGGCGGCTCAAGCGGTTCGCCACGCTGGAAACCGGCATGGGCGGGGCGATTGCGGTGCTGTCGGCGCAGGTCGATGACATGACCCGGGCGCTGGAAAAGGCGCAGGGCGCCGCCAGCGGCTCGGCAAGCGGGCTTGAGGCACTGACCCTGCGCGCCGAGGCGGTATCGGCGCGGCTGGAGCTTCTGGTGGCCGCGCTGCATGACCTGCCCGAAGCAGAAGCGCCGGCTGCCGGCGCGCCACCGGCCAGTGCCGAAGCCGACCGGCGGTTGCGCGTTCTGCGCCGGCGCAGGGCCGAGGTGGAGGCTGCCGAATGAAACGGCCGCGCATGGGCCGCGGGGCCTTGGTGATTCTTGCCCTGTTTCTGGCCGCATCGGGCGCCTTGCGTCTTGGCGATGGTGTGGGCCGGGCCCTGGCCGAGGTCGGACATACCCCCACCGCCGAAGCGCCGGCCGCCTGCCCCGCCCCGCCCGAGGCGCTTGCCGCCGCCCTTTCCGCGCGAGAGGCAAAGGTCGCCGCGGCCGAAACCGCGCTGGCCGACCGCAAGGCAGCCCTGGAGCTGGCCGATCTCGCGGTGACGCACCGGCTCGATGAACTGAAGACCGCCGAAGATGACCTCAAGCAGGTGCTGGCGATTGCCGATGGCGCGGCGGAAAAAGATCTTGTCCGGCTGACCGCGGTCTATGAGGCGATGAAGCCCGCCGATGCCGCCGCCCTGTTCGGAACGATGTCGCCCGATTTCGCCGCAGGGTTTCTGGCGCGGATGCAGCCCGGTGCCGCCGCCGCCATTCTGTCGGGCATGGCGCCGGACAAGGCTTATGCCATTTCGGCCCTGATCGCAGGGCGCAACGCCCGCGCCCCGAAAAGCTGACCTCTGCTGAGGTTTTCTTAACCCCGCGCTGCGAGGCTCGTCTCAGCAAAAGGAGAGTGCAAGATGTTCGGAATCGTCGGAATCGTGGTCATCCTCGTGATGGTCTTCGGCGGATTCGTGATTCACGGCGGCAATCTGGAACCGATCCTGCACGCCCTACCCTTCGAGATGATCATGATCGGCGGTGCGGCCGTCGGGGCCTTTCTGGTGTCGAACGACCTGCCTTCGGTCAAACACACGCTGCGCGACATGGGCAAGGTGTTCAAGGGCGTGAAATGGAAGCCCGCCGACTACCGCGACCTGCTCTGCCTGCTCTTTGAACTGATCCGCCTTGCCCGCACCAACCCCGTCGGGCTTGAGGAGCATATTGAAAAGCCTGGGGAATCGGCGATCTTCGCCCGCTATGCGGCGATCCAGCATGACCATGAGGCGGTTGACCTGATCTGCGACACCATGCGCGCCGCCTCAATGAATTATGACGATCCGCATCAGGTCGAAGAGATCCTGGACAAGCGGATGGAGGCGACACAGACCCATGCGCTGCATTCCAGCCACGCCCTGCAATCCATGGCCGATGCCCTGCCCGCCCTGGGCATCGTCGCGGCAGTTCTGGGGGTGATCAAGACCATGGGCTCGCTGGATCAGCCGCCCGAGATTCTTGGGCAGATGATCGGTTCGGCGCTGGTCGGCACGTTTCTGGGGGTGTTTCTGGCCTATGGCATCATGGGGCCTTTTGCCGCGCGGGTGAAATCGGTGGTCGAAGAGGATGCCCATTTCTACCAGCTTATCCGTGAGGTTCTGGTCGCCAACCTGCACCGCCATCCGGCCAATATCTGCATCGAGGTGGGGCGCCAGAACACCCCGCACCATGTCCGCCCCACCTTCGGCGATCTGGAAGAGGCGCTGCGCGGCCTCAAGCAGGAGGCGGCATGATCCGCGCTTTGCTCCTGCTGATGGCGCTTTGCTGCGGCGGAACGGCCACCGCCCGTCCCATCACCGTCACCTCGGGCGAGCATGAGGGGTTCACGCGGCTGGTATTCGACTTTGGCACGCCGGTTGACTGGCGTCTGGGACGCAGCGCAGACGGCTATGAAATGACCATCGGTGGCGCCACGCCGGCCTATGATCTGCGCGGCATCTTCAATCTGATCGGCCGCTCGCGGCTTGCCGCGGTCTGGCCCGATCCGCAGACGGGCAACCTTCGTCTTGGCATCGCCTGCGCCTGTCACGCCTTGCCCTTCGAATTCCGACCGGGAATCGTGGTGATCGACCTGCGCGACGGGCCACCGCCCAAAGGATCGTCCTTCGAACTGGCGCTTGAGGGCGGCCCTGCCCCGGACTTGGCTGCTCCCGGCATCGTGCGGCCGCGCGCGCGGCCAGCAACCGCGACCAAGCCCTATGACTGGCTTGATCTGGCATTGAACGCGCCAGAGGAGACCGCGGCTCCGTCATTGCACATCAACGACACGGCGGGCCTCGCGCCGCTGCGCGACATCTTGCTGCAACAGTTGAGCCGAGGCGCCGCGCAGGGCGTCGTTGACATGATCCAGCCCTCCACCGCACCCGGCGGCGCCCGACTGCCTGATTTTGCCTCGGCCCAGGTCCGAATCGCCGGCGGACCCGAAATGGCGATGGGGCCGGCCGGCTCGGTCCGGCCAGAGCTGGGCGCCGAAGGGCAGGCTTGTGTCGCCGATGAGCGGCTCGCCTTCGCGCAATGGGGCACCGATGCCCCCGTCGCCGTGCAATGGGGGCCTGCCATGTCCGGCTTGACCGGCGAATTTGACCGGACAGAGCCGGAAGCCTTGGCGCGCGCCATCCGTTTCCTGCTTTTCCTCGGCTTTGGCGCCGAGGTCAGGCAGGCACTGGCAGCCTTCGCGCAACAGGGGGAAGAGGCCGACCTGTGGAGAGAACTCGCGTTGATCCTTGATGGGGCCCCCGTGGAGGGGGCCGTCCTTGTCGGCCAGATGGCCTGCGACGGCCCGACGGCGCTGTGGTCGTTTCTCGCCCAGCCGCGCATCGCGCCCGGCGAAATCGTGAACGCCGCAGCGGTCCGTCTGGCCTTTTCCGAACTGCCGCTGCATTTGCGGCGCCACCTTGGGCCACCTCTGGCGGAACGCTTTCTGGCGTTGGGGGATACTGAAAGCGCCCGCGCCGTTCAGGACGCGATCCTGCGCGCCGGAGAGGAACAGGGCGGCGAGATTGCCCTGATGCAGGCCGATCTGGCCGCCCAAACAGGCGATTCTGCCGCGGCCGAAGCCCATATCCGCAGCCTGATCGACCAACCCGGACCGGAAACCGCCGATGCGATGACCGCTCTGGTCGAGTTGCGGGCGCGACAGGGGCTGCCGGTGGACCCGGCGATGGTGCCCGCGCTGGAGGCGTCGCTGGCCGAGCGGGCCGGAACCGACGCGGCCCCGACCTTTCGCCGCGCCCTGACGCTGGCCCGCGCCGCCTCGGGCGATCCGGCAGGGGCTTTTGCGGCGCTGCCCGAAACACCCGATGTCGAACCTGTGCTTTGGTTGTTGCTGGCGGGCCTTGGAACGGACGGTCAATTGCTCGATCTGGCCATCCTGCCGCAAGGGGCGACACCTTCGGCAACCGTTGCAACCCGTGAAGCTCTGGCGCGCCGCCTGATGGACCTTGGTTTTGCCGATGCTGCGGCGCTCTGGCTTGCGGCGGCCCAGACTGCGGACCCGCTCTTGCAGGCAAGGGTTGATCTTGCAAGGGATGATCCCCGCGCAGCCTTGCGCAATCTGGCCGGGCGGCAGGATTCCGAAGCACAAAGCCTGCGTCTGGAAGCGTTGAACCGGCTTGGCGCAGCTGCGGACGCCGCAGCGACGCTCCGTTCGACCGGGCAGGATGAGGATGCGACCCGAACCCTTGCCCGCGCCGGTGATTGGGCCTCTGTCGCCGACAGCGCGCCTTCGACCTGGCAGATTCTGGCTCAGGATGCGCTGAGGCCCCCAGCCGAGCCGGCTGCGGCAGAAGGCCCTCTCGCAAACGGGCATCGCCTTACCGAAGCCGCAAGCAGCACCCGCGCCGCTGTTTCGGCGCTGCTGGCGGAAACGCCGCTGCCCGGCATTGCAGCCCCCTGATCCGCTTACCTTTTCGAAAGATTCGCGCTCTAGGATCAAAAGAACGGGCCCGAACGGCCTCTTGAACCGGGTGAAACCCATGCGCCTTTGCTGTCTTGCCCTGCCGGTTCTGGCCGCAGGGGCTGCCATAGCCGAACCGGCCGAGACCTGCGACATCGCGGCCCGTCAGGCCGCATTGATCCATGGCGTGCCCGAACCGGTGATGCTGGCGATCACCCGGGTTGAAACCGGCCGCGATCAGGGCGGAACGCTCACGCCATGGCCTTGGGCGATCAACATGGGGGGCGAAGGCTTTTGGCCCGAGACCCGCGAAAACGCCGTCACGATGGCCCAAACCGCTCTGGAGGAAGGGCGTCAGAACATGGATATCGGCTGTTTTCAGTTGAATATCCGCTGGCACGCCGAAAACTTCGCCTCGCTCGACGACATGTTCGACCCGGTGCAGAACGCGGATTACGCCGCCCGCTTTCTCAGCCGGCTCCATGACGAAACCGGCAGTTGGGTTGCGGCTGTTGCGGCCTATCACTCCCGCAGCCCCGGCCTTGCCGAAGCCTATGTCGCAAGGGTTGAAACGGTTCTTGCCGCAGCCGAACCCTTGCCTGCGGTCGAACCGGCGCTGCCGCGCCCGAATCTGTTTCCCTTGCTGCAACCCGGGCGGGCGGGCAGTCCCGGCTCGCTCGTGCCGGGGCGCGACGGGGCAATCCCGCTTTTTGGCACCGGATCCTGAGCCATGCAGGGGTTTACCGCCGCCACCCTGTTTCGCCCGACGATCCTGCTCGCCCTCGCCCTGATGGCCGTGATCGGGATGATGGTGCTGCCGGTGCCCGCATGGGCGCTGGACCTTGGCCTTGCCCTGTCCTTCGCTCTGGCGATCCTGATGCTGACGGTGACGCTGTTCATCGAACGTCCGCTGGATTTTTCTGCCTTTCCGACCATCCTTCTGGCCTCGCTGATGCTGCGGCTGTCGCTCAACGTGTCCTCGACCAAACTGATCATCGGGCAGGGGCACACAGGCACCGATGCGGCAGGCCATGTCATTGAAGGGTTTGCCGATTTCATCATGGGCGGCAATCTCTTGCTGGGCGTGGTGGTGTTCTGCGTGCTGCTGATCGTCAATTTCGTGGTGATCACCAAGGGCGCGGGCCGCATGGCGGAGGTGGGCGCGCGATTTGCGCTGGACGGGATGCCGGGCAAGCAACTGGCGATCGACGCCGACATGTCGGCGGGCGCCATCAGCCATGCCGAGGCCAAGGCGCGGCGCGAACGCGAACTGGCCGAGACGAATTTTTTCGGCTCGCTCGACGGGGCCTCGAAATTCGTCAAGGGCGATGCGGTTGCCGGCCTGCTCATCACCGCGCTGAACATCGTGATGGGTCTGGTGATGGGGGTCGCCGTCCATGGGATGCCGATTGGTCAAGCCTTTGAAACCTATGCCATTCTGACCGTTGGCGACGGGTTGGTCAGCCAGATTCCCGCCGTGATCATCTCGGTCGCGGCAGCGCTTCTGCTGTCGCGGGGCGGCGGCACAGGGGCAGCGGATGTGTCATTCTTCGCGCAGCTTGGCCGCTATCCGGGCGCGCTCGGAACGGTTGCCGTGCTGATGGCTCTGTTCGCACTGGTGCCCGGGATGCCTTTCCTGCCCTTCATGACGGGCGCGGCGGCCCTGGGCTATCTGGCTTGGCGCGCGGGGCGCCGCGCCGGACAAGGGGCCATCGCCCCAGACGAGACGGCGGCGGAGCCGCCCAAACGCAAGCCCATCGGGGATGTGCTTGATTTCGATGAGATTCATATCGAGTTTGCCCCCAACCTCGTCTCGATGGCACTTGATCCGGCCACCGGGCTTGAAGCGCGGATCACCAATATGCGCAGCCATGTCGCCGCCGCTTTCGGCCTTATCCTGCCCGAGATCCGGCTGACGGATGAGGCTGCGCTGCCTGCCGGAACCTATCGGATCCGGGTGCAGGGGGTTGAGCGGGTGCGCGACCGCCTGATGCCGGACCGCGCGCTTTGCCTTCTGGCCGACGGCATCGAAGCCCCCCCCGGGGAGGATGTGCGCGAGCCGGTCTATGGCGCCCCGGCCCGCTGGATTCGCGCGGATGATCAAGAGCTTGCCGTGCTGCGAGGTCTGACTGTGGTCAGCCCGCCCGAAGTTCTGGCCACCCATCTGCTTGAAATGATCCGCGTCAATCTCTCCCGTCTGCTGAGTCTGCGTGGGTTGCGGCGTCTGTTGGATGAATTCGTCGCAGTTTCGGAACCGACCCGGGCCGAAGCCAACAAGCGCCTGCTGGACGAACTGATTCCCGAGAAGGTGCCGGTTGACATGCTGCTGGCCGTGCTGCGGCTTTTGCTGGAGGAGCGGGTTTCGATCCGCAACCTGCCGCTGATCCTTGAGGCGATTGCCGAAGGCCGTGGTCTGGGCAATCCCGAGGCAGTTTGCGAACATGTTCGGCATCGCCTCGGCTTTCAACTGGTGGCCGAGTTGAAACGCCCCGACGGGACCATTCCCCTGATCCAACTGGCGCCGGAATGGGAAAAGACCTTTGCGCTCTATCAGATCGACGGGGAGCGGGGGACGCGCGACGTCGCCCTGCCGCCCGATCAATTCAGCAAGCTTGCCAATGGTCTGGCTGATCGCCTGAACCGGGCCGCCGAGGGGGGGACGTTTCCGGCGCTGGTCACCTCGACCCTGCGGCGGCGCTTCCTGCGCACGGTTCTGGGCGCCAAGGGGCTGACCGCACCGGTGCTGTCCTATGAAGAGATCGGGCTTGAGGCGCGCCCGGCGATGGTCGGCGTGGTGCCACCGTGAACGAACTCCTCTCGACGCTGCGAGAAGCAACCGGGTTTGGCGCCGAGGCGCTGATCCCGGTCGTGTTGGTGTTCTTGCGGGTCGGGGCGATGATGGCGCTGCTGCCCGCCTTTGGCGAGCATTCGGTGCCCGGGCGGGTGCGACTGGTTCTGACGCTGGCGTTCACGGCCGTCACCGCCCCGGCCATCTGGGACCATCTGCCGACCACACCCGGATTGACCGCCCTGCTGGTCGAGGCCGCCGTTGGCCTGATGCTCGGGGCGGGGTTGCGGCTTTTGGTCATGGCCCTGCAGATGGCCGGAACCATGATCGCGCAGGCCACGTCGCTAGCGCAGATCTTCGGCGGCATGGGAGAGCCGCAGCCGGCCGCCGGCCACCTTCTGACGGCGGCCGGGCTGGCACTGGCGGTAATGGCCGGGCTGCATGTCCGCGTGGCCGAGTTGCTGATCCTGTCTTACAGCCTCTTTCCGCCCGGCGGTCTGCCCGTCGCCGCCGATGTCGCGCGCTGGGGCGTGGCCGAAACCGGCCGCGCCTTTGCCTTGGCTTTCATGCTGGCCGCGCCGTTCACCATCGCGGCCTTGCTCTACAACCTCGCGCTCGGCTTCATCAACCGGGCGATGCCCGCACTGATGGTGTCCTTTGTGGGGGCGCCGGCGCTTTCGGCGGGGGGGCTGGTGCTGCTGGCGCTGGTGGCGCCGATCTTGCTGTCGGTCTGGCAAGAGGCGCTGAACGGCTTTCTCACCGCCCCTTTCACGGTGCCGCCATGAGCGAGGAAGACGACGACAAGCAGCACGAACCCTCTCAGCGCCGCCTCGACGAGGCGCGCAAGCGGGGTGAGGTTCCGCGCTCGGCCGAACTTTCGACGGCTGCGGGCTATGGCGGGCTGCTGCTGGCGCTGACGCTCGCCGGGGTCTGGGCGGTCGAGGGCGTGGGCAGCGCCGGAGCCGTTCTGTTGGGTCAGGCCGACCGGCTTTCGGTCGGGTTTGCCGAGGCGCCCCAAGCACCTTTTGGCGGCGTTCTGAAGGCGATGGGGCTGGCCGTTCTGCCGTTCTTCGCGCTGCCGGCGCTGGCTGTTCTTGGCGCCATTCTGGCCCAGCGCGCCTTGATCTTTGCCCCGGACAAGCTTGCGATGAAATTCAACCGGATTTCGCCCCTTGCCAGTGCCCGGCAGAAATTCGGCCCCGACGGACTGTTCGACTTTGCCAAAAGCGTGCTGAAGATGCTGGTCGTCGGTGCCTTGCTGACCTGGCTTCTGGTCCGGCACGCGTCGGACCTTTTCCTGTCGCCGCATCTGACACCCGCGCAATCGACGGCGCTGATGCTGCAAGTGGTTCTGGGCTTTCTTTTCATCGTCACGCTGTTTTCTGCGGCTGTCGGCGGGCTCGACTATCTCTGGCAGCGCGGGCGTCATCTGCAGCGCAACCGCATGTCGCGCAAGGAAATGATGGATGAGGCCAAGGACAGTGAAGGCGACCCCCATGTAAAGGGGCAGCGACGTCAGAGGGCACAAGAGATTGCAACCAACCGGATGCTGCAGGATGTGGCGACGGCGGATGTGGTGGTGGTGAACCCCACGCATTACGCCGTCGCGCTGAAATGGAAACGCTCGGACCGGCATGCGCCGATCTGTGTCGCCAAAGGGGTGGACGAGCTTGCCGCCCGCATTCGGGAACGTGCGAGCCTGGCCGGGGTGCCGATGCACCGCGATCCGCCCACGGCAAGGGCCCTGCACGCCACGGTGCGCGTCGGTGAGCCGATCCGCCCCGACCACTACCGTGCCGTCGCGGCCTCGATCCGGTTTGCCGAGGCCATGCGCAAGAAAGGAAAGCGTCGATGAGCAAGGAAGATCCGCTGGCACGGCTGGGCACGATCGCCGCCGTTATCCTTGATGGCCGTCTGTCCGAACTGCGCCGTTGTGCGGCGGCACGGGACGAAAGCCTGGCCCAGATTGCCGGCCTGCAATGCGGTCCGGTCACCGCCGGAGATCTCGAAGGGGCCGCGGCCGCGCTGGCCGCCCTAACCTATCAGCGTTGGGCAGATGAACGGCGGCGCACGCTGAACCAGATTCTCGCCCGACAGACCGCGGAATGGATCGACGCGACCGAAGCCGCGCGCAGGGCCTTTGGCCGCGATGAAGCGTTGAAGACCCTTGCCCGCCGCGCCGATCTGACACGACTGGCGCCGGATCAACTGTCCTGACGGGCAATGTCGCTGATCAGCACATCCTGAACCACCTCACCAATGACGCTGCGCGCCTTTTCCAGCAGCGCCTTGCGCAAAAGGATCAGGTTCGATCCATCGGTGAAAGACCCGCGAAAGCCGCCGGCATTGGCATGATCGAACAGCACCTGCAGGAGGGCGTCGCGCAACTTCGGCTCGCGGGAATAGACCTGTTCGGAACTGCCCGTCGCCACCTCGAGACTGAGCGAGACGATCACCATCGAGGCAACCCGCCCGCCCTCCAGCACCGGGATGACGAACTGGTTGTTCATCTTGACATATTCCGGGGGGGTCTCCGCCTCTGCATGGGCCGGTTCGGCCCCGGCGGTTTCGCCATGCGCTGCGGCTTCTGGCGAAGCCGCAGCGGGCTCCTCGCCCGCCGGGCGCAGGAAAAGCCCCGCCGCGCTGCCGATGCCAAGGCCGATGAGGGCAAGAAGAACGGGGATGAGTTTGCGGATCATGGCGCCTCAGAACGGCAAGAGGGCATCGGCGATCTGCTGGCCATAGCGCGGCTGCTGCACATCGGTGATCTGGCCCCGCCCGCCGTAGGAAACCCGGGCGCCGGCGATCTTGTCATAGGTGATCTCATTCTGGCGCGAGATATCGGCTGGGCGGACATAGCCGGTCACGATCAGCTCGCGCAGCTCGAAATTGACCCGCACTTCCTGCTGTCCCTCGATGCGCAACACGCCGTTGGGCAATTCCTCCACCACTGTGGCGGCCACCCGCAGCGTCAGCTTTTCGTTGCGCGAGACATTGCCCGTGCCCTTGTAACTCGACGTGCCGCTGGTATCGACCGCCTCGGCCATGCTGGCCCCCTCGGGCATATCGCCGTCGATCCGCTGCGGAATGCCGAAGAGCGAGGGCGTGCCCATCTTCTCGGACCCGGTGCGACTGCGGCCGGTGGAGTTCTTGATCTCGGCACTGTCGTCGATCTCGATCACCACGGTGAGGATGTCGCCGCGCTGCGCCGCCCGGCGGTCGCCAAAGAGCGATGCCCGGCCCGCCGTCCAGAGCGACGAATCTTCACCGGGGCCGCCTTCGGCCACATCCTCGGGCAGCGGCGTGGAATACATGGCGTGGTGCTGATAGCTGCCTTCCAACGGCGAGAACTCGGGCGCACGGCCCACCTGATCAAGACGACCACAGGCGGCAAGCAGAAAGACGATTGCGAAAAGATTTTTCATTCATGGGCTCTCAGAAGGCGAACCGACGATCACGCTGCCATCTGCGGCGATCTGCCCGGTTACCCTGCTGCGGGAGGTGAGGTTCAGCACCTCGATGATGTCACCCGGGCCGCCGCGGTTCAGCGCGCGGCCCTCGGTCAGAATGGTCAGAGACCCGGCGCGATAGGCCAGCGCCACGACCTGATTGCGCTCTACCACGGCGGCACGACCGAGGTCTGCGGCCCTGATGGCGCGGCCCGGATAAATCGCCACCCGGGTTTCTTGCCCGATGGCCGCCGCCGGATCGCCCAGCGCGCCGGGCAGATCGGCGGCGACAAGAGTGACATCCTCGGCGGCAATCACCGCCTGGGCCGGGATCACCCGCGTCGCCACAAGGCTGTCGGCCAACGCGGGCAACGGCAGCAGGATCAGCGCCAGCCGCCACATCAGCGCAGGCCCGTGGTTGCCGACAGCATCTGATCGGCGGCGGTGATGACCTTGGCGTTCAGCTCATAACCGCGCTGCGCCTTGATCAGTTCGGTCACTTCACGAACCGCATCGACGCTGCTTTCCTCAAGATAGCCCTGACGCAGCACGCCCAGCCCCTCAAGCCCCGGTGTGCCCGTCAGCGGGTTGCCCGAAGCGGGCGTTTCGACGAAGAGGTTCGAGCCGATCGCCTCAAGCCCCTTTTCATTGGCAAAGCCGGTCAGCGTCAGTTGGCCCAGTTGCTGCGGGTCCACCTGATCGGCGAAATAGGCGTAAACCTCGCCATTGGCGTTGATGGAAATCGAATGGGCATCAGACGGAATCGTGATCCCCGGCGCCACCTGATACCCCTCGGACGTCACGATCAGCCCGTCCGCCGTGCGTTGCAGCGCGCCATCGCGGGTATAGGCCGCGCCGCCCGAGGGCAGGGTCACCTCAAGATAGCCCTTGCCCTCGATGGCGACATCCAGATCGCCGTTGGTCTGGGTGGGTGTGCCCTGCGCCAGCACCACCGAAACGGCCGAGGGCCGCACCCCCATGCCCAGTTGCACCCCCGTCGGCAGCACCGAACCATCGGCGGCAGAGATGCTGCCGGGCCGCGCGATCTGGTCGTAATGCAGATCGGCGAAATCGGCGCGGCGGGCGTTGTAGCCGGTGGTGGACATGTTGGCGAGGTTGTTGGACACCACATCCACCCGCATCTGCTGCGCCGCCATGCCCGAGGCGGCAATCTGCAAGGCTTTCATTTTGTTCTACCTTCCCAGAGCCTGAACGACGCCGCGCACCCGCTGATCCTCACGGTCGAGGAAGCCCTGACCAAGTTCGTAGGCGCGTTGCACCTCGATCATGCGGGCCATTTCCGTCACCGGATCGACGTTGCTTTCCTCAAGATGCCGCTGGATCAGCACCGCCCCCTCCGCCGCCGGCTGCAACTCGCCCCCTTCAAAGAGCGTGCCCGCCTGATGGCGCAGCGCCGCCGGATCGGCGGGGGTCCAGAGGCCGATCTGCGCGAAAGGCGCCCCGCCCGCCGAAAGCGTGCCATCCTGCGCCAGCGCAACATCCGTCGCGCCCGGAGGCACGATCACCGGCGCACCGCCGGCATCCAGCAGGCGGTAACCGTCATTGGTCATCAGCTCTCCGTTCGGGCCGGGGGTGAACTGACCCGACCGGGTCAGCCGGTCGCCCGTGGGCGTATCCACCAGAAAGAACCCCTCGCCCCGGATGGCGAAATCAAAAGTGCCGCCGGTCTCGGTCAGGTCGGCCTGGCTCAGGTCCACCAGCCGCGCCGCGCCGCTCGCCATCGAGAGCGAGGGCGCATCGCCCAGGGCGACCACATGTTCGGCGAAGATCACCCCCTCACGCCGGAAACCGGCGGTGGAGATATTGGCAATGTTATTGGCCACCGCCTGCATTTCCCGCATCAGACCAGACTGGCGGGCAAGGGTCACATAGCCGGAACTGTCCATCACGAGCCCCCTGCGATCAGCGGCACCAGCCGGTCAGTGAAAAAACTGACAAGGGTGGCGGTCATGAAGCTCATCGAGACCCAGAAGACGGCGATCATCGCCCCCACCTTGGGCACGAAGGTCAGCGTCATTTCCTGAACCGAGGTCAGGGCCTGAAAAAGGCCGACCAGAACCCCCATCACCAGCGCGACCGCCAGCATCGGGGCCGAGATAAGCACCGCAGCCCAAAGCCCCTGACGCAGCACGTCATAAAGGGTTTCGGCGGTCATACCGGCATCCTCAGGATTTCCTGATAAGCCTCCACCACCTTGTCGCGGACGGTGGCCACGGTTTCGACGGCAAGCTGGCTGTCGGCCAGCGCCTGCACCAGCGCATGGGGATCGGCGCCGCCGGTCATCGCGGCCTTGGCCGTGCGCTCCCCTTCGGTCAGGGTGCTGGCAAAGCTGGCAGCGAAACCGGCAAGAGCCGTCTCGCCGCCATCGGGTTGCGGCAGCACCGCCGGGCGGGCCGCCGCATAGGTCTGGGTTGCAAGGGACGTTCTGACATCCATTCTGGTGTCTCCTATTTACGAAGAAGTTCGAACAGGCCCGCCGTCATCTGCCGCGCCTGATCGAACAGTCGAAGGTTCGCCTCGTAGCTGCGCTGCGCTTCGCGCGCGTCAGCAATTTCGATCACCAGATCGACATTCGAGCCGTCGTGGTGACCTGTTTCATCGGCCAGAGGATGGCCGGGGTCGTAAATGTCCTGCAGCGGGCTCTGATCCAGCCGGACCTTGCCTGCCCTGACCTCACCCGAGCCGACCTCTTCCGCAAAGGAGACCAGCTTGCGGTGATAGCCGGGCGTGTCGGCGTTCGAGATATTTTCGGACACATGGCGCAGCCGCATCGCCTGCGCCTCCATCCCCGAGGCGGAATAGCTGAGAGCCTTGAGAAGATCGCTCATCCCCGCCCCCTATCGGCCAAGGCTGGCGCGGATGATGCCGGAGGTGCTGCGATAGATCGCCAGCGCCATCTCATGCTCCTGCCGGGCGCCGGCGGCCTTGACCATCTCCGCCTCGATCGAGACCGAATTGCCGTTGGGGGAAGCCTGTTCCGCGCTGGCAAAGGCCCGCGCCGCGGCGCCGCCGCCGCCGCCCAGATGCCCCGGCCGCGTGGCGCGCAGGGCCAGTGTGCCGCCCTCATAAACCTGCGCGAAATCGGGGATATCCAGCGCCCGATAGCCGGGCGTGTCGGCATTGGCCACATTCCTTGCGATCAGGCTCATCCTGTCGCCGGCATGGGCTGCCATGGACTGTGCCATGGCGGTGATTTCCAGTTTTCCGAACATCGGGGCTTCTCCCTCGACCGCTTTCACCAAGGCTTAAGGGTGATTCCTTTAGAAACGGTAAGCAGCGAACAAAGGGAGAATCCCATGGCAGATGTTTTTGCGTCGCTCCGCTCGGAAATCGCCCGTATTCCGGTGGCGGCGGCCCTTGGCCGCGTGGTGGCGGTGCGGGGGGGCACCGTGCAGGTTTCGGGCCTGACGCGGCTGGCCTGTCAGGGCGACCGCGTGCAGATCGGCGCCCTGGGCGGCGAGGTTCTGGGGCTGGCGCCCGAGGGGGTGACGGTGCTGACCGATGGCGCACCCGACGGGCTGGCGATCGGCGCCGGCGTCGAACTCTGCGGTGCCACCGGCATCGCGCCGGATGACAGTTGGATCGGCCGCATCGTGGACCCGTTTGGTCGGCCTCTGGACGGGCGGCCCCTCCAGCGCGGCCCTTTGTTGCGCCCGCTGCGGGCCGAGGCGCCCGCCGCCGCCCGCCGCCGCCGGTTGGGCGCGCGTCTGTCAACCGGGGTTGCGGTCTTTGACACGCTCTTGCCGCTGGTGCGGGGGCAGAGGATCGGGCTTTTCGCGGGGTCGGGCGTGGGAAAATCCTCGCTCCTTGCGAAATTCGCCCGCGGGGTCGAGGCGGATGTGGTGGTGATTGCCCTGATCGGCGAGCGGGGACGCGAGCTGCGCGAATTCGCCGAACGGGTTCTGGGGCCAGAGGGCATGGCGCGCTCGGTCATCGTCACCGCCACCTCGGATCAGTCGGCGCTGACGCGGCGGCGCTGCGCCTGGGCGGCGATGGCCGTGGCCGAACACTTCCGTGATCAGGGGCTGCATGTGCTGTTCCTTGCCGATTCGGTCACCCGCTTTGCCGAGGCGCATCGCGAGGTTGCGCTGGCCGCAGGGGAGCCTGCGGCCCTGCGCGGCTATCCCCCGTCGCTGACCCAAGCCATCATGGCACTGGGAGAGCGGGCAGGCCCGGGGCCAGAGGGGGCGGGCGACATCACCGCGGTCTTTTCGGTTCTGGTTGCGGGCTCCGACATGGATGAGCCGGTCGCCGATATCCTGCGCGGCGTGCTGGACGGCCATGTGGTGATGGATCGCAAGATTGCCGAACGCGGGCGCTATCCCGCCATCGACCTCTTGCGCTCGGTCTCGCGCAGCCTGCCGCAAGCGGCGGACGAAGGTGAGAATCTGCTGATCGCCGAGGCGCGGCGGTTGTTGGGTGCCTGGGATCGGGCGGAGCTGATGATTCAGGCCGGACTGTACGCGAAAGGGTCCGATGCGGTGGTGGATGCCGCGATCCGGGTCTTTCCGGCGCTGGATGCCTTTCTGGGCGAGGATGCGCCCGATGGCGGGATTGCAGCCAGTTTCGCCCGCCTCGCCGCAATCCTGCACAATGCGCGGAGCTGATCAGCGGCGGATGTTCTGCAGCAGCGTCAACGCATTCTGGGCGGCACTGGTGCCGCCGCCCAGCGCCGCCACCTCACCCCGGATCAGGAAGCGGCGGAGCAACTTGTCCATCGCATCGGCATTGCCGAGGTCAGAGACCTTGTCGCTGCCCAATTGGCTTTTGGCCTTGGATTTGATCACCGAAAGCTGCTGATCAATATCCAGCGTGCCAAAGGCCGAAGGCAGTCCCAAGGCCGTTTCGAACACCTTGCGCAAAGGCTCGCTGCCCAGAATGCCATACCATTTGGTATTCTCGGAACTGGTCTTGCCCGCCAGATCCTTGAGTTCCCGCTCGGCATTGAGGGCAAGGCGCATGTCGCTGTCCTGCGCGCCCACGGCTGCCTCGAAACTGCGGGCGCGGTAGGCGGTGATGATCTTGTCCGCAAAGTCCGAAATCTGCGTGCTGGGGGTCGAAAAGTTGCCGAAGCCAAAGGTCGATGACAGCTTCTGATAGCTTTTATCCGCCAGTTTGTTGGCCAGTGCATCCCTCTTGAGCGTGCCATCCTCCAGCACTTTGCGGATGAAAAAGCGGTTGGTGATATCAGCTTCAAGGCCAAAGGCGCCGAGCGCCACCTTCAAGAGGCGGCGGTCGGCGACCAGTTGCTCGGCGGTCTTGACCGATCCGATCCTGGCCCGGAAATAGGCTTCATCCGTCTTGATCTCGGGTGAGGCGTTGAAGGCAGCGGTTTGCGCCGGCATCGTGCGCTTGAGCAGCGTCCAGCCGGCATAACCCGAAAGCGGCAATGCCGGTGCAAAGCTCATGCGCGGCCCGCGGCGGCCAGAAGCCGCTCTTCCCGGGGCAAGAGTGCGCGCAGCGCCTTGAGCGCCTGATAATGCTGATCCTCGATCACCGATGCCGTGGCTTGTGTCAAAAGCGCCCGACTGTCGGGATCGGTCAGAACCTGGCTGAGTTGTTCGATCCCGCGCAGAAGCTGCATCCGGGCCAGCCCGATCTCGGCATCGCCCGACAACACCAGTTGCGCGATGTAGCAGACCCGGCGGACGGGGGTGTTCACCTCTTCGGGGTGGATCGCGTCCCGCAGCCGCAGGATATTGGCATTGGGCGTCATGATGGCCAGACGCGAGCGTTTGTCACCGTTCTCCACCACGGCGCCATTGATCAGCACCCGTTCATGGGGTCCGAGTTTAAGGACCAGCCCGCTCATGGCGCACCGCCTTCGCCGCGCAGGCCGCGCATGACGGCGGTATTGATCTCGATCAGAACCTCGGCCGAGGCTTTGCCGCTGCGCACCGCGCGGCTGTGCTGGGCGGTGAATTCGTAAAGGTAGAAAAGCTGCGCCCGCAGTTTCTGCGGCAGACCATTTCCGTCGCCCGAAACATCCGCCGCCAGCGTGGACCAGAGCCGCAGATTGTCGTCCAGCGCGGCCAGAAGCCCGGGCAGGTCGCTCTTGCGGCGGGCCCAGCCCTCGGACAGGCGCTGTGTGATGCGGGCGAGCAATTCGTATTCGATGGCGCGCGGGGTGCGGCCGGGCGCTTCGGGGCGGGCATAGGCGGCACGCGCCGCCGCAAACCGGGCGGTTTGGGGATGTGCAGACACGCGGGGTTCCTCCTGCGGGGGTGGGGTTCAGAAGGGGGGCGGGGGGAGGCTTCCCCCGCCCTGCGATGTCAGCGGAACAGCGACAGGATGTTCTGCGGCGCCTGATTGGCAATCGACAGCGCCTGCGTTGCCAGTTGCTGCTGGACCTGCAGCGCCTGCAACCGGGCCGAGGTTTCTTCCATATCGGCATCCACCATGCTGCCGATCCCCGATTTCAGCGCATCCGACAGGGTCGAGACGAACTTGGCCTGGGTATCCACCCGCGTCTGGGCCGAACCAAAGGCCGAGGCCGCATCGATCGCCGTCTGTTCCAGCCCCTCGATCGCGCCAAGCGCCAGAGCGGCGCCCGATGCGGTCGAAACGTCGATCGTGGCCAGGGCACCCAGCCCGCCCGAGCCGGCGTTGCGATACTGGCCGGAAACCGACAAGTCCTTGGTCCCGTCATTGGTGAACGACAGCGTGCCCGGCGTGCCGGAGTCATAATCCACCGTCAGGCCGGAAATCCCCAGCGAGTCGATGGCGTTCTTCATGCCCACGGCAATCAGGTCGGGCATCGAGTTGGCGCCGCTGTCCACGTCGGAAGAGGTGATCGTGTAAGAGGCGGTCTTGTCCCCGATCCGCATGGTGATCTTGTCCCCGGCGGCCCAGGCATTGGCGCCATCCTGGAACTCGATATCATCGGTGCCGCCGCCCTGATCCAGCGCCAGAACGAAGGTATCGGCATCGGTCGAGATCGTGCCGCCGGTGGACGAGGCAAAGACATCATTGGCCACATAGCCGCCCGTCGAAAGATCCTGCGCGTTGACCGTGATCGACGAGGCCGTCACGCCGGTCGAGCTGCGATCCAGCGAAGCCAGAATATCGACCGAGGTGTTGGAGCCGTTCACAAGGTTCAGCCCGTTATACTGCGCCGCCCCCACGACCGAATTGATCTGGTCGCGCAGCGCGACGATATCGGTCTGGATCTTGCCCCGGTCAACGTTGTCTTCCTGCGCCGCGACGATCTTCTTCTTCATGTCCGACAGAAGATCGGTCACGGTTTCCGATGCCTGCCGCGCCACTTCGACGGTGGACGAGCCGAGCGCCAGGCTGTCAGAGATGCCCTGGAAGCCCTTCACATCCGATTCCATGGTCTTCGAGATGGCCCAGACCGCGGCATTGTCGCGTGCCGTCGCCACCGATTTGCCGGTGGAGATTTCCGACTGGGTCTTGTTGAGGTTGGCGTTGATCGACTTCATGGTCTGAAGGGCAACCATTGCGCTGTTGTTGGTCAGAATGGACGACATGTCCTGCTTCCTGTTCTTGCTGCCGGCACTTCGTGCGGCGGGTTGGACCGGCGGTGGACCGCCGGAAGGTTCGGGCCCTTCGTCCCCTGCCCCGCGTTCCGTTCGGGGCGCCACCCCGTCATGGGATGCAGGGCGATTGAAGCCTGCGAGGTTCTAAGGCTTTCCTAACCGCCAAGACCCGAATGCCTTTCATTTGAGAAAATCTGTCAGAACCGCCGCGCGGGCTGCGGGGCGGTCACGATGTCGGCCGCCTGACCGTTGCGGTCATAGGTGCGCAGGCCAAGCTCCAGCCCCCGCAGTTCCGCCAACCGCCGCCGTCCGGCGCGCAAGCCGCGCAGCGTCGCGTCAAGGCAGGCGGCGTTGCGCTGCGCAAGGGCGGCGACCCTGCGCGCCGCGGCCGGTTCGCGGCGCGCATCAAGGGCCTCCGCCGCGGCTTCGACTGCCGGAGTGAGTGCGGAGAGCGCATTGAAATCGGCGTGGAGTGCCGCCTGATGCAGGTCTTCGAGAAGCGATTCGAGATCGGCCTTCATGTCTGGAACTCGCGGCGCTTGAGGCTGTGAAATATCTGCTCGGCCAGCCCGATGCCGCCATGTTGCACCATTTGCCGGGCCTGCGCGTCGCGCTGGAACGAGGCGAATTGTGTCTCTCCGGCGCCGCCCGAAAAGCTGCCCTCCTGCGCCTCAAGCCCGGCATAGGACAGCATTTCGGCCAGAAAGGCCGCTTCGAGGTCTTGCGCGCGGGAGCGCAATGCCGTGTCGTGCGGTGTTTCGCCGGGGCGGCCCGCCCCCCGCCCCGCAATCTCCAGTGCTGTGATTTCCATTCCGGCCTCCTGACCTGATGATTTTTCCGATCATGGCCGGGCGCGGTAAACAGCCGGTAACTTTCGGCGGCGATAGTCGGGGCCACACGGCAGAAACCGGATGACCATGCTCACAGCCCTCCCCCTTGCGCTGCCCCCCACGGCTGCCCCTGCACCCACTCCGACCGCCGGGGAAGAAGTTGCGACCGAGGGCGGCTTTGCCGCGGAAATGGCAAGAGAGGGCGATCCCCCCCCGGAAGAGGAAGACATCACAGCCATGGCGCTTGCTGCACTGTCCTGGGCACCCCCGCCTGCCGCCTTGACTGCCGCCCCGGTTGAGGGGGGGGCGGTAGAATTGGCAATCACAACAACATCGCCGGCGGTTGCGCCACCTGACCCTTCGCCCCCAGAGGAGGGCGCTCCATCCGAAGGCCCCACCCCGCCCTCTGCCGAGGCGGCGGTGCGGATGCAGATGGCGGATGAGGCCGGAGACAGCACTGACGCGGGTGAAGAGGGAAAAGCAGAAGCGGCACCGAAAGAGACGCCGCGTCCTGCGCCCTCTGTCCCGCCCCTTCTGACCGCCGATACCGCGCCCGCCGCTCAGTCGCCGGTCCCGCTGCCAGCGCCCGCTGCCGCCCATTCCGTCACACATCCCCATGCCGACCCGCCCCCTGCCATGTCCCGTCAGATCACCGAAGGGCTGTCTGCGGCGCTGGCTGACCCTGCGGCGGGTGACCGGATCGAACTTGTCCTGCGCCCCGAAGAGCTGGGCCGTGTCCGGTTCGAGTTGCGCGGAGAGGGGGACCGGCTGATGGTCACGCTCACCGCGGATCGGCCCGAAACCATGGACCTGCTGCGCCGCCATCTGCCCGACCTACTGGCCGAGCTTGAGCAGGCGGGCTACGGCGGCGCCAGTCTCGACTTCGGCCAGCCGGGGCATTCCGGCAATCCGGCCGCGTCAGAGGCCGCAGATACGGTCCACGACACCGCTGATCTTCCAACACCTTTGCCGCCGCAGCCGGGCCTGACGGGCAGCGGCGGCCTTGATCTTCGCTTCTAGAAAGGACGTCCATGGTCACCTCGGTCACCGATACCACCTCTGTCCCCGGCAGGACGACCACCGGCACCGCGACGGTCGTCGGCGGCGATTTCGACACGTTCCTCAAGCTCCTGACAACGCAGATGCAGAATCAGGATCCGCTGAACCCCATCGATTCCACCGATTACGCCACACAACTGGCCACGTTTTCAGGGGTGGAACAGCAGACCCGGACCAATCAGCTTCTGGAAAGCCTTTCGGGGCAGATGAGCCTGATTGGCATGTCGCAGCTTGCCGCATGGGTCGGGCAAGAGGCGCGGACCGATGCCCCGGTCTGGATGGACGGCGATCCGGTCACGGTGCAGGCCGAACCGCGGGCAAGCGCCGACCGGGTGGTGCTGGTGGTCAAGGATGCGCAGGGTGTCATCGTGGCCCGCGACGAGATTGACCCCGCCGGAGGGGAATTCCAGTGGATCGGCACCGATGCCACCGGCGCGGCCCTGCCCGACGGGGTCTATAGCCTGTCTGTGGAAAGCTGGCGCGACGATCAGGTTCTGGGCAGCGACCCGGTGCAATCCTATGGCCGCATCCTTGAGGCGCGCAACGGCACCGCCGGAACCACGCTGGTGCTGGAAGGGGGCGTCGAAGTGGCCAGCGACCGGATCAGCGCGCTGCGTGTGCCGTTCTAGACCGCGTCAGGTTGCATTCCGCGCGCAAGAATCGGAAACTGTCAGCAATCGTGAAAGCCCGGAACTGACTGGCACTCTGCCATCTCCCGGGGCGCTGCCCCGGACCCCGGGATATTTGGGCCAAGATGAAAGCAGCGGCTTAGAGCCCGTGGCCCAGCCATATCCCCATCGCAAAGAGCAGCGCCGCGCCGAAAGCAAGGGCCAGACGCCGCGGCGCGGGGTTGGGGGCAAGGGGTTTGGGCTGTTCTGCCTGCGCAATCAGCAGCGCCTCAACGAGACGCGGCAGGCGGGGGCCGAAACGGCCCAGCACCCGCGCCGTCTGTGCCAGATCGCGCAACAGCGACAGGGGCCCCAGATTGCGGGTGATATAGCTTTCCACAACCGGGCGGGCGACCTGCCAGATGTTGATATGCGGGTCCAGACTGCGCGCCACGCCTTCAACCACCACCATGGTGCGCTGCAACAGGATCAGTTCGGTGCGCGTCTGCATCCCGAAATGCTCGGTCACTTCAAAAAGGAAGGACAAGAGCCGCGCCATCGAGACACGGGAGGCATCCATGCCGAAAATCGGTTCGCCCACCGCGCGCAGGGCGCGGGCAAATTCGTCGATGTCGCGGTCGGGCGGCACATAGCCCGCTTCAAAATGCACCTCGGCGACGCGGCGATAGTCGCGCTTGATGAAGCCATAAAGGATCTCGGCATAGACGCGGCGGGTATATTCGTCGATCCGCCCCATGATGCCGAAGTCATAGGCGATCAGGTCGCCATTGGCCGCCACCTTGAGATTGCCTTGGTGCATGTCGCCGTGAAACAGCCCGTCGCGCAGCGCATGGGACAGGAAAAGCTGCAAGACCCGGGCAGCCAGTGCCACCCGGTCATGGCCCGCAGCATCCAGCGCGGCATTGTCGGCCAGCGAAATCCCTTCGGCCCAGCCAAGTGTCATCACGGCGCGGGCCGACAGCGGCCAGACCGGGGCTGGCACCTGAAAACCTTTATCAGATGCCGTATTGGCCGCAAATTCCGAAGCTGCGGCGGCTTCGAGCCGCAGATCCAACTCTCCCAACACCACGCCCTCGAAATGCGCAATCACATCCACGGGGCGCAGGCGGCGCGAGAAGGGGGCAATGAATTCAATGGTGCGGGCAGCGAAGTAAAAGGCGTCGATGTCGCGGCGAAAGGCGCGTTCGATCCCGGGGCGCAGCACCTTGACCGCCACGTCAGCCCCGGTTTCAGCCACCTGCGCGCGGTGAACCTGCGCGATAGAGGCAGCGGCCACGGGTTCGGAGAATGCGCTGAAAAGGGTTTCCACCGGGGCTCCCAATTCGGCCTCGATCCGCGTGCGGGCCTCGTCCATGGCAAAGGGCGGCAGCTTGTCTTGCAGATAGCGCAACTGGTCGGCCAATTCGGGCGTGACGATATCGGGCCGGGTCGAAAGGATCTGGCCGAACTTGATATAGGCGGGACCAAGTGCGGTCAGCGCCCGGGTCAAGGGGGGCAGGTCGGGATCGCCCTTCAGCCCCAACGCCTTGAACGGCCAGCCCAGAAGCCGCGCGGCAAAGCGCAGCCGGGGCGGGGCATTCATTGCCGCCAGAACAACGGCCATCGCCCCGGTGCGTTCAAACGTGGCGCCGGTGCGGATCAGCCGCCAGATGTTGTGCGGCCCGCGCATCAGATCTTCCAGCCGGAATGCAGCGCGGCGATGCCCAGCGTCAGGTTGCGGTATTTCACCTGACCGAAGCCCGCCTGCCGGATCATGCCGGCAAAAACCTCTTGCTCGGGGAATTTGCGGATCGATTCGACAAGGTATTGATAGCTGTCCCGGTCGCCCGCCACGATCTGTCCCATCACCGGGATGATATTGAAGGAATAGAGGTCATAGGCCTTTTGCAGCATCTCGTTCGGAATCTGGCTGAACTCCAGCACCATGAGCCGTCCACCGGGACGCAGCACGCGGTGGGCCTCACGCAGAGCATCAGGAATGCGGGTGACGTTCCGAATGCCGAAGGAAATCGTGTAAACGTCGAACGTATTGTCGGCAAAGGGCAGCGCCATCGCATCGCCCACCACCCAATCAAGGCTTTCGGCCATCTTGCCGGCTTCGGCGCGTTGACGCCCCTCGACCAGCATCGATTCGGTCATGTCCAGAACGGTCGCCGTCGCCCCCGGCGCGCGGCCGAGGAAGCGGAAAGAGACATCGCCCGTGCCTCCGGCCACATCGAGGAGCTTTTGCCCCGGGCGCGGCGCGAGCCAATCCATCATCGCATCTTTCCAGACGCGGTGGATACCCATCGACATCAGGTCATTCATCACATCGTATTTCGAGGCGACGCGGGTAAAGACGCCATGCACCATCCCGGCCTTGTCGGCCTCTGGCACGGTCTGAAAGCCGAAATGGGTGGTGCTGTCATCGGTCATTTGGGCTTGCCGTCCTTCGCTGTTGGCCACCTTATAGGGCGCTGCCCCCCCCACCTCAACCTGCGTCCCTGTCACATGCCCGAACTGCCCGAAGTCGAGACCGTCCGCATGGGGCTTTTGCCCGTGATGGAGGGGCGCGTGATCGAAACTGCGCAGGTGAACCGCGAGGGGTTGCGCTGGCCCTTCCCGCCGCAGATGGCGCAACGGCTGACTGGGGCAAGGGTGCTGGGGCTGCGGCGGCGTTCGAAATATATTCTGGGCGATCTGGATACCGGCGAGACGCTGCTGATCCATCTGGGCATGTCGGGGCGGATGCTGATTTCCGGGGCGATGCTGGGCGCGTTTCACCACGACCACCCGGCGCCGCAGAAGCATGACCATGTGGTGCTGATGATGGAGGGCGGGGCGCGGGTGACCTTCAACGACGCCCGCCGATTTGGCGCGATGGACCTGATGGCAACCGGAGCAGCCGAGGCGCATCCGCTGCTTGCACCGCTGGGGCCGGAGCCTTTGGGCAACGGCTTTTCCGAAAGCTATCTGGCCGGGCGTCTGGCGGGCAAGGCAACGCCGGTCAAATCGGCGCTGCTGGATCAGCATATCGTCGCCGGTCTGGGCAATATCTATGTCTGTGAGGTGCTGCACCGCGCCGGAATCAGCCCGCTGCGCCTTGCCCGTGACCTTACGTCACAAGAGGCGGCGCGGCTGGTTCCCCTGATCCGCGAAGTTCTGGCCGAGGCGATTGCGGCGGGGGGTTCGTCCTTGCGCGATTACCGGCAGGCAGATGGGGAACTGGGCTATTTTCAGCACAATTTCCGGGTTTACGACCGGGAGGGCGCGCCCTGCCCCACGCCCGGCTGTCCCGGCACAATCCTGCGCACGGTGCAGGCGGGGCGCTCATCCTTCCATTGCCCCGACTGCCAGAGGTGACTTGATAACGCCCGCGTTACTGCTAGGAGTCCGGCCAAAACCAAGGGAGCCACTGCCATGGCCTATGAGACGCTGATCGTCGAGATCGAGGATTATACCTGCCTGATCCGGCTGAACCGCCCCGAGGCGATGAACGCCCTGAACGCACGCCTGATGCAGGAACTGGCCGATGCCGTCAGCGCCGCCGACCGCAATGACAAGGTGCGCTGCATCGTTCTGACCGGCTCGGACAAGGCTTTTGCCGCCGGGGCGGATGTCAAGGAAATGGCGGCGAAATCCTATGCGGATGTGATGTTCGAAGACCTCTTCGGCGCCGAGGCCGAGGCGATTGCGCGGGTGCGCAAGCCGATGATCGCGGCGGTTGCGGGCTATTGCCTGGGCGGCGGCTGCGAGCTTGCCATGATGTGCGATTTCATCATTGCCGCCGATACCGCCAAATTCGGCCAGCCCGAAATCAATCTGGGCATCGTGGCCGGTATGGGCGGCACACAGCGGCTGACCCGGCTGGTGGGCAAGGCCAAGGCGATGGACATGAACCTGACCGGACGTTTCATGGATGCCGCCGAGGCAGAGCGTTCGGGGCTGGCCAGCCGCGTGGTGCCGGCCGCCACACTGAAGGACGAGGCGCTGAAATGCGCGGCCAAGATCGCCGAAAAGTCGGCCATCACCGCGATGGCCGTCAAAGAATCGGTCAACCGCGCCTATGAGACCACGCTGCGCGAGGGCCTGTTGTTTGAACGGCGCAGCTTTCATGCGATGTTCGCCACCGCCGATCAGAAGGAAGGCATGGCCGCCTTCATCGAAAAGCGCCAGCCGCAGTTCCGCGACCGCTGATTCCCTGTTCCCTTTCGCCGGAAACTCCCCTATAGGCCGCCCCACATGCGCGTGGGCCCGCTTAGGCAAGATGATTCCCGTTCCCGAAACGGGGCCTTTGGGTTTTCGTGCGACCATATGCAACTGCAGACCCTAGGAACCACAGCCCCATGGCAAATACCGCCCAGTCCAAGAAACGCGCCCGTCAGTCCGAAGCCCGCTATGCGGTGAACAAGGCCCGCCGTTCGCGCATCCGCACCTTCCTGCGCAAGGTTGAAGAAGCGCTGGCCAGCGGCGATGCCGCCGTCGCCGCCGAGGCGCTGAAGGCTGCCCAGCCGGAACTGGCCCGTGGCGTGACCAAGGGCGTGCTGCACGCCAACACCGTTTCGCGCAAGATTTCGCGTCTGAACTCCCGTGTGAAGACCCTCGCCGTCAAGGTCTGAGGTCTCGCGCACCGATTGCAAAGGGCGCTGCCTGTGGGCGGCGCCCTTTGTCATTTCCGCCCCGCACCAAGGGGTGCCGTTGCCGATTTGCACGGGCTTCGGGATTCGCTGGGTCAAACATCTGTCAAGCGCATAGTTCGGTTGCGGAGGCTTGGCGCGGCTTGCTAGCGTCTTCTTGCGATTCACTTCGTCCTGGGGGACATGACGCGATCGCAAGCTGGAGGAGATGTGGAGCGGGCGCTGCCAATTGCCTGAAACCCACAGAATTCGTGCTTGAGATCAAAGCGTTAAGCAAGGCACGCCACAAGCGCACCTGCTTGGCGATGTAAAGGTGGCACCGGCCCTGGCCAGGTGGTCTTTTGCGTTGCCTGTTCCACGGCCTGCCCAATCGGCCCCTGTCCGCCGCGTTTCGGCCGGGCAGCGGCTTGTCCGGGCAGCCACCCCAGAGAGGCGTTTCGCAGCGGGAACGACAATCAAAATCAAGGCGCTGCCGCAGATGCGGAAGGTGTCTGGGGACGGAATGAAAAAAATGACCAACGACGCCTGGGGCAGGGTGCGCGAGCAGTTGATCACTCAGATCGGCCGCAACAACTACACCACCTGGATCGAACCGATCCGGCTGGCCACACTGGAAGAAGAGGTCGCCCGATTCGAGGTGCCCACCAGCTTTTTCGGCGATTGGGTCTCGCGCAATTTTGCCGAGCATATCCTGCATCACCTGAAGCAGGGCGGCAATGCCGTCGCCCGGGTCGAGTTCTTCGTGCCCGCCCGCCCGATGACTGCGGCCAATGATGCACCGCGCAAGGCGCCCGCGCCCCGCGCCCTGCGCGCCCGTGCCGTCGCCGACGAAGATCTGCCGGGCGCCACGCTGGATGCCCGCTTTACCTTTGACAGTTTCGTGGTTGGTAAGCCGAACGAGCTGGCCCATGCCGCCGCCCGCCGGGTGGCCGAGGGCGGGCCGGTTACCTTCAACCCGCTGTTCCTTTATGGCGGTGTCGGCCTTGGCAAGACCCACCTGATGCACGCCATCGCGCATGAATTGCAGGCGCAACAGCCGCAGCTTCGCGTGCTGTATCTTTCCGCCGAACAGTTCATGTATCGCTTCGTGCAAGCGTTGCGCGACAAGCAGATCATGGATTTCAAAGAGCTTTTCCGCTCGGTCGATGTGCTGATGGTCGATGATGTGCAGTTCATCGCCGGCAAGGATTCCACCCAAGAGGAATTCTTCCACACTTTCAACGCGCTGATCGACCAGAACAAGCAGATCGTCATTTCCGCCGACCGCGCCCCGGGCGAGATCAAGGATCTTGAGGATCGTATCAAGTCCCGCCTGCAATGCGGGCTGGTGGTGGACCTGCATCCGACCGATTATGAGTTGCGCCTTGGCATCCTGCAACAAAAGGTCGAATTCTATCGCAGTCAATACAAGGGGTTGCAGCTTGCCCCCGGCGTGCTGGAGTTTCTCGCGCACCGCATCACCACCAATGTCCGCGTTCTGGAAGGGGCGCTGACCCGGCTTTTCGCGTTCGCTTCGCTGGTGGGCCGCGAGATCAGTCTGGAACTGACGCAGGATTGCCTTGCCGATATCCTGCGCGCCTCGGACCGTAAGCTGACCATCGAAGAAATCCAGCGCAAGGTGGCCGAGCATTATAACATCCGCCTGTCCGACATGATCGGGCCAAAACGGCTGCGCAACATCGCCCGGCCCCGGCAGGTGGCGATGTATCTGGCCAAGCAACTGACCCCGCGTAGCCTGCCGGAAATCGGCCGCCGCTTTGGCGGGCGCGATCACACCACGATCATGCATGGCGTGCGCAAGATCGAAGAGCTGATGGCCACCGACAGCCAGTTGACTGACGACCTGCAGCTTCTGCGCCGTCTGCTTCAGGGCTGATTCACAGCAGATTGGGCGGCTTGACGGGATTGTGAAAGCCCCGCAATGTCGCCCGGACAGTTGGAACCGGCGGCAGCCGGATTGATCGGTGTCCGCTGGTGACGCGGCCCGGCATGGGGATGGAACGATGAAGCTCTCGATCGAACGCGGAACGCTGCTCAAGGCGCTGGCACAGGCGCAATCGGTTGTCGAACGCCGCAACACCATTCCGATTCTGGCCAATGTGCTGATCGAGGCCGAGGGCAATCAGGTCAGCTTCCGCGCCACCGATCTGGACATCGAGGTGGTGGACCGCGCGCCTGCCATGGTGGAACGGTCGGGCGCCACCACGGTTTCCGCCGTGATGCTGCATGAAATCGTGCGCAAGCTGCCCGATGGCGCGCTGGTGAACCTGACCGAGGATGCCGCCTCGGGCCGGCTGACGATTGCCGCCGGGCGCTCGACCTTCTCGCTGGCGACGCTGCCCAAGGAAGATTTCCCGGTGATGGCGACATCGGAATATTCGTCGAATTTCTCTGCCCCGGCCAAGGTGCTGCGGCGGCTGTTCGACAAGGCGAAATTTGCCATTTCGACCGAAGAAACGCGTTATTATCTGAACGGCGTCTATATGCACACCGCCACGGGCGAAGACGGGCCGACGCTGCGCTGCGTGGCGACCGACGGCCACCGGCTGGCGCGGATCGACGCGCCCCTGCCCGAAGGGGCCGCCGGGATGCCCGGGGTGATCGTGCCGCGCAAGACGGTGAACGAATTGCGCAAGCTGCTGGATGATGACGAGGCGACGATTGCCGTGTCGGTCAGTGAAACCAAGGTGCGCTTTGCGACGCCGCTGATCACCCTGACCTCAAAAGTGATCGACGGCACCTTCCCCGATTACACCCGCGTCATTCCGATGAACAACACCCGCCGGCTTGAGGTGGATGCCAGCGAATTTGCCAAGGCTGTGGACCGGGTGGCAACCGTGTCTTCCGAGCGGTCGCGTGCGGTGAAACTCAGCCTGGACGAAGACCGGCTGATCCTCTCGGTCAACGCCCCCGATTCGGGCGCCGCGGAAGAGGAACTGGCCGTTGCCTATGGCGACGAGCGGCTGGAGATCGGCTTTAACGCCAAGTATTTGCTGGAAATCGCCAGCCAGGTGGACCGCGAGAATGCGGTGTTCCTGTTCAACTCTTCCGGCGATCCGACCCTGATGCGCGAGGGCAACGACACCTCGGCGGTCTATGTCGTGATGCCGATGCGCGTCTGATCGGCGGCCGGGGGCCAGCCCCCGGACCCCCGGGATATTTTTGCCACGATGAAAGGGCCGGGACGTGAGCGGGCTTGCCATCACCTCGCTGTCCCTGTCGCATTTCCGCAGCCACCGCGCGACGCGGCTGACCTTCGATGGGCGGCCAGTGGCGATTGTCGGGCCGAACGGGGCGGGTAAGACCAATATTCTTGAGGCGGTTTCGCTCTTGTCGCCCGGGCGGGGGTTACGGCGGGCGGCGGGGGATGAGTTGGCGCGGAGGCCAGAAGCCCTAGGCTGGCGGATCACGGCTGCCGTGCGCGGGCTGGCCGCCGACCATGACATCGAAACCGGCGCAGAAGGGGCCGAAGCGCGGCATCTGCGGATCGACGGCAAGGCAGCGGCACAACTGGCACTGGGGCGTATCCTGCGGGTGCTGTGGCTGGTGCCTGCGATGGACAGGCTGTGGATCGAGGCCGCCGAGGGGCGGCGGCGGTTTCTGGACCGTCTTACACTGTCGTTCTTTCCCGATCATGCCGAGGCGGTGCTGGCCTATGACAAGGCCATGCGCGAGCGGAACCGGCTGCTGAAAGAGGGGGTTTCCGATGCCCGCTGGTATGGCGCGCTGGAAGGGCAGATGGCCGAGGCGGCGGTCAGCCTGATGGCTAATCGGGCTTTGGCGCTGGCACGTCTGGCCGCAGCGCAGGAAGGGGCGGAAACCGCCTTTCCCCGCGCCGACCTGTCGCTGACCGCGCCCGAGGGTGAGGCCGAGGCCGGGGCGTTGCCTGCCCTTTGGGCCGAGGGGCGGCGGCGCGACATGGCGGCGGGGCGTACGCTGATCGGGCCGCACCGCACCGATCTGGCGGCGGTCTATGCCGCCAAGTCCACCCCCGCCGCCCAATGTTCGACCGGCGAGCAGAAGGCGCTGCTGATCAGCCTGATCCTTGCCAATGCCCGCGCGCTGGCCGCCGATCTGGGCCGCGCGCCGGTTCTTTTGCTGGATGAGGTGGCGGCGCATCTCGACAGCGCCCGGCGCGCCGCCCTTTATGACGAGATCTGCGCCTTGGGGGCGCAGGCGCTGATGACCGGAACCGAGGCGGCGCTGTTCGATCCTTTGGGAGATCGGGCACAAACCCTTCATATCCATGATGAAAACGGACAATCGAGGATCGAGCCATGACAGCGCAGCGCGTCACCCTGATCACCCTTGGCGTGAAGGATCTTTCCGCCGCCCGCGGCTTTTATGCTGCGCTCGGCTGGCGTGAACATGGCGAAAGCCAGCCCGGGGTGGCGTTCTACCAGATGCATGGCGCGGCACTTGCGCTGTTCGGGCGCGACGATCTTGCCGCCGATCAGGGGCGCCCGGGCGCGGCCCTTGGCACCGGCGCGATGACATTGGCGCAGAATTTCACCACCGAGGCAGAGGTGGACGCGGCCTATGCCGCCGCCCTCGCTGCCGGGGCAACACCGCTGAAAGCACCCGAAAAGGTGTTCTGGGGCGGCTATTCCGGCTATTGGGCCGACCCGGACGGCCATGTCTGGGAGGTGGCGATGAACCCGTTCTGGCCTTTGGCCGCAGATGGCAGCCTGACCCTGCCCGGAGGGCCGGCATGACCATAACGCTGACACAACTCGGGCTTTATGCCCTTGGCATGGCCGGTCTTTGGGCGGTTCCCGGGCCGGTCTGGGTCGCCCTGATGGCGCGGGCGCTGTCGGGTGGCTTTGCTGCGGCCTGGCCTTTGGCGATCGGCGTGGCGATGGGCGACATGATCTGGCCGCTGACCGCGATCCTTGGCCTGAGCTGGATCGAAAGCGCCTGGGGCGATGTGCTGTCCTTGCTGCGCTGGGTGGCGGCGGTGGTGTTCCTGTTCATGGGGGTCATGCTGATCCGCAAGCCCGCCGCAGCGCCCAATGCCGACAGCCGCCTGACCCGCCCCGGCGTCTGGGCGGGGTTGAGCGTGGGCTTTGCCGTGGTGATCGGCAATCCCAAAGCGATCCTGTTCTACATGGGCGCCCTGCCCGGCTTTTTCACATTGGGCAGCCTGACCACGCTGGACATCGTGGCGATTCTGGCGGTTTCCATGGCGGTGCCGACCCTGGGCAATCTGGGGCTGGCGCTGTTTCTGGACCGCGCCCGGCAGCTTCTGTCCAGCCCGCAGGCCATCCGGCGGCTGAATGTCACTTCGGGATGTCTGCTGATCGGGGTCGGGCTGGTCATCCCGCTGCTTTGACCGCAACATCTGGGGGGTGGGGGTGACATTCCCCCCCCTGTCCGCTATAAGTTGCGGGCAATATGAAGGGTTCTCCACGCATGGCCGAAGCCGCCCGCAAACCCGCCGAATACGGCGCGGATTCCATTAAGGTTCTCAAGGGGTTGGAGGCGGTTCGCAAACGCCCCGGCATGTATATCGGCGATACCGATGACGGCTCGGGCCTGCATCATATGGTCTATGAGGTTGTGGACAACGGCATTGACGAGGCGCTGGCCGGTCACGCCACCGCCGTCACGGTGATCATCCATGCCGACGACTCGGTTTCGGTGCGCGACAATGGCCGTGGCATCCCGGTGGACATCCATGCCGAAGAGGGTGTTTCCGCTGCCGAAGTGATCATGACGCAGCTTCACGCCGGCGGGAAATTCAACAACACCGACGAGGGCGGCAACGCCTACAAGGTGTCGGGCGGGTTGCATGGCGTGGGCGTTTCGGTGGTCAACGCGCTGTCGGAATGGCTGGAACTGACCGTCTGGCGCGACGAAAAGGAATACCGCGCCCGGTTCGAACATGGCGAATGCGTGGTGCATGTGCATGAGGTCGGCCCCGCCCCCGGAATGCGCGGAACCGAGGTGCGCTTTCTGGCCAGCGCCAAGACGAATATCCCCGAGGGCACCTTTTCGAACCTTGATTACAGCTTCAAGGTGCTGGAAACCCGCCTACGCGAACTGGCTTTCCTGAACTCGGGCGTGCGCATCATCATCGAGGATGCCCGCCACGCCGAACCGCTGCGCACCGAGCTTTACTATGATGGCGGCGTGAAGGAATTCGTCAAATACCTCGACCGCTCAAAGACTTCGGTGATGCCAGAGCCGATCTACATGCTGGGCGAAAAGAACGGCATCGGCGTGGAAGTGGCGATGTGGTGGAACGACAGCTACCACGAAACCGTGCTGCCCTTTACCAACAACATCCCGCAGCGCGACGGCGGCACCCATCTTGCGGGCTTTCGCGGCGCGCTGACGCGCACGATCAACAGCTATGCCCAGACCTCGGGCATTGCCAAGAAAGAAAAGGTCGATTTCACCGGCGATGATGCGCGCGAGGGGCTGACTTGCGTGCTGTCGGTCAAGGTGCCGGACCCGAAATTCTCGTCCCAGACCAAGGACAAACTGGTGTCCTCGGAGGTCCGTCCGGCGGTCGAGAATCTGGTGAACGAAAAGCTGGCCGAATGGTTTGAGGAAAACCCCGGCCCGGCCAAGATCATCGTCGGCAAGATCATCGAAGCCGCCCTGGCCCGTGAGGCCGCCCGCAAGGCGCGCGAACTGACACGCCGCAAGACTGCGCTGGACGTGGCAAGCCTGCCGGGCAAGCTGGCAGATTGCCAAGAGCGTGACCCCGCCAAGTCGGAACTGTTCCTTGTCGAGGGGGATTCGGCAGGTGGCTCGGCCAAGCAGGGGCGCAGCCGCTCCAATCAGGCGGTGCTGCCGCTGCGGGGCAAGATCCTGAACGTGGAACGCGCGCGGTTTGACCGGATGCTCGCATCGCAGGAAATCGGCACGCTCTTGACGGCGCTCGGCACCTCGATCGGTTCGGAATTCGACATTTCCAAGCTGCGCTACCACAAGATCGTCATCATGACCGATGCTGACGTGGATGGCGCGCATATCCGCACCCTGCTCTTGACCTTCCTGTTCCGTCATCTGCGGCCCCTGGTCGATGCCGGGCACGTCTATATCGCGCAGCCGCCGCTTTATAAGGTCGCGCGCGGCAAGTCCGAGGTCTACCTCAAGGATCAGGCAGCACTTGAAGATTATCTGGTGGAAATGGGTGTCGAAGGCGCCGTGCTGCGGCTGGCCGATGGCGTGGAAATCGCCGGGGCGGACCTTGCCCGGGTGATCGAGGGCGCGCGCCAGTTCCGCCGCGTGCTGGACGCTTTCCCCACCCATTACCCGCGCGGCATTCTGGAACAGGCGGCGCTGGCCGGCGCCTTTGACCCGGGCCGCGCCGATGCCGACCTGCAACTGGTGGCCGATACCGTCGCCCAGCGCCTGAACATGATCGCGGTCGAATACGAACGCGGCTGGTCCGGCCGCATCACGCAAGACCATGGCATCCGCCTTTCGCGCGTGCTGCGCGGGGTTGAGGAGTTGCGCACGCTCGACGGTGCTGTCCTGCGCTCGGGCGAGGCGCGGCGGCTGTCGCAGGTGGCTGGCCAGACCCGTGACATCTATCGCAACCCCGGTCGCCTGATCCGCAAGGACCGCGAGCAGATAGTCCATGGCCCGATTGACCTCTTGAAATCGGTACTGGCCGAGGGGGAAAAGGGCCTGACCCTGCAACGCTACAAGGGTCTGGGCGAAATGAACCCCGAGCAGCTTTGGGAAACCACACTCGACCCCGAGGCGCGCACCCTGTTGCAGGTCAAGATCGACGATCTGGCCGAGGCCGACGACATCTTCTCGAAACTGATGGGCGATGTGGTGGAACCCCGCCGCGAGTTCATCCAGCAAAACGCCTTGAGCGTCGAGAATCTCGACTTCTAGCGATTTGCACCTTTTGAAATACTCCCGCCGGAGGCATCTGCGGCCTGCGGCGGGCGCAATGCGGGAAAACTGGTGACCCCGGCGGGACTTGAACCTGCAACCTTCCCCTTAGGAGGGGGACGCTCTATCCGTTGAGCTACGGAGCCACGCGGCCTTTTTGCTTGGAAACCCGCGCCATGGCAACCGGGCAAAGCGGGCCGGCAAAAGAAAAGGGGGAGTGAATTTTGGCCCACACTCCCCCTCCGGTCTCCGTTGCGTCTGGGTTGAGAGCTTGCAGGACGCGCGGGATATGGCCAGTGCGTTGTGACACGCGGCTGTTAGCGATAACGTAGAGCAACATCCGGCATTGGACAAGCCCTGTTTCGGGCGCTAACAATTGAACATACATCACAGGCAGGCATCGCACCGTGACAAAGACCGCAGCATTCGACCCCCGGCGCCCCCTGACCCTGCGCGACGTTTCCGAAGCGTCGGGCGTCAGCGAGATGACGGTCAGCCGGGTGCTGCGCAACCGGGGCGATGTGTCGGAAGCCACCCGGGAAAAGGTGCTGGAGGCGGCGCGCACCCTTGGCTATGTGCCCAACAAGATCGCGGGCGCACTGGCCAGCCAGCGGGTCAATCTGGTGGGGGTGATCATCCCTTCGCTGTCGAACATGGTCTTCCCCGAAGTATTGACCGGCATTTCCGAAGTGCTTGAGGATACCGGCCTGCAGCCGGTGATCGGCGTCAGCAATTATTCACCCGACCGCGAAGAAGCGGTGCTGTATGAAATGCTGAGTTGGCGCCCCTCGGGTGTGATCCTCGCCGGGCTGGAGCATACGCCCGCGGCGGCGGCGATGCTGTCGCAGGCCGGTGTACCGATTGTCGAGATCATGGATATCGACGGAACCGCCGTCGATTCCGCCGTTGGCATTTCACATCGCCGCGCCGGCCGGAAGATGGCCGAGGCGATCATCGCGGCGGGCTATCGCCGCATTGCCTTCCTTGGCACCCAGATGCCGAATGACCACCGCGCCCGCAAGCGGCTTGAGGGGTTCGAGGATGCGCTGGCGCGGCAGGGTCTGGCCTTGGCGGACCGGGAATTTTATTCTGGCGGATCGGCGCTCCTGAAGGGCCGCGAGATGACCGAGGCGGTGTTGAAGCGCAGCCCGGATGTTGATTTCCTGTATTATTCCAATGATATGATCGGGGCGGGCGGCCTGCTCTACTGTCTGGATGCGGGGCTGGATGTGCCCGGTAAAATCGGGCTGGCCGGGTTCAACGGTGTGGAACTGCTCGACGGTCTGCCGCGGCGGCTGGCGACGATGGATGCCTGCCGGCTGGAGATCGGGCGCAAGGCGGCCGAGATCATCGCCGGGCGCGGCCATGGCGGGGTGATCGGCGGCGAGGTGATCGAGCTTTTCCCGACGCTGCAACCGGGCGACACCATCCGCAAGGCGCCATAGGTGATCCGTTGGCCGCGCCCCTGCGTATCCTGACCATTGCGCAGGAGAGTGCCATGCCCCTTGCCCGTTTCGCCCTTGCCTTGATCCTTGTGGCGGCGCCCGCTCTGGCCGCCGAACCCGGCTTTACCTTCCGCAGCATTGACGGAGGCAGCTATGACAGTGCCGACTGGCGCGGCAAGCCGGTGCTGGTGGTGAACACCGCCTCGCTTTGCGGTTTTGCGCCGCAACTTGCCGATCTGCAAAGCCTGTCCGATGCCTATGCCGGGCGGGCCGTGGTCCTTGCAGTGCCCTCGGACGATTTCAACCAAGAGCTTGGTTCGGAAGCCGAGGTGAAGGAATTCTGCGCCCTCAACTATGACCTGACGCTGCCGATGACCACGATCGAACATGTCGCCAAAGGCAAGCTGCATCCGTTCTATGCTTGGGTGAAGGCCGAGCATGGCTTTACCCCCGGCTGGAACTTCAACAAGGTGCTGATCGGCCCGGACGGACAGTTCATCAAGGCGTGGGGCGCGGTGACCAATCCCGGTTCGGCGGCCATCACCTCGGAAATCGACGCGCTGCTGAACTAGAGGCTGGCTGCCAGTCGTGCCCCCTGATTGATGGCGCGCTTGGCGTCCAGTTCGGCCGCAACATCGGCACCGCCAATCACATGCGCCGCGATGCCCGCCGCCGCCAGCCGGTCAGCCAGCCCGCGCTCGGGCAACTGGCCCGCGCAAAGAACCACCGTGTCGGCGGGGATCAGTTCAGGCTGGCCATCGCGGGTGATCCAGAGGCCCTCTTCGCTGATCCGGTCATAGCTGCAGCCGCCCAGCATCTTCACCCGCTTGGCCGCAAGCGCCGCCCGGTGAATCCAGCCGGTGGTCTTGCCAAGGCCGCGCCCCGGCTTTTCCGGCTTGCGCTGCAAGAGCCACACGGCGCGGGCGGGCGGCTCGGGAGCCGGGTCGGCAAGGCCGCCGGGGCTGGTGGCCGGATCGCCCACGCCCCATTCCCGCCGCCAGAGATCAGGCGCGACCGTTGGCGAATGCCCCCCGGCCACCAGAAACTCGGCCACGTCAAACCCGATACCGCCGGCACCTATCACCGCCACGCGCTTGCCCACGGGCGCGCCGCGCAGCACGTCGATATAGCTGAGTGCCCGTTCCTGCCCCGGAATGCCCGGGTCGCGCGGGGCAACGCCGGTGGCCACGATCACCTCGTCAAAGCCCTGAAGATCCCGAACATCGGCGGTCTGGCCAAGCCAGGTTGTGATGCCCAAACGGGCCACCTCGGCGCGGAACCAATCGACAAGGCCGTGAAATTCTTCCTTGCCCGGCACCTGTTTTGCAAGGTTCAACTGCCCGCCCACTTCGGCCGCCCGATCGAACAGCGTCACGGAATGGCCGCGACCGGCGGCCACCATGGCCGACATCAGGCCCGCCGGACCGGCCCCCACCACGGCAATGCGCTTGGGGGCGGCGGCAGGCGCATAGATCAGCTCCGTCTCATGGCAGGCGCGCGGGTTGACGAGGCAGGTGGTCAGCTTGCCCGCGAAAGTGTGGTCAAGGCAGGCCTGATTGCAGGCGATGCAGGGCGCGATTTCCGAAGCCCGGCCAGCAGCGGCCTTGGCGACGAAATCGGGGTCGGCAAGGAAGGGCCGCGCCATCGACACCATATCCGCCTGCCCATCGGCCAAAAGCGCCTCGGCCACCTCGGGCGTGTTGATCCGGTTCGAGGTGATGACCGGGATCGAGACTTCGGGCCGCAGCCGGGCCGTCAGATGGGCAAAGGCCGCCCGCGGAACCGAAGTGGCAATGGTCGGCACCCGCGCCTCGTGCCAGCCGATGCCGGTGTTCAGCACCGAAGCCCCCGCAGCCTCAACCGCACGGGCCAGTTGCACCACCTCGTCCCAGGTGGAGCCACTGGGGATCAGGTCGATCAGGGAAATCCGGTAGATCAGAATGGCTTCGGGACCAAGGGCGGCCCGCACCCGCCGCACCACCTCCACCGGCAGGCGCATCCGGTTTTCATAAGCGCCGCCCCAATGGTCGGTCCGGTGATTGGTATGGCGCACAAGGAACTGGTTCAGGAAATAGCCCTCTGACCCCATCACCTCCACCCCGTCATAGCCTGCGGCGCGGGCACGCGCGGCGGCGGTGGCGATATCGGCGATCTGCTTTTCGATGCCCTCTTCATCCAGCTCGCGCGGCACAAAGGGCGAGATCGGCGATTTGATGGCCGAGGCCGAAACGCAATCCTTGCCATAGGCATAGCGCCCGGCATGCAGGATCTGCATGGCAATCCGCCCGCCTTCGGCATGGACGGCATCGGTCACCCGGCGGTGATTTTCGATATCCTTGCCGCCGTGCAGACCCGAAGCGCCGGGAAAAACTCCGCCCTCGCGGTTGGGCGCCATGCCGCCCGTCACGATCAACCCCACCCCGCCGCGCGCCCGGGCCGCGTAAAAGGCCGCCACCCGGCCCCAATCGCCGGTTTCCTCAAGATTGGTGTGCATCGAGCCCATCAACACACGGTTGCGCAGGGTGATGGCGCCCAATGTCAGCGGGGCGAGCAGGTGGGGATATTGGGTCATGCGGTCCTCCGTCCGGCGACAATGCCCTGCGGCAAGGCGGGCGTCACCTGAAACGCGGCGTCATGGTCTTGTGCGACGGCGGGGGCGCGGTTAGGCAGGCGATGTCCTTGTGTCCGGCGGCAGAACCGGGGGTTTCACACCCCCGGACCCCCGTGGGATATTTGGAGACAGATGAAAGGGGCCAGAATGCCGGAGTTGTTCGCCTATACCGATGGCGCCTGTTCGGGCAATCCCGGCCCCGGTGGCTGGGGCGTGCTGATGATTGCGCGCGAAGGCGGCGCGGTTGTGCGCGAGCGGGAATTGTCCGGCGGCGAGGCACAGACCACCAACAACCGGATGGAGCTGATGGCCGCGATTTCCGCGCTTGAGGCGCTGACCAAGCCGGTCGAAATCACCATCGTCACCGACAGCGCCTATGTGAAGAATGGCGTGACGGAATGGATTCACGCCTGGAAGCGCAACGGCTGGAAAACGGCGGCACGGGCGCCAGTGAAGAATGTCGAACTGTGGCAGCGGCTGGATGCGGCGCAGGCGCGGCACAAGGTGGTCTGGCGCTGGATCAAGGGTCATGCCGGCCATGCCGAGAACGAGCGGGCCGATGCGCTGGCCCGGGCCGGGATGGCGCCGTTCAAGGCGGGTTAAGCCCGGCTTTCAAGCGTCGGGCGCCATCGTGGCAAGCTGGCCTTCGCGCTTGCGGATCTTGCGTTTGAGCGCGCGGATCACATCGCCCCGGTCGGGGGCGATATGCTGGCAGTCCTTCAGACGCTGCCGCAGCGTGGCAAGGTCGATCTCAAAATTGCGTCGGGTTTCCTCTTCGCCTTCGCCGCGGTCAAAAGACAGGCCGATGCCGCGGCGATAGCGCAGCAAACGGTCGTTCACATAGCCGACATCCCCCAGAAGCCGGGCGCGGAAGTAGAACACCCGATCCTCGAACAGCCCGGTTTCGGTGATCGGGCCAAAGGCGCGGACCAGACGCGCATCCCAGGCACAGGAGGCGCCGATGCAGTTGTTCTTGGTTGTCGCCACCTCGTCCAGCGGTTTGGCCGCCAGATGGTCATGGCGCCCGCGTTCACGCTGACGCGGCAGGGGGGCACCATCGGGGCCAATGTCGGTGACATTGGAATGGACCAGTGCCGGGCGCCCGGCGGCCCAGACTGCGTGAAGGCGGGCGACGCGATCCGGCTCTGACAGGTCATCACCGGCGTTGTAGACGATCAGCTCCCCCCCCGCCAATTCGAAGACTCGGTTGATATGGCCGATCAACCCAAGATTGGCCGGGTTGCGGTTCAGCGTGATCCGGTGCGGCCCGGAATAGGCTGCCGCCATGTCTTGCATCACCGCAAAACTGCCATCGGGCGAGGCATCGTCCGACAGCAAGATCTCAAGCGGCTGATAGGTCTGGGCAAAGGCGGCCGCGATGGTCTCGCGCAGCAGGCCCTCTTGCCGCCACGCCATCACGACCAGCGTGACCAGCGTGCCGGTCACTCTTCCAGCGCCTCTTCCGGTTTCACCCCGATCACCTCACACATCCGCGCCGCATAAGAGCCGGGCATCGGCGCATTCTTGCGCCACCAAGGCCGGGTGCCGTTGGTGTAAAGGTGAACCGACAGCGTGCTGTCGGTGAAATGCCCTTCAACGTTGCAATGCGGATCATAGAACACATCGTTCAACTGGAACGGCACCGGGTAGAGATAGTCATAGGTCAGCGCCTTGTCGAAATCGCCGGTCTGCTGGGCAAACCAGGTGAAGGCTTGCGGGCCAAAGGCGGTGCGTTCGGCATTGTAGATGCGGACGGCTTGCGGCAGGTGCGCCTCTTGTTTTTCGATGCGCTTGCGTTGCTGCTTGTTGAACCAGGCCGGGGCGGCGGGCAGGTTTTCATAGTAATCAAGCAGTTGCGCCATCAACTCGCCCTTCGGCGGGATATAGACCACGCCACAGTTCAGCGCCCCGCGAAAGCCATGCCCGGCATAGATGTTCTGCATCTCATCCGGGAAGGGTTTGTGGCAATAGGCGTCACAGTCGATCCAGACGGCATCGGTGGCCTGGATCATCTTGTAGCGGAAAACGTTCGACAGGAAGGATTCCGAAGTCTGACGGACAATATCCATGTCGATCGCCATGATATCGGTCGCCGGTTTGACGATCACCCCTTCGGGGACGTTCGATACTTTGTCGGTGCAATAAAGCGTGGTCGGATGCCCGGCGCGGACATGGGACAAGAGGCACAACTGGTTAAGGTAGTGCAGCTTCTCGCCGATCCAGAGCGAGGCGACGGGGCGGCGGACGGGGGTGGACATGGGAACTCCTGCCTCAGGCGTTATTGTTTCTTTTCAGTGGACAATGCCGAAGCGGTCCGGCTCTGTCCAGCGTCACTCGGGCGCGTCGCCGCTGTCGCCATCGTCACTCAGATGCCAGACCCGCGCCTGCACCGGGGCGAAACTGTCATCGGGCCGATAGCCGAGACCGGAAAGCAATGCGCCAACCCCGCCCAACTCGCGGTGCCATGCCACCAGCAGACGGCCATGCAGCACGATCAGTTTCGGCACGGGCAGCGGCAACGCGGGCAAAAGCCGCGTCAGAACCTCGGGCGCAAGGCGCGGGTCGGACAGGATCAGCAGGTCGGGCTTCTGCGCGGTGATCAGCGCCGCCGCATCGCTGGCTGCATCGGCGCCCAGCGGTTGCTCGGACAGCGCGAAACGATCCGACAGGCTGCGCCCGCTGGCCGCACAGACCCGCCGCAGGATCAGGGCAAGTCCCGCATCCTCCTCTTGCAGCGTCACCCGCAGGTCGGCGCGGGTATTGGCCAGATTGACCCCCTGAAATCCCGCGCCTGCGCCGATTTCCAGCACCCGCGCCGCCTTGGGCGCGATCTGCGGCAGCTTGCGCGCCAGAACCCGGTCGAACTTGCCCTTGGCGATCTGGTCCAGCGCCTGCGCGGTGAAGACGCGGAAATCCAGCGGCAGTTTCACCGCATGGTTCGCCACATAATCCATCGGCAAATCCGCCGTCACCTCCAGCGGACCGGCCAGATAATGCACCTCGGGCAGCGGCTCTTTCGGTTCCTTGAGCTTTTCCTTGCGCTCGGCCTTGGCCTTTTCGCCACGCAGCTTTTCCACATCCGACATCAGCGCCGCGATCTTGTCCTTGTCGCGCGCCACAGGCGGCTTGGCGACGATCTGCGACAGCGGCACAGCCGAAGCCTTGGCCAGATCGGCGACAAGCTGATGATAGGCTTCGGTCTGGCGCAATTCCGCAAGCCGCGCTTCGGCCCGGGCGACGGCGGCATGGTGCAGCCGTTGCAGCACCGGGTCTTGCAGAAGCTGGGCGATCAGCGCATCGCGGCGGGGTTTGTAGCGCAGCATCGTGTCGTCGCGCACCTCGTTACGGTCCTGCAAGCTCCAGTAATCGCTGTTGTATTTGTCTTTCTTGTTATTGACGTTGCCCCGCATCTTGCGGATGGCATAGCTGTCAACCGACTTCACCGCATAGTGGTTCAACTGCACCCAGTCATAGCCCACCGTCCGGGTGATCGACCGCCAGCCGCGAAACTTGAAGTAGTCCTCCATCTCACGGCCCGACCCGTTCAGCCATTTGATCTGATCGGGGTAGTCGGTCTTGATCCATTTCGACTTCATCTTGGGCCGGTGGATGCCCAGCTTCCAATGGTCGGGGTCGAACTGGAACAGGGTTTTGACGCCCCATCCCTTGTTCCAGCTTTGCGGCGCGGCCAGCAGATATTGCTCGGTCACCGGGGCGCGGCTCCACTCCACCACCCCGCCTGAACCGAAAATCCGCCAGGTCACCACAATGCCATTGGCGCCTTGTGCCTTGGTTGCCGTCAACAGATCGTCCAGCGTGCCATCGCCGTAGCGGATCGACAGGAATTCGTCGGCGTCAAACACCATCACCCAGTCGGACAGACCCGCCACCGGCTCCTCCTGCGCATAGTTCAGCGCCGAGGGTTGCGGCCGGATGCCTTCGGGAATCACATTGCGGCGGTGGTGGCACAGACCCAGCTCTTCCAGCCGGATCAGCATGTCATCGGTGCCATCCGAACAATCGTTCGTATAGACCACAAGATCGGTGAACCCCACCGCCAGATGATGCGCCACCCATTCGATGACAAAGGGCCCTTCGTCCTTCATCATCGACACGGCCGTCACCTGCCCATGCGGGCTGATATGGCGTTTCAGCGGGAAATCGACGGTGCCCCAGAGCGGCGCCGCGCCGCGCGGGCGGTCCTGCTCTGCGGTCAGGGATTTGCGCTTTGCCTGTGCCACCACTTGCCCTTTGGACGGCCCGTTGTTTCCATTCTGCACCCGACCCCGAGCCTGATCCGGCGCTTTGCGCGATCTTAGCGGGCCTCGCAGGCCGGCAGCAAGGCTGTTCCCACAGGAACCCCGGCCCTCCCCCGGCGTTTCGCGCTGCTTTTGTTGCAATTTTGGCGACATTCGCCGCGGCGGCCCCGCTTTCCCGGTGACAGCCCCGCCCGCCCCCGGCATAGTCGGGCCAGCATTCGTTTCAGCCTGCAAGGTTCCATGTCGCCGCGCCTGACCGTCTTCTTCATCGTCGAGCCGCCGCGCTTTGACCTGATGGCCTGCCATCTGGCCGCTTCGCTGCGCGAACAGTTCGGCGATACGGTGGCCTTGGTCGGTTACTGCCCCGACACCAAGATCGACCTTATCTCGCCCGAGGTGATCGAGGTGCTGCGGCGAATGGGCTGCGAGGTGCGGCCCTTCAAGGTCGAGGGCCGCTTCACCCCCGAATATCCCCATGGCAACAAGCTCCTGGCCACGCTGGAACCCCGTGACACCGAGTTTTCCGCCTTTTTCGACAGCGACATCCTGTGCCTGCGCCCCAATGCGGTGGAGAATATCGTGAAAGAGGGGCATGTCAGCCTGACCCCGGCCGCTTCGATGGTCTGGGGCAATTCGCAGACATGGGAGATGATCTATGCCGCCTGCGGTATGGAGGTGCCCGAAGACCGCATCCGCCTGATGCGCCAATCTGGCAAACGCGAGCGTATCCCCTATTTCTCTTCGGGCCTTTTCACCTTCCCCGAACAGCACCGCAATGACGCGGGCAAGAGTTTCCCCGAGGTCTGGATGGAGATGGCGCAGATGCTGGACGCCAACCCCGATGTGCCCGGCCGCCGCCCCTATCTTGACCAGATCAGCCTGCCTCTGGCCATTCAGCGCGCCGGGCTGAAATGGAATATCCTGCCCGAGGAGCAGCACTATATCCTTGGCGGGTCGCTGCGGGGCGAACCCCTGCCAAGCGACCGCGAGATTTTCACCATCCATTACCGCAAATGGGAAATCATCAGGGAAATCGGCCTGTCAAAGACCGGCAAGGACATGCTGGAACGTCACGCCGGGGTGCGGCGGATTGACCATGTGGCGCGCAAGAACAAGGATCGCGGCGACCACGCGGCATGAGCGCTTGAAATAACCGAATATTCGGTCATCCTTGCGCCATGTCCCGCACCCGCACCCTGCCCGATACGGAAATCTATGCTCAGGTTCTGACCGCGCTTGAAACGCACGGCGAAAAATCCGTCAGTTTCGGCAATCTGTCTCGGGCCACGGGCCTTGCGCCGGCGACCCTTGCACAGCGCTATGGCAGCGTGGACGGAATGCTGCGCGCGGCCCTCACCTCCGAATGGGCGCGGCTGACAGAGGCGCTGGAAACAGCGGTGCTTGATACGTCAAAGGGCGCTCAGGGCCTCTTGAAAACGCTGCCCTGCCCCAGTGCCGCCGTTCTGGCCAGCAGCCTGCGCGACCCCGAGTTGCGTGCCCAAGCAGCTGATTGGCGGGCCCGGGTCGAGGCGCTGCTTTCGGTCCGGCGCGGCGGCGGCCCGAAAGGCGCCGAGGCCGCCGCGCTGATCTTTGCCGCATGGCAGGGGCGTCAGATGTGGGAGGCCGCTGGCGGCAAAAGCTTCCGCCTTGCCGAAGTGATCAAACGGCTGGGTTAGCGCGCGAACCGCCGCCACAGCCAGATCAGCAAAAGCGCGCCCATCACCGCGCCGACGAATCCGGCCATCCAGCCTGCCATCATCAACAGCGCCCGCAGGGCAAAGCCACCCAGAAGCGCGCCCGCCACCCCGATGACGATGGTGGTCGGTATATCCGCCTCCCAGCGCATCAGCCGGGTTGCCAGAAACCCAGCCGCCGCGCCGACGATGATCAGAAGGACGATGCCCATTGCCCGGTCTCCGCTGCTTCCCCCGCAATATGGGGGCTTGCGGCGGCATTTGGAATGCCCTGCATCGCGCGGGCGATCACTGCAAAATCGCGGCGGCTGATCTCGCGGTGGCCATAGCGGAACACCATGCCCCAACCCGCCTGCCCGCGCGTCAGGTCAAGCTGTTCAAGCAGCGGGCGGATCGGCGCCGGCGGCAGATCCTGCCAGATCACCTGCCGCCGCCACGGCACAAAGCCACCCCCCATGTCATGCTGCCACGCCGCCCCTTCGGCAACCCGGCCGATGGCGGTAAAGGCCATCACCGGCGCACCGCCCTGCCGGCTGTCGCGCGGCGAATAGATCACCACGCCGTCGCCCGGCATCATCCGCCCCAAGGGCGCCACCTTGCCATGGCAGGCTTGCACGATCCCTTCGCCCCGCCCCCGCGCCGCATGATCGGCCGAGGCGGTCACCACCCAATAGCGTTCCATAAGACCCTCCGTTTCCCGATGAGTCTAACGTCATGCCCCTGTCAGAACCTGTCAGGATCAGCCCAGAACCGGCGGCAATTGCAGGCCGTTCAGGATGTCGCGCGCCGGTGCGGGCCGCTTGCCCTCGCGTTGCGCCTCGGTCACCTCGACCGCGCCATGGCCGCAGGCCACTGTAAAACCATGCAGCACCTGCCCCGGGGTGCCCTGTCCCTCGACCAGGCGGGAGCGGAGCAGCTTCACCCGCTCGCCGCGGATCTCGCACCAAGCGCCGGGAAAAGGCGACAGACCGCGGATTTGCCGGTCCACCTCAACCGCGGGGCGGCTCCAGTCGATCCGCGCCTCGGCCTTGTCGATCTTGGCGGCATAGGTCACGCCCGCCTCGGCCTGCGGCACCGCAGGCAAGGGCAGCGCGGCCAGCGCCCGCAGAATGGCCGCAGCACCCAGCGCCGAAAGCCGGTCATGCAATTCCGCCGTGGTCTCTTCGGCGCCGATCCGCACCGCCTCGCGCAACAGCACCGGCCCGGTATCCAGCCCCGCCTCCATCTGCATGATGCAGATGCCGGTTTCGGCATCCCCCGCCATGATCGCGCGGTGGATCGGCGCCGCCCCGCGCCAGCCCGGCAGCAGGCTGGCATGGATGTTCAGGCAGCCAAGGCGCGGCGCATCCAGAACCACCTGCGGCAGGATCAGCCCATAGGCCACCACCACCGCCACATCGGCGTTCAGCGCGGCGAATTCCGCCTGCACCGCGCCGTCGCGCAGGCTGACCGGATGGCGCACCGGCAGGCCCAGTTGCAAGGCGCGGGCGTGAACCGCCGTCGGCCTGTCGGCCTTGCCCCGCCCGGCCGGGCGCGGCGGCTGGCAATAGACGGCGACAACCTCATGGGCGGCATGAAGCGCCTCAAGCACCGGAACCGAAAACTCCGGCGAGCCCATGAAGACCACTCTCATCCGCGCTTCCTGACCTTTTCCGCCTTGGCAATCAGCATCTTGCGTTTCAGGGGCGAGAGGTGGTCGAAATACATCTTCCCCGCCAGATGGTCGATCTGATGCTGCACCGAGGTCGCCCAGAGGTTCACGAAATCCCGTTCCTCCAGCACGCCTGCCGCATTCAGGAACCGCACCGTCACCGCCCGGGGCCGCCGGATCACCGCCGAGACGCCTGGCAGGTTCGGGCTGGCCTCTTCATGTTCGCGGAACTGGACCGAGGCGTGCAACACCTCGGGGTTGGCCATCAGCACCGCCTCGCCCCGGGCCTCGGAGCAATCGACCACGGCCAGCCGCAGCGGCACGCCGATCTGCACCGCGGCCAGACCATAGCCCGGCATCGCCTCCATCGTGTCCACCATATCGGCCCAGACCGCACGCACCGCATCGGTGATTTCGGCGACATCGGCAGCGGGTTGGCGCAGAACCTGCGCGGGCCATGGCAGACAAGGGCGGGCGGTCATTGCAAAGCCTCTTCGGCGGCGGCCCGTTCGGCCGGGGAAATCCGGTCCAGCGTCAGGATACCGTCCAGATGGTCATATTCATGCTGGGCACAGATTGCGGCAAATCCGGTCAGGGTTTCTTCCCGCGCCGCGCCATCCAGATCGCTCCACCGCAGACGGATTTCCTTCGCCCGCTCAACCCGCGTGGTCACCCCGGGCAGCGACAGGCAGCCCTCTTCACCCCAGACCCGTTGCGGCGCGCGCCATGTGATCAGGGGGTTCACCATGACCTGCGGCGCCCGGACGCCCTGTTTCCATGTCGCATCCATCACGAACAGCCGCAGCAAAACTCCCACCTGCGGCGCAGCAAGCCCGCGCCCCGGTGCGGCATACATGGTTTCCAGCATATCCGCCGCCAGCGCCGCAACATCGCCCGTGACCGGGGCACAGCGCGTCTCAAGCCGCTCATCCGGCCAGCGCAGGATCGGCAAAACCGCCATCAGCCCTGCCGCGCCCGCTCACGCTTGAGCTTTTCCATCTTGCGCGTGATCATCTGCCGCTTTAGCGGGCCGAGATAGTCGATGAAAAGCTTGCCTTCCAGATGGTCGATCTCATGCTGCACGCAGGTCGCCCAGAGGCCGGAAAACTCCCGCTCCTGCTGCGTGCCGTCCAAGGCGATCCACTCCACCCGCACCAAGGCCGGGCGCTTTACCTCGGCATATTGATCGGGGATCGACAGGCACCCCTCCTCATAGGTGGTCACATCTTCCGAAGCCCAGACCACACGGGGGTTGATCAGCACCACAGGCTCAGGCGGGCCATCCTTGATGCAATCCATCACGATCAGGCGCTTGGTGACACCGACCTGCGGCGCGGCAAGGCCGACGCCCGGCGCATCATACATTGTTTCCAGCATATCCGCCGCCAGATCGCGGATTTCGGGCGTGATCTCGCCCACAGCCTCGCAAGGCTTCTTGAGGCGCGGGTCGGGATGGATGAGGATGGGCCGGATCATATCGGCGATTTACGGCGCCAAGGGGTTTGGCGCAAGAGGAAGGCACCGGCACGGCGCGAAGACCATTATCCGAACAGACTTCCTGATCTGAACACAAAATCGGCATGATGTTCCGATTTTTCGATCAAATCAGGAATGACTTCCCGACAACCATGATATAATCAGAACAAACGACGCGACACCACAGGCAGGATCACCATGGATTTCGACACTCCGATCAACCGTTTCGGCACCCATTCCGTGAAATGGGATTCGATGGAGGGCCTCTATGGCGTGCCCGCCTCGGACGGGATCGCAATGTGGGTTGCCGATATGGATTTCCGCCCGCCAGCCTGCGTGCAGCGCACGCTGGAAGGGATGCTGGCCCATGGCGTCTATGGCTATTACGGCGAGGATGGCGCCTATCTTGACGCGATCCGCTGGTGGATGGCCGAACGGCACGGCTGGTCTGTCGAACGTGAACAGGTGTTCACCACGCATGGTCTGGTCAACGGCACCGCCATGTGCATCGACAGTTTTTCCAAACCGGGTGACCGGATCGTGCTGACTACGCCGGTCTATCACGCCTTCGCACGCATCATCAAAGCGGCGGGGCGTGAAGTGGCCGAAATGCCGCTTGCCAATGTGAACGGTCGTTATGAAATGGATTTTGCCGCATGGGATGCGGCGATGACCGGCCGCGAAACCATGATGATCCTCTGCTCGCCACACAATCCGGGCGGTCGGGTCTGGACCGCGGCCGAGTTGCGGGGCGTGGCTGATTTTGCCAAGCGCCACAACCTGATCCTTGTGTCGGATGAAATCCACCACGATCTGGTGATGCCGGGCCACAAGCATATCCCGATGACGCTGGCCGCACCCGATATCGCCGACCGTCTGGTGATGATGACGGCCACGACCAAGACCTTCAACATCGCAGGCGCCCATTCCGGCAATGTGATCATCGCCGATCCGCTGCTGCGCAAACGCTTTGCCGATCGCATGATGGCAATGGGCGTTTCGCCCAACAGCTTTGGCCTTTTCATGGCCACTGCCGCCTATTCCCCCGAAGGTGCCGCCTGGGTCGATGCACTGACCACCTATCTTGACGGCAACCGCAAGCTCTTCGATGCCGGGATCGCCGGTATTCCGGGCCTTGCCTCGATGCCGCTTGAGGCGACCTATCTGGCTTGGGTCGATTTCGCCGGCACCGGCATGACGCAGGCCGAATTCATTGAACGCGTGCAGAAAGGCGCCCGCATCGCCACCAACCATGGCAGCGCCTTCGGCACGGGCGGGGAAAGCTTCCTGCGTTTCAACCTCGCTACACCTCGGGCCACTGTCGCGCGGGCGGTGGAACGGCTGCAAAAGGCCTTCGCCGATCTGCAATGAGGCGGCTGGCGCAGATTTTTGCGACGCTCGCCCTGCTGGCCGTGACCGGGCTGGGGCTTGCGGCGTTATATCTGCGCCCGGCCCCGATGCCCCTGCCGCCGCTGACCGGCCAGATCGAAAGGATCGTGATCGAAAAGGCGGCGCGGCGGATGGTTCTGGTCCAAAATGGAATAATCGTTCGGGAATACAGCATCGCCCTTGGTTTCGCTCCGCAGGGCGACAAAAGCCGTCAGGGCGACGGCCGCACGCCCGAGGGGGTTTTCCGCATCGACCGGCGCAATGATCGGTCGGCCTATCACCTGTCGCTCGGCCTTGATTACCCCCGCCCGCAGGATCGCGCCCGCGCGGCGGCGGGCGGGTTTGACCCCGGCGGCGACATTATGATTCATGGCCAGCCCAATGCGCTGCCCGATACGGCGGTGCTGAAAGGCGACTGGACGGCGGGCTGTATCGCCGTCTCGAATGCCGAAATGCGTGAAATCTGGGCCGTGACCGCAACGGGAACCGAGGTGGAGATTCGCCCCTAGGCTTTGGGCAGATAGCCCACCGGGGCGTTTTCATCCCGCCAATAGTCCAACGCGGGTTTTTCCGTCACCGCCGTTGCCCGCTTGAAGCTGCAAACCAGCTCGCCCCCCTCAACCTCCGAGGCGATGATCAGGCATTGCAGCACATGCCGCGCGCCGTCGAACACATCGACCAGACCGCGCAGATGGCTGATGGCCCCGGCCTCAAGCGCCATGCCATCCACCCAAAGCCGCAAGATGGGATGCTCCACCTCACCCACCCGCAGGCGCAGCCGCGAGCGGCGCCTTGCCCGGCTGACCTGAGCGGCATGAAGCCCGTCGCTGATCTCTTTCGGCAGGAATTCCAGCATGATCGCCTCCCTGACCCTATCCTGTCGCAGGAAAAGGTTAACACCATGACAGCCAAGCACATGTTGCCGAAATGCTGTGCGCACGTTGCATCTATGCAACAAAATCGTGCAGCAGCCCCTGTTGCCTTTGGCCGCCGGATCGGCTTTCACTCCCGCGCCGCTGCCAAGGAATGCGCCGATGACCGCCCTTCTGCTGATCCCCGCGATGATTCTCGACGCAGCCCTTGGCGAGCCGCGCAGCATCTGGAGCCGCTGGCCGCATCCCGCCGTGCTGATGGGCCGGCTGATCGCGGCGCTGGATCAGCGTTTCAACCGCGGGGATCAGCGGCGGGCGCGGGGCATCGCGGTGATGGCCGCGCTGGCGCTGGCGGCGATTGCGCTGGGGATGGCGATTGCCGCCCTGCCGGGGGGATGGGCGCTGCAAATCGTGGTGGCCGCGGTCCTTCTGGCACAGAAAAGCCTTGTGCAGCATGTGCAGGCGGTCGGCGACGCGCTGCGCCTGTCACTGGGTGACGGGCAGCGGGCCGTGGCGATGATCGTCGGGCGCGATACCGCCGTGCTGGATCGTTCGGGCGTGGCGCGTTCGGCCATCGAAAGTGCAGCCGAGAATTTCTCGGACGGGGTGATTGCCCCGGCCTTCTGGTTTCTGATCGGTGGGCTGCCGGGGCTTTTGCTTTGCAAGATCACCAACACCGCCGACAGCATGATCGGCCACCGCACCCCCCGGCATGAAGAGTTCGGCTGGGCCGCCGCCCGGTTCGACGACCTCTTGAACCTGATCCCGGCGCGGTTGTCGGCACTGCTGCTGGCCCTTAGCCATGGCTGGACCGATCCGCGCCCGATCCTGCGCGATGCGCCGCTGCACCGTTCGCCCAATGCCGGCTGGCCCGAGGCGGCGATGGCCATGGTGCTGGACGTGGCGATTGCCGGCCCGCGCAGCTATCACGGCAAGCTGACCGATTACCCCTGGGTCTGGCCTGAGGGACGGCATGACCTGAACCCCGATGACATCGACCGCACGGTCGCGGCGCTTTGGCGCGGCTGGCTGGCAATGCTGGCGCTGACCGCCATCGTGGCGGTTGTCGTCTGATGTTTGAGGTTGCAACCGAACTGGCGCTGATCCTGATGGCCGCCGCTTTTCTGGCGGGCTTTGTCGATGCCATTGCCGGGGGTGGCGGACTGATCACCGTGCCGGTGCTGCTGTTGTCCGGCGCCCCGCCGGTGGTGGCGCTGGCCACCAACAAGTTGCAGGGCACCTTCGGCGCAGCCACCGCAACGCTGGCCTATGCGCGCGCCGGGCAGGTCCGGCTGGCCGATCAATGGTCCATGGCGCTGGTCGCGGCAGGGGCGGGAGCCGGGGGCGCCCTAATCGCCCATCAGGTGCCCGCCGATGTCCTGCGGCTGATCATGCCGGTGGTTCTGGTGGCCATCGCGGCCTTTTTCGCGCTGAAACCGGGGCTGACCGACGCCGACCGGGTGCAGCGCATGGCGCCGGGGCTGTTCACGGTGACCGCCGTGCCACTGATTGCCGCTTATGACGGGTTCTTCGGGCCGGGCACCGGCAGCTTCTTCATGCTGGCTTTCGTGATGCTGGCAGGCTTCGGCGTGCTGAAGGCAACGGCGCATACCAAATTGCTGAACTTCGCCTCCAATCTCGGCTCACTGGTGGTCTTCGCTCTGGGCGGCGCGATCTGGTGGAAGCTGGGGCTGGTCATGGCCGTGGCACAGGTCGCGGGGGCGGCACTGGGCGCCCGGCTGGCGATGCGGGTGGGGGCACGGCTGATCAAGCCGCTGCTGGTGGTGACATCCTCGGCCCTTGCGGCGCGGCTGATCTGGCAGGTTTGGGCGGCATAGCGGGGATGGGCAGATTGCCCATCCTACGGAGCAGGTTGTGCATGTGTTGCGTAGGATGGGCAATCTGCCCATCCTCCCCGTCAGTTGAACCGATTGTCCCGCGGGAAGCCGCGCGGCGCCATCCGGCCCACCCCGGCACGGGCACCTTCCCATTCCGTCAGGTCGGTCTCGGTGCGGGTGCGGCCCGCCGGGTCTTTCCACGCCAGACCCGCCGCCTTGACGAAGGTGGTGGCATCCGACAGCCCGCCGTCCTTGTATTTCTGCAACCGCACGCCCTTGCCCTTGGCCATTTCCGGCAGTTCGGCCAGCGGGAAGACCAAGAGCTTGCGGTTGTCGCCCACCACCGCCACCCAATCGCCCGCCACCCGGCGGCAAAGCGCGGTCTTCACACCCGCGCCAAGTGACAGCACCTGTTTGCCGCTGCGGGTCTGGGCCAGCACCTCGTCCGAGACCACCACGAAACCATCCCCCGCCGTCGAGGCGACCAGCAGCTTTTCCCCGGGGCGGAAGATCGTCAGATCGACGATTTCGGTGTCATTGGGCAGGTCCACCATCAGGCGCACCGGCTCCCCCATGCCGCGGCCGCCGGGCAGGCTGGCACCCAAGAGCGTATAGAACCGCCCGTTCGCCGCAATCAGCAGGATCTTGTCTGTCGTCTCGGCGTGGAAGGCAAAGCGGGCGCTGTCGCCATCCTTGAACTTCTGTTCGGTCGCCAGATCGACATGGCCCTTCATCGCCCGGATCCAGCCCATGGTGGAACAGATCACCGTGATCGGCTCACGCTCGATCATCGCCTCATAGGGCACTTCTTCGGCCTCACCGGCCTCGGCAAAGCTGCTGCGGCGGCGGCCCAGAACGGTCTCCTTGCCGAATTGCTTGCGGATATCCTCAAGCTCGGCGCCGATCTTCTTCCACTGGCGCCGGTCGCTTTCCAGAAGGTCGGCCAGATCGGCGCGCTCCTTCATCAGGGCGTCCCGCTCGCGGATCAGTTCCAGCTCTTCCAGACGGCGCAAGCTGCGCAGCCGCATGTTGAGGATGGATTCGGCCTGCAACTCGGTCAGTTCACCCGCCCCCGGCGCGGGCGGGACATAATCCTTTTCGCTGGTGGCGCGGCGGTGTTTGACGCTCCAGTCCTCGGCCATCAGGGCGGCCTTGGGATCGTCGTCATAGCGGATGATGTCGATCACCCGGTCAAGGTTCAGGAAGGTCAGGATGAAGCCTTCCAGCACCTCAAGCCGGTGGTCGATCTTCTCGACACGGTGGGTCGAACGGCGGCGCAGCACCTCGCGCCGGTGGTCAAGGAAGGCTCGCAGCACCTCTTTCAGGCTGCAAACCTTCGGCACCTTGCCGTCGATCAGCACGTTCATGTTCAGGCTGAAACGGGTTTCAAGATCGCTGTTCTTGAACAGCGCCCCCATCAGCATGTCAGGCTCTACCGTGCGGTTGCGCGGCTCGATCACGATGCGCACGTCATCCGCGCTTTCGTCGCGGATATCGGCCAGAAGCGGCACCTTTTTCAGGTTGATCAGTTCGGCCAGCTTTTCGATCAGCTTCGACTTCTGCACCTGATAGGGAATTTCGGTGACGATGATCTGCCACATGCCGCGGCCCAGATCCTCGACATTCCATTTGGCCCGGGTGCGGAAGGCGCCGCGCCCGGTGCGATAGGCTTCCAGAATGGCCTCGCGGCTTTCCACGATCACCCCGCCGGTGGGGAAATCGGGGCCGGGGATCAGCTTCACCAGCGCCTCATCCGACAGTTCCGGGTCGGCGATCATGGCATGGCAGCCCTGAATCAGCTCATCCAGATTGTGCGGCGGAATGTTGGTGGCCATGCCCACCGCAATGCCGCTGGAGCCATTGGCCAGAAGGTTCGGAAAGGCCGCGGGCATCACCACCGGCTCTTCCAGCGTGCCGTCGTAATTCGGGCGGAAGTCCACGGCGTTTTCCGCCAGCCCTTCCATCAGCGTCTCGGCAATCGCGGTCAGGCGGGCTTCGGTATAGCGGCTTGCGGCAGGGTTATCGCCGTCGATGTTCCCAAAGTTGCCCTGCCCGTCCACCAGCGGATAGCGGACGTTGAAATCCTGCGCCAGACGGGCCATCGCATCGTAAATCGCGGCATCGCCATGCGGGTGATAGTTGCCCATCACATCGCCGGAAATCTTGGCCGACTTGCGGAAGCCCCCGGTGGCCGACAGCCGCAATTCGCGCATCGCGTAAAGAATCCGGCGATGCACGGGTTTCAGCCCGTCACGCGCATCGGGCAGGGCGCGGTGCATGATGGTGGACAGCGCATAGGTCAGATAGCGCTCGCCGATTGCGCGGGCGAGCGGCTCGGCAACCAGCACGGGCTCGGTCTTGGGGGCGTCGGGTGTCTTGGCCATAGCGGCTGTGTAAGGGGCGGCGGATTTCCGGTCCAGTCCGAAAAGCACCCCTTGGCGGCAAGGGGGAAGAAGTCGCTGTTTTTCCACCGGACTCCGGCGCGAATCGTGCTAGATGAAGGCAGTGAGTTAAAGGGCCCTGCCATGTTCCGGCTGACATTTCTGCTTTGTGCGTCTTTGTTCATTGCATTGCTTATCGGGGGGCAAGACCGTGGCCAGACCCGCTTTGGCCTGATGCCGCAGCCCGAGGTGGCGCCGCCTGTGGTTCTGGCAGCCCCCGCCACGCCTGCCCCGGTTGCGGCCGATGTGGTGCCCGCCGCCTTTGTTCCGGCGGCCCCCGTCATGCAGCCGCGCCCCGCACCTGCCCCCGCCCCCGCCCCCGCAGTTGCGCCGCAACCTGCGGCACCCTCGGGCCGCGTTGCCATCGTCAACACCCGCTCGGCCAATGTGCGCAGTGGCCCGGGCAAAGACCACGATGTGGTCGCCCGTCTGGCGCGCGGCGAAGAGGTTCTGGTGGTGGTCGAGGCCGATGCCCCTGACGGCTGGGCCCTTGTGCGGATCGAAGGCGATGGCGTCGAAGGCTATGTCGCCGCCCGGCTGCTGAACGAATAGCCCTTCCCGCCCCCGGCGGCGCCCCGTAGAACGGGGCAAAACGGCGGAGGCGGGCAGATGAATACGCGGTCGGTGCTGATCACCGGATGCTCTTCGGGGATCGGTCTGGATGCGGCGCGCGGCCTGAAGGCGCGCGGCTGGCGCGTCTTTGCCACCTGCCGGCAAGAGGCCGATTGCGTCCAGCTGCGCGCCGAAGGGCTGGAAAGCTTTCCGCTGGATTATGCCGACGAGGCCAGCATCGCCGCTGCGGTGGACGAGGTTGTCGCGCGCACCGGCGGCACGCTGGATGCGCTTTACAACAACGGCGCCTTCGCCTGCCCCGGTCTGGTGGAAGACCTGCCGCGCGGCGCGCTGCGCGCGATCTTTGAAACCAATCTCTTCGGCTATCACGACCTTACCCGCCGGATCATTCCCTTGATGCGGGCGCAGGGGCACGGGCGGATCGTGAACTGTTCCTCTGTGCTGGGCTTGGTGGCGGCGCAATGGCGTGGCGCCTATGTGGCGACGAAATTCGCCATGGAGGGGCTGACGGATGTGCTGCGGATCGAGATGTGCGGCACCGGCATCCACATCATCCTGATCGAACCGGGGCCGGTCACCTCTTCGATCCGCGAAAAGGCCATTCCGCATTTCGAGAAATGGATCAACTGGGAGGCATCGCCCCGCGCCGCCGATTACCGCAGCCTGCTGGACCGGCTTTACACCAGCCGCGGCCCCGACCGTTTTGAACTGCCCGCTTCGGCCGTCACGGCCAAACTGATCCACGCGCTTGAGGCGCCCCGGCCCCGGGCGCGCTATTATGTGACCACGCCGCCCCATATCGCGGGCATCCTGCGCCGGATCATGCCCACGCGGGCGCTCGACTGGTTCCTGACCAAAGGCTGACGTTGCCCCGCCCGGGCTTTGGCCGTAAAAGCGGGCCAAATGCCTTGGGAGCCCCATGATGTCGGCGAAAAAACCTGTCGTTCTGTGCATTCTGGATGGCTGGGGGATCGGGCCGGACCCGGCCACCTCGGCCCCGGCGCAGGCCGATGTGCCCAACTTCAACCGGCTCTGGGCGACCTGCCCGCATTCCACGCTGACCACCTTCGGCCCCGATGTCGGCCTGCCGACCGGGCAGATGGGCAACTCCGAGGTGGGCCACACCAATATCGGCGCGGGCCGCGTCGTGGCGATGGACCTTGGCGCGATTGATCTGGCGGTCGAGGATGGCAGCTTTGCCGTCAATCCCGCGCTGCTGGACTTTGCCGCGCGGGTCAAGGCGGCGGGCGGCGCGGCGCATCTGATGGGCGTGGTTTCAAACGGCGGGGTGCATGGCCATATCGCCCATGTGATTGCCGCCTGCCGCGCGGTCACCGCGCTGGGTGTGCCGGTCTGGCTGCATGCGATCACCGACGGGCGCGATGTGGCGCCTTCCTCTGCCGTCACCTTCATCGCCGATCTTGAAGCACAACTGCCGGTCGGCGCCCGCGTTGCCACCGTCACCGGCCGCTATTGGGCGATGGACCGTGACAACCGCTGGGAACGGGTCAGCCGTGCCTATGCCGCGATGGTCAACGCGACCGGAGAAGCAGCCAGCACCCCGGGCGAGGCTGTGGCGCGCTCCTATGCCAAGGGCGAAACCGATGAATTCCTCGCCCCCACCGTCATCGGCGCTTACAAAGGTGCGCGCGATGGCGATGGCCTGTTCTGCCTGAACTTCCGTGCCGACCGCGCGCGCGAAATCCTCTCGGCCCTTGCCGCGCCCGATTTCACCGGGTTTGACACGGGCAAGCGCCCGCAATGGTCGGCCCTTCTGGGCATGGTCGAATATTCCGACGCCCACAGCACCTTTATGGCCACCGCCTTCCCCAAACGAGTGATTGTCAATTGCCTTGGCGAATGGGTGGCCAAACAGGGCCTGCGCCAGTTCCGTCTGGCCGAGACCGAGAAATACCCGCATGTCACCTTCTTCCTGAACGGCGGCCGCGAAGTGCCGTTCGATGGCGAGGCGCGCTATATGGCCCCCTCGCCCAAGGTGGCCACCTATGACCTGCAACCGGAAATGAGCGCGGCGGAGGTGGCTGACCAACTGGTGGGTGCCATTCAGGACGGGTTTGACCTGATCGTGGTGAACTTTGCCAACCCCGATATGGTGGGCCACACCGGCAGCCTGCCCGCCGCGATTGCCGCCTGCGAGGCGGTGGACGCCGGCCTTGGCCGGGCACTGGCGGCATTGCAAGCGGCGGGCGGCGCGATGATCGTCACCGCCGACCACGGCAATTGCGAAACCATGGTCGATCCCATCACCGGCGGCCCGCATACCGCCCACACCACCAACCCGGTGCCGGTCATTCTGGTCGGCGGCCCGGCAGGGGCAAAGCTGCGCGACGGCGGGCGCCTGTCCGATCTGGCGCCGACGGTGCTTGACCTGATGGGCCTGCCCCTGCCGCCCGAAATGACCGGCAAGAGCCTGCTGCAACCGTGATCCGCAGCGCCCTCTTCGCGCTGGCGCTTTGCCTTGCCGCCCCGGCGGCCCGGGCGGGCGTGGCCGAAGAGGCGGCAAAAGCCTCATCCGACCTGCAGGCGGCAGTCGAGGCGCTGGACAAGGCGGTCGAGGCGAAAGACCGCATCGCCGCCCTGACCCAGACCATCCGCGCCTATGAACAGGGCCTTGGGGCATTGCGTGAGGCGCTGCGGCAGGCCGAACTGCGCGAGGCGCAGCTTGTGGCGCAGTTTCAGGCCAAGCGCGACCGCGTGGCACAGCTTCTGGGCGTCCTTTCCACGATTGAGGGCGAGCCGGGGCCGATGCTGCTTCTGCACCCCGACGGGCCTTTGGGCACCGTCCGGTCGGGCATGATCCTGTCCGATGTCACCCCGGCCCTGCAGGCCGAGGCCGAAACGCTGAAAACCCAGTTGACCGAGCTGCGCGACCTTCGCGCCTTGCAGGTTTCGGCGGGCCAGACGTTGCAGAACGGGCTGACGGCGGCGCAGGATGCCCGCTCGGCCCTGTCGCAGGCGATGTCGGACCGCACCGAACTGCCCCGCCGCTTTACCGAAGACCCCGAGGTGCTGCGCGGCCTTCTGGAAAGCGCCGATACGCTGGATGCTTTTGCCGCGGGCCTTGCCGTTGACAGCGAAACCGGCACCGATTTCACCGATGCCATCGGCGCGCTGGACCTGCCGGTGCTGGGCCGGCTGATCCTGCGCCCGGGCGAGACCGATGCCCGCGGCGTCACCCGCCCCGGCATGGTGCTGGCCACAGGGCCGGGCGCGCTGGTCACCGCGCCTTGGCCCGGAACCATCCGCTACCGCGGCCCGCTGCTCGACTACGGAAACGTGATCATCCTCGAGCCCGGAGGCGGTTATCTGTTGATCCTGGGCGGCCTTGCCGAAGTCTATGGCGAGGTCGGCGAGGTGGTGGCACGCGGCGCGGCTCTGGGCCTGATGGGGGGGGCAGAGGCGGGGCTTGCCGACTTCCTCGTGAGCGCCCAAGAAGGTGGTGGCGTGCGCGACACGGAAACGCTTTACTTGGAAATGAGGCAGGGCGCCGATCCGGTGAACCCGATGGACTGGTTTGCGGCCACGGCCGATCTGAAGGAATGACGGTGCAATGAAACGACTTCTGATGGCCGCGCTGGGCGGCACCTTGGCGGGAACGCTGCTGACCACGCAGGTCGCCGGCCCGCTGATCGCGCAAGAGGCGGCGCAGAATAGCTCTGTCTATGAACAGCTTGACCTGTTCGGCGACATTTTCGAGCGTATCCGCGCCCAATATGTCGAAGAGGTGGACAGCAAGAAGCTGATCGAAGCCGCGATCAACGGCATGTTGACCTCGCTTGACCCGCATTCCAGCTATCTCAACGAAGAAGCCTTTGGCGACATGCAGGTGCAGACCCGCGGCCAGTTCGGCGGTCTGGGCATCGAAGTGACGCAGGAAGACGGCTTTGTGAAGGTGGTCTCGCCCATGGACGGCACCCCGGCCGATGCGGCGGGCATCCAGTCGGGCGATTTCATCACCCATGTCAACGGCGAGGCGATGCTGGGCCTGACGCTGGACGATGCGGTTGAACGGATGCGCGGCGAGGTCGGCAGCGAAATCGTCATCACCATCGTCCGGGAGGGGGTGGCCGATCCGTTCGACGTCTCGCTGATCCGCGACACCATCAAGATGGTCGCGGTCAAGCCGCGGCTGGTGGGCAATACCGTGGTGCTGCGGATTTCCACCTTCAACGACCAGACCTTCCCGGGCGTTCAGGAGGGCATCAAAAAGATGGTCGAAGAGGCGGGCGGCATCGACAAGGTGAATGGCTTTGTGATTGACCTGCGCAACAACCCGGGCGGCTTGCTCAATCAGGCGATTGCGGTGTCGGATGCCTTCCTTGAAACCGGCGAGATCGTCTCGACCCGGGGCCGCAACCCGGCGGATGGCGAACGGTTCAATGCAACGGCGGGCGATCTGGCACAGGGCAAGCCGGTTGTCGTGCTGATCAACGGCGGCTCGGCTTCGGCCTCGGAAATCGTGTCGGGCGCCTTGCAGGACCACCGCCGGGCGATCGTGGTCGGCACCAAGAGCTTTGGCAAAGGCTCGGTCCAGACCCTTATCCCGATGAAGGGCGAAGGCGCCATGCGTCTGACCACGGCGCGGTATTATACGCCTTCGGGCCGCTCGATTCAGGCGCTGGGGGTGATGCCCGATATCGTGGTCAAGCAACCGCTGGTCGATCCGGCCGCCGAAACGGCGACGGAAGAGGAAACCGCCGCGGCGCAACGTTCAGAAGCCGATCTGCGCGGCGTGCTGTCGAATGACTCGATGTCCGAGGATGAAAAGAAGCTTCTGGAAGAAGAGCGGGCGCGCACCGAAGAGGCGGCCAAGCTGCGGGACGAGGATTACCAACTGGCCTATGCCGTTGATATCCTGCGCGGACTTGCCGCCGTCGCCCCGAAGCCCTGATCCGCGAAGCGGGGCGGCGGATTTGCCAGCAAATCCGCCGCCCCGCCCGCTCCTGCCCGAGGCACCCATGGCTGACACTACGACCGACCTGCCCTATCGCCCCTGCGTGGGCGTGATGCTGATCAACGCCGAGGGGCTGGTTTTCGCCGGCCAGCGGCTGGATAACCCCGCGCCCGCCTGGCAGATGCCGCAGGGCGGCATCGACGACGGCGAAAAGCCGCGCGAGGCCGCCTACCGCGAATTGTGGGAGGAAACCGGCATCCCGCGCGAGTTGGTGGAGTTCATCGGCAAGACCCATGGCTGGGTCACCTATGACCTGCCGCCCGAATTGCTGGGCAAGGTCTGGGGCGGCAAGTATCGGGGGCAAAAGCAGAAATGGTTCCTGCTGCGCTATCTCGGCCGCGACGATCAGGTGGATATAGCCACCGAACACCCCGAATTTGCCAAATGGCGCTGGATCGCGGCGGACGACATGCTCGCCTCGATCGTGCCGTTCAAACGCGCGGTTTATGAAGAGGTGATCCGCAGTTTCCGGGCGCACCTGGCTTAACCGGGGGAGCCTCCGGCGGGGATATTTGGGCCAAGATGAATGGGTTAGTGAAACAGCCCCAAGATGGCCGGGGCGATGAAGGCGGTCAGCACCGCGTTCAGGCCCATGCCAAGGCCGGCAAAGGCCCCCGCCGTAGGATGCACCTGCAGAGCGCGGGCGGTGCCGATGCCATGGGCGGCGACGCCGACAGAAAATCCCCTTGCGCGCCAGTCCTTTAGGCCCAGAAGGTTCAGAAGCGGCGTGGCCACGACGGCCCCGATGATGCCCGTCAGGATCACCAGAACCGCCGTCAGCGTGGGCGATCCGCCGATGGCTTCGGAAATGCCGATGGCCACGGGTGCCGTGGCCGATTTCGGGGCGAGCGAGGCGAGCATTCCGCCCTGCAACCCCAGCATCCAGGCGATGCCGAGGGCCGAGGCCACAGCGGTTGTGGAGCCCGCGACAAGCGCCGCCAGCATCGGCAACGCCGCCTTGCGCACCCGCGGCAGGTTTTGCCAGAGCGGCAGGGCAAGGCAGACTGTGGCCGGGCCGAGGAGGAAGTGGACGAACTGGGCGCCCTCGAAATAGGTGGCATAGGGGGTGCCGGTGAGCCAGAGGAGCGGGGCGAGGATGGCCACAGCGATCAGGACCGGATTGGCAATCGGGCGGCGTCCTGCGGCAATAAACAGCGTGTTTCCAATGGCATAGGCAGCAAGGGTTGCGGTCAGCCAAAGCAGGGGCGCGCGGCTGAGGTAGGTCCATATTTCGGCGAAATCAGTCATCATCGCGGCTTCCGATAAGGCGGGCGACGCCGGCGAAGGTCAGGGCGCCGGCGGCGATGGCCAGCACGGTGGAGCCGAGCAGCGCCAGAAAGACCGGCACGCCATCCGCGCCCAGAGTGGCGATGTGGCCCACAACACCTGCCCCTGCGGGCACGAAAAGCAACGACATATGGGAGAGGATGCCCTGCGCCACCGGCTGCACCAAGGCCGCCAGACGCGGCGACAGGACCAGCGCCAGCACCATCAGCACCATCCCCAAGACCGGCCCCGGAAGCGGCAGCGAGAGGGCGCGGGCAATGGCCTCTCCGGCGAGTTGGCAGGAGAAGATGGCGAGAAGGGCGGGGATCATGGGCGCTCCTTGCGGAAGGTGATCGAGGTGGGGTTTGCATAGCCTTTATGGGCGGTGCGGGCGGTTTCGGCAAAGCCCATCGCACGGAAAGCCTGTTGATTTTCAATCAGTTCGATGCGGGTTTGCAGTTCAACCCCGGCCAGGCCGAGGGTGGCGGCTCGTTCTTCGGCCAAGGTGACGAGACGGCGGGCGAGGCCCTGTCCGCGATGGCCGGCGGCCACGGCAAGCTTGCCGAGGTAGAGGAAATTATCCTTTGGTGTCAGCACCATGCAGGCCACTGGCGGATCGCCCAGCGCCCAGACTTCCGGTGCGGCGGCCAAAGTCTGTTCCGTCAGGTCGCGCATTGAGGAGGGCGGGTCGATCCGGCCCTCCATATAGGCGAATTCGGACTGGATCAGGCGCAGGACCGGGCCGAAATCTGCGGCTTTATCAAGAAGATAGGGCATCATCTGTTGGGCAGTCCGTCGGCAAGGTGCAACCAGGACAGGGCCTGATCGCGGTGGAAATGTTCGGTCGGGGCATAGGCTTCGGGTGTGTCGAGCGTGGCGGCGTAGAAGTGCCGCTCACCGGGAAAACGGGCGGAGTGATAGGACATCGGTGTGCCGCAACGCGGGCAGAAACTGCGCCAAGTGTCTGGAGATGATAGATATTCCTGCGGCGCTGCGCCCGTCCACTCCCAAGCGCCGTCGGCCATGCCAAAAAACGAGGCCAGCGCCGAGGCGGTGGCGCGGCGGCAACTGGCGCAGTGGCAATGCCCCTGCCAGAGCGGCGGCGCGGTGCAGCGGTAGCGGGTGGCGCCGCAGAGACAGCCGCCGGAAAAGGGTGGGATCATGGGCACCTCCGCCGCCATCAAAAGCGCGCGGCGGGCGAAGGGCAAGGGGATTGTCGGCCTGCTGCCGATGAGTCCAGATTCGGCGTAGTTTCTGCGTAACTTTCCCGTATTTCTTTCGTATTTTTTCTGTAGATACAGGCAGGATACGCCCCGCCGGCGGCGGTGAAAACAATATCTTGGGGATAAGCGGCGGGAACCCGCCAGATGCTGCTGCGGGACGGTTGACTCACCCCACGCTTGGGCCACAGTGGGAAATCGACCCCATGGAGGCCCCTTGCGTTTTTCCCGGCTGCGCCTGAACGGCTTCAAGAGCTTTGTCGATCCCACGGATCTGGTGATCCATGAGGGGCTGACCGGCGTTGTCGGGCCGAACGGCTGCGGCAAGTCGAACCTCTTGGAGGCGCTGCGGTGGGTGATGGGCGAGAACCGTCCGACGGCGATGCGCGGCGGCGGGATGGAAGATGTGATCTTCAACGGCGCGGCCACCCGGGGCGCGCGGCATTTCGCGGAAGTGGCGCTGGTCTTGGACAATGCCGACCGTCTGGCACCCTCGGGCTTCAACGACACGGATCAGATCGAGATCGTGCGGCGGATCACCCGCGAGGCCGGTTCGGCCTATAAGCTGAACGGCAAGGATCTGCGGGCGCGCGATGTGCAGATGCTGTTCGCCGATGCCTCGACCGGGGCGCATTCTCCGGCGCTGGTCCGGCAGGGGCAGATTTCTGAACTGATCAATGCCAAGCCCAAGGCGCGGCGGCGGGTGCTGGAGGATGCGGCGGGGATCGCGGGCCTGTATCAGCGGCGGCACGAGGCAGAGCTGAAGCTGCAGGGCGCCGAGCAAAACCTGCTGCGGGTGGATGATGTGCTGGAGCAACTGGCGCAGCAATTGTCCACGCTGACCCGGCAGGCGCGGCAGGCGGCGCGCTACCGCGAAATCGGCGACGAGTTGCGGCGCAGCGAGGGGATGCTGTTGCTGCGCCGCTGGCGCGAGGCGGATCAGGCGCGCGAAGAGGCCGAGCGGGCGTTGCGGCTGCGGCTGGTTGAGGCGGTGCAGGCCGAGGCGGCGGCGCGGGCGGCGGGCAAGGCCGTGGCGGCGGCAGAAGATGCCCTGCCGCCCAAGCGCGAGGAAGAGGCGATTGCGGCGGCCATCCTGCAGCGGCTCAACGTGGCGCGCGACGGGCTGAACGATCAGGAGGCGCGGGCGCGGCAGTTGATCGACACGCTGCGGGGCCGGATTGCCGAACTTGACCGCGATGCCGAACGGGAAGGCGGGCTGAACCGCGATGCGGGCGAGGTGATTGCCCGGCTGGACTGGGAGGTGGAGCAACTGGCCCGCGCCCATGAGGGCCATGAGGAGCGGCTGGCAGAAGCCTCGGACGCGGCGCGCGAGGCGGGGGCGGCGCTGACCGGGCGCGAGGCGGTGCTGTCGGAGGCGACCGAGGATGCGGCGCGGCTGGCGGCGCGGCACCAGTCGGCGCAGCGGATGCTGGGCGACAGCCGGGCCGGTCTGGCGCGGGCCGAAGCCGAGGCCGCCCGGGCGGGTGAGGCGGTGCGGGCGGCCGAGGTCGCCTTTGCGGCGGCGGGCGAGGCGATGGAGGGCGCGGAAGAGGCGCAGGAAGCGGCGGTTGCCGCGGCAGAAGCGGCGGATGAGGCGCTGGCCCGGGCCGAAGAGGCGCGCGGTGCCGTGCAGGGCCGTGAGGCGGATGCCCGTGCGGCGCGGTCCGAGGCCGAGGGCGAGGCGAATGCGCTGCGGGCCGAGGTGGCGGCGCTGGCGCGGCTGGTGGCGCGTGAGGCGTCGAGCGGGCATCAGCTCTTGGACCGGCTGGAGGTGGAACCGGGGTTCGAGCAGGCGCTGGGGGCGGCGCTGGCCGATGACCTGCGGGCGGCGGAAGTGGCGGGGGATCAGCCCTCGGGCTGGGTCGCCTTGCCGGGCTATGACGATGCAGCGGCGCTGCCGGCGGGCGCCCTGCCGCTGGCGGGCCATGTGGGGGCGCCTGCGGTGCTGGCGCGGCGGCTGTCGCAGATCGGGCTGGTGGCGCGGGGCGACGGCGCGCGGTTGCAGGCCGATTTGCAGCCGGGGCAGCGGCTGGTCAGCCGCGAGGGCGACCTCTGGCGCTGGGACGGGTTCCGCGCCGGGGCCGAGGATGCACCACAGGCGAGTGCCTTGCGGTTGCAGCAGTTGAACAAGTTGACCCGGCTGAAACGTGATCTGGAAGAGGTGGCGGCGCGGGCCGAAGGGGCGCGTCTGGCGCATGAGGATTTGCAGGCGCAGCTTGCCGCGCTGGCCCGCGCCGACCAGTTGGCCCGCGAGGCGCGGCGCGCGGCGGATGCGCGGGTCGCCGAGGCGAACCGGGCGGCGGCGCGGGCCGAGGCGGACCGTTCGATCTCGGAGGGCAAGCTTGAGGCGGCCCGGGCCGCTGTGCGGCGCCATGCCGACGATCTGGCCGAAGCGCAGGAGCGGCTGGAAGAGGCGGTCGCGGCGCTGGAGGATCTGGGCGATCTCGATGCCGCGCGGGCGGCGGTGGAGGCCGCGCGCATGGGGGTGGAGGGCGCCCGCATCACCATGATGGCGCGTCGCGCCGCGCAGGACGAGTTGCGCCGCGAGGGCGAGGCGCGGGTGCGGCGGCGGCAGGAAGCGGTCAAGGAAATCTCGGGCTGGAAGCACCGGCTGGAAACGGCGGGGCGGCGGATTGCCGAACTCGCCGCCCGCAAGACCGAAACCGAGGAGGAGCTTGACGAGGCCAGTGCCGCGCCCGAGGAAATCGCCATCAAGCGCGAGGAGCTTTCGGACGCCATCACCAGCGCCGAGGCCCGCCGCACCGAGGCGGCCGAGGCGCTGTCGCAGGCCGAAGCCGCCCTGCGGGCTGCCCGCGATGCCGAGCGCGAGGCGGAACGCGCAGCCGGCGAAGCGCGGGAGGCCCGCGCCCGTGCCGAGGCCCGCGCCGAAGCGGCGCGCGAGACCTGCAACCTGACCGTCGAGCGGCTGCGCGAAGAGATGGGCGCGAGCCCCGGCGAGTTGATGGACACGCTGCGGCTTGACCCCGACAAGATGCCCCCAGCCGAGGCGCTGGATGTCGAGGTGCAGCGCCTGAAACGCCAGCGCGAGGCACTGGGTGCGGTGAACCTGCGGGCCGAAGAGGATGCCAAGGCCGTCAGCGAAGAATATGACACGCTGGTCAAGGAAAAGGTCGATCTGGAAGAGGCGATCAAGAAACTCCGCTCGGGCATTGCGGGCCTGAACCGCGAGGGGCGCGAGCGGCTGTTGACCGCCTTTGAACAGGTGAATGCCAATTTCGGCCAGTTGTTCACCCATCTGTTCGGCGGTGGCGAGGCGCGGCTGGTGCTGGTGGAATCGGATGATCCGCTGGAGGCGGGGCTGGAGATCATGGCGCAGCCGCCGGGCAAGCGGCTGTCCACGTTGTCCCTGCTCTCGGGCGGGGAACAGACGCTGACGGCGCTGGCGCTGATCTTTGGGGTGTTTCTGGCCAATCCGGCACCGATCTGCGTGCTGGACGAGGTGGATGCGCCCCTGGACGATGCCAATGTGACCCGCTTCTGCGACCTGCTGGACGAGATGACACGGCGCACCGAAACCCGGTTCCTGATCATCACCCACCACGCGGTGACGATGAGCCGGATGGACCGGCTGTTCGGGGTGACCATGGCGGAACAGGGGGTCAGCCAGTTGGTCTCGGTGGACCTCAAACGCGCGGCGGCGCTCGTGGCATGAGCGGTCTGGCAAAGGCGCTGCGAAGCGCGGGTTTTCCCGGTGTGGAGGAGGAAGGCGGGCGGGTCTTTGCCCGGCTGATTTCGGCAGATGTGGAGTTTTCCGGGGCCGAGGGGCCGGAAGGCTGGGATCTGGCCATCAGCCGCCCGGTGCGGGCAACGGCGGCGCAGCGGGCCGATTGGGCCGCGCGGCATCCGGGGGCCGAACTGGACATCTGGCAGGGCGAGACGCGACTGGCGCATCGGATCGCGGCGGGGGATGTGGCGGCGCTGCTGCACTGGGCCGCGCTGGCCGAGGCGCTGGTGGTGGCCTGTCTGGACTGGCGCCGCGCCCAACGGGCGCGTGGCGAGGGGATGTAGCCGGGCCAGTTTGCGCCGGGGAGGCCCGGAGGGGTGGGGCACCCCTCCGGCGCGGGTCAGGCAAGCCTAGCGCGGGCGCATGGCGAACTGGCGGACATAGGCTTCGGAGGCCCCGGCGGGCAGGCCGAGAAAGTCGATATTGCCACGCGCGGCAGGTGGCGTGGCTGGGGCGCCGATCGCATCCACCACCCGGTTGCTGATCTGATTGCCGGTCACGTCGATCAGGGTGCCGGTGCCGACCTGCGTCCAGAAGCCAAGATTGCCCATCCGGTTGCCGACCACCCCGCCCAGCGCCTGACTTCCGGCACCGATCAGGGCCGCCGCCGCAGCCTGTTCCATGCTTTTGCCCTCGACCAGCGCCTGACCGCCCGAGGTCACCCCCTGCGCCGAAGCGCCGATCACCAGAACCGTCGCCGCTTCGGCGCTGGTCAGGGTGGCCGAGGCGCCGCCCAGACCGATCATGCCCACGGTAAAACTGCCCGCGGCATTGATCATGGCCGAGCCGACATTGCCGGTGTCCTGATAGGTGAAGGCGCCGCGCATCACCGAGCCGGTAGCGAGCATCGTCGTCGCGCCGCCCATGCCGATGCCGGAACTGGCCGCCGCTGCCGCCCCGGCGCCGACCGGCGCCACCAAGACCCCCGCCGTGACGATCAGGATGGTGGCCGAAGCATCGCGCACCACCCGGGTTGCCGTCAGCGCGGTTTCCCAATTGTCCACCACCCGCCCGATATTCGCCGAAGAGCGGCGCATACAATCCTGCGAGGTGTTGCGATGCCAGTTGTTGTCATTGATTGCATCATTCACCAGCCCGATCAGCGAGCCGAAAAAGGTGTCGGGCGCCCGGCGCAACTGCAATTGCGCATTCTGCCAATAACGCGCCGCCTCTGCCTCCATCTCGGGGCGGTAGCCCTGCCAGTTGGTGTCGAGGTAATAGGTGGTGGGCAAATACCAGGCCGGATTTTCGGTCACCACGCGCGAGCGGTTGCGCATGATGCGGGCGCGCACGGCGGCGCGGACAATGGCATAGACCACATCGGGATCGTAGATCCAACTGCGGCCATGGACATCGTTGGAACTCTGAACGGTCATGGGAAAACTCCGCGGACAGGCAATGGGGCAGGCTCAATGGCCCCAGTCCAGCCTTCCTCTGACCGTTGTGTCAAGCGCCGCGGCGCAGGATTTGCAATCTGTCGGAAAGCCTTACCTCGCCATCACGTTCAACCGCGCAATAGATGCCGCGCAGACGCAGTTCAGGGTGGCCCGGCAGGGTGATCCAGTCCTTGGCATCGCGGCCATAGCGCGCCTTCCACTTGACGCAGCCGTCGTTGAACTCGTCTGACACCCGCAGCACGGCGGTTCCGGCGGCGATCAGGCTGCCGGCCGGCAGGTTGGCAAGGCTGCAATCGAGGTCGGCCACGATGTTGTCGCCCGGATGCACCGTGCCCGCGCGGTCGCGCCAGATCAGGTCCAGCACGCGGGAGGGCAGGATGGAAACCTGGATCGACGGATCGGGGCTGCCATCGGGCAGTTTCAGCCAGGGCAGCGTCAGCCAGCGTTCACCCGGCACGCCTTCGGCGCGGGTCATAGCAAGGGTTTCAGGAAATTCGCGCAGGCCAAAGCCGGGGCGGCGGCAGAGGCCGGTGATGGGTGCCGCGTCGCGCGGGGCGGCCAGAACCTGCGGCAGGGCGGCGGCGAGTTCGGCGGCGGTGACGAAATCAGAGGGCATTCAGCAACTCCACCGTAGGCCAGCCATCGGCGGGCAGGCCAAGGCGGGATTGTTCAGCCTGCACCGCGGCCCGGGTGGCGGCGCCAAGGATACCGTCGATCTTGCCCACATCATGGCCGCGCGCCGCCAGCGCCTGTTGCAGGGCAGTCATTTCTTCGGGCGAGAGCGCCGGGTCGGGGTTTCCGGCGGCATAGGGCGCCGCCCCCTGCAACCGCGTGGCGAAATAGGCGGCGGTGGTGACATAGACGAAGCTCTTGTTCCACTCGAACAGCACCTTGAAATTGGGATAGGCGAGAAAGGCCGGCCCCTTGCGCCCCTGCGGCAGAAGAAGCGAGGCGGGAAGGTCCGCGAAAGTCCCTTCACGCGGGGCAACGCCCAGCGCGGCCCAATCGGCGGCGGGGCGTTCGGTTTGCAGCCCGGTCAGCGACCAGTCGAGCGTTTCGGGCAGCGTGACCTCTTGCAGCCACGGCTCTCCGGCGCGCCAGCCGTGATGGCGCAGCAGATTGGCCCCCGACAAAAGCGCATCGGGGGCCGAGGTCTTGAGCGTAATCAGACCGTCGCCGTCGCCATCAACGCCCTTTTCCAGAATGTCCTTGGGCAGCATCTGCACCATGCCAATCTCGCCCGCCCAGGCGCCGGTGGTGGTGGCCGGGTCGAAATCATGCTTTTCGGTCAAGAGGATGGCCGCCAGAACCTGCGGCTGAAACATCTCGGGGCGGCGGCAATCATGGGCCAGCGTCAGCAGGGCGTTGCGGGTGTTGAAATCGCCCTGCACGGCGCCGAAATCGGTCTCGAACGCCCAAAAGGCCAGAAGGATGCCGCGCGAGACGCCGAATTCACTCTCGGCCCGGGCAAAGATGGCGTCCCATTCCGCGGATTTGGCGGCGCCGGTCTGCAACCGGCTTTTCGAGATCAGGCTTTTGGAAAAGTCGAGAAAGGTCTTACGGAACACCCCCTGCCCACGGTCGGCCTTCAGCACCTTGGAATCGGCGCGGGCCCCGTCGAAAAAGGCGGCGATGGCGGCGTCGGAGGCGCCTGCCGCGCGCGCCTCGTCCGTCATGGCCCGCAGGAAGCCGCCCCAGTCGCCACCGCAGGGCGCGGCAAGGGCGGGCTGGGCAAGGAACAGGGCAAGAAGGGCGGCACGCATGGCAGTCTCCGGCTTGGGTCGGGCGAGGCTAGGGCGGCAAGGCGGCGGGGGGAAGGGCCTGATGCGCCCTCCCCCGGGGCGTCAGGGGGCGAGCGGGGTGAAGACGAAATCGCCGCCTTCATGGCCGGATTTGGCGATGGGGCGGTATTGCGGTTCCTGTTCGGCGCGGCCGATCACGATGGGAAAGACGAAATCGTCGAACAGCTCTTGCGCGGCGATCGGGCCGGTCGCCTCGGACAACCCGGTGAGCAGGGCGCGGGCGAAGATCGAATGGCCATCGCCGCCGCCATCGGCCACAGGTTCATTCGCGCCCGAGGTGATCAGCACACGCGACCGTTTGTCCGAAAGCCGGTCCAGCACCCGGGCGCGGTCCACCGCGTCCAGCGCAGCAAAATCCTGCGACGGCGCCCCCCGCATCAGCGCCCCGGAATAGCAACTGTCGGAAATCACCACCACCGACCCCGCCTGCAACCGCAACAACGCCTCTGAGATACCCGAAGCCGACAGATAGCTGGGCGGAACCCCGGCGACGGCATCGGCGGGCAACCAGAAGGCGGTGCCGGTCACCTCTTCAAACACGCCATGGCCGCCGTAATAGATCAGCACCTGATCCTCGGCCCCGGCGATCTGCGACAGGTGAAAAAGCGTGGCCTCGATCGTGGCGCGGTTGGCATCCTTGAGCAAAAGCGGCAGCGGGCTGCCATCGGGCAGGGTCGCTTCGGTGACAAAGCCATAGCGGCGGGTCAGAACTGCGGCCAGCGCATCGGCATCGGCAAAGGGCGTGGCGAGGGCGGGCATTCCGGTGGTGCCGCCATAGGTCTGATTGGCGATCAGCAGGGCATAGCGTTTGCCGGTTCCGGCGCGGGCCACCTCACCGCCGGAATAGGTCACCTCGATCACCTTGGAATGCTGGCGATTGTCGCGGGTCATCGCCATGATCTCGATCCGGTTCAGGCCGGGTTGCAGCGCCACCTCATGCTGAAAGCTGCCATCGGCGCGCGACAGGGCCTGTTCCTTGCCGACCAGCACGATCAGCGTGTCTTCGGGCCAGTGGACCGCACCTTTTAGCGTCAGCACCGGATCGTCCAGCGCGGCGGCGGTGCGGCTGGGTTCGGGGGCGGTGATGCGGATGACATCCGGCCCATCGGCCGGAACGGCGGGCGGCACCGGGGCGGCAGCGGCAAGTTCGGCAAGGATCGGCAGGCTGGCGTCGGTCGTCTCGATCACATGGTTCTGGTAGTGCTGATACTGCGGCGCAAGCGAGATGGCCGCGATGGCGCGGCCCAGCGACGGCACGGTCAGGGCGGCATCGGCCTGAATCGCGGCGGCCAGCTTGAAGCCGAAAAGGTTGTAGACCGGCGATTGCGGGCTGTCGTCGGGAAGGCGCATTTCGGCAGACATCGAGGTGCGGTCGGCGCTGTAAAGAAGCGACAGCGCCCCGGCGCGTGCCGACAGGGCAGTGGGCAGCGGGGCTTCGCCCCCGGCGGTTTGGCTACCGCGGCTTTCGCGCCAGAGCAGGCGCGGGTCCACCCGCATCTGGCGCGCCGCGATGTCGAACCCGGCGGCATAGGTGGTATCGAGGATCAGTGTCACATGCGCGGCGCGGTTGCGCAGCCGGGTGACCAGTTCCGAAAGTGCTGCGGCGGAGAGGATTTCCTGCTCGGTCGCGGTCGAGGGATTGCCCAGCAGGAACGGCGCCGACGAAACGATGCCGCGCATCAGGGGGTCGGTTTCCGCCGAGGCGGAAATCCAGTCATCCTTGGACCAGCCGCCGGTCATCCATTCCGCGATGCTCTTGGTGCTGGCGGAAACCCCGGTGATGTAAAGAACGACATGATCGGTGCAGCCAAGCCGCCAGAGCAGCCCCTCGGCACCCTGCGCCAGCGCGGCGCGGGTGGCATTGGCGCCGTCGAGGCGCAGGATATTGTCGGCGGGCAGGCCACGGCGGGTCAGCGCCTCGGCCATCAGGGCGATGGAATTGGCAGCCCCGGCCAGCACCGCGCCGGAACCGGGGCCGAAACTGTCGGCCCCGAACAGGATGGCATGGCTTTGGCCGGGGCGCGTCAGATCGCAGGGCGCGGCCAGCGCCGGTTCGGTCAGGGGCAGGAATTGGGTCAGCGAGGCGAAGGGCCCTTCGGCCAGCGCGCGCATTTGATCATAGGTCACCTCCTCCTGCGCCAAGGCGGCAGAGGGGGCGGCAAGCAGCAGCAGGACAAGGGCGAGAAAGCGGCGCAGCATGACGGGTCCAGAGGAGTGCCGCCAGCCTAGCGCCCGCACGGCGGGCTGTCAGCCCCCCGCCCGCGCACGCCGTCGGGCAAGTTCGGTCAGGCAGGTTCGCGCAGGATGCGGGGCACCTTGAATTCGATGTCTTCCTGCGCGGTCTCTACCCGTTCGACATTGGTGGCGAAACGGGCGCGGAAGGCGTCGATCACCTCGTTCACCAACACCTCGGGGGCCGAGGCGCCGGCGGTGACGCCCACGGCGCGGATACCCTCCAGCGCGCGCCAGTCGATGTCGGCGGCGCGCTGAATCAGTTGGGAATAGGCGCAACCGGCGGCGCGGCCCACTTCGACCAGACGTTTGGAGTTGGAGGAATTGGGGGCGCCGATCACCAGAAGCGCGTCGATCCGGCCCGCAATGGCCTTGACCGCCGCCTGCCGGTTGGTGGTGGCATAGCAGATGTCTTCCTTATGCGGGCCGATGATGGCCGGGAAACGATCCTTCAGCGCGGCCACGATGCCAGCGGTATCGTCCACCGACAGCGTGGTCTGGGTGATGAAGGCAAGGCGCGCCTCGTCGCGGACCTGAAGGCCCGCAACATCGGCAGCGGTTTCCACCAGCAGCACCTCACCTTCGGGCAGTTGGCCCATGGTGCCGATGGTTTCGGGATGCCCGGCATGGCCGATCATCACCATTTGTAGCCCCATCTCATGGTGGCGATGCGCCTCGGAATGCACTTTGGTCACGAGGGGACAGGTGGCATCAACGGCAATCATGTTGCGGGCGGCAGCGGCGGCGGGCACCGATTTCGGCACGCCATGGGCCGAGAAGATCACCGGGCGGTCGGTGGGTGCATCGTCGAGTTCCTCGACAAAAACCGCGCCCTTGGCCCGCAGTTCATCGACCACGAATTTGTTATGAACGATCTCGTGCCGGACATAGACCGGGGCGCCCCATTTCTCGATCGCCATTTCGACGATCTTGATGGCGCGGTCCACGCCGGCGCAAAACCCCCGCGGCGCGGCGAGGAGGAGGGTCAGGGGCGGCAGGTCGGACATGGGGCGGCCTCGGGCAGCGGGGAATCTGGATATTTGGGCCAAGATGAAGGCAGCCGGTTCCGATGTAGGGCCTGCGGGGCACAAGGTCCAGCCTCAGCCGGTTACAAGACGGGCAAGGCCCGCAAGCGCGGCATAACGGGCGGTCTTGGCGAACGCGACAAGGGCAAGGGTCTGCAGCACCGGCAGGCGGGCAAGACCGGAAAGCGCCACAAGGATATCACCGCCCGGCGCCCAACTGAGCAACAGCGACCAGCGGCCCCAGCGGGCGAACCACGCCTCGGCCCGGGCGCGGCGGCGGTCGGAAAGGGGGAGCCAGCGGCTGCCCCCCGCGCCGGCCGCGCGCCCGATGGCATGGGTGACCATGGAGCCTGCGGTATTGGCGAGGCTGGCGGTGATCAGCAGCGGCCAGAGCGGCACAGTATCGGTGGCGAGAAGGCCAAGGAAGACCGGCTCGGACTGAAAGGGCAGCGGGCTGGCGGCGGCAAAGGCCGAAAGCGCCATGCCGCCAAGGCCCGCCCAGACCGTGGCCGCCACCATCAGGGCTGCGCCTGTTGCGAGAGGCTGTCCCAATGGGCGGCAAAGGCGGCCATGTCTTCGGCACCGGCAAAGGCGGCGCCCGGCAGGATCAGCAGGCTGGAGGCTGCGTCAAGAAACAGCCTGTCGGGCGTAAGGACCACCTGACGGATGGTTTCGGGGGCAAGGATAAGCGCGGCCTGCGGCTGCCCCACGGCATGGGCAGAGAGGTGATCGCCCCAAACCTCGCAGATCATGTCCACGGGGGCGGGGATGCGGGCAAGCGCGCGGCGCTGCCGGCCCCGCGCCATCAGCACTTGCGACAGCGCCCAGACCGCAAGCGCCGGGGCGCTGGCCAGTGCGGCATGTTGCCAGAACGGCAGGTCGTGGCCGTCGATTGCGCCCCAGCCCAGCCCCAGCATGATCCAGGGCGCGAAGAGGGCCAGTTTGACCCAGCCACGCGCCTCGGTCGGCAGCATCTCCCAGGCGAGGGCGTCGGCGGGGGTCAGCCGGTAGTGCAGCAGCGCAAGCGGCAAGACCGGAACAGTCCCCTGCCCCGGTCCTTCGGCTTCAACGCTGCTCACTTGCCTTCGATGTCGGCGTCTTCGGGACGCTCGGCCAGCAGGGGGCGCGGTTCACGCGGCGGGCGGCCGATGACTTCGCGCAACTCGTCCAGCTCGATGAAATTGTCGGCCTGACGGCGCAGTTCATCGGCGATCATCGGCGGTTGCGACCGGATGGTCGAGACGACAGAGACGCGAACACCCTGACGTTGCAGGCTTTCCACCAGCGGGCGGAAATCGCCGTCGCCCGAGAACAGCACGGCATGGTCCATCCGCGGTGCAAGTTCCATGGCATCGACCGTCAGTTCGATGTCCATGTTGCCCTTGACCTTCCGGCGGCCCTGACTGTCGGTATATTCCTTGGCCGGTTTGGTGACCATGGTGAAGCCGTTGTAATGAAGCCAGTCCACCAGCGGGCGGATCGGCGAGTAATCGTCATTCTCAAGCAATGCGGTGTAATAGAATGCGCGCAGCAGTTTGCCCCGTCGCATGAATTCCTGTCGCAGAAGCTTGTAGTCGATGTCGAAACCCAGCGCCTTGGCGGCCGCATACAGGTTCGAACCATCGATGAACAGCGCGAGCCGTTCGTCCTTGTAAAACATTCCGTCTTCCCCTCGAAAAAATATTCACCAATCGCGCTTCCGTGAGTGACCAACGTATTGTAGCGAAATCGACGGTGAACCCGTCACATATGGCAAACGGCATCTGTGCCCACAACCCCGCCAAAAGGGTAGTCCCCTGCGGCACGAGTCAAGGTTAGCATCGGTGAGCCCCCACGAAAAGCACGTCCTGGTTGCATTTGGCGCAAACCTGCCCTTCGGCGGAATGCAGCCGGAATCAACGATCTTGGCTGCCGCTGCCGCGCTGAACGGCGGGGCTTTGGGCGACCTGCGCCTGAGCAGGCTTTACCGGACGCCCTGTTTTCCGGCCGGGGCCGGTCCCGACTATGTGAATGCGGCGGCGGTTCTGACGCTGCGTCATCAAATTGTCACTTCGGAAATTCTGGCACGCCTGCATGAAATCGAGGCCCGATTCGGGCGCGAGCGGCTGCGGCGCTGGGGCGGGCGGACGCTGGACATCGACCTTCTGGCGGTGGGCGATACGGTGGCGCCCGATCTGGCGGGGTTCCGCCACTGGCACGACCTGCCCCCCGAGGCGCAGGCGCAAGAGACGCCCGACCGGCTGATCCTGCCGCATCCGCGGATGCAGGACCGGGCTTTTGTGCTGGTGCCATTGGCCGATGTGGCGCCGGACTGGCAGCATCCGGTGCTGGGCCGCAGCGTGGCCGAGATGCTGGCCGACCTGCCGCAAGCGGCCCGGGCAGAGGTGGTCGCGCTTGATGCCAGCCTTGACTCTGGCGCAAACCTCTGATTATCCGCTTGTCAAGCCCAAGTTTCGCGCCTAAACAGGCGCTTCCCGATCCCCTGCCCGAGTGGAGTTTCCAATGGCCCGCGTGACGGTTGAAGATTGCGTTGACAAGGTTCCGAACCGATTCGAGCTGGTGATGCTGGCCGCCCATCGTGCGCGCGAAATCCAGTCCGGCTCGGTCCCTTCGGTGGACCGTGACAATGACAAGAACCCGGTGGTCGCGCTGCGCGAGATCGCGGAAGAGACCCAGATCGCCTCGGTTCTGCGCGAGCGGATGATCGAAAGCTATCAGACCCAGATCGAGGTTGACGAGCCGGAAGACGATCAGATGGCGCTTCTGATGTCGGGTGAGATTGACCGCCCGATGCAGGACGACATGTCGGAAGAAAAACTCCTCCGCGCGCTGATGGAAGCGCAGGGCGAGCTGTAAGACCCGAAAGGGCGCCAAGGGGCGGTGATGATCGACGTTGAAGACCTCATCGCCCTTGTTCGCAACTACAATCCGCGTTGCAATGCCGAGCTGATCCGCACGGCCTATGCGTATGGCACCAAGATGCACGAGGGGCAGTTCCGCAAATCGGGCGAGCCCTATTTCACGCATCCCGTCGCGGTGGCGGCCATCCTGACCGAGCAGCATCTGGATGATGCCACGATCATCACCGCGCTGCTGCATGACACGATCGAAGACACCAAATCGACCTATGCCGAGGTGGAACGCCTGTTCGGCAACGAGGTGGCCGAACTGGTCGATGGCGTGACCAAGCTGACCAACCTGCAACTGTCCTCGACCCACAGCCAGCAGGCGGAGAACTTCCGCAAGCTGTTCATGGCGATGTCCAAGGATCTGCGGGTCATTCTGGTCAAGCTGGCCGACCGCCTGCACAACATGCGCACCATAAAGTCGATGAAAGTCGAAAAGCAGGCCCAGAAGGCCCGCGAGACGATGGAGATCTTTGCCCCCCTTGCCGGTCGCATGGGGATGCAATGGATGCGCGAAGAGCTGGAAGACCTTGGCTTCAAGGTGCTGAACCCCGAGGCGCGCAACTCGATCATCCGCCGCTTTCTGACGTTGCAGCGCGAGGCGGGCGATGTGGTTCACAAGATCACCGCCGATATCCGCAGCGAGCTGGAAAAGGTGCAGATCGAGGCTTCGGTCTATGGAAGGGCGAAAAAGCCCTATTCGATCTGGCGCAAGATGCAGGAAAAGGACCTGGCCTTCAGCCGGCTTTCCGACATCTATGGCTTCCGCGTGATCTGCGATTCGGTGGCGGACTGCTACCGCATCCTTGGCGTGATCCACCAACGCTGGCGTGCGGTGCCGGGCCGGTTCAAGGATTACATCAGCCAACCGAAATCGAACGGCTACCGCTCGATCCACACAACTGTGTCCGGCCGTGATGGCAAGCGGGTCGAGGTGCAGATCCGCACCCGCGAAATGCATGAAGTGGCCGAGGCGGGGGTGGCCGCGCATTGGTCCTACCGCGAGGGCGTGCGCGCCAAGAACCCCTTTGCCGTCGATCCGGCCAAGTGGATTTCGACCCTGACCGAAAAGCTGGACGAGGGCGACCACGACGAGTTTCTGGAAAACGTCAAGCTTGAGATGTATTCCGATCAGGTCTTCTGCTTCACGCCCAAGGGCGATGTGGTGCAGTTGCCGCGCGGGGCGACGCCCTTGGATTATGCCTATGCGATTCACACGCGGATCGGCAATTCCTGCGTTTCGGCCAAGGTGGACGGCATCCGCGTGCCGCTCTGGACCCGGCTGAAGAACGGCCAGTCGGTGGAAATCATCACCGCCGAGGGGCAGCGCCCGCAGGCAAGCTGGGTGGATATCGTCACGACGGGCCGCGCCAAGGCGGCCATCCGGCGCTCCTTGCGCGAAGAGGATCGCGGGCGTTTCGTGCGGCTTGGGCAGGAGCTTGCCCGCGCCGCGTTCGAGCATGTCGGCAAGAAGGCCACCGACAAGGCCCTGCGCACCGCCGCCAAGATGCTGGGCATTCCCGACGAGGCCGAATTGCTGGCCCGGCTGGGCAGCGCCGAACTGACCGCGCGCAAGGTGGTGGAAACGCTCTATCCCGAACTGTCGCTGGCCGCGGGGGAAGAGGTGGACAATGCCCGCCCGGTTCTGGGCCTGCCCGATGACCAGTCGGTGCGCCGCGCGCCCTGCTGCCAGCCCCTTCCGGGCGAGCGGATCGTCGGCATCACCTATCGCGGTCAGGGCGTGGTGATGCACGCCATCGACTGCCCCGCGCTGGTCGAATTTGAAGAACAGCCCAACCGCTGGGTGGACCTGCACTGGCACGCCGGGCGTCACAAGGCCGTGAACACGGTTGGCCTTGAGCTTACAATCTCGAATGATGCGGGGGTGTTGGGACGCATCTGCACCTTGATCGGGGAACAGAAGGCCAATATCTCGGACCTGCGGTTCACCGAGCGCAAGCCGGATTTCTTCCGGCTGTTGGTGGATGTGGACCTGCGCGATGTCGAGCATCTGCATATGGTGATGACGGCGCTCGAAGCGGAAACCGATGTCGCACAGGTGTCGCGTCACCGCGATAAGACTCGCAAACCCTGAGGGGTTGGCCCCAGCGGGCAGAAAGGACGGTCGCGTGGTTTTCAGACGCCGAACCCGGTTGACCCTGCCCGAACGGTTGCAGGCTTTGGTCTACCCAAGGGGCGGATGGCGTCGGGCTGCGCGTTATGTCTGGGTGCGCCTGACGCGGCTGCCCGATCCGCCGCAGCGCATCGCGCGTGGCATCTGGGCCGGGATATTTGTGTCATTCACGCCGTTCTTCGGCGTGCATCTGGGGCTGGGGGCGGCCTTGGCCGTGGCGATGCGGGGCAATGTCGTTGCGGCCCTGCTGGCAACGCTGGTGGGCAATCCGCTGACCTTTCCGTTCATCGCCGTGCTGTCGATGGAGCTGGGTCATCTGATGCTGGGCAACATGGCCAGCGCGCCGCCCGCCGCCCATATTCTGCAAGCTTTCGCCGGGGCGGGAGCCGAGGTCTGGCACAATCTGCTGGCCATTTTCACCCCGGCCGAAACCGATTGGGGGCGGCTGGCCAGCTTTTGGGACGGGTTCTTCCTGCCCTATCTGGTGGGCGGGCTTGTGCCGGGGGTGATTGCTGCCACGGCGGGCTATATGGCCTCGTTGCCGCTGATCGCGGCCTATCAGGCGATGCGGCTGCGGCGGCGTCAGGAGCGGCTGACACGTCTGCGCGACGCTGCGGCAAAGTCACCTGCCATCGGCAGGTGACGCGATGAAGGAAGTCCTGTAAGGGCAAAAAGGTGGCCCCTGCGGGCCACACCGGAAGGGGAACGGCGTGGTCTTCAAAAGACGAGAACCGCTGGGCTGGGGCGCCTGGCTGCGCGAGATGGTCTATCCGCGGGGCGGGTTCCGCCGGGCGACGCGCTATGTCATCCACCGGATGCGCCGCGTGCCCGACACGCCGCACCGCGTGGCGCGCGGCATCTTTGCCGGCAGCCTGATCGGCTTTCTGCCGCTGCCGGGGCTGCAATTCGTCGGCGCCTGGGCCTTGGCGCGGCTGATGCGGGGCAATATCCTTGCCGCGCTGCTGGGGACGTTCAACACCAACCCGCTGACCACGCCCTTCTTTGCCGTGCTGGCAATGTCGCTTGGCCATTGGATGATGGGGGTCAAGACTGCGCTGTCGGCCGGGGCGATTGCCCGCGCCTTTGAAAACGCCGGGCGCGACATCTGGTTCAACCTGCGCGCCGTCTTCACCGATGAGGTGACGCGCTGGGACGGGCTGCTGCAATTCTGGCACGACATCTATGTGCCCTATTTCATCGGCGCCCTTGTGCCGGGCATCGTGATCTCGCTGATCGCCTATTACATCACCATCCCGCTGGTGCAGGCCTATCAGAACGCCCGCGCCGCCAAGGCGAAAGAACGGGGCGAGCGGCGGCGGCATATCAAGGAGGCGCTGCTTGAGGCGGCGCAGCGGCTGAAACCGCACCGCAACGAGGCGGCGGGGGATGACGATGGCCCCGGCACGCCCTAAACTGGAACGGCACGGGTTGGGAGAGGCGTTGGCGATGACGGATGGCAGGCTGCGGCTGGGTGTGAACATCGACCATGTGGCGACGGTGCGCAATGCGCGCGGCTCGGCTTGGCCCGATCCGCTGCGGGCGGCGCTGCTGGCCGAAGCAGCGGGGGCCGATGGCATCACCGCCCATCTGCGCGAAGACCGCCGCCACATCCGCGACGCCGACATGGAGGCGCTGCGCGCCGGGATCGGCATTCCGCTGAACTTCGAATGCGCCGCGACCGAAGAGATGGCCGCCATCGTGCTGCGGCTGCGGCCCCATGCGGTCTGCCTCGTGCCGGAAAAGCGCGAAGAGCGCACGACCGAGGGCGGACTTGACGTGGCGGGCGACGAAAACCGGCTGGCGCATTACATCGCGCCGCTGCGCGATGCCGGGTGCCGGGTGTCGATGTTCATCGGCCATGATGCGCGCCAGATCGAAGCATCGGCCCGGATCGGCGCGGCGGTGGTGGAACTGCACACCGGCCATTATTCCGACCTGCACGCCGAAGGCCGTCTGGCCGAGGCCGAGGCGGAGCTGGCCGCGCTGGTGAAAGGGGCGGCGCTGGCGCATTCGCTGGGGCTTGAGGTTCACGCCGGTCATGGGCTGACCTATGACAATGTGGCGCCCATTGCCGCCATTCCCGAGCTGCGCGAGCTGAACATCGGGCATTTCCTGATCGGCGAGGCGATCTTCATGGGGCTGGAAGATGCCATCGGCGAAATGCGCCGCCGCATGGATGAGGCGCGGGGAACCGGGGCGTGACCCCGGAATTTTCCAAAGTTCCGGGCAAAATTCTTCGAAGAGTTTTGCAAATTCCTTGCAAGGAATTTGGCGCCCCATGATCCTCGGCATCGGCAGCGACCTGTGCAATATCGAGCGGATCGAGGCCACGCTGGCCCGGCACGGCGACCGTTTCCGCAACCGCGTCTTCACCGAGCGCGAGCAGCGCAAGGCCGAAAGCCGCCCGATGGCCGTTGCTGCCACCTATGCCAAGCGCTGGGCGGCCAAGGAAGCCTGCTCCAAGGCGTTGGGCACCGGACTGCGGATGGGAATTTCGTGGAGGGACATGGCGGTTTCCAACCTGCGCACCGGCCAGCCGGTGATGCATCTGACCGGCTGGGCCGCCGAGCGGCTGGCGGCGATGACCCCACCCGGGCATGAGGCGGTGGTGCATGTCACCCTGACCGACGATCACCCTTGGGCCCAGGCCTTTGTCGTGATCGAGGCGCGGCCCCGCCGAAGTGAAGGCCGCGAAACTTGACTCCCCGCGGCGCGGCGCGCATGTAGCCCCGGCAGAAGCGAAAAGGCGGACCAGACATGGCGAAATCCGAAGGCGGCATCCTCGAGACGGTCAAGACACTGTTCTGGGCGCTGGTCATCGCGGGCGTGTTCCGCACGCTGTTGTTCCAGCCGTTCTGGATCCCGTCGGAGTCGATGAAGGACACGCTGCTGATCGGCGATTTCATCTTCGTCAACAAGATGGCTTACGGCTATTCCAAATATTCCTGCCCCTTCGCCGCCTGCCCGATCCCGGGCCGGATTCTGGCGAGCGAGCCGGAGCGGGGCGATGTCGTGGTCTTCCGCCATCCGGTCAACGGCTCGGACATGATCAAGCGGCTGATCGGGCTGCCGGGCGACAAGATTCAGGTCAAGGACGGGCTGCTTTACATCAACGGCGCCGTGGCACCGCAGGAACCCGCCGGCACCTTTGAGGAAATCAAAGAGCCGCAGGGTCCGATGGGCAACATGCCGCGCTGCGCCAATGATCCGGTGGGTCAGGGCGGCGTCTGCACCCGCCCCCGCTTCCGCGAGACGCTGCCGGGCGGCCATGTGCATGACGTGCTGAACATCGAGGACAACGGCTTTGCCGACAACACCGATGTCTTCACTGTGCCCGAAGGCAATTACTTCTTCATGGGCGACAACCGCGACAACAGCCAGGACAGCCGCTTTTCGCAGGCGGTCGGCGGCGTGGGCTTTGTCCCGGCGGAATATCTGATCGGCCGGGCTGACCGGGTGATCTTCTCGTCTGCCGGGCGTTCGATGCTGTTTTTCTGGACCTGGCGGATGGACCGTTTCTTTGAGGCTATCGAGTAAGCTGCCATGACGCTGCTGCCGCTGCGATCCCCCTGCACTGCCCCGCGACCCTGCGGGACGGCGGCGGGCGCGCGGGGGGTGGCGGCATGAGGCTCTCTGCCGATCTGAAGGCGTTCGAGGGGCGCATCGGCCATGCCTTCGGCAAGCCGGCGTTGCTGGTGCAGGCGGTCACCCATGCCTCCATCTCCTCGCCCACCCGGGCCGACAATCAGCGGCTTGAGTTTCTGGGCGACCGCGTTCTGGGCCTGTCGATGGCCGAGGCGCTGCTGGCCGCCGATTCCGGCGCGAGCGAGGGGCAGCTTGCCCCCCGCTTCAACGCGCTGGTGCGCAAGGAGACCTGCGCCGAGGTCGCCCGCGAAATCGGGCTGGGCGAGGTGCTGAAACTGGGCCGGTCCGAGATGATGTCGGGCGGGCGGCGGAAAGAGGCGCTGCTGGGCGACGCGATGGAGGCACTGATTGCCGCCGTCTATCTGGATGCGGGATTCGAGGCGGCGCGGGCGCTGGTGCTGCGGCTTTGGGGGCCGCGGATCGGCGCGGTGGCCCCCGATGCCCGCGACCCAAAGACCAGCTTGCAGGAATGGGCGCAGGCCCGCGCCATGCCGCCGCCGGTCTATGCTGAGGCGGGCCGCAGCGGCCCCGACCACCAGCCGGTCTTCACGGTTGCGGTGACGCTGGCCAACGGCGCCACCGAACGCGCCAGCGCCGGCTCCAAGCGCGTGGCCGAACAGATGGCCGCCCGCGCCCTGCTGTCGCGGATGGAGCAGGGCAGCTAGGGCGGCCCTTTAGACTCGCCAAAGCGGGGCAATTGGACTATGCGGCTGCGATATGCAGATTGAGGCCCCCATGACTGAACCCACCCGCGCCGGCTTTGTCGCGCTGATCGGCGAGCCGAATGCCGGCAAGTCCACCCTTCTCAACCGGATGGTGGGGGCCAAGGTCTCGATCGTGACGCATAAGGTGCAGACCACGCGGGCGCGCATTCGCGGCGTCTGCATGGAGGGGCGGGCGCAGATCGTCTTTGTCGATACGCCCGGCATTTTCCGCCCGCGCCGCAGGCTTGACCGTTCGATGGTCAAGGCGGCCTGGGGCGGCGCAGCGGATGCCGATGTGGTGGTGCTGCTGATCGAGGCGCATCGCGGCCTGACCGAGGGCACGCAAGCCATCATCGACCGGATGCGCGACGAGATGCCCCGGGGCAAGCCGGTGGCGCTGGCCATCAACAAGATCGACCGGGTCAAGGCCGAAGTGCTGCTGGCGCTGGCGCAGAAGATGAACGAGGCGTTCCCCTTTGCCGAAACCTTTATGATTTCGGCGGAAAAGGGTTACGGCGTGGACAAGCTGCGGCAATGGCTGGCCGGGCAATTGCCCGAGGGGGAATGGTATTACCCCGAAGACCAGATCGCCGACCTGCCGATGCGGATGATCGCCGCCGAAATGACGCGCGAAAAGCTGACCCTGCGCCTGCATGAGGAACTGCCTTACCAGCTCACGGTGGAAACCGAGAAATGGGAGGACAAGCCCGACGGTTCGACCCGGATCGACCAGATCGTCTATGTCGCCCGTGATGGGCACAAGGGCATCGTGCTGGGCAATGGCGGTGAGACGATCAAGGCCATCGGCACCGCTGCCCGGGCCGAGATTTCCACCTTCCTTGACCGCAAGGTGCATCTGTTTCTGCAGGTGAAGGTGCGGGAAAACTGGCTGGAAGAGGCCGAGCGCTACACCGAGATGGGGCTCGACTTCAAGGACGGCGACGCCTGAGCGCAGGCCGCCCTAGCGCCGCCGGAACATCAGGAAGAACCAGACCAGCCCGGCCAGCGCCACCAGACCGCCGCCGATTTGCAGCATCGCCTGGGTTGCGGGGGCCGTCTTGAGGAAATTGGCCGCAAAAAGCGTGAGCCCTCCGGCAAGGATCACAAGGCGCGGCGCAAGCGGCGGACGTTTGGCGGGGGTGGACATCGGGCGGTATCTCCTTGACCTTGCCCGCAGAGTTTCGCAGCCCGGCCATCGGCTGTCGAATGAAAAGACCTGTCATCCGGGGGTTCCCCTTTGATCCGCCTTGCCACGCATGTCTGGGTTTCCGCCTATCTGGCGCGGCTGCGGATGGCCGATATTCCGGCCTATGTCACGGCCAAGGGTGATCCGGTTTCGGGGGCGGTGGTGGTCAAGGTCGCCACGCTGGACGGCCGCGCCCGCGCCTGGCAACGCGGCTATGACCTGATGGCGGATGCGCGGGTCTGGATGGTGCTGGCCGAGGGCGATGAGCCGGATGTCGATGCCGGCCTGCGGCGGCAGAAACTGCGCGACCCGGACCTCTGGCTGATTGAGCTTGAGGACCGGACGGGCCGCACCCTTTTGGGCAAAGACGGGCTGGACTGAGGGTCAGCCGCCCTTGCCAAGGTTCAGCGTGTGCTGCCGCAGCCATGCGAGGAAGCCGCGCGGGTTGCCCTCCCATTGCTGCAACACAGTTGGCGGGATCGGTTCGCCGATGAAGGGGCGCTGCGGCTTGAACAGGCTGCGCTTGATCTCGTAAAGCAACAGGCCCTGCCGCAGCGTGTCGGAAATCTTGTTGGCGATCAGGAACATGCGGCTGTTCTGGCCGGGAAAATAGATCGGCACGATCATCGCGCCGGACCGCTGGATCATCTTGTGGGTGAAGACGTTCCATTCCGCCTCGACCGCGGGGCCGAACCATGTTTCCGACATCGCCACCTTGCCCGCCGGGAACAGGATGATCACCCCGCCGCGTTTCAGATGCGCCATGGTCTGGTTGCGCATTTCCAGCCCCGCCTCGCGCGCATTTTCCTCATGCGGGAAGGGGACGGGGATCATGAATTCCTCGACCTCGGGGATGCCGGTGAGGAGCGAGCGTGTCAGGATGCGGAAATCCGAGCGCACGCGGTTGACCATCTCGGCCATGATCATGCCATCGACCAGCCCGCTGGGATGGTTGGCCACCACCACAACCGGCCCGGTCTTCGGAATGCGGGCAATCTCGGCCTCGGGCGTGTCGATGCGGATGCCCATGTGGCGGATCGCCTTGGGCCAGAACGGCGCGCCAAAGGGGGCGCCGGATTTCTCGAAACTGCGGATCAGCGACAGCAGTTGCACCTTCGCCGTCAACCATTCCAGCGCGCGGATCGTGCCGGATTTGAACGGGTTGGTGAAAGTTCCCGCATAGGACAGCCGACGCATGTCATATTTGCGCGCGACGCGCGGGGCGGTTTCGCCTGCCTGCGCACCCTCGTCCTGAGGCATATCGGTGCCCAACTCGTCTGCCTTCCTTCCGCGCCCCGGCGCTAGCGATCTTCGCCGAAGCGGTTCGCCACCAGCGCAGCCAGCGCTTCGGCCAGCACGGCCGCCTGCGGGCCGCTGGTCCGAACCTCAATAGAGGTTCCGCGCGAGGCTGCCAACATCAAAAGCCCCATGATGCTGTCGCCCGAAACGGTCATGCCGTCCTTCGTCACCTCGGCAGCGGCGTCATGCGCCTCGACCACCTCGACGAATTTCGCGCTGGCCCGGGCGTGAAGCCCCTTTTCGTTGACGATCTTCAGCACCTGACCCGACACGCTACGCCCCTCCACCCAGATCGAGGCTGTTGATATATTTCCGCCCCGCCTCGAGGGCTGCGGCCACCGCCTCGGCCACCGGCAGATCGCGCGATTTGGCCAGCTTGATCAGCATCGGCAGATTGGCGCCGTAAACGATTCGCCGTTCAGCCCCGGCGCAGGCCATCAGCGACAGGTTCGACGGCGAGCCGCCGAACATATCGGTGACAATCACCACGCCGCCGCCGCCATCGACCGCATCGGCGGCCTGACAGATTTCGGCCTGCTTGGCCGCGCGGTCATGCGCATCCTCAATGGTAATAGCCCGCATACCCGCCTGCGGGCCCACCACATGCTCGACCGCCGAGAGATACTCGCGCGCCAATCCACCATGTGCGACGATCACGATACCGATCACGCGCCTGTCACCCCGCCTGCGTGGGGGGCGTTACCGCCGCCCTGCGTTCCAGTTCCCGGTGCCGTTTTGACACCGGCCATCCCGCTTCGGCAAGCAGTTTGCCCAGTTTTTCTGCAACTGCAACAGAGCGGTGTTGCCCGCCGCTGCAGCCGAAGCCGATCGACAGATGTGCCTTGCCCTCGGCCAGATGCGCGGGCAGGAGAAACAGCACAAACTCTTGCAACCTAAGGAAGAACTCAGCAAAGCGCGGGTCCGCCTCGACATGGGCCGCCACCGCCGGATCGCGCCCGTCAAGCGCGCGCAACTCGGCCACCCAATGCGGATTTTGCAGGAAACGGCAGTCGAAAACCATGTCCACGCCGCGCGGAATACCGCGTTTATAGCTGAAGGACTGCACCGAGACGGCCATCCGCGCCGCGACCGCCTTGTCGAACCAGCGCGCCAGTTCCGCCTTGAGGTCATGCGGCGACATCTCGGAAGTGTCGATCAGGTGATCGGCGCGGGCCTGGATCGGCACCAGCAATTCGATTTCCCGTTCCACCCCCTCCTCCGGGTCTTGCCCGGGGGTCAGCGGATGGCTGCGGCGGGTCTGGTTGAAGCGGCGAATCAATTCGGCAGCGCTGCAATCGAGATAGAGAAGCTCAAGCGTGACATGGGGTTCGCGCGTCAGCGTGTCGATCAGCTCGATCATCGCGGCAACGGTAAACTCGCGGTTGCGGACATCGACACCCAGCGCGATGGGCCGGCCAAGGGGCGGGCCGTCGATCAGACGCGGCACCAGCGACAGCGGCAGATTGTCGATCGCCTCAAACCCCAGATCTTCAAGCGCACGGATCGCCGTGGTGCGTCCAGCACCCGACGGGCCGGTGACCAGCACCAGCCGATGTTCCAGCCCCTGTTCCGCCCCATCCAGCACGCCCGGACCCTTCATGCACCGCGTCCATGCAGCAGATAGCACAGAAGCGCAGATGGCAAATGGCTGCTCGCCGACCCATGCACAAGATCAAGCGGCGTTGTTGTGATTGTCACGCTGCGTCGCGGCGGCAGGCGTTCGGTTTCGGTCTGGCCAAGGTCGATGGCCAGAATCAGCCGCGCCTGCGGCAACGCCGGGGCGTTCAGGATGCCGATGCCCCGTGCCTCGATCCGGCCACGCAGCGCAGCCGGACAGGTGGCGACCAGCGCGCCACCCTCTTCGCGGACCTGCGTCCGGTCATCGGCCACCAGTTGCGCCCCCAGCGCCATGAGCTGCAACGCCAGCCCCGACTTCCCGCTGCCCGACGGCCCCAGAATCAGAAGCCCCCGGTCTGCGCCGAGGGCCACGGTCGTTGCGTGAAGGATCAGCCCGCCGCTCACACCGGCAGGCCCACCACGAACCGCGCGCCCAGCGGGTCCGATGTGGGGTCGGCGTTGGTCGGGCGGATGTTTTCCGCCCAGATCACCCCGCCATGCGCCTCGACGATCTGTTTCGAGATCGCCAGCCCAAGGCCGGAATGATTGCCGAACTGCTTTTCCGGGCGTTCGGAATAGAAGCGTTTGAACACCTTGGTCAGCGCCTGTTCGGGAATGCCGGGGCCGGTATCCTCGACCACGATCAGCACGCGGTTTTCCCGCTGGCGCGCCCAGACGCGCACGGCATCGCCGTCTTCGCAGAAGGAAATCGCATTGGTGATCAGGTTGACGAACACCTGCGCCAGACGCGCCTCAAGCCCGGAAATACGGATCGGGTCGGCGGGGAAATCGGTGATGAAATCCACGCCTTTTTCCCGCGCGCTTTGCGCCAGATATTCGGTCAGATTGGTCAGGGTCTTGAGAAGGTTGAACTCTTCCTCCTCCTCCTTGACCAGTTCGCTGTCGAGCCGCGAGGCATTGGAAATGTCGCTGACCAGCCGGTCAAGACGGCGCACGTCATGGTCGATCACATCCAGAAGCTTGTCGCGCTGCTCTTCCTTCTTGACGAAACGCAGGCTGCCCACGGCCGAGCGCAGGCTGGCCAGCGGGTTCTTGATTTCATGCGCCACATCGGCGGCGAATTGTTCGTTGGCGTCGATCCGGTCGTAAAGCGCGGCCACCATGCCGCGCATCGCAACCGACAGCCGCCCGATTTCATCGGGACGCGCCGCAAGGTCGGGAATGCGCACGCGGCCCGGCGCCATCTTGCGCGCGTCGCGGTCGCGGCCGAGTTCCGCCGCCGCCGCCAGATCGGAGAGCGGATTGGCGATGGTCGAAGCCAGCACGAGCGACAGGCCGATGGAGACCAGAAGCGCGATCACGAACATCTGCAGGATCTGCTCGCGCTCATACCGCACCAGACGGTCAATCTCGCCTTCGGCACTGGTCAGGGCGATCACGCCCGCCACCTGCCCGCCGATCATCACCGGGGTTGCCACGGTGAATTGCGCCCCGCCTTCGCTGCCCTGCGCGGTCTTGACCGCGGTTTCGCCGGCAAGCGCCCGTGGCAGCATCTCCCGCGCCAAAGTCTCTGCCGTGGCGGGGGTGTTGCCCTTGCCGCTGCGCACCAGCAGGCCCGACACACCTTCCCAGATCGAGTTCAGGAAATCGGTGATGATGGTGGAGCGGCCATCGGGGGCCAGCGCGCTGCCGTCGCGCGACTGACCAAGACCCCGCGCCGCGATATTTCCGGCGGGATCGAACAGGAACACCTCAAGCCCCGGGCTGATCGCCATGCTGTCGAGCGTGCCGGGCAGGCCAGCGCCCCCCGCCTCGATCACATCGGCCAGAAGCTGTGCCTCGGTCACCAGTCCCTGTTCGCGCTGGATCACCAGACTGTCGCGGAACGGGTTCAGGAACAGCACCCCCGCCACCAGCACCACAAGCGCCATCAGGTTGAAGATGATGATCTTGCGCGCCAGCGGCGAGCGGTTCAGCGACACCAGACCCCGCCGCACCCGGCCTTCGCGCAGCGCCGGATCGGCCACCGCATCGGGCGAGACCCAGTCTTCGCCGAGAAGCAGTTCACCGGGTTTCGCGGGGCGCGCCTTTTCCATCTCGATCCGGGCGGCTGCGGTCATTCTTCGTTATAACGATAGCCGATGCCATACAGCGTCTCGATCGCCGAGAACTCTTCGTCAACCGAGCGCATCTTCTTGCGCAACCGCTTGATATGGCTGTCGATCGTGCGGTCATCGACATAGACCTGATCGTCATAGGCCACATCCATGAGCTGATCGCGCGACTTCACGAAGCCCGGCCGCTGCGCGAGCGCCTGTAGCAGCATGAACTCGGTCACGGTCAGCGACACGTCGCGGCCCTTCCAACTGACCGAATGGCGCAGCGGGTCCATCCGCAGATGGCCGCGCTCCATGATCTTGGTCTCTTCGGTGACGGCGACTTCGCCCGTCGCCATCACATCCTGACGGCGCAGAAGGGCGCGGATGCGTTCCACCAGAAGCCGCTGCGAGAAGGGCTTTTTCACATAATCATCGGCGCCCATCCGCAGGCCGAGAACCTCGTCGATCTCATCATCCTTGGAGGTGAGGAAGATCACCGGCATGGTGGTTTTCTGCCGCAGGCGCTGCAACAGGTCCATGCCGTCCATCCGGGGCATCTTGATGTCGAGAACGGCCATGTCGGGAAGGCGCCTGTTGAAGGCGTCCAGTGCCGATTGGCCGTCGTTGTAGGTTTCCACCTCGAAACCCTCTGCTTCCAGAGTCATCGAGACGGACGTCAGGATATTCCTGTCGTCGTCCACAAGGGCGATCCTTGCCATGTCGGGCTTCCCTATTCTGCTCGGCTTGCCTGATTTTTCCCACATGATCAGTTTTCTGCCCCCCAGAATCAACAGGAATGTGCGAATCACCCCTTCCGGCGACTCCATGAGGGGACAAATTTCCCAAGAATTGACTAATTTGCCGCAGTTCCGGGTCCGCCGAAAATTTGGTTGCGCTAAACCCAAGGTGGTTGCGCTAACTGCGCCAATGCGTCCTATTCCAATGCCCCACCACATGTTATAGCGGCCCCACAGACCCGGCCCCCCGCGACCGGGCTTGTGGCAACCCATTGGCCCGGGTGCCTAATTTCTGGAACTTATCCGCCCAATCGGGTGGCAACGGGAGCTTGCAGGACAATGACCGGACGTGTGAACCCGAGCGCGACGCTTGAACATCAAGGCATCACGGGACTTGGGAACGTCTATTACAACTTCATCGAGCCCGCCCTTGTGGAAGAGGCTGTGAAGCGCGGCGAAGGTCGTCTCGGCAAGGGGGGCGCGTTCCTCTGCACCACGGGGCAATTCACCGGACGTTCCCCGAAGGATAAATTCGTTGTCCGCACCCCTGCGGTGGAAGACAGCATCTGGTGGGAAAACAACGCCCCGATGGCGCCCGAGGCTTTTGACCGCCTCTATGACGACATGCTGGCCCATATGAAGGGCCGCGATTACTTCGTGCAGGATCTGTTCGCTGGCGCCGACCCGGAACATCGGCTGGATGTGCGCGTGGTGACGGAACTGGCATGGCATGGCCTGTTCATCCGCCACATGCTGCGCCGCCCCGAGCGGGCAGAGCTGGACAGCTTTGCACCCGAGTTCACCATCATCAACGTGCCTTCGTTCAAGGCCGATCCGGCCCGCCACGGCTGCCGCACGGAAACGGTGATCGCGCTGAACTTCGACAAGAAGGTGATCCTGATCGCCAACACCGAATATGCGGGCGAGAACAAGAAGTCGGTCTTCACGCTGCTGAATTACCTTCTGCCGGCCAAGGGCGTGATGGCGATGCATTGCTCGGCCAACCATGCCATCGGCAACCCCGATGACGCGGCGGTGTTCTTTGGCCTGTCGGGCACCGGCAAGACCACGCTTTCCGCCGATCCCAGCCGCATCCTGATCGGCGACGATGAACATGGCTGGTCGGAAAAGGGCACCTTCAACTTTGAAGGCGGCTGCTATGCCAAGACCATCAGCCTGAGCGCCGAGGCGGAGCCGGAGATTTACGGCACCACCTCGAAATTCGGCACCGTGGTTGAAAACATGGTGTTCGACCCCGAGACGCTGGAACTGGATTTCGAAGATGCCAGCCTGACGCAGAACATGCGCTGCGCCTATCCGCTGGACTATATCTCGAACGCTTCGGCAACGGGGATGGGCGGGCAGCCGAAGAATGTGATCATGCTGACCTGCGATGCCTATGGCGTGCTGCCGCCCATCGCGCGGCTGACCCCGGCGCAGGCGATGTATCACTTCCTGTCGGGCTTCACCTCGAAGACCCCGGGGACCGAACGTGGCGTGACCGAACCGACGCCGACCTTCTCCACCTGTTTCGGCGCCCCCTTCATGCCGCGCCGCCCCGAGGTTTACGGCAAGCTCTTGCAGGAAAAGATCGCGCAGACGGGGGCCACCTGCTGGCTGGTCAACACCGGCTGGTCGGGCGGCGCCTTTGGCACCGGGCGGCGGATGCCGATCAAGGCCACCCGGGCGCTGCTGTCTGCCGCGCTGGACGGCAGCCTGAACAAGGTGACCTTCCGCAAGGATCCGAACTTTGGCTTTGAGGTGCCGGTGGAAGTGCCCGGAGTTGACGCCACGCTGCTGGACCCGCGGGCGACCTGGGCGGACAAGGCCGCCTATGACGCGCAGGCGGCCAAGCTGGTGAAGATGTTCTCGGACAACTTCGGCCAATATGTGCCCTATATCGACGCCGATGTGAAAGCCGCGGCGATCGGCTGATACGGTCTGCGGGACCGGGGGCCAGCCCCCCAGCCCATTGGTTTCTTGAACCAATGGCGAAACCATGGGCTACCCCCGGAGTATTTCAAAAGGTGCAAATGCAAGGGGCGGCGCTGCGGTGCCGCCCTTTTGCTATGCGAGGAGGGCCTGACGGACAAGGTTCAGCCCGGTCAGCACCAGCAGCACCTGCGTCCAGCGGCGGAACCGCACCTGATCCAGCCGGTCCTGCAACGCCTGCCCCAGCGTTTGCCCAGCCAGTGCGGGCAGCACCAGAAGCGCCGAAAAGATCAGGTTCGGGCCATCCAGCACCCCGGTTCCCAGATGCGCGCCCAGAAGGGTGATCGCGCCGAGCAGGAAGATGACGCCCTGCACCCGGACCGTTTCAGCCTTGTCGGTGCCGACCGACAGCAGATAGACCAGCAAGGGCGGCCCCCAGACGCCGGAAACCCCGCCATAAAGGCCGCCGATGGCGCCCAGAACCCATTCCGCCCGGTGCCGGTGTTCCAGCCGCAGCGCCAGTTTCCGCCCTGCAAGCTGCAGCGCAGCGAAAACGGTGATCGGCAGGCCCAGAAGGACAAGGAACAGCGTCTGCGGGATCAGTTCGACGAATTGCGCCGAGACCAGCAGCAGAACCAGCGTGGCGATCACGAAGCGGTGGAAATGGCGCGCGGTGGCCACGGCCACGGGCAGGCCATCCCGCAGCGCCTGTGTCAGGTTTGTCACCAGCGTCGGCAGGATCAGCCCCGCCAGCGCCTGATGCGGGGTCAGAAAGCCGGAAAAGGCCGAGATCATGATCATCGGCATGGCAAAACCGACCGCGCCTTTGACAAAGCCGGCAAAGCCGGTAACGGCGAGGGCCGCGGTCAGGGCCAGCGGCGAAAGCTCGGGAAGAGTCCAGTCCATGGCCCCCTATAGTCCGCGCCGGGCCGCTTGGCACGGGCCAATCGACCGCGACATTTTAAGTCTGACATCGGCAATCATACGAAATCTTATTGCGCTGCGAGTGCAAACAAGCTAGCCATCTCGCAACTGCAGAATCTCTCGGGGGAAGCATGATGGCCCATGATGGACAGGCTCTGGACGCCACGCCGCTGATCGGGGGGCTGATGTCCCTGACCGCCGAGGCGCTGCCCGAGGTCGAGGCGATCTTTGCCCGTGCGCGCGAGGCGTTGCGCGCTTTGGTCACCCGCGACGGCAAGATCAGCGGCGGCGCGCTGGAGACGCATCAGTTCGCCGCGCACAGCCTGTCGTGGCTGGCCACCTATACCGAGGCGCTGCGCCAGATGCAGGCATGGGCGCTGCGGCTTGAGGCCGATGGCAAGTTCGGCGAGATGGAAGCGCTCTTGTTGCAGATCGCCTTCGGCGAATACCTCAACCAGATCCGTGGCGGCATTCCGATGAGCCAGGGCGAGATTGCACGCTTGCAGGATCTCGGCCTTGACCCGGCCAGTGCTGATCTGGCGCCGGGTGCGGCGGTGTCGGCCCTGATGGCCCGGGGCAACACCGCCGCCGCCCGCGCCCGGCTTGTGGCGCTGATGCGCGACAATCACGGGCGGGCAACCTTTGGCGCCACCGGGCTGGATGAAGAGCTGGAGATGATCCGCGACCAGTTCCGCCGCTATGCCGACGAAAAGGTCATCCCCTTTGCCCATGGCTGGCACCTGAAGGACGAACTGATCCCGATGGAGATTATCGGTGAGCTGGCCGAGATGGGTGTGTTCGGCCTGACCATTCCCGAGGAATACGGCGGCTTTGGCCTGTCGAAGGCCAGCATGGTGGTGGTGAGCGAGGAACTTTCGCGCGGCTATATCGGCGTCGGCTCGCTCGGCACGCGGTCCGAGATCGCGGCGGAACTGATCCTGTGCGGCGGGACCGAGGCCCAAAAGGCGCAATGGCTGCCCCGGTTGGCCAGTGGCGCGACCCTGCCGACGGCGGTTTTCACGGAGCCGAATACCGGATCGGACCTTGGTTCTCTGCGCACCCGGGCGGTGAAGACGGGCGACGATTGGGAGGTCACCGGCAACAAGACATGGATCACCCATGCCGCCCGGACCCATGTGATGACGCTGCTGGCGCGCACTGACCCCGACACCAGCGATTACCGCGGCCTGTCGATGTTCCTTGCCGAAAAGACCCCCGGCACCGAGGCCGAGCCCTTCCCCACCCCCGGCATGACCGGCGGCGAGATTGAAGTGCTGGGCTATCGCGGCATGAAGGAATACGAGCTGGGCTTTGACGGGTTCAAGGTGAAGGGCGAAAACCTTCTGGGCGGCGTGCCGGGTCAGGGCTTCAAGCAGTTGATGCAGACCTTTGAATCCGCCCGCATCCAGACCGGCGCCCGGGCCATCGGCGTGGCGCAATCGGCGCTGGAAACCGGGATGAAATACGCCGAGGACCGCAAACAGTTCGGCAAGCCGCTGATCGAGTTTCCGCGGATTGCCGGCAAGCTGGCGATGATGGCGGTGGAAATCATGGTGGCCCGGCAGTTGACCTATTTCAGCGCCTGGCAGAAGGACCATGACAAGCGTTGCGATCTTGAGGCGGGGATGGCCAAGCTTCTGGGTGCGCGGGTGGCATGGGCCAGCGCGGACAATGCGCTGCAAATCCACGGTGGCAACGGCTTTGCGCTGGAATATCAGATCAGCCGGATTCTCTGCGATGCCCGTATCCTGAATATCTTTGAAGGGGCTGCCGAAATTCAGGCGCAGGTCATCGCGCGGCGGTTGCTGGACTAAGCCGCTTGTGACGGGCCGGAGTGGCGTGCCATGCTGGGCACACACCAAGGAGGCCCCATGCGCCGCGCCCTGATCCTGCCCCTGCTGCTGGCGGCCTGCGTGGCCGCCCCGGAAGAGAAACCCTATTACTGGCGCCTTGTCTCGATCGACGGGGTGCCCTTTCCCGCCAATGCCACGTTGGCGATCGACGGCGACAAGGCGCGCGCCTTTGGGCAGGCGCCCTGCAACGCTTGGTCGGGTGAAATCGTCAGCACACCCTTCCCCGCTTGGGCCATCCGCAATGTGGTGGCCACCGAAATGGCCTGCGACGATCTGGCCGCCGAAGCCGCCTTCTTTGCCGCCATGGCCGCGATGACGCATTCGGCGGTGGGCATCGGCCATCTGGAACTGGTGGACCAGAAGGGGCGCGAGATGAAATTCGTGCCGGTGGCGCCATGATCCTGCTTACCGGGGCCTCGGGCTTTATCGCCAAGCATGTCGCGCTGAAACTGCTGGCGGCGGGGCATGAGTTGCGCGGCACGCTCCGGCGGCTGGACCGGGCCGAAGGCGTGCGCCGCGCCCTTGCCCCGCATCTGCCGGCCGGGGCACTGGCCCGGCTGAGTTTCGTGCAGGCCGATCTTGAGGTCGAGGCGGGATGGGCGGCGGCGATGGAGGGCGTTTCGGCTCTGGTCCACACCGCCTCGCCCTTCCCGATGGGCCAGCCCAAGGACGAGATGGACCTGATCCGCCCGGCCCGCGATGGCACCCTGCGGGTGCTGCGGGCCGCGCTGGCAGCTGGGGTGCGGCGGGTGGTGCTGACCTCTTCGGTGGCGGCGATCCTGTCGGATGACCGCAATGGCGTCGCCGACGAGGGCGACTGGTGCAACACCGATCTGCCCACCACCTCGGCCTATGCCAAATCCAAGACGCTGGCCGAACAGGCGGCCTGGGCGTTTTGCCGGGACAAGGCGGTGGCACTGACCACGATCAACCCCGGCTTCGTTCTGGGGGCGCCGCTGGACGGAGATTATGGCAGTTCGATTTCGGTCGTCCGTCGCATCCTGAAAGGGCGCGACCCGATGCTGCCGCTGATCGGGTTTCCGGTGGTGGATGTGCAGGATGTGGCCGAGATGCATCTGCGCGCGCTCGAACGGGATGAGACGGCGGGCAAGCGCTTTATCGCGGCCAATGGCAGCCTGTCGATGGTGCAGATGGGGCGGCTGTTGAAGGCTGCCTATCCCACCCGCCGCATTCCCACCCGTCAGGCGCCTGCCCTGCTGTTGCGGGCGATGGCGCTGGTCGATCCGGCGGTGCGGGGCATCCTGCCGTCGCTGGGCCGGATTGGTCAGGTGTCGAACCAGCGGGCGGTGGCCGAGATGGGCATGGCCTTCACCGCACCCGAGGCCGCGTTGCGGGCCAGCGCCGACTGGCTGGTGAAGAACGGTCAGGTCTGGGCCTGAGCCGCCCCCCCGCGCGAGGGGCGCGCGCTGCCCAGACGGGGGTGCAGCCAGCCCGCCACCACAAAGGCCGCCCCAAGGCCAAGGCCCGCAGCGGCAAAGATCCCCGGCAGCGGCGCCACCAGCAGCACGGCCCATGCGGCCCCGGGGGTAAGGATGCCCGAGACATCGCGGAAGCTGGAATAGACCGCCGACATCTCGGTGCGTTCGGACGGTTTGACGGCCATCAGGAAGGGCAGGCCGCCCACAACATCCAGCATCACCAGAAAGACCGAAGCCGCCATCACACAGCCGACCGTGATCCACGGGAGAGGCGAAAAGAGCGAGGCGGCAAAGAACCCCGCCGAGCAAAGCCCGAAGGCCATGCGCACCGAAATCCGCACCGAACTGCGCCGCGCCAGCCGCAGCATGAAGGGCGCCGCGAAGAGCAGGGCATTGGTGATCGACAGCGCGGTGCCGCCCACCTTGTCGCCCAGCCCCGCCTCGATGCAGAAGATCGGCAGGTAGACGACATAGACCCACCAGCCGCAGGACCGCATCACGGCGAAAAGCCAGCCCGCCACCAGCCGCGGCTGCGCGAAGAACCGCCCCAGATAGGCCAGCGGGTTCAGCGCGGGCCCACGCGCCCGGGCGATCTGCTTGCCATTGCCCAGCCGCAGCACCCAGAACACCGTCAGCAGCGTCAGCGCAAAAGCCCCCGCCACCAGAAATGGCGCGGGTGCCCAGAGATGGTGCAGCCAGACCCCGGTCATCGGCCCCACCGCCCAGGGCGTGGCGGCAAAGACCATCTGCATCGACTGGCTGCGGCCCAGATCCTCACGCGCGATGTAATCCAGCACATACGCGTTGAAACAGACAAAGGTGGTGGCCGTCGCCATGCCGTTGCAGATCACCGCCAGCACGGTCAGTTGCGGCACGCCGGAAATCGCCAGCGCCATGCCGATCAGGTAGAGGCAGCAGCCCGTGGAATACATCCAGCGGCGCGGCACCTTGCGCGTGGCCCAGGGCACCATCAGCCCCCAGACCAGCGCCACGATCCCGGCCACGAAATAGGCGGCCGAGGTCGCTTCGGCGCTGCCCAGCGCGGTATAGACCGTCAGCGGCATGGACGAGATCAGCACGCCGCGCACCGCCGCCTCAAGTCCGGCCAGAAGGGCGAAATGCTGCACTTTGGGCGCGCGTGCGGGCACCAGCGGCAGAGAGTGATGTGTCAAAGCCATGGCGGCAACCTGCCCGATACTGCGCCGCCTTGCTGCGCCGTCCGCGACGAAGCCATGCCTGCCTGCGACGAAGGTTTCAGTGCCCGTCGCGGGTGAAAAGGTCGGCCAGCCGGTTGCGCGCCTCGGGCAGGGGGCGACCGTGCAGGATCGGCCCCAGCCCCCGCGTCAAAAAAAACCCGGTCAGCGCCAGCGCCGCGGCATGACCGCCCGCGCCGCCCAGCAGAACCGGCGGCAGCGGCAAGAGCCGGTCGGCCCAATCGCCCGCCCCGGCGCGGCTGACTGCGCGCCCCGACCGGGGGGAGACATAGACCAGATCGTCCCCTGTGCCGGTCACGGCGCAAGCGGTCAGGTCAAGGCCAAAGCCCAGCGCGTCGAGCAGCGCGAGTTCCCAGCGCAGATACAGCGGCTCCCAGCCCCGCCCGGCGGCAAGGGCATCGGTCAGTGCCACGGTTTGCGCGAAAAATTCCGGCAGCGGCTCGCGTTCCGGCAGGGCAAGGCAGAGGAGGGCACAGAGCGCATTCAGTCCGGTCAGCGCCCGGCGGTCTGCCAGGATGGCCGCACGGGACCGCAGGGGTTCGGCGGTGAAATGGCCCAGATGCTCGCCCAGCCGGGCCCGCCATGTCAGGTCAAGCTGATGGCCGGGTTGCAGGAATGGCGCCATCCGGCGCGAGGCGCCGCCGCGCACCACACCGCCATGGCGGCCATGGGCCGCCGTGAAAACCTCGATGATCGCGGCTGTTTCGCCATGCGGCCTGACCGCCAGCAACAGCCCCTCGTCCCGCCATTCCATGGCGCGACTATCGCGCCAAAGACCAGCGCACGCCAGAGCCTTGCCCCGCGCAGAAGGCGCGGGCATGGTGGCGGCATGGAGCCGCGCCGCAAGACCCCTCCCCTGCAACGACTGGCCGCCCTTGGCGTGGCCACCTTGGCCATGGCCGCCCTGCGCGCGCAGTATGATACGTTGCAGGATGCGCCCGGGCTTGGCGCGTTTCAGGACCGGCTGTGGCGGATGGCGGGGTTTTTCACCATCCTGACCAATGCGCTGGTGGCGGTGCATATGCTGGCCGTGGCGCTGCATTGGCGGATCGGGGCATCGCGGGCGGCGGGGCTTTTATTGTCGATTGCCGCTGTGGGGATCGTCTATCACCTGCTGCTTGCGCGGCTGTGGAACCCGCAGGGGTTGGCATGGTGGGCCGATCTGGGGCTGCATACCGGGGTGCCTTTGGCCTATGGCCTGTGGTGGCTGGCGCTGGCACCCAAAGAGGTGGCAGCGCGCGATCTGCCGGGCTGGCTGATCTGGCCGGCGGTCTATTGCGCCTATGCCCTGATACGCGGGGCGCTCACCGGGTTCTGGCCCTATCCGTTTCTGGATGCGGGCGCCCTTGGCTGGCCGCGGGTCACGCTGAACATCGCGGGGCGGCTTGCGGCCTTTGCGCTGGGCGGATGGGCGATCCTGACGCTCGCCCGCAGATTTCAGCGGGTGGGAACCGGCACCTCGCCGCGATAGTCGTAAAAGCCGCGACCGGCCTTGCGGCCCAGCCAACCCGCCTCGACATATTTCGAAAGCAGTGGACAGGGCCGGTATTTCGTATCCCCCAGCCCTTCGTGCAGCACGTTCATGATGGCAAGGCAGGTGTCCAGCCCGATGAAATCGGCCAGTTCCAGCGGCCCCATCGGGTGATTGGCGCCCAGCTTCATTGCCTCGTCGATCGAGCGGACGTTGCCTACCCCTTCATAGAGCGTATAGACCGCCTCATTGATCATCGGCACCAGAATGCGGTTCACGATGAAGGCCGGGAAATCCTCGGCGCTGGCGGCGGTCTTGCCCAGCCGCTTCACCACGGCCAGCAGCGTGTCATAGGTGTCGGCATCGGTGGCGATGCCGCGGATCAGTTCCACAAGCTGCATCACCGGCACCGGGTTCATGAAATGGAAACCCATGAACTTTTCCGGCCGATCGGTGCGGCTGGCCAGCCGGGTGATCGAGATGGACGAGGTGTTCGAGGTCAGGATTGTATTCGGCCCCAGATGCGGCAGCAGTGCCTCGAAGATCTTGTTCTTGACCTCTTCGCGCTCGGTCGCCGCCTCGATCACCAGATCGGTGGCGCCCAGATCGGCAAGGGTCAGCGTGGTGCGTATGCGGGCCTGTGCGGCGGCCTTCTCTTCGGCGGTGATCTTGCCGCGTGCGACCTGCCGCGCCATGTTCTTTTCGATGGTCTCCAGCGCCTTGGCCAGACCCTCGGCGCTGATGTCGTTCAGCACAACCTCATAGCCCGCGAGGGAAAAGACATGGGCGATGCCATTGCCCATCTGCCCTGCCCCAACGATGCCGACCGACCGAATGTCCATGCTGTCCCCGCCTGAAATGTCGGGCGCAGCTTAGGCACAAGCCACCGGGGGGGCAAGGCCGCCGCGATGCGGCGGATTTGCTGAAAATGCCGCAGTTAGCATTTCGGCAAGACGAATCGGCCAACCTGACCCCGGGTGTGAAGACTGTGGGTGGGTGTGATGGTCTATGCTTTTCCGGGCGCGGGGGCGCTCGACTATTTTGCGTGCCATTATGGCACGTCGCGGCTGTTGTTCCGCGGGCCGCAGCGCCCGACGGATGGTGATTTCATCGCCTGCCTTGGCGGGTCGGAAACCTATGGGAAATACATTCCCCAACCCTTCGCCGATCTGGTCGAAGGGATGCTTGACATGCCTGTCGTCAATCTGGGCTGCGCCAATGCCGGGCCGGATGTCTATCTTGCCGAAGAGGGGGTGACGGCGCTTGCCGCCCGCGCCCGCGCCGTGGTGGTGCAAATCTGCGGGGCACAGAACCTGACCAACCGCTATTACGCGGTGCATCCGCGCCGCAATGACCGCTTTCTGGGGGCGACCGCCCTGCTGCGGTCTCTGTTCCGCGACATCGACTTTACCGAGTTCAGCTTTACCCGGCACATGCTGACCAGCCTGCAAGCCGCCTCACCCGACAGGTTCGAGGTGGTGGCAGAAGAGTTGCGGGCAGCCTGGGTGGCGCGGATGCGGCTTTTGCTGTCACGGCTGCCCGGGCCGGTGGTGCTGCTGTGGATGGCGGATGTGCCGCCGCCCTCTCCCGCCCGCCGCGCCGATCTGACCCATGCGCCGCTGCTGGTCGATGCCGAGATGGTGGCAGCCCTGAAACCGCAGGCCGCCACCCTGCTTGAGGTGCTGCCCAGCGCCGAGGCCCGCGCCGCAGGCACCGAGGGTATGGCCTTTGGCCCTCTGGAAGGCCCCGCCGCCGCCAATCTGCCCGGGCCCCGTCACCACGCCGAAGTGGCGGCGCGGCTGGCCGCCGTGCTGGCGCCGCTGGTCGGCGGCGTAACAAAACCATCATCCGGCTGACGCCGGAACGTCACAGCCCCCGCCTAGGGTCCGCCCCGACGCCATGAGCCGAGGGGGCCGGGGATGCTGCTGGAGATCAGGAACGCAAGCCGCTTCTTCGGCCAGAAGGCTGCGGTGGACCGCGTGTCTTTCGGCATCGAACGGCCCGGCTTCATCGGCATCATCGGCCGCTCTGGTGCCGGAAAATCAACGCTGTTGCGGATGATCAACCGGCTGACCGAGACATCCGAAGGCGAAATTCGCTTTGAAGGGCAGAATGTGCTGACGCTCCGCGGCGCAGCGATGCGCGCCTGGCAAAGCCGCTGCGCGATGATCTTTCAGCAATTCAATCTGGTGCCGCGGCTGGATGTGGCGGCGAATGTGCTGCATGGCACGCTGAACCGCCGCTCGACCCTTGCCACGATGTTCAACCTCTGGCCCGAGGCGGATGTGCTGAAGGCGCTGGCCATTCTCGACCGGCTGGGCGTGGCTGAACAGGCGGTCAAACGGGCCGAGGCGCTTTCGGGCGGCCAGCAACAGCGGGTGGCGATTGCCCGGGCGCTGATGCAGGAACCCAAGGTCATCCTTGCTGATGAACCCATCGCCAGCCTTGACCCGATGAATGCGCAGATCGTGATGGACACGCTGCGCCGCATCCATGACGAGGATGGCATCACCGTCATTGCCAACCTGCACACGCTGGACACCGCGCGGCGCTATTGCGACCGGGTGATCGGAATGCGCGACGGGCGGGTGGTGTTCGACGGTCTGCCCTCGGAACTGTCGCGCGGCGTGGCCCGTGACATCTATGGCGCCGATGCCTCTTTCTCGGAGGAGGCGACCTCGACCAGCCTCGAACATCTGGGCACCGAACGCGATGCCGCCTTTGCCGCGAAGATGCTGGCCTGACCCTTTCAACCCCGGGGGCAGGCGTGGCCGCCCCCTTCCCTTGGAGACGACCATGAAAAAGCTGCTGGCCCTTGCTGCCACGACCCTTGCCCTGACGGGCGCTGCCCAAGCGCAGGAGATCAAAGAGTTCAACCTCGGCATCCTTGGCGGCGAAAACGCCCAGGACCGCCTGACCTCGAACGAATGCTACCGCGCCGCGATCGAAAAGGCTTTGGGCGTGCCGGTCAAGGTCTTTACCCCGGCCGATTACGACGGCGTGGTGCAGGGCCTGCTGGGCGGCACCATCGACCTCGCCTGGCTGGGGGCTTCGGCCTATGCCAAGACCTATCTGACCGACCCGGCTGCGGTCGAGGTCAAGCTGACGAAAGAGAACCTGAACGGTTCGACCGGCTATTACTCGATCGGCTTTGCCCGCAAGGATGCCGGCATCGCTTCGATGGACGATGCCAAGGGCAAGAGCTTTGCCTTTGCCGAGCCGAACTCGACCTCGGGCTATCTGGTTCCGGCGGCGGAACTGCTGGCGAAATACGGCAAGCTTGAGGAATATTTCTCGGAAGTGAAATTCTCAGGCGGGCATGAGCAGACCATCGTCGGCGTCGCCAACGGCGACTTCGCGGCGGGGGTTTCCTGGGCCGATGGTGTCGGCAACTGGGAAGACGGCTATGCTTCGGGCGCATTCCGCAAGGCTTCGGATGCCGGTCTGGTGGACATGAACGACATCGTGGAAATCTGGCGCTCGACCCTGATCCCCGAAGGCCCGATGGTGGTGCGCGCCGCCCTGCCCGCCGATGTGAAGGACAAGGTTACCCAACTGACCGCCGACCTGTGGGAAACCAACCCGGAATGCGCCTACGGCGTTGCGGCGGGCGAGGCCAAGGATTTCGTCCCGGTGACGCATGACGCCTATGACGGCATCCTTGCCGCCCGCAAGCTGCAGGACGCGCAGTAAATTTCCTGAAACCAGCGCCGGGCCGACCCTTTCAAGGGTCGGCCCGGCGCCCTTTTGCCCTTGCGGAGATTTGCCCGTGGTCGATGTCTCGTTCGGACCCTCGCCCGATCCGCGCCCCTCGGGGCTGCCCGGAGGAAATCATGCCTATCTGGCGCTGATGCGCCGCCGCCGGGTTTACGGCGGCATCCTGATGATGCTGTTCGTTCTGGTGATGGCCGCCGGCTGGCGGCTGGCCGAAGAGCGCAACGCCGGCGATTTTCTGACCGGGCTGCACCGGCTGGATGATTTCCCGGGTGAGGTTCTGGCCGAAGCCTGGGCCAAGCGGGCGAACCTGCCGGGGCTGATGTGGGACCACGTCCCCTCGCTGATCGAGACGCTGAACATTGCCGCCGTCTCCACCCTCTTGGGCGCGCTGGTGGCGGGGGCGCTGGCGCTGTTGTCCACCCGGGGGCTGGCGCGCTGGCCGCGGCTGACGGTGCTGTTCCGCCGGGCGCAGGATGCGGCCCGCGCGATACCGGAAATCGTGGTGGCGCTGGTCTTGATCTACATTCTGGGCGGCGGGCCGGTGCCTGCGGTGCTGGCCATTGCGCTGCACACGGCGGGTGCTCTGGGCAAGCTCTTTTCCGAAGCGGCGGAGAATGCCGATCTTCGCCCGGTCGAGGGGCTGGCCTCGGTCGGGGCCGGGTGGGTGCAGCGGATGTGGCTGGCCGTGCTGCCGCAAGTGGCGCCGAACTGGTCCTCCTATGCGCTTTTGCGCTTTGAAATCAACGTGCGGGCCTCGGCCATTCTGGGTTTCGTGGGGTCCGGCGGGATCGGCTATGACCTGAAGCTGGCCATGCAATGGGGTGGCGGCAAATACGATCAGGTGGTGGCGATCTTCCTGCTGCTGTTTGCCGCGATCGTGCTGATCGACCGGCTGTCGGATGCCGCACGGCGCCGTCTGGTGAAAGGGGCCTGAGATGACTGCGATGCCGATGACCCCGACGCTGGCCGAAACCGTCAGCCGCCGTTTCCGCAAGCGCCGGCTCTGGTCCATGGCGATCCCGCTGGGGGTGCTGGCCTATCTGGCCTATGCCGCCGTGGCCTTTGACCTTACCGGGCTGGCAAGCCGGGCGCGGCTGGACAATGCCGCGATCCTTCTGGGCGACTTCTGGAGCTACAAGGTCCATGTCGGGCAGGACAACCGCAGCGGCGCCCTGACGGTCGCGGTCGAGGGCGAGGCGAAGGGCACCTATCCCGCCGGCACCCGGCCCGATTGGATGACCGCCGCGGCAGGCGAGACGCGGATCGACCTTGGCGGCGGCCATCTGGTGACCTATGGCGACAAGCGGGCCAGCTATGACGTGCCGGGCTATGGCACGATCCATGTCGCGCTTGAGGCGGGCAAGGTCACGCTGGACGCCCCGCAGCCATTGCCCGACTGGATCAACGCCTCGGACGCACGGATTTCGGTAACGACCGACCATGGCCGCTTTGCCTTTACCCGGTCAAAGATCGAGACCTTCCGTTACTTTCCCGGCTGGGAGCTGTTCTTCTTCACGCTGGACAGCCCGTTCAGCGGCAAGTCACCGGGCGATCTGGTGGCATTGGCGCTCTGGGAGGAGCGGGTGGACCCCGCGCGCAGCAATATCGCCGGGATGATCCATGATATCTGGACCAACAAGATGTGGCGGCACGGCGATGTGGTCTGGGCGCTGTTCGAGACGCTGCTGATGGCGTTTCTGGGCACTTTTGCCGCCGCGCTGATCTCTCTGCCGCTGGCCTTTCTTGCCGCTGCGAATGTGATGCCGCTGCGGGGCCTGCGCTTTGCCGCGCGGCGGGTGTTCGACTTTCTGCGCGGGATCGACGCGCTGATCTGGACCATCGTTCTGGCCCGCGCCTTTGGCCCGGGGCCGATGACCGGGGCGCTGGCCATCCTGATTTCCGACACCGGCACCTTCGGCAAGACCTTTTCCGAAGCGGTGGAGAATGTGGACGAAAAGCAGATGGAAGGCGTGCGCGCGACCGGCGCCAACGCTGCCCAGCGCGCCCGTTTCGGCATCCTGCCGCAGATTGCGCCGGTGCTGCTCAGTCAGGTTCTCTACATGCTGGAAAGCAACACCCGCAGCGCCACGGTGATCGGCGCCATCGTCGGTGGCGGCATCGGGCTGATGCTGACGCAGGCGATCAGCACCCAGAAGGATTGGGAGGAGGTGGCCTATTACCTTGTCCTGATCGTGGGGATGGTGATGGCGATGGACAGCCTGTCGGGCTGGCTGCGGCGCAAACTGATCAAGGGGGAATGACCCCCGCCCGCCTCTTCCCATGGCGGGAGGGGGTCATTTTGGAGAACCCATGCCCAGACTGTCCGCGACCGAACCCTTCCTGCATCCCGAGGCGGAGATCCACGCCTCAACCTTTGGCGCCTATGTCGAGATCGGGCGCGGCGCCCGGATCGTGCAGTCCGATTTTGGCGATTACGCCTATTGCGACCGGGGCGCCGATATCGCCAATACCAGCGTCGGTCGTTTTGCCAATATTGCCGCTATGACGCGGATCGGTCCGACCGACCATCCGTGGCGCAATGCGGCGCAGCATCATTTCCTTTATCGGTCCAGCTATTACTGGGATGATGTCGCGGATGATGCGGAGTTTTTTGCCGCCCGCGCCGCGCGGCGCACCCTTCTGGGCCCCGATTGCTGGATCGGCCATGGCGCGGTGATCCGGCCCGCGGTGACGCTGGGCGCCGGGGCGATCGTCGCCTCGGGGGCGGTGGTGACCAAGGATGTGGCCCCGTTCCAGATGGTCGCCGGGGTGCCGGCGCAACCGCTGAAACCGCGCTTCGCGGCGCCGGTGGCCGAGCGTCTGCTGGCGCTGGCGTGGTGGGACTGGAGCCATGACCGGCTGCGCAGCGCCCTGCCGGACTTCCGCGCCCTGCCCGCCGAAGCCTTTCTGGAAAAATACGGCGGCTGACCGTTATTCTGCGGCCAGCCTGCCCGGCGCCTGGCGGGCGGCAATGCGCCCCCCGGCCTCGCCCGTGGACCAGACAAGGCGGCCCGCCGATATTACCGCCTCGATCCGGCGGCTGGCTTCGTGGATGATCACCAGATCGGCACGCTTGCCCGGGTCAAGCTGGCCGCGGTCCACCAGCCGCAGGATCGCCGCGGGATGGGCCGAAATCAGCGCCCAGGCCCGGGGCAAGGGCAACAACCCGCGGTCCACCAGCGCCCATGCGGCACGGGCCAGCGCGGGGGCGTCGCCGTCCGACACCAGCGCGTCGCAGAGCCCTTGCCGGATCAGATCTTCGGCGCTGACATTGCCCGCGCGCGACCCGCCGCGCATGAGGTTGGGCGCCCCCATCAGAACCGGGCACATCATTTCATGCGCGGCAGAGGCGGCCTTGCGGGTCAACGGGAACTCGGCCACCCGGGCACCCAGCGCGGTGTAATATTCGCGGGTTTCGCCGTCGGGGTCGTCATGGCTGCCATAGGTGACGCCCAGCGTGTCGAATGCCTCGGCCAGACGGCACAGGCTGCGCGGCACCTCGCGGGCGCGGGCGCAGGCGGCTTCGATCCCTGCCGTCATGGCGGCCAGCGTGGTGCCGGCGCGCCGCGCCCGCCGCGCCAGATCCTGCGGGCTGCGGCGGGCGCCTGACAGGGCCTGCCCCAGATGGTTGTTGAAGATCACATAGCGCAGCCGGTGCTGGCGCACGATCTGCAACAGCCGCTCTGCCTGATCGGTCAGATGGGTTTCGGCGCGCAGTTGCACCTGCAGATCGACCAGCGCCGACGGTCGGTAATCGTCCAGCGCGGCAAGCATGGCTTCGGCCTGATCGGGGCTGCGCAGCCCGCCTTCCCAGCTCCAGCCCTGCGCGAGAAAGGCGGTGGTGATGCCCTGCGCCGCAAACCGGCGGTCGGCGGTGGCCAGCGCCGAAGGCCAGTTGACCCGCGCCCCAAGGCGCGGCGCAAAGCCGTCGCTGTGCAGGTCGATGATGCCCGGGAGCAGAAGATAGCCGGGCAGCGCCACCTCGGGCAGCGGCCCGGTCGTCAGCCGCCCCTCGTCCAGCGCAAGCGACCGGCGCTGCATCTCGCCGTCACGCAAGACGGTGGCGCCAGTCAGACGAAGCGGGGGCAGGATTTGCGGCATGGGCGAGGTCCGGCTGGAGGTTTCGGCACGCTAGCCCTTTGATGCAACGCCGATATGACAGGATGTCAGGGTGCTACGGTCAGAGCCACGCGGTCACCTGCGAACCAGGTGGTGCCATATTCCACCGGCTGCCCAGTACCATCGACATTCACCGCCCGCGTGCGCAGGACCGGCGCCCCCTCGGCCAGCATCAGCCGGGCGGCCAGCGCCGCCCCTGCCACCTTGGCCACGATGCGGGTCTGGGCGCGGGTGTAATCGGTCAGCCCCTCGGCCTGCAGCGCAAGGGTGATCGAGCCGGTCTCTCCAAGCCGCGCCGGCAGGCCCGGAAACCGCCCCGCCGGAAAGACCGAGCGGAAGGCGGCCAGCGGTGTGGTATCGGCCAGCGAGACCCCCTCGACCACATGAACCGGGGTGCCGGGCGGCAGGGCCAGATTCTGCGCCTCTTCGGCATCGGCGCCGCGCGTCTCGATCCGTGAAAAGCGGCGCGTGGCGGTCTGTCCCGCGGCACTGACCGCCTGCGAAAAGCGCACCCGGCGGCCCAGCGGATAATCCGTCATCGCGTGGTCGGCGACGAAGACCCCGGCCCCCCGGCGGGGAAACAGCTTGCCCTCGGCGGTCAGCCGCGCCAGCGCCCGGCGCAGGGTGTGGCGATTGACGCCAAAGCGGCGGGCAAGCTCGGCCTCGCTCGGCAGCCGTTCCCCCGGGCGATAGGCGCCGCGCGCCAGATCGGCGGCCAGCGTGTCGGCAATCTCGGACCAGAGGGCTTGCTTGGGGATGGGGGCGCTCATTGGGCTGTCACTGAAGTTTCATGGAAGTTTCGCACTTCGTCGCGCAGGTCTGCGCTAGAAATTGTATAGTTGTATAGAGGATCAGGCAAGCCCGATGCAGACCCCAAGGTCAGACGAAACCGCCGCGCGCCAAGGCTGGATGGGGCTTCTGGCCCGAGCCGATGCCGAAACGCTGAACCGGCTGATGCCTGCGCCGCTGGCGGCCCACAGCCTGCTGCGCGGCCCCGAGATTGGCGCGGTGATGGTGCAGGGCCGGACCGGCGGCACCGGAGATGCCTTCAACATCGGGGAGATGACGGTGACGCGTTGCAGCCTGCAACTGCCGGGGGGCGAGGTCGGTCATGCCGTGGTGCAGGGCCGCAGCGCCGACCATGCCCGCCGGGCCGCGCTGGTGGATGCGCTGATGCAGACGGAAGCTGCCGCAGGGCTGCGGCTGCATGTGCTTGACCCGCTGGCCCATGCCGAAGCCGCCAGGGCGCGGCGCCGGGCCGCCAAGGCCGCCGCGACCCAAGTGGAGTTCTTTACCCTTTTGCGCGGAGAAGACGCATGATTGCCGCAACGCTTGGCGGCGGTTTCGCCGACCCCGCATCGCAATCGGCCCGCGCCTTTCGGCAGGTGTTGCAGGCGCTGGCCCGTCCGGGCCGCATCGAAAGGCTGGAGGGGGTCGCCCCTCCGGCGCCGCTGTCGGTCGCGGCGGGGGCGGTGGCGCTGGTGCTGGTCGATGGCACGGTGCCGGTGCATCTGGCGGGTGCGCTTGACTGTGCGGCGGTGCGCGACTGGATGGCGTTTCATTGTGGCGCACGCTTCGTCGCGGCAGAAGAGGCCAGCTTTGCCTTCGGCACGGCCGAGGCACTGCGCCCCCTGAACCGCTTTGCCATCGGCAGCGCCGAATATCCCGACCGCGCCGCAACGCTGGTGATCGAGGTGCCGCATCTGCGGTGCGAAGGCGCGCTGCTGCGCGGGCCGGGGATCGACGGCACGGCACGGCTTTCGCTGCCCATGCCCGCCTATCTTGCGGCCAATGCGGCGCTGTTTCCGCTGGGTTTTGACAGCCTTCTGACCTGTGGCGCGGCGCTGGCCGGTCTGCCGCGATCAACCCGCGTGGAGGGGTTCTGATGTATGTCGCGGTGAAAGGTGGCGAACGCGCCATCGACAACGCCCACGCCTTTCTGGCCGAAGAGCGCCGGGGCGACCCTGCGATGCCGGACCTATCGGTCGGCCAGATTGCCGGGCAGTTGAAACTGGCCGTGAACCGGGTGATGGCCGAAGGCTCGCTTTACGACCCCGGCCTTGCCGCGCTGGCGATCAAGCAGGCGCGTGGCGATATGGTGGAGGCGGTGTTCCTCATCCGCGCCTATCGCACCACGCTGCCGCGCTTTGGCAGCACGGTGCCGGTGGAGACCGGGCAGATGGCCTGCATCCGCCGCATCTCGGCCACGTTCAAGGATCTGCCGGGCGGGCAGATTCTGGGGCCGACTTTTGACTACACCCACCGGCTGCTGGACTTCAAACTTGCCGCCGAAGGCGGGATGCCTGCGGCCCCCGAAGCCCCGTCGCGCCCCGGCCCGGTGCCGCATGTCACCGCCCTGCTGGACCGCGACGGGCTGATCCAGCGCGAAACCGACAGCGGCACCCCGGCACCCGACCTAACGCGCGACCCCTTGCACCTGCCCGCAAGCCGCGCCCTGCGGCTGCAGGCGCTGGCCCGCGCCGATGAAGGCTTTACGCTGGCCTTGGCCTATTCGACGCAGCGTGGCTATGGCCGCACCCATGCCTTTGTCGGCGAGTTGCGCATCGGCATGGTCCGGGTCAGCCTTGATCTGCCCGAGCTTGGCTTTGCCGTCGAGATTGCCGAGATCGAGTTGAGCGAATGCGAGACGGTGAATCAGTTCACCGGATCAAAGACCGAACCGCCGCAATTCACCCGCGGCTATGGCCTTGCCTTCGGCCAGAACGAGCGGAAATCGCTGGCGATGAGCCTTGTGGACCGCGCGCTGCGCTGGCGCGAACTGGGCGAAGAAAATATCGGCGCCCCGGCGCAGGACGAAGAATTCGTGCTGATGCACAGCGACAATGTGCAGGCGACCGGGTTTCTGGAACATATCAAACTGCCGCATTACGTCGATTTCCAGAGCGAGCTGGAGCTGATCCGGCGCCTGCGGGCCGAGGCCGCCAAATGATGCTGCCCGCAACTCCCACCACATTCTGCCGCACCGGCCTGCGCCACCCGGCGCGGTGCGTGTTGCGACGCCCCGGCGCCCGCCCCGGCCAGAAACCGCAATGTCGGGCAGAGAACACCCGAAAGACGGGTCAGGGCGACCTTCGATCCAAGCGAGATGCCCTTGTTGTGCGAGCAGAGCCATGACCGATCACGCCTATAACTTTGCCTATCTGGACGAAGAAACCAAGCGGATGATCCGCCGCGCCATCCTCAAGGCCATCGCCGTGCCAGGCTATCAGGTGCCCTTTGCCAGCCGTGAAATGCCGATGCCTTATGGCTGGGGCACCGGCGGGGTGCAGGTGACCGCCGCCTGCCTGACGCCCGGGGATGTGCTGAAGGTGATTGATCAGGGCGCGGATGACACCACCAATGCCGTCTCGATCCGCCGGTTCTTTCAGCGCACGGCGGGGGTTGCCACCACCGAGGCGACCACCGAGGCCACGCTGATCCAGACCCGCCACCGCATTCCCGAAACGCCGCTGACGGCCGATCAGATCCTTGTCTATCAGGTGCCGATCCCCGAACCGCTGCGTTTTCTCGAACCGCGCGAGACCGAGACGCGCAAGATGCACGCGCTGGAGGAATACGGGCTGATGCATGTGAAGCTGTATGAGGATATCGCCCGCCATGGCGAGATTGCCACCTCTTACGCCTATCCGGTCAAGGTCGGCGATCGCTATGTGATGGACCCTTCGCCCATTCCGAAATTCGACAATCCGAAACTGTCGGACAGCCCGGCGATCCAGTTGTTCGGCGCCGGGCGCGAAAGCCGGATCTATGCGCTGCCGCCCCATACGCGGGTCGTCAGTCTGGATTTCGACGATCACCCCTTTACCCCGTCCAAGGCCGATCATGCCTGCGACCTTTGCGGCGCCGCCGAGAGCTATCTGGACGAGGTGATCACCGACGATCTGGGCAGCCGGATGTTCGTCTGCTCGGACACCGATTTCTGCCGCACCCGGCGCGAGGCGGGGCAGGTCGGGCGGCTGGGCGGGACGCTGGAAGGAGAGGCAGCATGAGCGGCCCCCTGTTGCAGGTCCGCAACCTGACCAAGACCTATGGCGCGCGGATCGGTTGCGCCGATGTCGGGTTCGACCTTTGGCCGGGCGAGGTGCTGGGGATTGTCGGCGAAAGCGGCTCGGGCAAGTCCACGCTGTTGTCCTGCCTTGCCGGGCATCAGGCGCCGGATGCGGGCGAGGTGATCTTTGCCACCGCCGAAGGCCCGCGCGATGTGCTGCGCATGACCGAATCCGAACGGCGGCGGCTGTCGCGCACCGACTGGGCCTATGTCCACCAGAACCCGCGCGACGGGCTGCGGATGGGCGTCACCGCCGGCGGCAATGTGGGGGAACGGCTGATGGCCGTGGGCGCGCGCAATTACGGCAGCATCCGCGAAACCGCGACCGACTGGCTGGGCCGGGTGGAAATCGCCGCCGACCGGATCGACGACCGGCCCCGCGCCTTTTCCGGCGGGATGCAGCAACGGTTGCAGATCGCGCGCAATCTGGTGACCGGGCCGCGGCTTGTCTTCATGGATGAACCCACGGGGGGCCTAGATGTCAGCGTGCAGGCCCGGTTGCTGGACCTGTTGCGCGGGCTCGTGCGGCAGATGGGCCTGTCGGTGATCATCGTGACGCATGACCTTGCCGTGGTGCGGCTGCTGGCCGACCGGCTGATGGTGATGAAATCGGGCCGGGTAGTGGAACAGGGGCTCACCGATCAGGTGCTGGACGATCCGCAGCACGCCTATACGCAGTTGCTGGTCTCTTCGATCCTGCAGGTCTGACGATGCTGTTTGCCTATGCCCCCGATGGCGCAAGGCTGCGCCAATTGCCCCTTGCCGCCGATCTGGCCGATGCGATCTGGGTCGATCTTTATCACCCGTTGCCCGAACAGGCAGCGCGGACGGCGGCACTTGGGGTTGAGCCGCCCACGCTGGCCGATATGGAAGAGATCGAGCTTTCAAACCGGCTCTACCGTGAAAATGGCGCCGACTATCTGACGGTGGTGCTGCCGGGCCTGTCGGAAAGCAAGGCACCGATTTCCGGCCCGGTCTGCTTTATCCTGACGCCCTCCCGGCTGGTCACGGTGCGCCACCATGCGCCCCGCCCGTTCGAGACCTATCCGCAGCGGGCCGACAAGGTGGGACCGGGCTGCACCGATCCGCGCCGGCTGTTCCTGTCGCTGATCGAGGAAATCATCGGGCGGCTGGCCGACCTGCTGGAAGGCGCGGGCAAGACGCTGGACGCCATCACCCGCAGGGTGATCCACGATGCCGCCAATGATGACCTGTCGGACGCGCTGCGCGAGGTGTCGCGCGAATCCGATCTGGTCAGCCGGGTGCGGCTGTCGCTGCTGACCATCGAGCGCGCCATCAGCTATTTCGGCCAGTCGGTTGAAGATGCGGCGCTGCGCCCGGTGATCAAGGGGCTGATGCGCGACATTCAGGCGCTGGAGGTGCATGGCGATTTCCTGACCAACCGCATCGCCATGGCCTCGGACCTGACGCTGGGCATGATTTCGGTCGAGCAGAACAAGACGGTCAAGATCGTCTCGGTCGTGGCGGTGATCTTCCTGCCGCCCACGGTGATTGCCAGCGCCTATGGCATGAACTTTGCCAACATGCCCGAGCTTGACTGGCGCTGGGGTTATCCGATGGCGTTGGGGCTGATGCTGGCTTCGGCGGTGGGCACCTATCTTTTCTTCAAATGGAAGCGCTGGCTATGATCGAGATTTCCAATCTTTCCAAAACCTTCACCCTGCACACCCAAGGCGGAGCGGTCCTTTCCGTGATGGAAGGCGCCAATCTTGCCGTGCGGCCGGGCGAATGCGTGGGGCTGATCGGCGCCTCGGGGTCGGGCAAATCGACGCTTATGCGGATGATCTGGGGCAATTACCTTGCCGCCTCGGGCCGCATCCTTGTCGGCGGGCTGGATGTGGCACAAGCCGCCCCGCGTGAGATTCTGGCGCTGCGGCGGGGCACGCTGGGCTATGTCAGCCAGTTCCTGCGCGTGGTGCCGCGGGTGCCGACAGTGCAGGTGGTGGCAGAGCCGCTGCTGTCGCTGGGCGTGCCGCCTGATCAGGCGCAGGCCCGGGCGGAACTGCTGCTGGCACGGCTGAACATTCCGGCGCGGCTCTGGTCGCTGTCGCCCACCACCTTTTCGGGTGGCGAACAACAGCGGGTGAACATCGCACGCGGGTTTGCCCATGGCTATCCGGCGCTGTTGCTGGATGAGCCGACCGCCAGCTTGGATGCCGCCAACCGCGAGGTGGTGCTGACCCTGATCGAAGAGGCCAAGGCGCGCGGGGCGGCCATTCTGGGCATCTTCCACGATGAGGGCGCCCGCGAACGGGTGTGCGACCGGCTGGTCGATGTCACCGGCTTCACCCCACGGGCCGCAGCATGAAGGGCAGGCTCTTCGCCATTGTCGGCCCTTCGGGGGCGGGCAAGGACACGCTGATCGACGCCGCCCGTGCAGCGCGGCCCGATCTGGTGGTGGTGCGCCGCGCCATCACCCGCCCGCAATCGGCCGGAGGCGAAGACTTTGACGGCGTGAGCGACGCCGATTTCGACGCCCGCCTGCAATCGGGGGCCTTTGCGCTGTGGTGGAAGGCCAATGGCCTGCGTTATGGCATCCCGGCCAGCGCGATTGCGCTGCGCGACACCGGGCGCGATGTGTTGTTCAACGGATCGCGCGCGGCGCTGGATCAGGCGGCTGTCCGCTTTCCCGATCTGGTGGTGATCCGCGTCACCGCCCCCTCGCAGGTGCTGATGGAGCGGCTTCTGGCCCGGGGCCGCGAAACGCGGGAAGAGATTACCGCCCGCATCGCCCGCTCGGGCCTTGATCTGCCCGCCGGGCTGCGGGTGGTCGATGTGATCAACGACGGCCCCCTGCCGCAGGCCACCGCCGCCTTTCTGGCAGCCCTTCAGCCGGTCAGCGCGTGACGGGACAACAGATGAAACCGCCCCGCCGCATCTTCGCCCACCAGACAGATATCCTCGATCACGAACGGCTCGGGCAGGATCGGCACCAGCCAGTCCCACAGCACCTGCGCCACCTGCGCGCGCATATCGGGGGCAAGGTCGCCGGTCAGGGTCAGGTGAAAACGGAACGCCTCCATCACATGCGGATAGCCCCATGTGTCGAGAAGGTCGCGCTGGCGCGGGTTGAGCCGCTCGGGGTTGCGGCGGGCGATCTCGGCCACGGTCAGGGGCGCGCGAAAGGCGTCAAGACGGCTGACCACCTCGGCGCCCAGGGCCAGAAGGGCCGTCTCGTCCCCTTCGGGGATCAGGGCCAGAAACCCGCCCGGTTCCGCCAGCCGCAGCCGCGGCAGGGTCACCGGCGCCAGCCCCTCGGCCAGCCGGGCGGCGGCAAGGTTCAGCGCCCGCGCGCTTTGCCCTGTGGCCAGCCGGAACGGGGCCTTGATCGTGCCGTGAAAGCCATAGGGCCGGGCGGCGGCGGTCAGATCCTCCAGCGGCGCGGGCAGACCGGCCAGTGCGGGCGGCGGCACCCTGCGCCCCCGCGCCAGATCCCAGCCCAGCCAGGCCGCCGTGGCCTCGGCCATCACGCCCGGGCGCGGGGCGTAGTAAATTGCATAGCGGCGAAAATCTTCCATGCCCCGGCCCATAGCGCCCCTTCGTCACAAGGCTGTGACGCTTTGCCGTCATGCCGATGACCACCACCTTCCACCGGAAAGCCCAGATGAGCGACCAGATTCTCGCCAATGCCCGCATCGTTCTTGCCGATACCGTCCTGCAGGGCAGCCTGCTGCTCCGCGACGGGCAGATTGCCGCGATCGACAGCGGAACCACCGTGCCGAAGGGCGCCGAGGATATGGCGGGCGACCTTTTGCTGCCCGGGCTGATCGAGCTGCACACCGACAATCTGGAACGCCATATCGAGCCGCGCCCCAAGGTGGATTGGCCCCATGCCGCCGCGATCATCGCCCATGATGCCGAACTGGCCTCGGTCGGGATCACCACGGTGTTCGATGCGCTGCGGGTCGGCTCGCTGGTGTCGAACGGCAAGCCGAATTACGGCGAATATGCCCGCGCACTGGCCGATGAGATTCTGGGGCTGCGGGAAGAGGGCGCGCTTCGGATCAGCCATTTCCTGCATCTGCGCGCCGAGGTGTGTTCGGAGACCCTCATCGCCGAATTGGCCAAGTTCGGCGCCGAAGATGGTGTCGGCATCGTGAGCCTGATGGACCATACCCCGGGCCAGCGGCAGTTCCGCGACACGTCCCAGTATCGCAATTACCTGCGCGGCAAGCGCGGCATGAGCGATGCCGAGTTCGAGGCCCATGTCGCCAGCCAGCAGGCCCTGTCCGCATTGGTCGGTGCCGCGCATGAGGCAGCCGCGGTGCGCGAGGCCGCCCGCTTTGGCGCCGTGCTGGCCAGCCATGACGACACCACGGCGTGCCATGTGGCGCAGTCGGCCCGCCACGGCGCCCGCGTCGCCGAATTTCCTACCACACATGAGGCGGCTTTGGCCTGCCGGGACAAAGGCATAGCCGTGATGATGGGGGGGCCGAACCTGATCCGGGGCGGTTCGCATTCCGGCAATGTCGCGGCGCAGGCGCTGGCCGAGGCGGAATTGCTGGATATCGTTTCGTCCGACTATGTGCCCTCGTCGCTGCTCGCGGCGGCGCTGATGCTGGGCGATTTGTGGGGCGATGTGGCGCGCGGCGTGGCAACGGTTACCCGCGCCCCGGCGCAGGCGGTGGGGCTGACCGACCGCGGACAGATCGCCCCGGGGCTGCGGGCCGATCTGATCCGTGTGGCACGTTTCGGCGCGGCGGGCAGCCTGCGCGGCACATGGGTTGCCGGGCGCCGGGTGGCCTGAGCGCCAAAGGAAAAAGGGCGCCGCGGGGCGCCCTTTTCGTATTCGCGTTTCAAACCCGCCGCAGGGGGCGTGCTTCGCACGCACCATTCTTACAGCTTGGCCGTCAGTTCCGGCACAGCGGCGAAGAGGTCGGCGACCAGACCGTAATCGGCAACCTGGAAGATCGGCGCTTCTTCGTCCTTATTGATGGCGACGATGATCTTGGAATCCTTCATCCCCGCCAGATGCTGGATCGCGCCCGAGATGCCGACCGCGACATAAAGCTGCGGTGCCACGACCTTGCCGGTCTGGCCCACCTGCCAGTCGTTCGGGGCATAGCCACTGTCCACCGCAGCGCGGCTCGCGCCGACCGCAGCGCCCAGCTTGTCGGCCAGCGCCTCGATCAGATCGAAGCTTTCCTTCGAGCCCACGCCGCGCCCACCCGAGACCACAATCCCGGCCGAGGTCAGTTCGGGACGGTCGCTGGTCGCAACCCGGTCCTCGACCCACGAAGACAGGCCGGCATCGCCCGGGCCGCCCACCGCTTCCACCGCGGCGGCACCACCCGCCGCCGCCGCCGCAAAGCTTGCGGTGCGGACGGTGAAGACCTTTTTGGCATCCGAGGATTTCACGGTTTGAATCGCATTGCCCGCATAGATCGGGCGTTCGAACGTGTCGGCATCGACCACAGCCGTCACATCCGACAGCACCATCACGTCCAGCAAGGCCGCCACGCGGGGCAGCACGTTCTTGTTGAACGCAGTCGCAGCCCCCGCAATGTGGCCATAGCCACCCGCAAGGCTGACCACCAGCGCCGCCGTCGATTCGGCCAGCCCGTGGTTATAGGCATCGCCCGCCGCGAACAGCACCTTGGACACGCCCGTCAGCGCCGCAGCCTGCGCCGCAGCCGCCTCGCCGCCGGTGCCAGCCACCAGAACATGCACTTCGCCCAAGGGGGCAAGCGCCGTCAGCGTCTTGGCAACCTGATCGGTGGCAAGCTGCCCGTCATTCACATCTGCAATCAGGAGAACGGCCATCAGATCACCCCCGCTTCATCTTTCAGTTTCGCAATCAGCTCTTCGACCGAGGCCACCTTGACGCCCGCCTTGCGGCCCGCCGGTTCCACCGTCTTCAGAACCGTCAGACGCGGCGCGACATCCACGCCGTAATCGGCGGGGGTCTTGGCCGCCAGCGGCTTGGCCTTGGCCTTCATGATGTTCGGCAGCGAGGCATAGCGCGGCTCGTTCAGGCGCAGGTCCACGGTGATGATGGCGGGCATCTTCACCTTGATCACCTGCAAGCCGCCATCGACTTCGCGGGTCAGGGTGGTGTGGTCGCCTTCCACCTTGATTTCCGAAGCAAAGGTGCCCTGCGACCAGCCCAGAAGTGCCGCCAGCATCTGGCCGGTCGCGTTCATGTCATTGTCGATCGCCTGCTTGCCCGCCAGAACCAGACCCGGGGCCTCGTCCTTGACGACAGCCGCCAGAAGCTTGGCCACGGCCAGCGGCTCAATATCGGTCTGAACGTCGGTCGTTGCTTCGATCAGGATGGCCCGGTCCGCCCCCATGGCCAGCGCAGTCCGCAGGGTTTCCTGCGCCTGCTTCACGCCGATGGAGACCACGACAACCTCGGTCGCCACGCCCTTTTCCTTCAGACGGATCGCCTCTTCCACCGCGATCTCGTCAAACGGGTTCATCGACATCTTCACATTGGCAAGATCAACGCCGCTGCCGTCCGCCTTCACGCGAACCTTCACGTTGTAGTCGATCACACGTTTGACAGGCACCAATACCTTCATCAGACGAAATCTCCCGTTCTGCAGCCCTGAAAGGGCAATCCACGCTCTCGGGCCGGGTGATACCTTTTCCGCACCCCGGATAACAGAGCAAATGCGACAGATTCCCGCCGCAGGACGCCGCGTTTTGAACGGTTGCCCCGATCAGACCGGCGGCGGCAGACCCTCATGCGACTGCACCATTTCGGCCAGCGCCAGCAGGCGAAGGTCGGTTTCGGCACCCGCAAGGAACAGACGCAAGGCCAGTTCCGGCGCGGTATACCAGGCCCAGACGTCGGCGCGGGCGGGCACATCCGCCCAGAAGGGTGTAAAGGCGATGCGGCCTGCGCCCCCCGATGCGATCCAGTCGGCATGGAGAAGGGCCACAAGACTGGCGTCCGGCAGCTCCCAAAGCCGCCCGAGAAACGGGCGGATGTCCAGCCCGGATCGGGCGATCATGCAGAGCCATGGGTCAATTGCGGCCCGCCCGGCCAGTTTCCGGTCGAACAGGGCCAGACAGAACCCATGCACGGCATCGACTTCCGCTTGCGGCCAGCGGTCGGGAAAACCCGTCGCGGGCAGGCGGGCCAAGGTCACTTCGGGGCCAAGGGGACTGATCTCCCGCCCTTCGGCCAGAAGATCGAACATCCGCGGCAGGAGCCAGAGCAGCGCTTCGCGCCCCGCCCCGCCGTCAAAGGCCGCTGCCAGCCATTCCCGCAGGTGATGCTGGGTGAGCGACCGGGCCGGGGTGGCGCGGATTTCATCGGCCAGCGCGGGGTCCATGCAACAGGCGGTGCAGACCGCCAGATCGGCGGGGGCGGGCCGGTCGAACACCCGCCACGCCGCGGCAAGCGCGGCTGTCAGCGGGTCAGGCCCGGCACCCACAGCACATCATCCTTGCCATCGTCATTGGCGATCCGCCCGGCGACGAAGAACCAGTCGGACAGCCGGTTCAGATATTTCACCGCAGGCGCATTCACCGATTCGACCGAGGCGAGTTCCACCACCAGCCGCTCTGCCCGGCGGCAGACCGTGCGGCAAAGATGCAGTTGCGCGGCAAGCGCGCTGCCCCCCGGCAGGATGAAGCTGCGCAGGGGCGTCAGCCGTGCATTCATCGCGTCAATTTCCCGCTCAAGCCGGTCCACCTGCGGCTCGATCATCCGCAGCGGGGTATAGGACAGAGTGGCATCCAGATGCATGTCCGGCGTGCAGAGGTCGGCCCCCAGATCGAAGAGGTCGTTCGAGATGCGGGCAAGGGCCGCGTCCATCTCGCCCACGGCGTGCTGGCGGGCAAGGCCGACGGTGGCATTCGTCTCGTCCACCGTGCCATAGGCCGACACGCGCAGCGAATGCTTGGCCACCCGCGCACCGTTGCCCAGCGCGGTTTCGCCACCGTCGCCGGTGCGGGTGTAAATCTTTGACAGGACGACCATCAGTTCCCCCCCCGGGCGCGCAGCCAGGCAAATCCCACGATCAGCAGCACCGCCACCGCCTGCGCCGCCAGGCGATAGCGCATCAGCCGGTTGGAATTCTTGCGGTGGAATTCCCCGCCTTTGGCAAAGCTGCCGATGCCCAGCATCAGGATAACCACCACCACAAGGCAGGCGACGGCGGCAAGCAGGAACAGCGGATCATGGATCATGGGGCACCTCTCGGAGTTTCACCTAGCGCGCCACGCGGAAAAAGCGAAGCCTTTCGGCGCGGATCAGGCGCGATGATAGGGCGCACCGGCGAGAATCGAGGCGGCGCGGTAAAGCTGTTCGGCCAGCATGACCCGCACCAGCATATGCGGCCAGACCATCGCCCCGAAGCTGAGAGAGAAGTCCGCCCGCGCCCGCAGCCCGGGATCGATGCCATCGGCGCCCCCGATCACGAAGGCCAGATCCTGCCGCCCGCCGTCGCGCCATTTCGCCAGAAGCGCCGCAAACTCGGGTGAGGACATCAGCTTGCCCCGTTCGTCCAGCGTGACCAGAACGGCACCAGCGGGCACGGCGCGGGCCAGAAGGTCTGCCTCGGCCCCCATGCCGGCGTTCTTCTTGTCCTCGACTTCATGTTCCTGCACCGGGCCAAGGCCCAGCGCGCGACCGGAGCGATCGAAACGCAAGAGATAATCGTCCACCAGATCACGCTCGGGCCCGGCGCGCAGCCGGCCCACCGCGCACAGGTGCAGCCGCATCAGGCTTTGGCGGTGTTGGCCGCGCGGGGGGCGCCCGCCGGAAGCCACATCTTTTCAAGCTGATAGAAGTCGCGCACTTCCGGACGGAAGACGTGGACGATCACATCGCCGGTGTCGATCAGCACCCAGTCGCCGGTTTCCTTGCCTTCCATCTTGGCGGAAATGCGGAAATCCTGCTTGAGCCGGTCTGCCAGCTTTTCCGAGATGGCGGCGACCTGACGCGAGGAACGGCCCGAGCAGATCACCATGTAATCCGCCACGTCCGAGCGCCCGCGCAGATCAATCTGCACGATATCCTCAGCCTTGTCGTCATCGACCGACTGCAGCACCGCTGCCAGAAGTTGCTCGGCGGTGAAATCGGCGGCGCCCCGGGCGTCGCGCGGTCCGACCGGCAGCCCGGTCGAAGGGTCAGAATGAGACAGGACGTCGTCCTCCATGCAACATGCCGCATCGCCCCGGCACCGGGCCTTCCTTGCAATTTAACACCCGAAGGGCGAAATCTCAACCAAGGCAGGGAAGGCACGGGCCATATATCTCAGCGCGGGCCGCCGCAAGGGGCGATGGCCGCGATGAGATCGGGACCAAGCAGGGCGGAAAGCGGCGCCGGACCGATCAGCGGCATAAGCGCGCCATCCCGCTGCACCCGGATCAGCGCGGCCCCCTCGGCCCCCGGCGCGGCGCCGGCGCCCTGCGTGCAGGCATCCAGCGCCATGCCAAGGCTGACCTGACCACCGCCCTGCCCGCTCCACGCCGCCGCCTTGGCCTGCCAGTCGCGCATCGCCGCAATATCGGCAGGCCGCAGGACAAAGACATGGCCCGAAGCGCCGGCAGGCACAGCAAGCGCCGGATCGGCTGCGGTTTCGCGCAGCGGATAGCGGCCCGCCAGCACCTGCGCGCCCTGCACCGCCTGCAATTCCAGCGTCACACCATCCGGCCCCACCGCCAGCCCCGGCGGCAGCACCACGGCCACGGCAAGCGCCGCAGGATCGGCCGCCAGCGGGTCCATCGCTGCAAGCTGCGCGCTGGTCAGCGGCGAGACATAAGAACAGGCCGCAAGCAACAGGGTGGGGAAAAGGCGGGACAGGGGTAGGCGCATGGTGATTCTCTTTTTGACAGCGATTATTTATCGTATTACAGTAATTTTTAGACTTGAAAAGAGGATTTCCCAGATGCAAAACCTCACCCGCATCGCCCGGCTTTCCGACGTGCTTTATCGCGGGACCTCCGTGCTTTTGCCGCTGCTGCCGCTTTTGGTGCTGGGCTATGGGCTCTGGGGGCTCCGCGATCCGGGATGGTTGAACGGGGCCTTCCCCGAGCTGCCAACGGCGACACGCCTGACGGCGGCGAAATCCGTGGGGGTGCTGGCAATCGGGGCGTTGGCACTGGGGCCGATCTGCGCGGCGCTGTGGCAGATGCGCGGGCTTTTCGCGCGCTATCGGCGCGGCGAAATCCTGACCGCGGCCTGCGCCGGGCATATCCGGCGCAGCGGTGTGGCGCTGGTCGTGCTGGCCGGGATGCAGGTTCTGATCCGGCCGCTGCAGATACTGGCGCTGACCGCCGACAACCCGCCCGGAGAGAAGATGCTGGCCATATCCCTGTCCGGCGAAATGCTCTGGCTGGCCCTTGCCGGCGGCTTGCTGGTGGTGATCGGATGGGTGATGGCCGAAGCGGCGCTGGCCGCCGAAGAGAATGCGGGGTTCGTCTGATGCAGATTGTCGTGCGGCTGGATGTGATGCTGGCGCGGCGCAAGATGCGTTCGCGCGAGCTGGCCGAACGGATCGGGATCACCGAGGCGAATCTGTCGCTGCTGAAATCCGGCAAGGTCAAGGGCATCCGCTTTGAAACGCTGGCCGCGATCTGTGCCGTGCTGGACTGTCAGCCGGGCGATCTGCTGGAAGCGGCGGAGTGACCGCAACAGGGGGCGGCCGGCGTTGCAGATGGTGCAGGCCGGGGCCTCCGGCGGGAGTATTTCGAAAGGTGCAAATCGCAGGGCGGCGCAAAAAGGGATGCCGCTTGATCGCGGGGGGATTCGGGCGTATCTAGCGGCCCCATGAACCGCTTTTTCGACATGGCCGATCACGCGCGCCTGCCTTGGCGCTTTACCGCGTTGCGTCGGTCCGTGCTTGCGCGGCTGCGCTGAACGCGATGTCGCCCGGGCGCTGCTGCGCCCTTGCCTGCCCATTCCCCGCATACTCCCATAGCCAACACGGATGTGAGCCATGACCGCTCGGACTCTCTATGACAAGATCTGGGACGACCACGTTGTCCATCAGGCCGAGGATGGCACCTGCCTCCTCTATATCGACCGCCATCTGGTGCATGAGGTGACCAGTCCGCAAGCCTTTGAAGGGCTGCGGATGACGGGCCGCAAGGTGCGGGCGCCGGAAAAGACCATCGCGGTGCCGGACCACAACGTGCCCACGACGCTGGACCGCGCCAATGCCGCGACCATGACCGAGGAAAGCCGGGTTCAGGTGGCGGCGCTGGACAAGAATGCCAAGGACTTCGGCATCAACTATTATCCGGTGTCGGATGTCCGTCAGGGCATCGTGCATATCGTCGGCCCCGAGCAGGGTTGGACACTGCCGGGCATGACGGTGGTTTGCGGTGACAGCCATACCGCCACCCATGGCGCCTTCGGCTCGCTGGCCCACGGGATCGGCACGTCGGAGGTGGAGCATGTGCTGGCGACCCAGACGCTGATCCAGCGCAAGGGCAAGAACATGAAGGTCGAGATCACCGGCAGCTTGCGCCCCGGGGTCACCGCCAAGGACATCACCCTGTCGGTCATCGGCGCCACCGGCACCGCGGGCGGCACCGGCTATGTCATCGAATATTGTGGTCAGGCGATCCGCGAGCTGTCGATGGAAGGCCGCATGACCGTCTGCAACATGGCGATCGAGGGCGGCGCCCGCGCCGGTCTGATCGCGCCGGATGAAAAGACCTTTGCCTATGTCATGGGCCGCCCGCACGCCCCGAAAGGGGCGAAGTGGGAGGCGGCGTTGGCCTATTGGAAGACGCTTTTCACCGATGAGGGCGCGCATTTCGACAAGGTGGTGACGATCAAGGGCGAAGACATCGCCCCCGTCGTGACCTGGGGCACCAGCCCCGAGGATGTGCTGCCGATCACCGGCACGGTGCCCGCTCCGGCGGATTTCACCGGCGGCAAGGTCGAGGCGGCGCAACGCAGCCTTGACTATATGGGTCTGGTGCCGGGCATGAAGCTGACGGATATCAAGATTGATACCGTCTTCATCGGCTCTTGCACCAATGGCCGGATTGAAGACCTGCGTGCTGCCGCGGCGATCCTGAAGGGCAAGAAGATCAAGGACGGGATGCGCGCCATGGTCGTGCCCGGTTCGGGTCTGGTGCGGGCGCAGGCGGAAGAAGAGGGTCTGGCGCAGATATTCATCGACGCCGGGTTTGAATGGCGTCTGGCCGGTTGCTCGATGTGTCTGGCGATGAACCCCGACCAATTGGCGCCGGGGGAACGCTGTGCTGCCACCTCGAACCGCAATTTCGAGGGCCGTCAGGGCCGCGGGGGCCGCACGCACCTCTTGTCGCCCGCGATGGCGGCGGCGGCGGCGATCACCGGCCACCTGACCGACGTGCGTGAGATGATGTGACGATCCCGGCGGCGGCGGACCTGCGTGCAGGTCCGCCGCCGCCTTGCCGAAGGCAAACCGATGCAGCCGCGCCCCAAGGTTCTTGTCATCGCCGAAGCGGCCAACCCGCAATGGACTTCGGTCCCGCTGGTGGGCTGGTCGCTGACGGCTGCCCTGCGCGGGGTGGCGGATGTGCATCTGGTGACACAGGTGCGCAACCGCGATGCCATTGCCGCCGAAGGCTGGGTCGAAGGCGTGGATTTCACCGCCATCGATTCCGAGGCGCTGATGCGGCCTCTCTGGAAATTCGCCAGCCTGCTGCGGATGGGCGAGGGCAAGGGTTGGTCCACCCTGCAGGCGATTTCCTCCGCCAGCTATCCCTATTTCGAGCATCTGGTCTGGAAGCGCTTCGGCGCAGATATCCGAGCGGGCAAATATGACATCGTGCATCGGTTGACGCCGCTGACGCCGACCGCCGTCAGCAGTCTGGCGAAGAAGTGCAAGGCGGCGGGCGTGCCCTTTGTGCTGGGTCCGCTGAATGGCGGGGTGCCCTGGCCCAACGGGTTTGACGCCGACCGGCGGCGCGAGCGGGAATGGCTGTCTTGTGTCCGGGGCGTCTACAAGGCGATGCCGGGGCGTGGGCGGATGCTGCGCGATGCGGCGGCGGTGATCACCGCCTCGGCCCATACCATGGGCGAGGTTCCGGCGCAGTATCGCGGCAAGACCGTCTATATCCCTGAAAACGCCATTGATCCGGCGCGATTCAACCTGATCGCGCCGCAGGACGTGACCGGCCCGCTGCGCGCCGTCTTTGTCGGCCGTCTGGTGCCCTACAAAGGGCCCGAGATGCTGTTACAGGCGATGGCCCCCCTGTTGCGGCAGGGGCGGATGGTGCTGGACATCATCGGCGCGGGTCCGCTGGACGAACCTTTGCGCGCCATGGCGACCGATCTGCCCGGCGTCACCTTTCACGGCTGGCTGGACCACCGGGCGGTGCAGGCGGTTATGGCGCGGGCCAATCTGCTGACCTTTCCGTCGATCCGTGAGTTTGGCGGCGGCGTGGTGCTTGAGGCGATGGCGCTGGGGGTGGTGCCTGTGGTCTGCGACTATGCCGGGCCGGCCGAGTTGGTGACCCCGGAAACCGGCTTTGCCCTGCCCATCGGCAGCCGGGACCAGATCATTGCCCGCTTTCACGACAGGTTGGCGACGCTCTGCGATGACCCCACCGCTCTGCCCGCCATGGGCGCCGCCGCGCGCGCACTGATCGCCGACCGTTTCACCTGGGCCCGCAAGGCCGAACAGATCGCCGGGGTTTATGACTGGGTTCGCGGGCAATCGCGCGCGCGCCCGGACCCCTTTCTTCGCAATCCCACCTGACATCCGCCCCCTGAGGCGCTCTACCGAAAGGCCCAACATGGACAAGTTCACCACCCTGACCGGCATCGCGGCCCCCATGCCGCTGGTCAATATCGACACCGACATGATCATTCCCAAGCAGTTCCTGAAGACCATTCAGCGTTCCGGCCTTGGCAAGAACCTGTTCGACGAGATGCGTTATACCCAGGACGGGCAGGAGATTGCCGATTTCGTGCTGAACCAGCCCGCCTATCGCAAGGCGGAAATCATCGTGGCCGGTGACAATTTCGGCTGTGGCTCGTCGCGCGAACATGCGCCTTGGGCGCTGTTGGATTTCGGCATCCGCTGCGTGATTTCCACCAGCTTTGCCGACATCTTCTTCAACAACTGCTTCAAGAACGGCATCCTGCCGATCGTGCTGCCCGCCGATGTGGTCGAGGTGCTGATGGCCGATGCGCGCAAGGGCGCCAATGCCCGCATGACCGTGGATCTTGAGGCGCAGACCGTCACCACTTCGGACGGTCAGGTCTTTGGCTTTGAGGTGGACAGCCACCGCAAGCATTGCCTGCTGAACGGGCTGGACGATATCGGCCTGACGCTTGAGAAGGTTGCCGCCATCGACAGCTTTGAAACCCGCTATGCGGCGCAGCATCCGTGGTCCTGAGCCTCTTGGGGTTCGGCACAGTTTGAACACAAGATATGGGCCGCCCGCCGGGGCGGCCTTTTTCTTGCCGCCAGTTTGATGCAATCCGGCGACACATTGCCCCTGAAATCGCCCAAGTGATTGAGTTCCCTTAACCAGATCGTTGCGGGGACCGGCGAAAGAAGGCACAAATTGGGCAAGATTGAGGCAATCCGCCACAAAGTGCGGGAAATCGTCGGAACAAGGGCCTGGCGTCGCATCAGGTCCGTCCGGTTCAAAGGTGGGCAGGCAGTGATCTCACGGCTGACAAGCGCATTGGTGCGCGCGATTCTGGTGATGGTGCTGGTCGCCACGCCCTCGGCCTTGCTGCCGGGCATGACCGCCGACACCAAGCAGATGGTGGCGCTGGTGGCCCTGTTTGCCGGGGTGCTGACCTTTGTGGAATATAACGCCACCTACCCCAGCCTGGTCGAATTCCGCGACGCGCCGCCCTTCAACCGCATTCGCTTCGTGATGCTGTTTGCCACGGTGTTCTGCCTTTCGGCGATTCTGCGCAATGGAACCGCCCCCTCGACCCTGACCCAGTTGATCGAGGCGGTGGGCACGCTGATCGGGTTGTCGATGGATTTCCCCTATAGCCCCGTCCGGCTTGCCACGCTGATGCTGCGCGACGACGCCCCCGCTGCACAGGTCGAAATGGTGCGCACGGCGGCAGGCATGGCCTATCTTATCTCTCTTGTCTCGCTGGCGGTTTTTGTCGTGCTGATGCGGGCCGGACGCTGGCCGGGGCGGGAGACCGCCTTCAACGTCTGGGTGAACCTGCCGACCTTCGACCCCACCGCAGGCCCTGATATCGTGCGCCGCCTGACGCGCGATGCCCGCATTAACCTCGCGTTAGGGTTTCTTCTGCCATTCCTGTCGCCAGCGATGGTGAAGATTTCGTCAAGCGGGTTCGAGCCGATGACCCTGTCTTCGCCGCAAACCCTGATCTGGACGATGACGGCATGGGCCTTCCTTCCCGCCTCTCTTTTCATGCGCGGCATCGCCATGGGCCGGGTCGCCGACATGATCCGCGAGACGCGGCGGCAAAACCGCAGCAACGAGGCCAAGGCGCGCTACGCGCCGGCCTGATTCTTGTGTTCATCTGGCTGGGCGGGGCGGCTTTTGCCGATCCGCTGCGGCTTGCCTTCTGGAATGCCGATCTTTCGGCGCCCGGGCCGGGGCTGATGCTGCAACGGCTCTTGCGCGGCGGGCCCGAGGTGGAGGCCGTGGTTGCCGTGATCGTCGCGCTGGATGCCGATGTGCTGGTTCTGGGCGGCCTTGACCATGATCTGCGGGGCGACGGTCTGGCGGCGCTTGAGGTGCGGCTGGCCCGCGCCGGGGCGCCCTACCCCCACCGGATTGCCCTGCGGCCAAACAGCGGCGTGGCGACGGGCCTTGACCTTGACGGCAACGGCAAGCGTGGAGAGCCGCGTGATGCGCAGGGCTATGGCCGCTTCGCGGGCGAAGGGGCGCTGGCCGTGCTGTCGCGCCTGCCGCTGGGGGCGGCGGTGGATTACTCGGGGTTTCTCTGGGCCGATCTGCCGGGCAACCTGATGCCGCCCGGCCCGCCCGAGGTGCGGGCGGCGCAGCGGCTGTCCAGTGGCGGTCACTGGGCCGTTCCGGTGCGTTTGCCGGACGGGGGCACCCTGACGCTCTTGACCTTTTATACCACGCCGCCAGTGTTTGACGGCGCGGAAGACCGCAACGGTCGGCGCAACCATGACGAGGCCGCGTTCTGGCTGCGGCTGCTGGCGGGAGAATTGCCCTTTGCGGTGCCTGCGGCGCCGCTGGCGGTGATCGGGCAGCCCAATCTGGACCCCGCCGATGGCGAAGGGAGGCGGGGGGCGATTGCCGCCCTGATGCACCATCCCGCGCTGCAAGACCCCGCACCCCGGGGCACGGCCGGGCGCAGCGACCCGGGCCAAAGCGGCGACCCCGCGCTGGATACCGCGCTTTATGACGGGCTGGGCGGGCTGCGGGTGGATATGATCCTGCCCTCGGCCGATCTCACGCTGACAGGCGCCGGTGTGCTGTGGCCCCCCGACACCGATCCGCTGACCGCCGCCCTGCAAGCGGCCTCGCGCCACCACCCGATCTGGGTGGATATCGCCCTGCCCTAACCCCACCAAACCATAGCGCCGCTTGACCCCGGGCGGTGCTTTGGCTAGGCCCCAGCGCAACCCAGTTCAGAGCGGAGCCGCAACATGGCCAATCCTTCCCTCCTGATCCTTGCCGGCGACGGCATCGGCCCCGAAGTCATGGCCGAAGTGAAAAAGATCATCGCCTGGATGGGCGACAAGCGCGGCGTCGCCTTTGACGTCAGCGAAGGTCTTGTCGGCGGCTGCTCGTATGATGCGCATGGCACGCCGCTGACCGATGCCACCATGGCCAAAGCGCAAGAGGTGGATGCGGTGCTGCTGGGCGCCGTGGGCGGGCCGAAATACGACAAGCTGGATTTCAGCGTGAAACCCGAGCGCGGCCTGCTGCGCCTGCGCAAGGAAATGGACCTGTTCTCCAACCTGCGCCCGGCCCAGTGCTTTGACGCGCTGGCAGATTTCTCGTCGCTGAAAAAGGATGTGGTGGCGGGCCTCGACATCGTCATCGTGCGCGAACTGACCTCGGGCGTCTATTTCGGCGAACCGCGCGGGATTTTTGTTGAGGGCAATGAGCGTGTGGGCATCAACACCCAGCGCTACACCGAAAGCGAGATCGCCCGCGTTGCACGCTCGGCCTTCGAGCTGGCCCGCAAGCGCAACAACAAGGTCTGCTCGATGGAGAAGGCCAATGTCATGGAATCGGGCATCCTGTGGCGCGACGTGGTGCAGGAAATCCACGACAAGGAATACCCCGATGTCGAATTGTCGCATATGTATGCCGACGCGGGTGCGATGCAGCTTTGCCGTTGGCCCAAGCAGTTCGACGTGATCGTCACCGACAACCTTTTTGGCGACCTCTTGTCGGATATGGCGGCAATGCTGACCGGATCGCTGGGTATGCTGCCCTCGGCCAGCCTCGGCCTGCCGCAAGCCAATGGCCGCCCGAAGGCGCTGTATGAGCCGGTCCACGGCTCGGCCCCCGATATTGCCGGTCAGGGCAAGGCCAATCCGATCGCCTGCATCCTCAGCTTTGCGATGGCGCTGCGCTATTCCTTCGATCTGGGCGACGAGGCGACCCGCGTCGAAAAGGCCGTGGAAAAGGTGCTGGCCGACGGCGTGCGCACCGCCGATCTGATGGGCCCCGAAGGCGGCACCCCGGTTTCGACCAGCCAGATGGGCGATGCTGTGATCGCCGCGCTGAACGCCAGCCTCTGATCTCTGCGAAAGCAGCGGAAAGCGGCCCTTTCGGGGCCGCTTTTTCATTTTCTGCGCTAGCGCGGATTGAGCCTTGGCCGCCGATCTGGCATGAACCCGTTAGCGCGAACACCCCCAAGGACCGTCCCCATGGCCAGCCATACTGTCAAGGGCGCCGCCCTGTCGCTTGCCGCCTTTGCGCTTTACGCCACGCATGACGTGGTGGTGAAGTTTCTGGGCGCCAGCTACAGCCCGTTCCAGACCATCTTCTTTGCCGGGCTGCTGACCTTTCCCTTGGTTTCGGTGATGCTTTTGACCGACCGCAGCGGCGGCACGCTGATCCCGGCGCATCCGGGCTGGTCGATCTTGCGGACGGTGACGGCGGTGCTGAACGGGATCGCGGGATTCTATGCCTTTTCGATGCTGCCGCTGGCGCAATGCTATGCGATTTTCTTTGCCATGCCGCTGATGATCACCCTGCTGGCCATCCCGATTCTGGGCGAAAAGGTTGGCGCGCGGCGGGGTATCGCGGTGGCGGTCGGGCTTGTCGGCGTCGGCATCGTGCTTCGGCCTGGGGATGTGGACCTGAACCTTGGCCATCTGGCGGCGCTGTCGGCGGCGCTGATGGGGGCGATGACCTCGGTCATCGTGCGCAAGATCGGCCATGCCGAGCGGGCGGTGGTGCTGATGCTCTACCCGATGATGGGCAATTTCGTGGTCATGGCGCTGGCCCTGCCCTTCGTCTACCGCCCGATGCCGATCGAACATCTGGGGCTTCTGGCAGTGATGGCCAGCCTTGGCCTTGTCGCGGGCCTCTTGATCATCATGGCCTACCGGCTGGCGCCCGCAGTAATCGTGGCGCCGATGCAATATTCGCAAATCCTCTGGGCTGCCGTCTTTGGGTCGCTGCTGTTCGGCGAAGAGATTGACCTGTGGACCGGAATAGGGGCCGCGGTGATCATCGCCTCGGGCATTTACATCGTGCTGCGCGAGGGCACGCCGCGGGTGTCCGAGAATCGCCCGGTTCTGGAAACCCGTTCCCGCTTTGACGGCGGCAGCTTTCCCCGGATCAGCCTGTGGATGCGCTTTTTCGACCGCCGCAAAGGCGTGGAATGAATCTGCCGCAGCCCCTTGCAAATCGCTGCGCGGCAGAGTAACCCCCACCGCACGGTCGGAGCGTAGCGCAGTCTGGTAGCGCACCTGCTTCGGGAGCAGGGGGTCGGAGGTTCGAATCCTCTCGCTCCGACCAATTTCCCGCATTTTATGAATGATGCGCGATGCCTGCCGGCAAGGCACGGTTTCCCCTTCCTGTCGGCGGCATCAGGGCTCCACAAACTTCCGGCAATTTGCTGCGGCGCAAAGAGGGCGGTTCGGCCTTGGCCCATGCTGCCCGAAATCAAGCGGGGTTCACGGATGCCTGGCAAACAGCTTTCCCGTTGGACGATGGCGTGGTTCGCCAGTGCCATCCTTTTCCTGATTGCCGCTCTGGGTCTGATGGTGGCCGGGGCGGCGGGGCCCGCGCATTGGGAAAATGGCCGGGCGCTGGCGGTGGTTCATCTTTTTGCGCTGGGATGGCTGGGGCAGATGATGCTGGGGGCGCTGTTGCAGTTCGCGCCGGTGCTGGTGGCGCGGCCGCTGGCGCTGCCGGCACTGGCCCTGCCCGCATTGCTGATGTCAACGCTTGGCGTGCTGCTGCTGGCGGCGGGGTTTCTGGCGCTGGACGGCTGGGAGGGCGGTATCCTGCTGCTGGAGGCCGGGCCGGTCTTGCTTGCCGGGGCATTTGCCTGTGGCGGGGCGATGCTGGGCGGCACGTTGGTGGCAGCGGGTGGCTGGCGCGGGTCAGAGGCACGGGTGGTGCTGGCGGGGCTTGCGGGGCTGGTGCTGGTCTGGGCCAGCGGCGCCGGGATGGTGCTTGACCTGACGGGCAACGGGCCGGGGCAACTGATCGAGGCGCTGCCCCTGCATGTCGCGGTGGGGGTCGGGGGCTGGCTTGGCCTCGCGGCCTTTGGTGTGAGCTACAAGCTCTTTGCGATGTTCCTGCTCGCGCCCGATGGCGACAGCGCACAACGCCGCGCCGGGTTTGTGCTGGCCCTTGTTGCGCTGTCGCTTGTCCTTGGCGGGCTGACCGCGGTTCTGACGGCGCTGTCCGCACGGCTGGCCGTGATCGGTGTGGCCGTTGCCGCACTGGCGGCGGCGGTGCTTTACCTTGCCGATATCCGCCGTCTGTGGACAATCCGGAGGCGCCCGCAGCCCGAGGTCAACATGCAGATGTCGCGCGCCGCACTGGCTTTTCTGGTGCTGGTCTGCGGCCTGCTGCCCTTTGCCGCCGCATGGGGCGGCCGCTGGGCCGAGGCGGCGGTCTTTGCCGCGCTGGTCGGCTGGCTTTCGACACTGACCCTGGCGCAGATGATCAAGATCGTCAGCTTTCTAACATGGATTCAGTATTTCGCCCCCCGGATCGGCAAGGCCAAGGTGCCGGTGGTTCAGGATCTGACCAATGCAGGCGCCGCCCGGCGCTGGCTGTGGCTGTGGACGCTGGGTGCGCTCTGCGGCACCATGGCCCTGCTGGCGGAAATGCCGCTGCTGTTCCGTCTGGCCAGCCTTGCGTTGCTGGCTGCCGCAATCGGCCTTGCGGCGGAAGCGGTGGCCATCCGCCGCCTGTCGCATCTTTCGCCCGACGCGCGCCCGACAAGGGTGCCCGTCATCCTGCCCCCACTTGCCGAACGGAGACCCCGGAATGACCCCATGCAAGCTTGACGTGCGCCCTCTTCTTGCCCGCGGGGAAGAACCCTTTGCCGCCATCATGTCGGCTGTCGATGCGCTTGCGCCCGGCCAGCCGCTGTGCCTGATCGCGCCATTCCGGCCGGTGCCGCTGTTCAACGTGATGTCCAACCGCGGATTCGCCTGCAGCGACCGCGCACTTGAGGGCGGCGACTGGGAGGTGATCTTTACCCCCGTCAGCGCCGTCGAACCGGGCCTTGCGCCTGGAAGCGCCAGCGCCGCCGCCTTCTGGCCGGAACCGGCCGAAGTGCTGGACCTGACCGGCCTTGCCCCGCCCGAGCCGATGGTGCGCATCCTCGAAACGCTTGAGGCGATGGAACCGGGGGCGGTGCTGTTCGCGCTGCTGGACCGCGAGCCGATGTTCCTGTTCCCCGAACTGGCGCAGCGCGGCCATGAATGGGCCGGCAACCTTGCCGCAGATGGCACGTGCTACCGGCTGCTGGCGCGGAGGGGTGGCGATGACTGATCCCCTGCGCCGTGAGGTCGAGCAGGCGCTGACCCGGATCATCGACCCCGAAACGGGGCGCGATCTGGTCGCCATGGGGCTGATCTACGGGATCGAGGTGGCGGGGGACCGGGTGCAGGTCACCATGACCACCACCACCCGGGGCTGCCCCCTGACCGCGATGCTGAAACATGGGGTCGAGGCGGCGGTGGCCGCCCTGCCCGGCGTGGCGCAGGCCGAGGTCACGCTGACATGGGAACCGCCATGGACGCCTGCCCGCATGGCGCCGCCGGGCTGAGGGGCCCTACCCCTCGCCATGCGGCTTGCGGCGCTGGCGGGCCAGCATCGGCGCATGTTCGGCCACGAATATACCAAAGGCCGCAATCCACAGCCCCCCGGCCGCCTCCATCAGACCCATGCCGCCCGTCAGATCGGCCAGTGGCCGCGCGATGGCCGCCGCGAAAAGGCACAGATAGGACAGCGTGGTCCAGCCCGAGGCGGTCAGTGCCCGCCCGGTATGGCCGCGCGTCGCCCGCGTCATCACCGCCAGCATCATCGGCGCGATGACCCCGACCGTCAGCACATGCAGCGCCGAGGCGGGCAGGATTGCCCCGGCCTGGGCCGCTGCGATGGCAAGAAAGCCCAGCGGCACAAAGGCATAGGCAATATGCAGCACCAACAAAAGCGGCTCGGCCCGGCAGGCCAGCCCGCGCCAGCGCGCCAGCCGTGCCACGTTCAGTGCTGCCGCGACAAGGGCCGCAGGCAGCAGCAGCCCCGACTCCGGCGCCAGTGCCCAAAGGCCCAGAACCGCCGCGCTGACGCCGATCACTCCCATGTCAAAGCGCCGGTAAGGCACCGGCAGCGCCTGCACACCGCGCTGGGCCAACCAGTTGCGGGTAAAGCTGGGAATGATCCGCCCGCCGATGATCAGGATCAGCGCGACATAACCCGCAACCGCCCCGCGCAGCCAGAGGGCCGGATCACCGCCCCAGAATACGGCGACATGAAACCCCAGATTGCCCAGCGTCACGGCGCCAACCGCAGCCAGCACCTTGAGGTCGTTCCACTTCTTTCCGGCGACGATCTCACGCGTGGCGATGATCCAGAGCGCTGGCAGAAATGCGGCATCCACCAGTGCAGCGGCGCCCATGCCCCAGAGCGCCGCCCCCGCCATGGCCAGCCGCCCGGCCGCCCAAAGGCCGGCAAGCCCGATCAATGGCCCGCCAGAGACCGGCAGGCTGCCCGTCCAGTTGGGAATCGCGGTCAGCAGGAACCCCGCCAGCACGGCGGGGGCGAACCCGAAAACCATCTCATGCGCGTGCCAGAGGGGCGCGCCATATCCGCCGCCCAGCGGCAGGCCGTGGATCAGCGCCGCGATCCACAGCGCCATGGCTGCCACGGCCCAGACCGCGCCCCCCAGAAAGAACGGTCGGAACCCGTAGGACCACAGCGCCATCCCATCCTGTTTCAACCCCCGCGGCACCCGCCGCCGTTTTGCCTCGACCATGTTCATCGCGGTCTCCTGTGTTGTCAGACCGGGAATAGGCCGGGAAACGCTCTGCTCTTTGCGCGGGCGCAAGCAACGGCGCGATTCAGGCCGCGAAGGTTGTGCTGGCGCAACGAGAGCGGCAGCTGAAACCACTAATCCGGTGGCAGCCCGGCGGAACGCGCCGGAATGCCGAAAGGACGGAAAGATGAGCGAATTTCAGATGACCCGCCGCACAATCCTGGCAGGGGCAGCCCTTGCCGGGGCCATCGCCCAGGTGCGCAGCACCGCTGCCCAGGCGCAAGAGGTTCTGACTCCGGTTGCCAGCAGCGCCGATGGTCTGCCGCGCCGCAAGGTGCAACTGGTCGATCCGCCCTTCGTGCATGAACACGAGCAGGTCGCCACCTCGGGTCCGGCTGTGATCGAATTCGAGATGACGATCCACGAAAAGAAGATCGTCCTTGATGACGAAGGTACCGAGACCTTTGCCTTCACCTTCAACGGCACGGTGCCCGGGCCCCTGATGGTGGTGCATGAAGGCGATTACGTCGAGCTGACGATGATCAACCACCCCGACAATGAATTGCTGCACAACATCGACTTCCACAGCTCGACCGGGGCTTTGGGCGGTGGCGGGCTGACGCAGGTGAACCCGGGCGAAAAGGTGATCCTGCGCTGGAAGGCCACCAAGCAAGGTGTCTTCGTCTATCACTGCGCCCCGCCCGGCATGGTGCCGTGGCATGTCACCGCCGGGATGAACGGCGCCATCATGGTGCTGCCGCGTGACGGGCTGAAGGACCATCAGGGCAACGCGCTGTCCTATGATCGCATCTATTATGTCGGCGAGCAGGATTTCTATGTGCCCCGCGACGAAACCGGCGCCTACAAGAAATATGAAAGCGTCGGCGAAAGCTATGACGATGCAATCAAGGCGATGCGGACGCTGACGCCCACCCATATCGTCTTCAACGGCAAGGTGGGGGCGCTGACCGGCGACAATGCGATGACGGCGAAGGTCGGTGAAACCGTGCTGATCATCCACAGCCAAGCCAACCGCGACACGCGGCCCCACCTGATCGGCGGGCATGGCAACTATGTCTGGGCGACCGGCAAGTTCCGCAATCCGCCGGAACTGGATCAGGAAACCTGGTTCATCCCGGGCGGCACGGCGGGCGCGGCAATGTATACGTTCGAACAGCCGGGCATCTACGCCTATGTGAACCACAACCTGATCGAAGCATTCGAGCTTGGCGCCGCCGCCCATTTCAAGGTGGAAGGCGAGTGGAACGACGATCTGATGACGCAGGTTCTGGCGCCGACCGCGATCTGAGACGCGCTTTGCAAAAACGGGCCGCCCCTTTCGGGGGCGGTTCCTGCCCGAAAGGAACGGATATGCGCGGCCTTTCCCTGCTTGCCTGCCTTTGGCTGTGCTGCCCCGCCCTGGCGATGGCGGATCAGGCGGCGCCTGTCCTGTTGCGGCTTGACCCTGTTCCCTTCACCCACCGGCTGGATGGCGAATGGCAACGCGACGGCCACCCGGTGGACCCGCCGCTGGCCGAGGTTCAGATTGCCACCCCGGTCGAGATCATGGCACTGCCGGTCAGCGTGGGCGACTACATGGCCTGTGTGCAGGCGCGGGCCTGCGTTCTGCCCGACGGACCAACCGACCGGGCCGATTTGCCGGTGACCGGCGTCAACTGGCTGGACGCCACGGCCTATGCCGACTGGATGTCACAGCAGACCGGCGACATCTGGCGCCTGCCGAGCGATGTGGAATGGGCGCAGGGTGCCGCCGAGCTTTATCGGGACGATGCCCTGAACATCGTTGACGACCCCGGCAATCCCGCTGTGCGCTGGCTTGCCGAATATGAGGCGGCGGCCGAGCGCAGCCGCGACCGCGACCGCGAAATTCGCCCCGTGGGCAGCCTGAACGTCAGTGCCACCGGAATGCGCGACATTGGCGGCGCGGTCTGGGAATGGACATCGACCTGTTTGCGCCGCGTCGATGTGGACGGCGACGGCAAGATTCTGCGGCAGGACGAAACCTGCGGCATCTATATTGCCGAGGGCCGCCACCGTGCCGCCCTGACCCTGTTCGAGCGTAATCCCCGCACCGGGGGCTGTTCGGTCGGCACACCGCCCGACAATATGGGTTTCCGGCTGGTGCGCGAGCTGAACCCGGGGTTTCTGCACCGGATGTCGCGCTGGTTGGCCGGATGAGGCGGCCTTCCTGCTTTGCATTCCCCGCCGTTTGCGCCACCTTGCGGTGAGGCGATGATGCGGGAGCAAGGCTTGGCAATAGACCCCTTTCTGGTGCGAAACCTGCCGCTGTTCCAGCGTCTGAGCGAAGCCGAGCTGACGCGCCTGATGGCCCATGCCACCTCGCGCCGGGTGGCGCAGGGCGCCACGGTGTTCGAGCAGGGGGAAAAGGCCCATGCCTTTTATCTGCTGCTGCACGGGCGGCTGAAGGTCAGTCAGGTCACACCCGACGGGCAACAGGTCATGGTGCGGGTCGTGCATCCCGGCGACCTTTTCGGTTTTGCCCGGGCCCTGGCGCGGCCGGATTACCCGGGAACGGCGCGGGCGGCGGTGGATTGCGTGGTGATCGGCTGGCCGATGGCCGATTGGGACGCGGTGGTGGAAAGCAGCCCGCATCTGGCGATCAACGCCATGCAGACCATCGGCCAGCGTCTGGACGAGGCGCATACCCGCCTGCGCGAAATGTCCACGCAAGAGGTGGAGCGCCGGGTGGCCCATGCCGTGTTGCGTCTGGCTGCGAAGGCCGGGCGCCCCGAGGCGCAGGGCACGCGCATCGACTTTCCCATCACCCGGCAGGACATCGCCGAGATGACCGGCACCACACTGCACACCGTCTCACGGCTTTTGTCGGCATGGGAGGGGCTGGGTCTGGTCGAGGGCGGGCGGCAGAAGTTGACCATCTGCGATGCCGAAGGGCTGGCGCGGATCGCTGACCCGGAAATCTGACTTTCGCCCGCCTCTTTGCGCAGGCGCAAAGTCTTCGGGGGCTGGCGGCGCTATTCCGCTTGGCAACGGGCCATGTCGGCCCGCATCCGAAGGAGACGCAAGATGAAACTGTCGCACCTGTTCGCCGCCCCCGCCCTGATCCTTGCCCTTGCCAGTGCGGTGCAGGCCGCCGAGGTGGAAATCCACATGCTGAACAAGGGGGCCGATGGCGCGATGGTGTTCGAGCCGGCCTTCGTCAAGGTGCAGCCCGGCGATACCGTGAAATTCGTGCCCACCGACAAGAGCCACAATGTGGAATCGATCAAGGACATGCTGCCGGAAGGGGCCGAGCCCTTCAAAGGCGAGATGAACGCCGAATATGTGCTGACCGTCACCGCGCCGGGCGTCTATGGCGTGAAATGCACCCCGCATTTCGCCATGGGTATGGTCGCGCTGATCCAGGTCGGCGATGCGCCGGCCAATCTTGACGCGGCCAAGGCGGTAAAGCTGCCCAAGAAGGCGCAAGAGCGGATGAACAAGGGCTTTGATCAGGTCAACTAAGCCGCCCTGACCCGGTTCCCAGACGCCCGTCGCACCCGCGGCGGGCGCTTTGGTTTTTGCACCCGCCGGGCAAGCAGCGCTTTAACGCCCGCTGTCTCCGCCCCGCAGGTCGAGCCGTTGCAGATCTTCCAGCAGGTCCAGCAAATCCTCCAGCCGGTCATGGCCGAAACCGGCCTCGATCCGGGCAAAGATCGCGGCGCTGTCGCCGGAATGCGACGCGACGAATTGCTGCCCCTCTTCCGTGATGGCCACCACCACCTTGCGCCGGTCGCCCTTGGGGGTGGTGCGGCGGATCAACCCCTCGTCCTCCATCGGGCGGACCATCCGCGTCAGGCTGGGCAGCAGAAGGCAGGCTTCATGCGCCAGCAGGGTCAGTTCCAGCGGCCCCTGTTCCTGCAAGACCCGCAGCACCCGCCATTTCTGCTCGGAAATGCCCGATTGGGCCAGCATTTCGCGGATGGGGCCCATTACCGCTTCGCGGGCACGAAGCAGGGCAATGGGCAAAGAGCGGCGGGTGCGGCGCAGGGGGGGCGTGTCGGTCATGGCCATGGGTAACGCGGCTTGCGCGTTCTTCCAAGGGCCGGATTGGACGGGTCATCCCGAATCATTGACAGATGCGCAGATTTACTTAACAAAGCAACTATTAGGGAGGAACGGATGCCGCATATCCAGATCGACTATTCGCCCAATCTTGCGGCCCGGCTGGATATCGCCGGGCTGTGTCGGGTGCTGCGCGATGCGGCCGCCGAAACCGGCGTGCTGCCGCTGGCAGGGCTGCGGGTGCGGGCCACGGCCTGCGACCATGTGGTGATCGCCGACGGCAACCCCGACCATGCCTTTGCCGACATCTCGCTGCGGCTGCGCGCCGGGCGGCCTCAGGCGGCAAAGGAAGCGGCAACGGCCCATATCTTTGCCGCCGCCGAAGCTTATTGCGCCGGTGTTCTGGCCAGTTCCTCGTTCATGCTCTCGTTCGAGATGCGCGACATCGACCCCGCGCTGTCGCCCAAAACCTCATCAGTCCGCCGCTATCTGACCGGAGACGACCAATGACCACACTTGCCACCCATCTGGCGCGACTGGACACCCACCTTGCCCGGTTCCGCGACAGCGGCATCCTGAACCTGATCGACGGGCAGGATGTTGCCGCCGCGAATTGGTTCGAGACCCGCTCGCCGGTTGATGACAGCCTGATTGCCAAGGTGGCGCTTGGCGATGCGGCCACGATCGACGCCGCAGCCAAGGCGGCCAAAGCGGCCTTTCCGGCATGGGCGGCGATGCCCGGCGATCAGCGCAAGGCCATCCTGCACCGCATCGCCGACCTGATCGAGGCGCGGGCCGAGGAAATCGCACTTTGCGAATGCTGGGATACCGGGCAGGCGTGGCGCTTCATGTCCAAGGCGGCGCTGCGCGGGGCCGAGAACTTCCGCTTCTTCGCCGATCTGGCCCCCGGCGCGCGCGACGGGCAAAGCCTGCCGACGCCGACGCATTGGAACGTGACTTCGCGCCATCCCATCGGGCCGGTCGGGGTGATCACGCCGTGGAACACGCCTTTCATGCTGTCCACATGGAAAATCGCCCCGGCGCTGGCGGCAGGCTGCACCGTGGTTCACAAACCGGCCGAGTTCAGCCCGCTTTCCGCGCGGCTTCTGGCCGAGATCTGCCATGAGGCGGGCCTGCCGCCGGGCGTTCTGAACCTTGTGAACGGCATGGGCGAGGGCGCCGGGCGGGCGCTGACCGAACATCCCGACATCAAGGCCATCGCCTTTGTCGGCGAGACGAAGACCGGCAGCATGATCATGCGGCAAGGGTCGGAAACGCTGAAGCGGGTGCATTTCGAACTGGGCGGCAAGAACCCGGTGATCGTGTTCGAGGATGCCGATCTGGAGCGCGCGCTGGATGCCGTGATCTTCATGATCTACTCGCTCAATGGTGAGCGTTGCACCTCTTCCTCGCGGCTACTGGTGCAGGAAAGCGTGGCCGACAGGTTCCACGACATGCTGGTCAAACGGGTGAACAACATCAAGGTCGGCCACCCGCTCGACCCGGCGACCGAGGTGGGGCCGCTGATCCACAAGACCCATTTCGACAAGGTTATGGGCTATGTGGCCATCGGGCACGAAGATGGCGCGGCGCTGGCCGCCGGAGGAAGCCGCGTCGGGGATCAGGGGTGGTTCGTGCGCCCCACCCTGTTCACGGGAGCCACCCCCGCCATGCGGATCGCGCAGGAAGAGGTGTTCGGCCCCTTCCTGACCACGCTGACCTTCGCGGATGAGGAGGAGGCGCTGCGCATCGCCAATGGCGTGGCCTATGGGCTGACCGGCTATGTCTGGACCAATGACCTGACCCGGGCGCTGCGCGTCTCGGACCGGCTGGAGGCGGGGATGATCTGGGTCAACAGCGAAAACGTGCGCCACCTGCCGACACCTTTTGGCGGGGTCAAGGCCAGCGGCATCGGCCGCGACGGCGGCGACTGGTCGTTCGAATTCTACATGGAAACCAAGAACACCGCCTTCGCCCTTGGCCACCACAAGATTCAGCGGCTGGGCGCCTGACGCGCCCGGCCCTCAGCACGCAGGAAACGCGCTGAACCCCTAGGGAGGAAGACCATGGGAGAGATCGTTCTCGCCGCCAAATGCACGCATGTTCCGACGATGCTGATGTCGGAACAAGACGGCCCGGTGAAGGGCAAACGTCAGGCGGCGATTGACGGCCATGTCGAAATCGGCCGCCGCGCCAAAGAGCTGGGCGTGGATACCGTGATCATCTGCGACACCCATTGGGTGATCAACGCGGGCTTTCACATCAACGCCAACAGCCATTTCGAAGGGCTGTTCACCTCGAACGAATTTCCGCAATTCATCCAGAACATGCCCTATGCCTATGAGGGCAATCCGGCGCTTGGTGACGCCATCGCCGAGGCGGCGCGCGATCTGGGGGTCTATACGCTGGCCCATCACCTCGACAGCCTGGAAATGGAATATGGCACGCTGGTTCCGATGCGGTTCCTGAGCCGGGCGCATCAGATGAAGGTGGTGTCGGTCGCGGCATGGTGCACGGTGCATAGCCATGACGAAAGCCGGGTGATCGGTCAGGCGATCCGCCGCGCGGTCGAGGCCAGCGACTCGCGCGTGCTGCTGGTCGCCTCGGGGTCGCTGTCGCACAAGATCTGGCCGAACAAGGATTATGCCGCCAACAACGGCACCTTCACGATTTCCAGCGAGTTCAACCGCCAGATGGACCTGCATGTGCTGGAGATGTGGAAGAACGGCGATCATGCCACCTTCCTGAAGATGCTGCCGGAATATGCCCAGTTCTGCTGTGGCGAAGGCTCGATGCACGACACAGCCATGCTCTATGGCGCGCTGGGTTGGGACAGCTACACCGGCAAATGCGAAGTGGTGACCCCCTATTTCCCGTCGTCCGGCACCGGACAGACCAATGTCATCTTCCCCCTGTAAGGACGCCAGATGCCCATTCCCGCCGCCAACCTCTATCCGCCCTTCAACATCGTCCGCCTGAGCCATGTCGAGCTGGGTGTCACCGATCTGGCGTGGAGCCGCGCCTATTATGTGGACATGCTGGGCCTTCAGGTCAGCCATGAAGATGCCGGTCACATCTATCTGCGCGCTCTGGAGGAGCGGGGGCATCATTGCATGATCCTGAAAAAAGCCGAGGCGGGCCATGTCGGCGTGCTGGGCTTCAAGGTCTGGGACGAAAATGATCTGGACCGGGCCGAGGCGTGGTTCCGCGCCAAGGGCCTGCCCACCGGCTGGATCGAGCGGCCCTTCATGGGCCGGGTGCTGCGGACCCGCGATCCTTGGGGCGTGCCGCTGGAGTTCTATGCCAAGATGGACCGGCTGCCGCCGATCCATCAGCAGTATAAACTCTATCGTGGGGTCAAGCCGCTGCGCATCGACCATTTCAACCTGTTTGCAAGTGATGTGGACGCCAGCGTTGCCTTCTATGGCGAGATGGGCTTTCGCGTGACGGAATACACCGCCGATGAGGAAACCGGCCGCACCTGGGCGGCGTGGATGCATCGCAAGGGCGGTGTGCATGACGTGGCCTTTACCAACGGCACCGGCCCGCGCCTGCACCACACCGCCTTCTGGGTGCCCACGCCCCTGAATATCATCGACCTGCTCGACCTGATGTCCACCTCGGGCTATCTGCCGAACATCGAGCGCGGGCCGGGGCGGCACGGCATTTCCAACGCCTTCTTCCTTTACATCCGCGACAGGGATGGCCACCGGACCGAGATCTATTGCTCGGACTACCAGACGGTTGACCCCGATCTGGAGCCGATCCGCTGGAGCCTGAAAGACCCGCAACGCCAGACGCTCTGGGGGGCGCCCGCGCCAAGATCATGGTTCGAACTCGGCTCGGAATTTGATGGCGCCGCGCTGCGCGAGAGCGACCTGAAGGCGACGCCCATCGTGGCGCCATAAGAAGGGGGGCCGTCTGCCCCCCTCTGGCCTGCGGCCATTCACCCCCCGAGGATATTTTCGCCAAGATGAAGGACACGGCCCATGGGCTTGCCAAGGTTCGCCACCATCCGCGCCAAGGGCGCACAACATTATGGTGTGGTTGTCGAGGGCGGCATTGTCGCGCTGTCGGCCGCATTCCCCCAATGGCCGACCCTGCGCGAGGTGATCGCGGCGGATGGGCTGGACGCGCTGGCCCGGGCCGCCGAAGGGCGGGCACCGACCCATTCCAACGGCAGTTTTGACTGGGACATCCCGGTGCCGGCGCCGGAAAAGATCATCTGCGTCGGCGTGAACTTTCCCGACCGCAATGCCGAATACAAGGACGGGCAAGAGGCGCCGCCGAACATGTCGCTGTTTCCGCGCTTTGCCCGCAGCTTTACCGGCGCGGGTCAGCCGCTGATCCGGCCGCCGGAAAGCCCGCAACTGGATTACGAGGGCGAGATTGCGGTGGTGATCGGCAAGGGCGGGCGCCGCATCGCCGAAGCCGAAGCGCTGACCCATATCGCCGCCCTGACGCTGTGTAATGAGGGCACGATCCGCGACTGGGTGCGCCATGCGAAATTCAACGTCACCCAAGGCAAGAACTGGGACCGCTCCGGCGCCATCGGGCCCTGGCTCGTGCCCTTCACCGATCCGGGGCAGATCGTTGATGTGGCGCTGGAAACGCGGGTGAATGGCGAGGTCCGACAATCCGACCGCACCGGGCGGATGCTGTTTCCGGTGGCGCGGCAGATCGCCTACATCTCGACCTTCACCACGCTGGTTCCGGGGGATATCATCGTGACCGGCACCCCCACCGGCGCGGGCGCACGGTTCGATCCGCCGATCTGGCTGAAGCCCGGCGATGTCATCGAGGTAACCGCCGAAGGCATCGGCACCCTGACGAACGGAGTGGCAGACGAATGACCCACGATCAGATCGCCGCCGCCGCCCAAGCCCTGTTGCAGGCCGAACGGACCGGCCTGCAGACCGGGCTTCTCAGCCTGCAATATCCGGCGATCACGCTGGACGATGCCTATGCGGTGCAGGCGGCCCTTGTGGCGGCCAAGCGGGCGGCGGGGGCCAAGGGGATCGGCTGGAAGATCGGGCTGACCAGCCGGGCGATGCAACAGGCGCTGGACATCACGACGCCGGATTCGGGTGTGCTGCTGGACGATATGCTGTTTGCCGATGGCGCGACGGTCCCTGCGGGCCGCTTCATCCAGCCCCGGGTCGAGGCGGAGATTGCCTTTGTCATGCGCGCGCCGCTGGCGGGGGAAGGCGTGACCCGCGAGGATGTGCTGGCGGCCACCGGCGCCGTGGCGCCCAGTCTGGAAATTCTGGACACCCGCATTCTGCGGGCCGATCCGGTGACGAAAGCGGCGCGGAAGATCTTTGATACCGTCGCCGACAATGCCGCCAATGCCGGGATCGTCCTTGGCGCCCAGCGCCACGCGGTTGACGCCCATGACCTGCGCTGGGTCGGCGCCATCGTCAAGCGCGACGGGGTGGTCGAGGAAACCGGCCTTGGCGCCGGGGTGCTGGACGATCCGGTGACGGGCATCCTCTGGCTGGTGCATCGGCTTGCGCGCTATGGACTGGGGCTGGCGGCAGGGGATATCGTGCTGTCAGGCTCGTTCATCCGACCGATCGAGGCGCCGTCCGGCAGCCGCTTCCATGCCGATTTCGGCCCGTTCGGCCAGGTTCACATCAACTTCTGAGGTTCCCATGCCCGCCCCCGAAAACCGCCTGCGCGCCAGCCTTGCCAGTGGCGCCACCCTGCATGGCTGCTGGCTGGGCATGGCCGATGCCTATGTGGCCGAAATGGCGGGCACCTGCGGCTTTGACTGGCTGCTGATCGACGGCGAACATGCGCCGAACGATCTGCGCAGCCTGTCGGCCCAGCTTGCCGTGGTCGAGGCTAGTCCCTCGATCCCTGTTGTCCGGCTGCCCGATGGCAACAGCACCGCCATCAAACAAGCGTTGGATATCGGGGTGCAGAACCTGATGATCCCGATGATCGAAACCGCCGAACAGGCCCAAGCGGCGGTGCGCGCCACGCGCTATCCGCCGCAGGGGTTTCGCGGGGTCGGCTCCAGCCTTGCCCGCGCCTCGCGCTTTTCGGAGATCGGGGATTACCTGACCACGGCGAACGACCAGATTTTCCTGATCCTTCAGGTGGAAAGCCGGGCGGCGCTGGTCAATCTGGATGCCATTCTGGCGGTGGACGGGGTGGATGCGGTGTTCATCGGCCCCTCTGATCTGGCTGCCGATATGGGCCATCTGGGGCAGGCCGGCCATCCGGCGGTGAAGGCCGCGGTCATGGAGACGCTGCGGCGCATCCGGGCTGCCGGCAAGGTGGCAGGCGCGCTGACCACCGATCCGGCCTATATCGACGACTGCCGCGCTGCCGGGGCGAATTTCCTCGGAGTGGGGATCGACGTGCTGCTGTATGTGCAGGCGATGCGGGCGCTGGCGGCGCGGGTGCGCGGCCAGTCCTGACAAAGGGCGGGGCCGCGCGGCCCCGCCCCCCGAGGTTCAGGCGCGGTTGGCGCCCATCCTTGCATGGGCTGCCGGATCGCGCGCCTTCAGCCGCGCCGCCGACAGCCAGCCGATCAGCCCGGCCACCGGGATGCTCAGGGGCAGAAGCAGGCCCAGAATGCCGCCCGTCGTGCCGGTCAGATCGCCGAAGTTTAGGAAGATGAACACGAACAGGGCCGCCATGATCAGCCCCGACACCACCGGCAGAACCAGCGTCGTCAGGGGCGAACCGCCACCATTGCGCTGAAAGAACACCGTCACCGCCAGCGAGGTGATGGTCATCATCCCCAAGACGCCCAAGGTGCCGACCTGGCTGATCCAGGTGAACATGTGCAGCACCGGGTCCAGCCCCAGCCCGGCAAAGATCGCCAGCACGACAAGCGCACCCAGCGTCTGCACCACCGAGCCGATATGCGGGCTTTGGTGGCGATCATGGGTCTGACCAAAGGCGGCGGGCAGGATGCCCTCGCGCCCGGCGACATAGCTGTAACGGGCGATATAGTTGTGGAAGGCCGACAGCGCGGCAAACAGGCTGGAGACCAGCAGCAGCCCCATGATCGCCGGAACCGGCCCACCGACATATTGCCCGGCCAGATCGAAGAAGAAGCTGGTCGGATCGGCCAGCCCGCCAATGGTCGGTTGCAGCTTGTCCGCACCCACACCGGCAATCATCAGCCAGGTGGTGAAGACAAAGAAGACGCCGATCATCAGCACGGAAAGATAGGTCGCCCGGGGGATGGTCTTTTCCGGGTCGCGCGCCTCTTCGGCATAAATCGTGGTGGCCTCGAACCCGATGAACGAGCCAAGGCAGAACAGCACCGCCGCCGTCAGAGAGCCCGAGAAGATCGCCGTCGGGTCAAAGAGATTGACCGACAACCCGCTGCCCTCGGCCCCGCCCGCACCAAGGATGGCGAAATCGACGATCAGCACGATGATGTATTCCAGCGCCACCAGCACGACCAGAACCTTGGCCGAAAGGTCCACCTGCCGGTAGCCGAGCAGGCCCACCAGCGCGATGGCAATCAGGCTCCACACCCACCAGTCCAGCACAATCCCGAACCCGGCGAACACGCCCGAGGCGATGCCGCCCAGAAGGCCGATCAGGCCGAACTGCATGGCGTTATAGGCGACCAGCGCCATGAAGGCGGTCGCCCCGCCCCAATTGCCGCCCAGACCCCGCGCCGCATAGGCATAGAAGGCCCCGGCATTGGTCACATGCCGCGACATGGCGACATAGCCGGCCGAAAAGGCCAGCATGATCAGCGTCATGGCAAGGAAGGTGGCCGGCACCCCCGTTCCGTTGCCGATCAGAAAGGCGATCGGCACCGCGCCGGCCACCCCGGTCAGCGGGGCTGCCGCCGAGATGACCATGAAGGTCACGGCAATCAGCCCCAGCGAGTTTCGGCGCAACTGATTGGTGCCGAGTGATGAGTTTTCCGTCATTGTCCACTCCTTGCTGGTTTTATGGGCCCGGTCTTGCTGCCGGTTTCCCTTTCCCTTTGCCGCGCGATGCGGCCTCGTCTCAGTCTCCTTGCGGCAGATGCACCGCACGGCGATAGGCCCGCTGCCCGTAAAGCAGGGCGGCAGGGCTGTCCGACAGCCGGACGCTATGGACCCGTCCGACCAGAATGTGATGCGTCTCCCACAGCAGGGCGGTGGCCAGACGGCATTCGAAACTGGCGGTCGCCCCGGCCAAGATCGGCTGGCCCAGCGGGCCAGGCTGCCAGTCGGTGCGCCCGAACCGGGCGGAATGCTCCCCCGCGCCCGCACGTCCGGCAAACAGGTCGGCGATGTCCTGTTGGCCTTCATGCAGAAGATTGGCGCAGAAGGCGCGGTTTTTCAGGATCGCACTGGCCGCAAGCGACAGGTGATGCACACAAGCCAGCAGCGAAGGCTGGTCCCCATCCGCCGAAACCGAGGTCAGCGAGGAAATCGTAACGCCAAAGCGTCCGCCCTCGCCATCGGTGGTGGCGACGGCAACGAATGTTGCCGCCCGGCTCATCCCTTCCAGAAATCTGGCGCGCAGGTCGCTGTCCATGGCCCTATCCCAGATCGAAGAAACGTTGCAGTTCCACATCGGGAACCTTGCGGCGGAACTCGTCATGCTGGCTTTGGCGTGTTGCGGTGAAGCTATCGACAAAGCGCGCGCCAAGCCAGTCTTTCGCAAAAGCCGAGCCTTGCAGCCGTTCAATCGCTTCGGGCATCGAGCGGGCAAAGTCGCGCGGCGGCGTCTGGGCATAGCCGGAACCCAGCGTTTCGGGGTCAGGCTCGATCTGCTCCAGAATGCCGGCGACACCGGCGGCCATGGTGGCGGCGGCGGTCAGGTAGGGGTTGGTGTCGGCGCCGGGAAGCCGGTTCTCCACCCGCAGCGAACCAGCGTCATGGCCGACAAGCCGGAAGCAGGTGGTGCGGTTCTCATATCCCCATGTCAGGCCGGGCGGAGCGAAAGTGCCCGGCGCAAAGCGGCGATAGGAATTGACCGTCGGCTGAAAGATCAGCGTCATATCCCCAATATAGGTCTGCAGCCCGCCGAGGAAGTGGCGGAAGGTCTGGCTGACGCCGTTCTTCTGTGCCGGATCATGGAACACCGGCTTGCCTGCCTTGTCCTTCAGGCTGACGTGCAGGTGGATCGACTGGCTGTCGGCCGCCTCGTTCCAGCGCGGCATGAAGGTCACGCTGCGCCCCTGCCGCAGGGCCAGCGCCCGCAGGAAATTCTTCAGCAACACCAGTTGATCGGCCGGTTCCAGCCCCTCGCCCGCAGCGATGCAGCATTCCATGAAACCGGCGCCGATTTCCTCGTGCATCTTGGCGAGGTTGATCTTCAACGGCTCGCAGATGGCCGCAAGCGCCTCATACCATTCGGTCTGAAGTGCCTGATAGATGATCAGGTCATGGCTGGCATGGGTGGTCGCGGTTTTCAAGTTGCGATAGCCCTTTTCCCGCGCGCTTTCAGGGGTTTCGTCGAACAGGGTATATTCCAGTTCCATGCCGTATTTCGGCACGAACCCCGCCGCCTCGGCCCGCGCCAGCACCGATTTCAGGATCGAGCGCGGGCAGATTTCGGCCGAAGCGCCGGTGAAATTCGACAGCACCAGCAGATCATGCCCCGGCTTGGCCCAAGGCAGGCGGCGGGTGCTGGAAGGGTCCAGCACCAGCGGGTCGTCGTGAAAATCGCCAGTGTCGTCATTCACCCCCGGCATGTTCAGATGCACGTCCGTCGGGTCCAGCGCCAGTTGCGCCGGGGCCATGCCCATGCCGTTGCGCGCAATGCCCTTGAGGCTGCCGGTGGACACCATCTGCCCGCGCAGAAGGCCGTTGGTGTCTGTCATGGCCACGGTGGCAAAGCGGCTGGCGGGGTCGGCGATATAATCGTCAAGTTTCATGGATCTCACCTGTTGGAAGGGGCGCCGTTCAGCAGCGCCTCCAGTGTCGCCAGATCGGCTTCGGGTCGGGTGGAATAGGCGCGCAGGAACACCCGCAGGCCATTGTGGATATAGCGCGCCAGCGTGGCGCGGTCGGGCAGCGCGGCAGGCATATACAGCGCCTGCGTCCGCGGCGCCGACAGGATCAGACCCCAAAGGTCTTGCGCGGCGAGTTCGGCATCCTCGAACCGCAGCGCGCCTTCATCCCGCCGGTCGGTCAGATAGCCCATGATCCCGCGCAACAGGTGATCCGGCCCCGAAGCCTGATAGGCCGGCCCCAGATCGGGAAAGCGCTGCACCTCGCCGATGATCAGCCGCGCCAGAGACAGCATGTCGGGCCGCATCACCGTCGCGGCATAATCCCACGAAAAGTCGAGCAGTTCCCGCACCATCGCCCCGGGCTTGGGATTAGCAAAGACCTCCAGCATGGCATCGCGCTTGCCCAGCATCATCGCCTGAAACAGGGTCTCTTTCGACGGGAAATACTGGTAGAGGGTCGGCTTGGTCAGACCCGCCTCGGCGGCCACCGCATCCATCGTTGTGCCGGAATAGCCGGTGGCGGCAAACACCGTCAGCGCAGCATCCAGAATGCGCTGGGTGCGCTCGGCCCGGTTCTGCGCGCGGCGCGACAGGGCAGCCGTCACGGCAATCTGCCCAGAAAGTCGAGCAGCGCCCGGTTATAGGCCGCAGGTTGCTCGACGTTGCAGACATGGCCGGCGTCGGCGATCACCTCGAACCGGACATCCGGCAGCGGCGCCTGATCCCAGATACGACCCGCCACGCCGCGGATTTCCGCCGGGGGGGCCAGCCGGTCATGCTCGCCCGTCATCATCAGGACGGGCATGGTCAGCCGGGCAAAGTCGAACCGTTCCAGCGGGTTGGTGAAACAGCGCAGCGCGTCGCGGTAGGTTTCGGCCGGAATCGCCGCCATTGAGGCCAGCAGTTGCTGCCGCACCGCGTCAGAGGCACCCGGCCCGGCCAGCACCTTGACCACAGCGGGCGCAAAATCGGCGGGCACCTGCCCTGCGTCCAGCGGCACTTCGCGGCTGATGCGGAAGGCTTCGCGTTCGTCGGGGCCCGCTTCGGACATGCCGGTGCAACCGCCCGACAGGACCAGCCCGTCCAGCATCTGCGGATGGCGCATGGCGAAAGAGGTGGCGATCCACGACCCATAGGAAAGACCGACCAGAACCAGCCGCTCGGCCCCCGTGTCCTGCATCACCCGCAGGATGTCGTCACAGTAATCGTCCACCGTGGACTGCCTTGCGCCCAAAGTGCTGTCACCATAGCCGCGCAGGTCAAGGGCCGCGGCAGGCATCACGCCGCTTGCCGCGGCAAGTTGCAGCGCCCAGTTGTGGCGGCTGCCGCCGATGCCATGCAGAAACAGGCAGAGCCTGCGCCCCGGCCCGCCCGCCACCGTCAGCCCAAGCCGCGGCAGATCGTCGATGCCGCGCTCTTGCACCGGGGGCAGCGGGGTGACCTTGAGCGGCGTGGGCGGCGCGGCGTAGGTCAGCGCCAGACCTTCAAGCGCGGTAATCCCGGCTTCAAAAACTGCGCGCGTGCCGTCGCAGATCGCCGCAAGCCGGGCGGCGGGGGCACGGACCACGGCGGACCAGACGACCACCGCCCCGCCGCCTTCGGCCGCGCTGACGGTCAGCCGCGCATCATAGGCTTCACAGCCGGCAATCCCCGCAAGATGGCGATAGCCAAGGCTGCGGTCGCTGTCGCTGAACCACGTCAGTTGCTCGCGGTAGAGCGTTTCTTCCCCCTTAACCGTGAAGGCCCGGATCAGGGCGCCCTGCGCCCCCCGCTCTTCGGTGATCGTCGCCATCCACGGATGCCAAAGACCGCAAAAGTCGCGCAGCACGGCCCAGACCGCGCCGGGCGCCGCGGCGACCGTGCCGCGCACCTGAACCTGATCGCGCGGCATCAGCGCAGCATCCGCAGGGTGCCGCTGTCGCCCCGCCAGAGCGAGTTGCGCGCGCCGCCCTCATCACCCGGGGCGCTGTCGATCTCGTCCATCTCATACAGCGCCAGAACCCCGAGATAGTCTTCCATGATTTCAGAGGTATAGGGCAACATCAGCGCACCGCAGCGGCTGTCACGATACATCCGTTCCAGCGGCAGCGACTTCAGCATCGACTGGCCGCCACAGGTGCGGATCGCCAGCGCGGCAATCTCTTGCACGCCTTCCATGACGTTGTACTGCGCGGCATACATCCGCATCACCTCGCCCTTGGTCGGAAATCCCTTTGCCTCGCAGAACGCCTGCCACCAGAGGGCGCGCATATTGGCCAGACGGGCATAGATCTTGCCCACGGTGATCCGCTTGGTCGCATACATCCGCCGGTCGATCGGCGGCTGCCCGGGGGTCTTGCCTTTCAGGTAGTCCACCATGAAGTCATAGGCGCCCTGCGCCACGCCCATATAGGTGGGCGACAGGGTGGCCATCATATGTGGGAAGTTCGGCAGCGTCTTGCCGAAGATGCCCGGCGGCATCAGCATGTCTTCGGCGCTGACGAACACATCCTTCAGGATCAGATCGCGCGAGTTGGTGCCGCGCATCCCCAGCGGGTCCCAGTCGCCCCGCACCGTCAGGCCCGGCGCATCCTTGTGGACGACGAACAGCACGGTGTCTTCGTGCCGGGGTTCGATGCCCTCGAAAACCTCGGTGCAGACGATGGTGTAATAGTCGCAATAGCCCGCCAGCGAGGCGAATTTCTTGAAGCCGTTGATCTTCCAGCCGCCTTCGACCTTGCGACACTGGGTCTGGTTCGGTTTTGAGGTCCAGTTCTGCCCGCCCTCGGAAATCGGTTGCGAAAAGATCGCCTGTTCCGCAATCGCCCGGCGGAACTGCCGTTCGCGCAGCGGGGCGAAGGCGGCCTTCTCTTCCGGCGTCAGGTTCGGCATTTCGAACATGAAGCGCGACCATGCCATGGATGAATTGTGCATGTTGAAGGTCAGCGCGGTCGCGCCGCAGAACTTGCCGATCTCGGCGCCCACCATGGCATATTCGCCCATGGTAAAGCCCCAGCCGCCGAATTCCTGCGGAATGCACAGGCCCAGAAAGCCTTCATCCGCCAGATCGCGGTAATTCTCCACCGGGAAAGAGGCGTCATCATCCACCGCCTTGGCCCGCTCGGCAAAGCGGGGGCCAAGGTCGTTCACCCGGCGCAGGACGGCCTGCACTTCGGGGCGGATGCGGGACAGGTCATAGTAATCGGCGATATCGCTCATGGTCGGTCTCTTTCGGGAAAGGGGTCAGAGGGCCAGATCGCCCTGAAGCACGCCGTTCTGCACAACGGTGCGGCCATCCAGCGCGATGGTGCAGTTGCGCATCGGCAGGTCGAAATGGCCCAGCGTATAGCGTCCGGCATATTGGTTGGCGCCGGTGGACCACAGGAAACTGCCCGCCAGCGCGCGGAACTCGACCGCCTGCATATCGCGCTTGTCATACATCGCGGCCGAAACCCAGCGCGCGCCGGGATGCATCCCCCAGCCGACATGGCTCATGCCATAGGCGTTGCGGTCGTCCCAGGCTTCCATGTATTCGCGGAAATGCAGCGCATCGATGCCGTCGCCCTTGATGGCGGTGACGAAGTCGTTCTCGATGGTAAAGTCGATCTGGCTGGTCAGATAGGTCTTGAACGTCAGGTTCATGTCGCCCACGCCCATCACGATCCGCCCGTTCACCGCATTCTTGCCCGGGAAGGCAAGGCAGAGGCCGCCGGGCCAATGCGCCACCGCCCCCGGTGTGGTGCCAAACCCCGCCGTGCCGCCGCAGGGCGCGCCGCGCAGGTCCACGGTCAGGTCGGTGCCAAGGGCCGAAGTCACCCGCATTTCCGACGCTTCGCGCAGCATCTGGATGCCAAGCTGCACCTTGGGGCCATGTTCGGCCTTGGGTTCGGTCCGCTCCAGAATCTCGGGGTGTTCGTTGGTGATGACCAAGAGGCGGGTGTTGCCGGCGTCTTCGATCTCGGGCCATTCGGGGGCGTGGATCAGCCCCTCGACCGTGCAATCCACGATCACCTCGACCCGTTTCAGCGCCTCGATCACCGCGCGGTTGCCCTGCAAGGCCCAGCTTGTGCCGGTGGATTTCACCGGAACCGGCGCGCTTTGCGGTGGGGTCGGCATCTGGATCATGCAGAACTCGGCGCCCAGATCATAGGCCGCCAATTCGCAAAGCTGCACCAACACCGGGCGCGACTGCGTTTCGTGCAGGATCGCAATGGGCGTGCCCTTGCCGATCCCGTTGAGTGCCAGAACCCGGCGGAAAGCGGCAAGCCACTTTCCCTCGATGCGCTCTTGAAGCATCGCTCTCCCTATCCCTGTTGCGATTCGCCTTGTGACGAATTTCTTTACTCTTGGGTTAAGGTTTGTCGATGAAGAGGGTTCTGTCAAATATATTTTAAGGTTGAAATTATCACCCGACATCAAGGGCTTGGGTGACAGACATGGAAAGGCCCGCCACAGGGGCGGGCCTCAACAACCGAAAAACGGTGCCGTTACAGCGCGACCCAGGCGGCATCCTGCCGGGACGACCGCACGCAGGCATCGACAAAACGCATCCCCTGCAAGCCCGCCTCAAGCCCCGGCAACACGTCCAGCGCCGCCGAACGGCCCCCGGCCTGCGCGGCGCGGATCGCCTCGGCGGCACCGGCATAGATGTTGGCAAAGCCTTCGAGATAGCCTTCGGGATGGCCGCCGGGGGTGCGGCTGACCGCAGCCGCCGCCGGATTGGCACCCGATCCGCCCCGGGTCAGCAGGCGCTTCGGCTGACCGAAGGGGGTGAACCACAGGTAATTCGGGTCTTCCTGCGCCCATTCCAGACCGCCCTTTTCACCGTAAACCCGCAGGCGCAGCGCGTTTTCATTGCCGGGGGCCACCTGACTGCACCACAGCATCCCCCGCGCCCCACCTTCGAACCGCAGCAACACATGGCCATTATCATCCACCCGGCGCCCGGGAACAAAGCTTTGCAGATCGGCGGCCAGTTTCTCGACCTTCAACCCGGTCACGAAACAGGCAAGGTTATGGGCATGGGTGCCGATGTCGCCGGTAGAGCCGCCCGCGCCGCTGCGCTCGGGGTCGGTGCGCCATTCCGCCTGCTTGCTGCCCGAAGCCTCGCTCGCCTCGGTCAGCCAATCCTGCGGATATTCCACCTGAACCACACGGATCGTGCCCAGTTGCCCCGAGGCAACCATGTCACGCGCCTGCCGGATCATCGGATAGCCGGTGTAATTATGCGTCAGGATGAACAGCGCCTTTGACGCGCCAATCGCCTCGGCCAAATCGGCGGCCTGATCCAGCGTGGCCGTCAGCGGCTTGTCACAGATCACATGGATGCCACGGGCAAGGAACGCCTTGGCAGCAGCAGCGTGAACATGGTTCGGCGTCACGATGGCGACCGCTTCGATCCCGTCGGGACGGGCGGCTTCGGCGGCAGCCATTTCGTCAAAGCTGCCATAGCAGCGGTCCGCCGCCAGCCCCAGCGCAAGGCCGCTGTCGCGCGACTTCTCGGCGGTCGAAGAGAGCGCCCCCGCCACCAGATCGAATTGCCCGTCGATGCGGGCAGCAATGCGGTGAACCGCGCCGATGAAGGCATCCTTGCCGCCGCCGACCATTCCCAGTCTGATCTTGGCCATGATTACAACCCCAGCAGGCGGCGGTTGGCCGCATCATCGCTGCCGCCATCGGCAAAATCGTCGAACGCTTTCTCGGTCACGCGGATGATGTGGTTGCGGACAAACTCCGCCCCCTCACGCGCGCCATCCTCGGGGTGTTTCAGGCAGCATTCCCACTCGACCACCGCCCAGCCGTCAAAATCATTTGCCGTCAGCTTGGAGAAGATCGCACCGAAATCAACCTGCCCGTCACCCAGACTGCGGAAGCGGCCCGCGCGGTTCACCCAAGACTGGAAGCCGCCATAGACACCCTTGCGCCCGGTCGGATTGAACTCGGCATCCTTGACGTGGAACATGCGGATGCGGTCCTTGTAGATGTCAAGATTATCAATGTAGTCAAGGCATTGCAGGACGTAGTGGCTGGGATCATACAACATGCAGGCCCGCGCATGGCCGCCCACGCGGTCAAGGAACATCTCATAGCTGTCGCCGTCATGCAGATCCTCGCCGGGGTGGATCTCATAGCAGACATCCACACCACAGTCTTCGGCATGGTCCAGAAGCGGGCGCCAGCGGCGGGCCAACTCGTCAAAGGCCAGCTCGACCAGCCCCGCCGGGCGCTGCGGCCATGGGTAGACAAAGGGCCAGGCCAGAGCGCCCGAAAAACTGGCCATCGCCGTCAACCCCATATGGCGCGAGGCGGACAGTGCCTGCTTCACCTGCTCCACCGCCCATTCCTGCCGCGCCTTGGGGTTGCCGCGCACGGAAGGCGCCGCGAAACCGTCGAACGCCTCATCATAGGCGGGATGCACGGCGACAAGCTGCCCCTGAAGATGGGTTGAAAGCTCGGTCACGGTGATGCCATTGGCGGCGGCAATACCCTTGAACTCGTCGCAGTAATCCTTGCTGGTGGCGGCCTTGGCGAGGTCGATCAGCCGGCCATCCCAGCTTGGCACCTGCACCCCGGCATAGCCGCAATCGGCAGCCCATTTGGTGATACTGTCCCATGAGTTGAACGGCGCGGCATCCCCCGCGAATTGCGCAAGGAACAGCGCGGGCCCTTTCATCGTCTTCATTTCTGTCTCCTCCTGTCGGTCAAGTCAGGCCAGCCGCCGCCATCTGCGCGCGGATATGGGCATAGCCCTCACGGTATACAGCTTGCGGGCTTTCGGCAAAGTCGCGCCAGACTTTTGTTGCCGCCGCCAGATCGGGCAGGCCCCGGCCGAACGCCTCGATCGTCAGCCAGTCGTCATAGCCGATGGATTTGATCGCGGCAAAAGTCTCGGCCCAGGGGATATTGCCGCGCCCCGGCACGCCCCGGTCATTCTCGGAAATGTGGATATGCACCACATCGGCCTTGTGCGCGGTCAGCGCGGCGATGGGGTCGGTCTCCTCGATGTTGCAATGGAACGTGTCATACATCGCGCGGATGTTCGGGTGGTCGATCCGGGCAAGCAAAGCCGAAAGATCGGCCATGGTATTGACCAAATAGCATTCGAAACGGTTCAGCGCCTCAAGCCCGACAGTCACGCCCAAAGTGGCGGCATGGGCGCCGATGGCCTGTTGGCTGTCAATGGCGCGGGCGATTTCATCGGCGGTCGGCCCCTGCCCGGAAAACTGGCCCAACACCGAATGCAGCGGCCCCGAAACCCGGTCCGCCCCCAGTTCCGCCGTGCAATCCAGCACCCAGCGCATCCGGTCGATGCCCGCCTGCCGCACTGCCCGGTCAGGCGAGATCAGGTCCAGCGCCGGGTCACCGATGGCCGAAACCGCTGTGCGTTGCAGGTCCAGCCCGTCAAGCAGGGTGCCAAGCCGCGCATAATCTGCCGGAGCGCCCTCAAACACCGGGATTTCCACCCCGTCAAAGCCCGTTGCCCGGATATCGGCCATCAGCGCCTCATGCCCGGCATCGACCTTGGTCGTCCAGAGAAACATGCACATTCCAAGCTTCATGCGGCGCCCTCCCCTGCGTTATCTGGTCTTACCAAAAGAGACGCCGGGCGACTAGCCCCTGACAACGCTCGGCGCCGGTTTTTCTTGTTTATGGGGCTTTACGCAAATATTCCCGCCCCACCCCCTTGCGTCGGGCTTGACCCTCTGCGGAAATCCTCACAATCTGGTCAAACCAGAATTACCGGGATGCCGCAGATTCTGCGACGCAAGCCCAAAGGGAGGAACCATGCATCTTTCGACTCACAACTGGATGCGCGCCGAGCCGCTGGAAACCACGGTGCGCCGGATCAAGCAATACGGCTACGAATCCATCGAGATTTCGGGCGAGCCGACACAATACAACACTCGCGACACGCTCAAGCTGTTGAAAGACAACGGAATGCGCTGCTGGGGCGCCGTCACGCTGACCTTGGGGGAGCGCAATCTGGCCGCCAAGGATGAAGGTCAGCGTGCCCGTTCGGTCGATTATGTGAAATCGGTCATCACCATGGTTTCCGAGCTTGAGGGCGAGATCGTCACCCTTGTTCCGGCCACCGTCGGCAAGGTGACCCCCGATGCCACCCCCGAGGAAGAATGGAAATGGGTGGTCGATGCCACGCGCGAATGCTTCGCCCATTCGCAAAAGAAGGGGGTCCGCATTGCGGTCGAGCCGCTGAACAGGTTCGAGACCTATCTTTTCAACCGCTGCGCACAGGCTTTGGCGCTGGCCGATGCGGTGAGCCCGGAATGCGGCGTCTGTCTGGACGCCTATCACCTGAACATGGAAGAGACGAACATCTATGACGCGATCCGCCTTGCCGGAAAGCGGCTGTTCGATTTCCACGTCGCCGACAACAACCGCTTTGCGGCGGGGCTGGGGCATCTGGACTGGCCCAAGATCATCGGCACCCTGAAAGAGATCGGTTATGACGGCGCGGTGACCAATGAATTCGTGGCCCCGGTGGACCGCACCCCTGCCGCGCCCTATCCCGAGATGGTGGAAAGGAACCCGGTCGATATCTCGCCCGAGCAGTTGAAGTTCATTCAGGATCACGGGTCGAGCCTGCTGACCGAAGCCTTCTATGCCGACCAGATGCGCATCACGGCGGAAACCCTGCTGCCGCTGATCAAGTAAGCGCCGGATGGCCCTTCGGGGCCATCCCGCACCCGAAGGGAGGGGTATATGCGTATTAAGTCGGTTCAGGCCCGCTGGGTCCAGATCCCCATCGAGGCCGCGCGCCAGCATGTCAGCGATTTCGGCCGGTTGCAGACTTTTGACGCCGCCATTCTGCGGATCGAAACGGAATGCGGCATCGTCGGCTGGGGCGAGGGGAAGAATGCGGCGGGCAGTGCCGGCGATTATGCCGCGCTGGTGCATCTGCTGAACCGTGAATTCGGGCCGCGGCTGATCGGGCGCGATGCCAGCCAGATCACCCAGATCTGGGAAGACCTGTATAACGGCAGCCGGGCTGTCGCCTCGGCAGCGCGGGGGCATCCGCTGCCAGAGCTGGCGCGGCGCGGGCTGACGCTGGCGGCGATCAGCGCCATCGACATCGCGTTGTGGGACATTCGCGGCAAATCGCTGGATCAGCCGATCTGGGCGCTTCTGGGCGGGCGCAAGACCACGCATCTGCCCGCCTATGCCTCGGGCGGCTGGGCCGATGCGGCAGGCATTGGCGATCAGTTGCAATCCTATATCGACGAAGGCGGCTTTCGCGCGCTCAAGATGCGGGTCGGGTCGATGGACGGGCGGCCACAGGTTTCTGCAGCCCGCGTGCAGGCCGCGCGCAAAGCCATCGGCCCCGAGGTAGAGCTGATGGTGGACGCCCACGGCACCTATACCGTGGCCGAGGCCAAGCGTTTCGCCCATATGGTGGCCGATTGCGACCTTGCCTGGTTTGAAGAGCCGGTCAGCGCCGATGACCGCGCCGGTCTGGCCGAGTTCCGCGCCTTCAGCCACATTCCCGTGGCCATCGGCGAAAGCGAGTGCAGCCGCTTTGACTTTGCCGCGCTGGCCGCCGGGCGCTGCGCCGACATCTTCCAGCCCGACCCGGCCTTTTGCGGCGGCATTACCGAGGCGATGCGGATTGCCACCATCGCCTCGGCGTTCAACCTGCGGCTGGCCCCACATCTCTGGGCAGGCGCCCCCTGTTTCTTTGCAGGGTTGCATGTGCTGGCCGCCGCCCCTGCCGGTTTCATCGTCGAGTTCTCGCTGGGTGCCAATCCGATGATCCATGACCTCTCACGCGCCCCGGTGCGGGTGGTTGACGGCATGATCGCGGTGCCCGAGGCGCCGGGCCTCGGGCTTGACATCGACCCCGATATGATTGCGCGTTTCGTCAAGGACTGACCCAGCCGGAGCCCCCCATGCAGCAGGAGGATTTTCTTCCCGCCATCACCGCCCATCTGATCGAAGCGGCCCGCGCCAATGACGGCAAGGCGCCGTCCGAGCGTGATCTGGCCGAGAAGTTTCAGGTCTCGCGCGGGCTGGTGCGCGAGGCGCTGGCAATCCTCGAAGCGATGCAGGTGATCGAGCGGCGGGCGAAATCGGGCATCTATGTGAACGACGGCATCGGCGGCATCGAAGCGATGGCCTTTTTCGCCAGGATCGGCCTTCCCCTTGAAAACAGGCAGATTTTTGAGGCAGTAGAAGTGCGCAAGATCCATGAGATCAAGGCTGCGGAACTGGCTGCCTCGCGTGCCAATGACGAAAACTATGCGCGCCTGCGCGATGTCCTCGCCCGGTCCGAAGACAGGTTGCGTCAGGGCGAAGGGCTGGACAAGCTGGATCAGGAGTTTCATCTGGAGATCGTGCGGGCCACACAGAACACGGTTTTCCTGAACATCTGCACCTCGTTTTACGCCCTGAGCCATAACCGCCTTCAGGTCTATTTCCGCAGCCCCGAACGCAACCGGCGGTCGCATGAAGAGCATCAGCAGATCTTTGATGCCTTGCTGCGACGCGATGCCTCACTGGCTTCGGCGCTGATGGTGTCACACCTGCGCGGCGCGATGAGCTACTGGAGCGAAATCCTCGAACCGCCGCCGGCAGGCGCCTGAAATGGCCGGGCCGGTGATCTTTTCCACCCATCCGCTGCATCCCGAAGTGACCGCAGCGCTGCAGGCAATTGGCCCCTACCGCGTGGCCACGGCCCCGACACCCGCCGCGATCATCACCGAAAGCGCGGGGGCAGAGGTGATCGTGGTCCGCGCCCCGATCCCGCCCGAGGTGGTGCGGCGCGGGGCGGGGCTGAAAGCCCTTCTGCGCCACGGCGCCGGGCTGGACATGATCCCGGTCGAGGTGGCGACTGAGGCCGGGGTTCTGGTGACCAATGTCCCGGGCGCCAATGCCCTGACGGTGGCCGAGCATGTGATCTGGTCCGCCATGGCCCTGTTGCGGCGCTATCCGCAGGTGGACCGCGACCTGCGCCAAGGCGGCTGGGCCGCAGGGCGCAGCCATTCCGACCACGGGCGCGAAATTTCGGGCCGGGTGCTTGGCGTGCTGGGCATGGGCAATATCGGGAGAGCGCTGGCTGGAATGGCGCAGGGCGGTTTTGGCATGACGGTGATTGCCCATACCCGCAGCGGCAGCGGACTGCCCAAGGGGGTGGAGCATGTCGATCTGGAAACCCTTTTCGAAAAATCAGATGTCCTCGCCCTTTGTGCCCCCCTGACCGACCAGACGCGCGGGCTTGTCGATAGGGCGGCGCTGGCGCGGATGCGGTCCGGGGCCATTCTGGTCAATGTGGCACGCGGGCCGGTTGTGGTTGAAGAGGCGCTGATCGCCGCGCTCGCCTCGGGCCATCTGGGTGGGGCGGCGATTGATGTGTTCGACACCCAGCCGCTGCCGCCCGATCATCCGTTCCTGTCGCTGCCCAATGTCATTCTGACCCCGCATATGGCCGGGATCACCGAGGAAAGCATGTTGCGCATGGGCATGGGCGTGGTGGAAGAGGCCCGCCGCATCGCGGCGGGCACCCTGCCCCTGCATCTCGTAAACCCCGGGGTTCTGCCGCGTTTCACCGCCCGCTTTGGCTGAGGCAACGCCTCAGCCAAGCGCCAGATTGACGCCGCTTGCGGGATCAAAGGTCAGCACCCGCTCGGGCTTCCAGCCGAACCGCACCACCTCGTCCCGCGCCACGCGGGTTCCGGCGGGCACGGTCACATGCAGCCGCGTGTCGCCCATGTCCATCGCCAGAATCTTGATGACACCCTGATCCTCGATATCGAAAACCCGTGCTTCGGCCGGGGCGCCGCCCGCCAGAACCACATTCTCGGGCCGCACGCCAAAGGTAACGGCCCGCGCGCCCAGAGCGGCGGCACTGACCGGCAGGCTGTAGCCGCCAATTTCTGCACCGCCTGCGCCCAGCCGCCCCTCGATCAGGTTCATCGGCGGGGAGCCGACCGAGCGGGCGACAAAGGTGTTCAGCGGGCGTTCGTAAATCTCGGAAGGCGTGCCGACCTGCACCAGACGGCCCGATTGCAGCACGCCGATCTTGTCGCCCATCGACATCGCTTCCACCTGATCATGGGTCACGAACAGAAAGGTCGCGCCCAGCTCGGCATGAAGTTTCTTCAACTCCACCCGCAGGGACTCCCGCAATTTGGCATCCAGCGCCGAAAGCGGCTCGTCCATCAGAAAGACCGAAGGTTGCCGCACGATGGCCCGCCCGATGGAAACCCGCTGCATCTCGCCGCCCGAAAGCCGTTCGACCTTGCGGTCAAGCAGATGGGTGATCTGAAGGGTCTTCGCTGCGCGATCTACCCGGCGGGCGATTTCCTCTTCGCTTTGCCGCCGCACCTTGGAGCGCAGCGGAAACTCAAGGTTCCCCCGCACGGTCAGCCGTGGGTAAAGCGAATATTGTTGCAGCACCAGTGCCACATCCCGCTCTGCCGCAGTCCAGCCGCCCACATCGCGGTTGCCGATGCTGACGCTGCCGGTGTCGGGCTTTTCCAGCCCGGCGATCACCCGCAGCGTGGTGGTCTTGCCCGCGCCGGTGCGGCCCAGAAGGACGAAGAACTCGCCATCCTCAACCACCAGATCCAGCCCTTTCAGCGCGCGCTGTGCGCCAAAGCTCTTGGTGATCCCGTTCAGTTCGATCCGCGCCATCAGGCCGTCCTCCGCAGCGCCATACCTGTTTCACCGTCAAAGAAATGCGCCCGTTCGGCATCAAGGCCGACCCACAGGCGTTGCCCCTGTCCGCGCACAAAGCCGGGTTCCGCCCGGGCGCGCAGCGTGGCGCCGCCAAGACGCACATCCACGATTTCATGCGAACCAAGCGGTTCAAGGTTGGTGGTTTCCGTCTCGACCATGCCTTCGCCGGGTTCATGGCTCAACCGGACCGCTTCGGGGCGGATGCCCAGCTTGACCGCGTTTTTCGGCAAATGCGCGATCAGCCCCGCAGGCATCGCCACACCGGCCCCCGCGCCAAAGGAGAGGCCGCCGTTTTCGACGCCGACATCGGCCACGTTCATCACCGGAGAGCCGACGAACTGCGCCACGAACAGGTTGGCGGGGCGGTTATACACCTCTTCCGGGGTGCCCACCTGTTGCAGCAGGCCGCCATGCATCACGACAATCCGGTCGGCCAGCGACATCGCCTCGATCTGGTCATGGGTCACATAAACCGAGGTGGAGGCGCGGGCGATGTGCAGCCGTTTGATTTCGGCGCGCATTTGTTCGCGCAATTTGGCATCCAGCGCGCCGATGGGCTCGTCCATCAAGAGCGCCTTGGGTCGCCGCACCAGCGCCCGACCAATCGCCACGCGCTGCATGTCGCCGCCCGACAGCGCCGAGGGCTTGCGGTTCAAAAGCCGCTCGATCCCCAGCACACGGGCCACTTCGCGCACCGCTGCCTCACGTTCGCTCTGGTTCATGCCGACGGCGCGCAGCGGGAAGGCGATGTTTTCGTAAACCGTCATATGCGGATAAAGCGAGAAGGACTGGAACACGAAGGCGATGTCGCGGTCCGCCGCCTTGAGATCCTGCACCTCGCGCCCGTCGATGCGGATGGTGCCCGAAGACACCGTTTCCAGCCCGGCAATGGCGCGCAGGGTGGTGGTCTTGCCGCAGCCGGACTGGCCCAGCATCACCACGAATTCCCCGTCTTCGATGGTCAGGTTGACGTTCTTCAGCACCTGAAAGGCGCCGAAATGTTTCTGGATGTCTGTCAGTTCAATCCGCGCCATCAGACCAGCTCTTCCTCTTCTTCTTCAGCGGCTTCCGGCTCGGGCGGGATGTGCGAGGTCACGAGGAACCCGACAAGGCCCAGCAGGATGATGGTCAGCCCGTAACGGTGCAGCACCTCGACCCAAGGCTGGCACAGGCAGATCAGTCCAAGGATCATGGTCCATTGCGCTGCCGGCTCGAACCACTTTGCATTCATCTGGCGAAAGGTCATTTGCGGATCGCTCCGAAGCTCATGCCGCGCAGGAGATGGTTGCGCAGAAGGAAGGTGAAGATCGCCACGGGCACAAGGAACAGGAAGGCACCCGAGGCAATAACGGTCCAGTCCGACAGCCCCGAACCGACCTGGCTGGGAATATAGGGCGGCGCGGTCTGGGCATTCTTCGAGGTCATCATCAGCGCGAACGCATATTCGTTCCAAGCGGTGATGAAGCAGAAGACGGCAGTGGCGGCGATGCCGGTCAGGGCTTCGGGCAGCACGATCTTGAAGAAGGCTTCCATGCGGGTATAGCCATCGACCAGAGCCGCCTCTTCATATTCGCGCGGAATCTCGTCGATAAACCCCTTCATGATCCAGACCGCGAAGGACAGGTTGAAGGCGGTATAAAGGATGATCAGCCCGATATGGGTATCATGCAGCCCCACCGCCCGATACATCAGGAACATCGGAATGGCGACCACCACGGGCGGCAGCATCCGGGTGGAGAGGATGAAGAACAACCAGTCCTGCTCCCCCGGCACCCGGAAGCGTGAGAAGCCATAGGCCGTCAGCGTGCCCATCGACACCGCAAGGAAGGTCGAGATGATCGAGACGATCAGCGAATTCATATAGCGGTTGCCGAAACCGGAGGAGGTGGGTTCGTTTGTCTTCTTGTTGCGCACCACCTGTTCGCCGCCGTCATAGATCAGCTTTTCCCACCAGGGCGCGGCCTCATACACTTCGGGCGCGACCGGCTCGCGCAACTGGCTGCGCTTGGTGAACAGCTTGGCGAACGGAGCCAGCGTGGGTTCGAAAACCACGGTGGGCGGGATGGTCGTCGCCAGATTGCGGGCTTTGAACGAGGTGGCGGCGATCCAGTAGATCGGCGTCAGCATGATGATCAGCGCCACCACCACGGCAAGGATGGCGCCCCGGTTGAACAGCATTTCGCCTTTGGTCTTGATCTCGGCCATGTCAGCGCGCCTTCGCCTTGTTCAGATACTTGACGTAGATGTTGGTGATGGCGACCACGACGATCAGCACAATATAGGCAAAGGCCGAAGACAGGCCGGTCTGCCATTCAAGGAAAGCCATCTTGTAAAGCCGGATGGCGATCAGTTCGGTCGTGGGCTGCGACGACAGGATATAGGCGTGGTCGAAGGTCTTGAACGCCTCCATCGTGCGGAAAATGATGGCGATCATCAGGATCGGCGCCACCAGCGGCAGGGTGATGCGGAAGAAGGTGTAGAAGGGTCCGGCACGGTCAATCTCGGCCGCTTCATACAGGTGCTTCGGCACGGCCGAGAGACCGGCGAGCGACAAGAGCATCACGAAGGGCGACCACATCCAGATATCGACCATGGCCACGGCCCAGAGCGCCATCTGCGGATCCGCCAGCCATTCGAATTTCCCAAGGCCAAGGAAGTAGTTGATGATTCCGAATGACGGGTCATACAGCAGCTTCCAGAACAGGCCCACCACCGCCGGCGACAGCATCATCGGCAGCATCAAGAGCGTGGTGATCAGCCCCTTCAGCGCCATCGGCCGGTTCAGCAGCATGGCAAGACCAAAGCCGACAATCACCTGACCCGTGACCGAGATCACCACATATTTCGCGGTGATGGTGAAATTGCGCCAGATGAATGGGTCACTCAGCAACTCGCGGAAATTCGCCAGCCCCACCCAATTCGCCGGCGCCGTGGTTGAGGCGCGGTAATCGGTGAAGCCGGTATAAAGCGAGTAGATCAGCGGGAATACGTTGAAAACGATCAGGAATGTGATCGTGGGAATGATGAAGAGGTTGCGGATCGAAAGGTCTGACAGCCCGCGCGCCGCCGCGCGTGAATTGGGCTCCAGCCGGGTCATCACATCTGCCACGGGCGCGTTTCCTGATGCCTGATGAAAGTGCGGCGGGCGCAGGAGGCGCGCCCGCCGCCGGGAGCCGGTCGGGATTTACTTGATCCGACCGTATTTCTTGAACGTCTCGGTCCAGTCATTGGCCAGAGCATCAAGCACTTCTTTCGCCGTGCCTTCACCGCCCACCACGAAGGGATAGATCCGCTGGTTCGCCGCCGTCAGCAGCTCGGCATATTCCGGCACCGCCCAGAAGTCCTTGACCTTGAACATCGTCTGGAAGAACGCCTCGTTATACGGGGTTGCCTTGCGGAACTCTTCGCTTTCCAGCGTCTTGGCATGGGCGGTATAGCCACCCAGCTCGGCCCAACGTTTCTGCACGTCGTCACGGATGAACCATTCGAGGAACTTGAACGCCTCTTCCTGGTTTTCCGAATAGGACACGATGGAAATGCCCTGCCCGCCCAAAGCCGCGAACTGATCACCATCCGGTCCGGCCGGGTTGGCGAAGAAGCCGGTGTTGGCCGCGTTGGGGTTGGTTGCCGGGTTCACCAGTGCCGGGAAGAAGGCGAAGTAGTTCATCGACATCGCAGCGAGGTTTTCGGTGATCGCCTGGTTGTTCTCGACGAAGAAGGTCTTGGACCAGCCGGGCGGGGTAAAGCCGTAAAGCTTGCGATAGGCGTCCAGCGCCGCCACCGCCTTGTCCGAGTTCAGGATGCCGTCAACCTGATAGGTCGAAGGGTCGCCCAGTTCGGCCCCGTAAGAGAAGAGCGCGTTTTCCACGCCCATCACCAGACCGTCATAGGAGTTGTCGGTATAGATGGCCACGCCATAGCGGTTCTGGTCGGGCCGGTGGAAGAACTCGGCAATGTCGAGAAGCTGCGCCCAGGTGGTGGGCGGCGCAAGGTCATAGCCATATTTGGCCTTGAACGCCTCCATCTCGGCCGGATCTTCGAACCAGTCCTTGCGATAGGCCCAGCCCACGGCGTCGCCCTCGGCGGGGATGGCCCAGTATTTGCCGGAGTTTCCGGGGTATTCGGCATAGTATTTGACCGTGGCCGGAGCCATGACCTCACCCAGATTGTGCTTCTGGAAGAATTCGGTCAGGTCCACATAATGCCCGCCTTCCGAGGCGGCACCCAGCCACTGGCTGTCGCCGACGATCATGTCATAGGCGGATCCGCGGGCGTTGAATTCGGTGAAAGCCTTGGTCTGGAAATCCTGCCAGGGCGTGGTTTCGACCGTGACGGTCACGCCCGTCTCGGCTTCATACTCGTTCACCAGCTCTTGCAGATAGTTGGCCGGATCCCACTCGGCCCAGAAGATCGTCAGTTCTTGCGAATAGGCCGCGGGCGCGGACAGCGCAATGACGGCGGCGCCGGCCATAAGCCGACAGACTTGTCTGTGCATCAGTTCTCCTCCCGTTACATGATCGGCGGCACCTGGTTCGGGATCGTTGCTGTCGTCCCCTCCACTTGCGTGGTTCCCGGCAATTTCCTTCCGCTCTTCCAAATTGGTATTACCAGATGTGACAATCTGTCAAGAAGTGGTTTAAGGTGAAAAACAGGAATCACCGACAGTAACAGCGATGAAAATGCCCGAAATCTGGAAATACTTGCAGGAAATCATCGCTGAACCGGCATTTTGGGCGCAGCTGCACCATTCATGTGGGGAACGGCGGCGCCCAAATCTGGCCCTACCAGATTCAGCTTTGCCGCTTTTCCACCAAAGCCGTGCGGTGCTGCGCTGCAGCCAGAATCGCCTGCGCGGCCTCCAGCGCCACCTCCTGCGCGGCGGCAAGATCAAGACCCCAGATGTCCTTCAGCACCACCATCGCCTCGGTTCCGAAGGTCAACGACAGCGCCATGACCAGCCGGTTCTGCTCATCCGCCGGAAGCCCCAGTCCATCAACCGCTGCGGCCAGCAGATTGCGCCGGTGGCCGCGGCCCAGCGAGCCATCCTGCGGACCGGCTTCGTCCGGTTCCATCGACTGACGCAGGGCGGCGCGGAAGGTGGCCTCATGCTCGAACAGACGCGGATAGGTGGCACGATACAGCGCCTCCAGCCGTGCCGCAGCATCGCCGCCGGTGACCGGACGGTCCAGAATTGGCCCCAGCGCCTTGGCCACCACGGCACGCAGCATGTCGCCCCGTGTCGGGAAATAGCGATAGGCGGTGGACCGCGAAACGCCCGCGACCTCGGCCACTTCACTGACCGAGGGCGACAGGCCCTGCCGCATCATCGTGCTGGCCGTAGCCACCATCAGGGCGCGCGTGCGGGCGGCAGCGCCCTTGGGTGGCGCCTCCTCTGCGATTTCGACTCGTTGACCCGGAACTTGCATCCCAATATGATACTACAGTCCCATTTTTGGTCAAGCAGGACCGGACAGACAGGGGGGAAAGGGTGATGCGCCGCATTCTTGTCGCCGGAACGGCCGACACCAAGGGCGAGGAACTGGCTTGGCTGCGCGATTTGCTGCGCGCCGGGGGGTTTGCCGCCGAAATCGTCGATCTGGGCACGCGGGCGCCCGGCATTCACCCCGATGTCGCGGCAACCGAGGTTGCCGCCTGCCACCCCGAGGGCGCCGGTTTTCTGCGCAGCGAAGACCGCGGCATTGCGGTTGCAGCGATGGGCGCAGCCTTTGCCAATTGGTGCCGCCAGCACGCCACCGAGATCGCCGGGGTGATCGCGGCGGGCGGCGGTGGCGGCACCTCGATCGCCTGCGCGGGGCTGCGGGAACTGCCCTATGGCGTGCCCAAGCTGATGGTCTCGACCCTCGCTTCGGGGGATACCGCGCCCTATGTCGGCATATCCGATATCGTGATGATGCCCGCCGTCACCGACATCGCGGGACTGAACCGCCTGAGCCGCGTGATCCTGTCGAACGCGGCCCATGCCCTGATCGGGATGGTCAGGGCGCCGGAACCGGCAGTCAGCGACGACAAGCCTGCCATCGGGCTGACGATGTTCGGCGTCACCACCCCCTGCGTGACCGCCATCGCCGAAACCCTGCGCAGCCGATACGATTGCCTTGTGTTCCACGCCACCGGCACCGGCGGGCGGGCGATGGAACGCCTTCTGGACCAGCGCCTGCTGTCCGGCCTGATCGACATCACCACCACAGAGATTGCCGATCTTTTGTTCGGCGGTGTGCTGCCTGCCCTGCCCGACCGGCTGGACGTTGTGGCACGCACCGGCGCGCCCTGGGTGGGGTCGGTCGGCGCTTTGGACATGGTGAACTTCTGGGCGCCCGCGACCGTGCCCGCGCGCTACCGCGACCGGCTTTTTCACCACCACAACCCGAATGTGACGCTGATGCGCACCAACCCGGAGGAAAACGCCGCGATGGGCCACTGGATCGCGGACAAGCTGAACGCCTGCCCCGGGCCGGTGCGCCTTCTGATCCCCGAGCTGGGGATTTCGGCTCTGGATGCCGAAGGCGGCGCCTTCTGGTGGCCCGAAGCGGATGCTGCCCTATTCGCCGCCCTGCGCAATCACATCGCCGACCCGGCGCGGCTGATCACTCTGCCCTGCCACATCAACGACCCGGCCTTTGCCGCCGCCGCCGCAACCACCTTCCTTGACCTGATGGAGCCGTGATGCCCGCAATTCCGCGCCAGACCCTGCTCGACCGTTTCCGCGCCATGATCGCCGAAGGCCGCCCGATCATCGGCGGCGGTGCCGGCACCGGCCTTTCCGCCAAATCAGAGGAGGCGGGCGGGATCGACCTGATCATCATCTACAACTCGGGCCGCTACCGCATGGCAGGGCGCGGCTCGGCTGCGGGGCTGTTAGCCTATGGTAATGCCAATGAGATCGTCAAGGAAATGGCGGTCGAGGTGTTGCCGGTGGTGAAACACACCCCGGTTCTGGCCGGGGTAAACGGGACCGATCCCTTCATCCTGATGCCGCAGTTTCTGGCGGAACTGAAATACATGGGCTTTTCCGGGGTGCAGAACTTTCCGACCGTCGGCCTGTTCGACGGTGCCATGCGGCAAAGCTTCGAGGAAACCGGCATGGGTTTCGGCCTTGAGGTGGAGATGATTGCGCAGGCGCATGGGCTTGACCTGCTGACCACGCCCTATGTCTTCAACCCCGACGAAGCGGCGGCGATGACCCGCGCCGGTGCCGATATCATCGTCGCCCATATGGGGGTAACCACCGGCGGCACCATCGGCGCCACTTCGGCCAAGACGCTGGACCAATGCGTGACCGAGATTGACGCGATTTCCGCCGCCGCGCGCCGCGTGCGCCCGGATGTGATCGTGCTGTGCCATGGCGGGCCGATCTCGATGCCCGAGGATGCCGCCTATGTGCTGGCGCGGGCCGACCGGCTGCATGGCTTTTACGGTGCGTCGTCGGCGGAACGCCTGCCTGCCGAACGCGCCATCGCCGACCAGATCCGCGCCTTCAAGGCGATGCCCCTCCTGCGCCCGTGAAAGGACAGACCATGAGTGATGTGAAATCCCTTTTCAGATACCCCGGCGATGTGGATGCCTATGGCTTTGACTGGGGCCAGCTTTCGGTGGTTCTGGGCCCCAAGGTGAATGGCGCCGAGCGGTTTTCGGCGGCCGTGGTGACGGTGCCGCCCGGTCAGGGCCACAGCCGCCACAACCACCCCGGGGCCGAAGAGATCATCTATATCCTGCAAGGCGAAGGTCAACAGATGGTCGAGGATGAGGCTGGCCAGCCCCATACCGAAACCGTCCGCCCCGGTTGCTGCGTCTATATCCCTGAAAGCCGCTATCATTCGACGCTGAACACCGGCAGCGGCGACATGCAGATTTTCGTGGTCTATTCCCCCGCCGGCCCCGAAGAGGCGCTGCGCGACCTGCCCGACTTCCGCCTGATCCCGAAGGAAAGCGCGACATGACCGACCTGCCCTACAGCTTTGCCCGACTGGATGATCTGATGGAGGCGGCGGGCATCGACGTGCTGCTCGTCACCTCCAAGCACAATGTGCAGTATCTTCTGGGCGGTTACCGCTTCATCTTCTTTTCGGCGATGGATGCGATCGGCCACAGCCGCTATCTGCCGGTGCTGGCCTATATGCGCGGGGCGCCCGAGCGCACGGGTTACATCGCCAACAAGATGGAGGCGGGCGAACATGCCAACCATCCGTTCTGGCCACCGCATTTTCGGCCGATGTCCTGGGGTGCCGTCGATGCGATGACCGAGGCGGTTGCCCATCTGCGCAGCCATGGCCCCGCCGTGCCCCGGATCGGGGTAGAGCCGTCGTTTCTGCCGATGAATGCAGCGCGGGTGCTGGAAGGCGCCTTTCCCGACACGCCATTGGTTGATGCCACCAGGTTGCTGGAACGGTTGCGTGCCGTCAAATCGCCTGCCGAACTGGCGCTGATGCGTCGGGCGTCCGAAGCGATTACTGATGCGATGCAGGCGACCATCGCCGCCGCCGATGCCGGGTGGAGCAAGACCGCCATCATCGAACGCCTGCGCCAAGAGGAGACCGTGCGGGGCCTGCAATTTGAATATTGCCTGCTGACGCTCGGCGCCTCGCACAACCGCGCGGCTTCGGATCAGGTCTGGGCACCGGGCGAGGTGCTGTCGATCGACTCGGGCGGCAACCTGCAGGGCTATATCGGCGACATCTGCCGGATGGGTTTCCTTGGCGAACCCGATGCCGAACTGGTTGACCTGCTGGGCGAGGTCGAAACCGTGCAGCAAGCGGCCTTTGCACAGGTCCGCGCCGGGGCCGCGGGGGGCGATCTGATTGCGGCGGGCGAGGCGATGCTGGCCCGCCAGCCCAGCCGCGCCTGCACCGATTTCTTTGCCCATGGCATGGGGGTGATCACCCATGAAGCGCCCTTCCTGATGACCAACCATCCCGTGGCCTATGAAGGCATTGACGCCGATCAGCCGTTGCAGGCGGGCATGGTGCTGTCCATCGAGACCACGATGCTGCACCCCCGCCGGGGGTTCATCAAGCTGGAGGACACGCTGGCGGTGACCGAAACCGGCTATGAGATGTTCGGCACCGCCGGGCGCGGCTGGAACCGGGGCGGGCAATAGGCCCCGGTTGCCGGTTTCAGAAACGGTCCAGCGGCCAGAACGGGCGCGGCAGGCGAGTATAGGGGCGCAGATGCGCCTGCGGCGTGGCCAGCGCGCCGCTGTCGCAGACGATGACCTTCCCCGCCACCGGCTCGAATGCGGCGCGGAAATGCTGCATCGACTTCACGACCAGAAAGCGCAGGTTCGCAGGTTCGATCCCGAAGGTGCGCACCTGTTGCAGGTCAAGCATCTGGCCCGGGATCGTCACCACCAGCACGTCGATCCCGCCGCTGCGGAACACCGCCGTCGGCCCGAAACTGTGGGTGATGCCGCCAAGGATCGGCCCGTCGCCGGTGAAGCTGCCGTCCGACAGATGCACCACCTGCCCGGTGAGCCGCAGCGGACCGCCGCCGAAATTGGCATCCTGCTTGCCGCCGATGTCCAGCGTCACGGTATCGCCGACCCGGTGGCGATGCAGGACTGCCGCCGCCTCGGGGTCGATCATCGGGGCAAAACCGCCGCCGGTCGCACCCGCCTCCAGCAGCGCCGCCAGCAGCGCCGTCGCATCGCCATAGGCCCCGGCACCCGGGTTGTCGGCATAATCGGCAATCACCAGCGGCCCATGCGAAGCGTCAAAATCGCGGGCGATTGCCGCAGCGGCGGCAGGGGTCAGGAAATCGTTGGAAACGCTGTCGCGCTGCTCCCAGATCGTATCGGCCAGCCCCTCGGCAATCGCCCGCGCTCGCGCGCTGGCTCCGGGGTGATCGGCGTCATAGGTGACCAGAACCGTCGGCCCCGCCTCGGCCACATCCGCCTCGGCAAAGGCGGCGTTGATCGACACGGCCATGATCCCCGGCTCATCCTCATGCGCGCGGGCACGGGCGTAAAGGGCGGCTGTTTGCGGAACGTCGGTGCGCCCGGCATTCGCCTCGTCCAGCATGGGGCGATGGGCGCGCAGCGTCACCGGACGCGCCGCCTTGCGCATTGCCGCATCCAGCAGGCGGCCCGCGTGGCGGCCCGTCTCGCGCATATCGACATGCGGATAGGTCTTGTAGCTGACGAAGACCTGCGCCTGCGCCACCATCGCGGGCGTCGCAATCGCGTGCAGGTCCAGCGTCACCGCAATCGGCATCTCCGGCCCGACAATGGCCCGCAGCCGCGCCAGAAGCTCGCCCTCGCCATCCTCGCAGAAGGCGGGCACCATGGCGCCATGCAGGCCCAGCAGAATGCCGTCCAGCGTGTCGCGGTGCTGGCGGGCGGCATCGCAGATCACACCGGCTATATGGTCAAACGCCGCGCGCGACACCCGCGCGCCGGGCGTGGCGTGGGCGGAAATCGTATGGGTGATCTTCCAGCCCGCCGCCCGCCCGGCATCCAGAAAGCCGGCGAGTTCCGCATTCACATCGCCGAACCGATCGACCGCCGCCGCCCCCAGATCGAGCGCGGAATCGCGGAAATCGTCCAGCCCGGTCTCCCCCTTCTTGAAGGTGTTGCTTTCGTGGACGAATTCGGCAGTCAGAACGTGGAAGGCCATGGGCTCTCTCATATCGGGTGGAAACAGGCGACCGGGTGTTCGGCGGTCTCAAGTGCGGGTCGCTCGGTCCGGCAACGGTCCGAGGCACGCGGGCAGCGCCCGGCAAAGGCGCAGCCGGGTGGCAGGCTGAACGGGCTGGGGATTTCGCCCGCAAGCGGTGCGATGGCGCGACGGCGGGACGGATCGGGCGACAGGTTCGACTGCATCAGTGCCTGCGTATAGGGATGGCGCGGCGCGGCATCGGGGCGCGGCAGAACCTCGACCACGGCACCCAGATACATCACCACGATCCGGTCACAGAAATAACGCACCAACCCAAGGTCATGGCTGATGAACAGATAGGTCAGCCCCAGCCGGTCGCGCAGGCCAGACAGCAGTTCGATGATCTGCGCCTGAATCGACACGTCGAGCGAGGCGGTCGGTTCATCCAGCACGATGAAATCGGGGCGCAGGGCAAGGGCGCGGGCGATGCCAACGCGCTGACGCTGCCCGCCTGAAAGCTGATGCGGATGGCTGGCGGCAACCGAGGCGGGCAGGCCGACATCGGCAAGCATGGCCTCTGCCGCGCCCTTGTCCATTGGGCGGCGCTGCACCACGAACGGCTCGGCCAGCACATCGGCCACGGTATAGCGCGGATCGAGCGACGAGTAGGGGTCTTGGAATACCATCGCCATCCGCCGCCGCGCGGCGCGCAGGGCGGCACGGGGCAGCGCCGTCAGGTCGGTGCCGTCCAGCAGAATTTGCCCCGAGGTCGGCTCGATCAGGCGCAGCACCAGCCGGGCAAGGGTTGACTTGCCGCAGCCGCTTTCGCCGACCACGCCCACCACTTCGCCCCGAGCGATGGCAAGGTCCACCGCGCGCACCGCCGTCATGCTGCGGGCGGGCGTGAACCAACCGCCGCCGGTCTCGAACCGCCGGGTCAGCGCGCGAAGCTGGATCAGCGGCTGGGTCATGGCGCCCCCGGTTCGGCATGGTGACAGGCGACAAGGCCGCCATCGGGCAAGGCCGACAGGGCGGGAACCGTGGCGCGGCAGGTGGCATCGGCCCGGGCACAGCGCGGATGGAACCGGCAACCGGCCGGATAGGCCGCCGCCGAAGGCACCGCGCCCGGAATGCCGTGCAGGCTGCCCCGCGCCATGCCCTCACGCGGGATGCACAGCGTCAGGGCGCGGGTATAGGGATGGGCCGGGGCGGCAAAGATCGGACCCACCGCCCGCTCTTCCGCCAGCCGCCCGGCATAGAGAACCGCAACCCGGTCACAAAGCTGCGCCACCACCCCCATGTCATGGGTGATCAGCATGAGCGCCAGCCCCCGGTCGCGCACCAGCCCGGCAAGGATTTGCAGAATCTGCGCCTGCACCGTGACATCCAGCGCGGTCGTCGGTTCATCGGCGATGATCAGGTCCGGGTCTCCGGCCAGCGCCATGGCGATGACGATGCGCTGCTTCATGCCGCCCGAAAGCTGATGCGGCCAGGCTTCGGCGACTGCCGCCGCCTCGGGGATACGAAGCTGCGCCATCAGGTCCAGCGTGCGCGCCCGCGCCGCCGCCTTGTCCAGCCCCAGATGCAGCCGCGACACCACGTCGATCTGCGCGCCGATCCGCTGCACCGGGTCCAGCGCGGTCATCGGGTTTTGCGTGACAAAACCGATGCGCCGCCCGCGCAGATGCCGCCGCCCCGCCTCGCCCAGCGTGGACAGATCGGTGCCGTCAAAGCGCACCTCACCCGCCGTGACCCGCCCGCCGATCAGCGGCAAAAGCCCCATCGCCGCCATCGCCGTCAGCGACTTGCCCGAGCCGCTTTCACCGACCAGCCCCAGAATCTGCCCCCGGTCCAACGCCAGGTCGATCCCTTCCAGCAGGTGCGCCTTGCCGATGGCCACCGAAACGCCGGACAGTTGCAACAGCGCGCTCATGCCGCCCTCCGCATCCGGGCGCGGATGTCGAGTTCGGCAATCAGCGCGTCTCCGAACAGGTTGATCGCCACGACGGTTATCGCCACCGCAAGGCCGGGGAACAGGATGATCCACGGCGCCTTGAACACCAGCGCCGACCCCGCCGACATCATCGCACCCCAGCTTGGCGTCGGCGGCTGCGCGCCAAGGCCGAAAAAGCCAAGCGTCGCCTCAAGGATAATCGCATCGCCGGTGGCCAGCATCGCCGAAACCAGCACCGGCGCCAGCGCATTGGGCAGAAGGTGGCGGAACAGGATATGCGCATTGCCCGCGCCAAGGCTGCGCGCCGCCTCGATGAAAGTTTCGCCCTTCAGCATCATGATCTGCGCCCGGGTCAGCCGGGTGAATTGCGCGAGGTAAGCCACGCCGATGGCCGCCATGGTGCCCGTGGTGCCCGGCCCGATGATGGCCACAAGGATCAGCGCGATCAGGATTTCGGGGAAGGACCATGTCAGGTCCACCACCACCGTCACCGCCCGGTCGAACCGCCCGCCGAACCAGCCTGCCGCCGCCCCCAGCACCATGCCGCACAGCACCGAAATGCCGATGGCGATGCTGCTGACCGAAAGAGAGGTGCGCGCGCCGTGGAAGAGCCGCGTCAGCAGATCACGCCCGAACTCGTCGGTGCCCAGCCAATGCGCGGGGGAAGGCGGCTGATACGCCTCTTTCAGCGCCTGAATGTCATAGTCATACGGCGTCAGCCAAGCCGCGAAGACGGCGACGAAGATCATGGCCAGCAACCAGCCCCCGGCAATCGCCCCCATGGGCCTGCGAAAGGCGCGCAGAACCGCCCTCATGCCAGCGCCGCCCGCACGCGCGGGTCCATCGCGGCCTGCAAGAGGTCGCCCAGAAGGGTGCCCAGCATCACCGCCATGGCCAGCATCAGCAAACAAGCCTGCACCACCGGATAATCATGCTGGCTCAGGGATTTGATCAGCAGCGTGCCAAGGCCCGGCCGCGCAAAGACCACCTCGACCGTGACCGCCCCGCCCAGAATCCAGCCGATCCGCAGCGCCAGAATGGTTACCACCGGGATCAGCGCGTGCCGCAGCACATGGCGCAACTGGATACGCAGGGGTGAAAGACCCTTGGCGTGCAGCAGCATCACGAAATCCTTGCCCGCCGCCTCTATCATCGCCACCCGCGTGATCCGCGCGACAAGTGCCGTGCCGCCCAGCCCGATGGTCAGCACCGGCAGCACCAGCGCCGTCCAGCTTCGGGCGCCGGACACTGGAAACCAGCCCAGCCAGACCGAAAACACCAGCATCAGGATCAGCCCCAGCCAGAAACTCGGCATGGTAGAGCCCAAGAGAACCCCGCCCATGATCGCTCGATCAGGCCAGCGGTCACGGTTCAGCGCCGCCACCACGCCCAGCCCGATCCCCATGACCGAGGAAAACAAGAGTGCCAGCCCCCCCAGCCGCAGCGAATGCGGCAGGGCCTGCGCAATCATGTCCAGCACCGGACGCCGCGCCACGATGGCCGTGCCCAGATCGCCGGTCAGCACCTTGCCCAGCCAGATCGCATATTGCACCGGCAGGGGGCGGTCCAAACCATAGCGCGCCTCCATTTCGGCCCGGGCGGCGGGGGAAGATCCGACCTTCAACAGGTTGTCGATCGGATCGCCCGGGATGAAATGCAGGATCAGGAAGATGATGACCGAGACCGCAAGGAACACCGGCACCAGCATCAGAACCCGTCTGATCAGATAGGAAATCATGCTGGCGCCCCCGAGGTCCCTGTCCGCTTACTCCTTCACTTCCATGTCCATGATGGCGATGGCCCCCACCGACGGCGCATTCAGCTCGGCCGGCATCGCCAGACGTTCGCTGTTGTAGCCGACGCTGGTAACCGGCTGATAGATCGGCGCCACCGGGAACTGGGTCAGGACATATTCATGGTAGGCGGTGAAGTTCTTCACCCGCTCGTCCATGTTCTTTGCGCCGGTCATTGCCGCCGCCCGCAGTTCTTCAGCCTTGGGGTCGTTGAACATCGAGACGTTGGGATAGCCCAGACGGTCGCCCCCCAGGAACCAGTCCACAATGTCGGCATTGTCCCAGTTGTAGGACCGCACCGCCAGTTGCTGTTCGCCTGTCTTGTATTGGTCGCGGATCATCGAGCTGTCGAAGGTGGTGATTTCCGCCTCGATGCCCACGGCCTTCAACTGGGCCTGAACCACTTCGGTCAGACGGCGGAAGCTGGAATCGCTCTGCGTCCAGAGGCTGACCTTGAGCGGCTGGCCATCCTTGGCCCGCACGCCGTCGGCCCCCATCACCCAGCCTGCCTCATCCAGCGCGGCGGCGGCGCGGACGGGGTCATAGCTGATCTTGGCCGAGTCGGCGACATGGCTTTCGGGCAGCGCGTCGATCAGGAAGGTATGCGCGACGCTGCCCACCCCGCCAAAGACCGAAGCCAGAATCTCATCCTGATTGATCGCCTTGGCCGCCGCTTCGCGCACGCGGATGTCGTCGAAAGGCGGCTTGGTGACATTGATCGGCATGTAATACACGTCCTGCCCCGGCAGGGTCAGGACGGCCAGATTGGCCTCTTTCTGCACCTCGGCCAAAAGGTCGGCGGGCACGCCCAGCAACATATCGACGCCGCCGGTTTTCAGTTCCAGAAACGCCGTCGAATCCTCGGCAATTTCGCGGAAGGTCAGCCGGGCGATATGCGCCGGCCCCTGGTTCTTGGCCAGAGGCGAGCCCCATTTGTAATCCTCGTTCCGCACCAGAACGGTTTCCTGCCCCACGGCAAAGCTTTCCAGCTTGAACGGGCCGGTGCCGTAAACCTCGGTCACGCCATAATTGTCGCCAAGCGCAGCATAGGACTTCGGCTCGACCACGCTCATGTAGCTGGAGGAGAAGTTGTAAAGCAGGTTCGGCTCGGGCCGCGACATCACGAATTTGACGGTCAGGTCATCGACCACTTCGACGCTGGCAATCGCCTCGGCCATATAGGCGTTCTCGCTGCCCTTGAAGAGTTCAAGCCACGCCTTGACGGTTTCCGCATTGAAGGGTTCGCCGTTGTGGAAGGTCACGCCGGGCTTCAGGTGGAACACCCAGGACATGCCATCGGGCGCCTCTTCCCAGCTTTCGGCCAGCCAGGGATGATAGGACAGATCGGCGGCCTGACTGACCATGCGGTCAAAGATCAGCGTCGTCGCGGCGTTCAGGTTGGTGGCCTTGATCGGGTTGTAGGTCGGGGCGCCCACCTCGTTGGTGGCGAAGACGAAGGTCGCTTCCTGCGCCAGAACGGGGGCGCCCAGCAGGGCGGCAAGGCTGACGCTCGCGGCCAGCAGGCTTTTGCGGAAACTCATGGTCATCTCGTGGTCCTCTCTGTTGGTCGTGTTGTTATGCGTTGGATCAGCCGTCGCCGCGGGTCTTGGCGCCCGCCCCGGTATGGCCGATGAATTCTCCGTAAAGCGCCGAGACGCGGGCCATCCGTGCCTCGACCCGGGCGCCCAACTCGCGGAAGACACCGCCCACCATCAGCCCGATCAGCGAGGACATCGCCGAGGTGGTGTCCCAGAACTGGTTGAGGTCGGTCGGCACGGCAAAGACTTCGGCGGTCACCTCACGCGCCCAGTCGCAATAGGGGTCGGTGATCAGCGTCACCGGAATCCCCTCGTCATGGGCAGCCTGCGCCAGATCGCGGGTCAGCCGCGAATAGCGCCGCCCGTCGATCAGAACCAGCGCGGTATCCGCCGGATCAGACAGCAGGATTTCCGCGAAATGCCCGCCCGCCACATCGGCCAGATGCACACCGGGCCGCAGGTATTGCAGGTTGTGGACCAGTTCCGCGGCATGGCCCCGCTCGGTCTGGAACCCAGCAACCCAGACGGCACTACGATGCGACAGGCGCTGCACCGCCCGTTCAAATTCCGGGCTGGCAGCCATTTCATAGACCGCGACCAGCGCAGCCATCTCGCGCTCCAGCGCCTGCGCCAGCTCGCCCTTGCCCTCTTTGCTGCGGCGGTGAAAATCCTCAAGCCGGTCGCCAATCAGCCATGCTTTGTCACCCAGATCGGTCTGCAATGACCCTTTCAGATCCTTCAGATGCCGGTAACCGATGCTGCGGCAGAACCGCCCGACCGAGGCTTCGGACACCCCGACCTTGGCCGCCACCGCCGCCGCCGTCTCGAACGGCACTGATTGCAGATTGGTCAGGATATAGCTTGCCAGCGCCCGTTCGGTCGGCGTCCCCTCTGCCGCCGCGCGTGCCAGCCGGGCACGCAGATCGCCCGAGGGCTGCCCCTCGGCATCGGCGGGAATCTCGGGCTCGTCAGGGTTGGACAAGGGGCACTCCGGCACATCGGCAAGGCAAGCGTGACAGTAATCTTTCAATGAGTCAATCTTGCCATAAAACTGAAATTCGCCTAGCCTGCACCCACCCTTTCGGAGGACGCCATGCCCGCCACCCCCCAAACCCGCGCGCCCCTCCGCATCGAGGCGGCAGAGCTTCGGCTGGTCCGTCTGCCGCTGGTGACCCCCTTCACCATCGCCACCGGCACCATGACCGAAAAGGTTTTTCCGCTGCTGGTGCTGAAAGCCGACGGGATCGAAGGCTATGCCGAAGGGGTGATGGACCCGCTGCCGGACTATCTGGAAGAAACCGTCGCCGGCGCCATGGACCTGCTGCGCAACGTGCTGTTGCCGCAGGTTCTGGGGCAAAGCTTTGCCAATCCGCAGGCGCTGAACCACCTGCTCGCCCCTTGGCGCGGCAATCAGATGGCGCGGGCCACGGTCGAGATGGCCTTCTGGGATCTTTGGGCGAAATCGCTGAACCTGCCGCTGCAAAGCGTGATCGGTGGCACGGGTGACGCGATCGACGTCGGGGTGTCACTGGGCATCGGGCCGATTGACAGCACGCTGGAAAGGGTCGCGGCGCATCTGGATCAGGGTTACAAACGCATCAAGCTCAAGATAAAGCCGGGCCATGACATCGCCCTTGTGCAGGCTGCCCGCGATGCCTTCCCCACGGCGCATCTGACGGTGGATGCCAACAGTTGCTATACGCTGGCCGATACCGCGCTGTTGCAGCGGCTGGACGGGTTTGACCTTGACTACATCGAACAGCCGCTGGCCTGGGACGATATCCATGACCACGCCACCTTGCAGGCGCGCATGGCCACGCCGCTGTGTCTGGACGAAAGTATCCGCACGGTGGAACATTGCCGCAAGGCGCTGCAAACCGGGGCGGGGCGGGTGATCAACATCAAGGTGGGCCGCTCGGGCGGGATTCTCAATTCGCTGCGCATCCACGATCTTTGCGCCGCCTTTGCGGTGCCGGTCTGGTGCGGCGGGATGCTGGAAAGCGGTATCGGGCGGGCCCATAACATCCACCTCTCCACCCTGCCGAATTTCACCAAACCGGGCGACACCTCTTCGGCCAGCCGCTATTTCACCCGTGACATCATCGAGCAGAAACTGGAAACCAGCGGCGGCCGGATGCCGGTGCCGCAGGGCGCCGGCATCGGTGTGACGCTGGACCATGATTTCCTGCCCCATGCGACACTTTCCCATGAAAGCCTGCGCGCATGAGCCATGTGACCTTCCGCGACCTGCACGGAATGCGCGAGTTCCGCGCCGCCGAAGACCTGCAACGCGCCGTCTGGGGCGAGGGGGATCTGTGCGATCCCGCTGACCTGATGATGGTCATTCAGGCCGAGGGCGGGCTGGTCGGTGGTGCCTTCGTGGACGGGCGGCTGATGGGCTATGTCTTTGGCTTTCCCACGCGGGCGCCGGGGATACAGCATTCGCACCGGCTGGCCGTGCTGGCCGAGGCGCGGGGGCTTGGCCTTGGTTTGCGGCTGAAGCAGTTTCAGCGCCGCTGGTGCCTTGGGCGGGGGATTACCCATGTCCGCTGGACCTTCGATCCGCTGCGCGTGCCCAATGCGGCGCTGAACATACACCGGCTGGGCGCGCGGTCGAACACCTATCTGGTCGATTATTACGGCGAGATGGAGGGGATCAACCGCGGCATCCCGTCAGACCGGCTGATGGCCGACTGGCATCTGGACGATCCGCATGTGGTGGCCATCGCCGAGGGCCTGCCAAAGCCGCCACCGCTCGTTGATGCGCTGCGCATAGCGGTGCCTGCCGATATCGTCGCGCTGCTGGCCACCGATCCGGGCAAGGCCCATGCCGAACAGGCAAGGCTGCGCGCCGAACTTCAGGCCGCCTTTGCAGCGGGCTTGCAAATCGGCGATTTTGACCCCGCCACCTGCGCCTATCTTCTGACCAATCCCGGGGATTGAACCGCGCTCAGGCGGCGACCCGGCCTGCTGCGGCAACGGCTTCCCGCCGCAAGGCAATGGCGGGTTCTCCAAGGAAAGCGGGTTCACCCTGCCCCGGCAGATCGGGGCCAAAGTCCCAGCCGAGGCGGGCGGCCAGCGCGGCGGCCTCGGGCGTGTCGCCGCTCAGAAAGACTTGCGGCGCGGCAACATTGGTCCGCGCGGTCGCGCCACGGGGCAGCGCGGGCTGCGATGCCGGTGACAATAGCCGCGCCAGATCGATCAGCACCGTTTCGGCATGATCCGCGGCGGTCACAGCCAGATCGACCCGCCCGGGCGCCAATGCCGACAACAGCCGCAACACTGCGGCCAGTTTGGCCGCCCCGTGCTGCCGCAGAAGTCCGTCGCCCAGCCCGATGCGCAGGTGCCGCGTTTCCAACAGCAGCCGCGCCGCCACAATGTCGGAAGCGCCGCCCTGAGCATCGTCCAGCCAGAGCCGGTGATGACCCAGCCGCTCGGCTGACAGCGCAAGGCGGGTCAGCGCCTCAAGCTCGGGCAAGGCATCGGCGGCGGGGCATTTTGCGACAAGGCTGGTCTCGTGGGGCATGGGTCTCTCCCGCAGGGGGTGGGCGGAACAATCACGACTTACTCACTAGATTTAAGCACAGACGGGCCGCAGAGTCCTTCTTTAATTCGGCGGATAACAGGTGTTTCCTTTCCTTTTCGGAGCGATTTCCAAAAAATCTTCCACCGGGGAGAGCGTCTGCGACGCAAACCGTCAAAGATGGCCACAGTGGCATTGTGAAATCAATTTACAGAAGTATCGCCATATTCGGCCATTCTGCTTGATGAACGCCCTGTTTTCCGCATATCGTGAAAATCAATTACCGGAATGGAGCCCAGCCATGGCCGACTCGCCCGCCCACCCCCGACTGATCCGTTACGACACCGCTGATGCACAGGCGGGCGGGCAGAAACGGCCCTTTGCCAAGGCGGTGCGCGCGGGTGACTATGTGCATGTGTCGGGTCAGGTGCCCACTGTGGCGGGTGAGGTGGTCACCGGCGGGATCGTCGCCCAGACCGAACAGGTGATCGAGAATATCAAGGCGGTGCTGGCGCTGGCGGGTTGCGGGCTGGAAGATGTGATCAAGGTCACCTGCTGGCTGGACGATCCGCGCGATTTCTCCAGTTTCAACGCGGTGTTTGAACGGCATTTCGCAGCGCATCCGCCGGCCCGCTCCACCGTGCAGTCGCGGCTGATGGTCGATGCCAAGGTCGAGATTGATGCCATCGCGTGGAAGCCGCTGTGAAGGTTCTGATCCATGACGATGCCGGCAAGGCCGCCGATTGCGTTTCCGGGCTGATCACGGCGCGGTTGGCGCGGGCGCCGGCCTCGGTTCTGGGGCTGGCGACGGGCGGCACGATGGAGGCGGTCTATGCCCGGCTGATCGCGGCCCATCGCGCCGGAACGGTCAGCTTTGCACAGGCCCGCAGCTTCAACCTTGATGAATATGTCGGGCTGGCGCCGGACCACCCCTGTTCCTATTGGCGCTATATGGCCGAGCAACTTTTCGACCATGTGGATTTGCCCGCCGGTGCAGGCGCCCTTCCCCGCGGTGACGCCCCCGACCCCGAGGCCGAGGCGGCGCGTTATGAGGCCGCCATTGCGGCGGCGGGCGATATCGGGCTGCAACTGCTGGGTCTGGGCGCGAACGGGCATATCGGCTTCAACGAACCGACCTCAAGCCTGTCCTCGCTGACCCGGATCAAAACGCTGACGCGCGCCACCCGTGCCGCAAACGCCCGGTTCTTCGCACAGCCCGAAGAGGTGCCACGGCTGGCCATCACCATGGGGATCGGCACCATCCTGCGCGCCGAAGAGGTGGTGCTGCTCGCCTATGGTCCGGGCAAGGCCGAGGCGGCGGCGGCGATGATCGAGGGACCGCTTTCCGCCTCTTGCCCGGCGTCGGCGCTGCAACTGCACCGCAAGGTGACCGTGGTGCTGGACCGGGCCGCCGCCGAGGGGCTGGCGCTGCGCGAATATTATGAGGATGTTCACCCCGCAGGCCGCGACGCCGCGATCTGATCCAGCGCCTGCCGCAGCGCCCGCACGGCGGCGGCATCGGTGCCCCTTGCGCCGGGAGGCTGAAAGCCGAATTGCATCACCCGCGGGTCCGCCGCCGCAGCCAGCGGCGCCGAGGCCGAAGCGTGGATTTCCCGCAGCGGCAGACGGCCGGCGAAAAGGGCGGCATTGCCCGCATTCACCCCGCCGCCCGGCATCACCGAAACCCCCTGCCCGGCCATCGCCGCCAGCCGGTCAATCCCCGCCGCCGCCGTCAGCGCCCCGCCCGAAGACAACACCCGCCCGATGCCCAGCCGGGCGCAAAGTGCCATCGCTTCGGCCACATCCGGCGCAAGGTCAACCGCGCGGTGCAGGGTGATATCCAGCCCCCCAGCCTCTGCCACCAGTTCCTCAAGTGTGTCGCCATCCAGCCGCCCATCGGGCAGCGAAGCGCCGATCACCACGCCCGCCAGCCCCGCCGCGCGCACGGCGGCAATCTCGGCCCGCATCGCCCGCCGCTCATCCCGGGTAAAGACGAAATCCCCGGCGCGGGGCCGGATCATCGCCATCGCGTGCAGCGGCCCCTCTGCCGCCAGCGCGATCAACCCCGCCGAGGGCGTAAGACCGCCCAGCGCCAGTGCCGCACAAAGCTCGATCCGGTCAGCACCGCCTTGCGCTGCGGCGGCAATCCCCGCCGCATCGTCCACACAGATTTCCAGCGTGATCCGCGTCATCCCCGCCCCCTCTCCAACGCAACCAGCAACCCGGCCCCGGCCACGCCGCCCAGCCCGCTGATCACCGCGGCCATCGCATAGCCGCCCATGGCGGTGCCCAGTCCGAACACTCCGGCGCCCAGCGCGCCGCCCGCGAACATATTCACCGCGATCAGCGAAGCCGAAAGCCCCGGCCGGTCGCGGATCAGGTCCAGAAGATAGCTGATCGGCAGCGAAATCATCCCTGCCGCGGCAAACCCCGCAAGGCAACTGGCAAGGTAGACCTGCCAGGGCGCCGTGGCCAGCGCGATGCCCGCAAGATAGACCAGATAGAGCCCGGCACAGATCAGCAGGGCATGGGTCATCGCAAGGTGCCGCGTGGCGCGCACCCAGAACACCATGAAGATCACCTCCAGCACCGCAACCAGACCGACCAGAAGACCCACATCCTCGACCCGCCCATGGGCCGGGCCGGTCACGATCAGCGGCAGCACCGCCGAATTGATGTGCAGCATCTGGCTGATCAACGCCACGCCCAGCACCCGCGCCAGAAGGCCGGGCGCAAGGATCAGCCGCAAATCGTGCAAGGCCGGGCGGGCGGTGGCGGTCGCCGGGGTATCCGGGGTCACATCCGGTTCGAGCCAGAAGGTCACGGTCAGCAGGATACCCCCCGCCACCGTTGCCGCAATCAGATAGGCGGCAATCATGCTGGGCTGCCCCGACAGCGCCACCCCCACCGCCCCCGGCATCACCACCCAAGAAAGCGAAATCATGATCCGCATCAGCGCGTTGGATATCCGCGCCTCTTCGGCGTCAAACCGGGCGGAATGCGCCCGGACATTGCCGAACAGCATCGAGTTCAGCGCATGAAACAGCGCCAGCGGCCCCAGCGTGGCCAGCACAAAGACGGGAACCACGGGCAGCGCCCAGACCAGCCCATAACCCAGCACACCAAAGCTGCTGACAAGGATCAGCGGGCGGCGATAACTCTGGAACCTGTCCGAGATCATCCCCACCGCGACCGCCAGCAACACATTGGCCACCGACGAGGCCAGCGCCAGCGCGGCATAGGCCCGGTCGCTCATCCCCAGTTCCCGAATGGCGATCATGGATTGATAGGGCGAGGTGGCCGCGCCAGCGAAACCGTAAAGGAAAATCGCCGCCGCCGAGGCGCGCACCACCCGGTGGCGGCGCAGGATCGTCAGCCAACTGCTCATCTTGCAAAGCGGGCCGAAGGTTGGGGTGCGGCGGCAAACCCTGCATCCGCCTCAAAGGGCAAGGTGCCCCGGGGCCGGTGCAGGTTGGGCAGGCGGGCGATGTCCTGATTGACCACGCCGTCGGTCAGCGCCATCAGGTTGGGATTGGCCAGCGGCGCCAGTTCGGGCGAAAGATAGCCCGATTTCACCACCAACAACCGCACCCCGGCAGGGTCCAGCCCCAGCCGCGTGAAATCGGCAATGTCATGGTAGGGCCGCCGCCGCGCCGCCAGAACCAGCGTGATTCCCCCCAACCGGATCACCGCCTGACGCTCTGCCGCCGTGCCCGGATCGTCCAGCCGCAAGACCTCGGCTTCGCCCGTCACCGAAACGCCCGCCGGATCAAGGCTCGCCCCGATGCGCAGCGACAGGCGGGCACCCTCCCCCGCCACGAAACAGGCTTCGACTGCGGGCCGGTCGGTGATGCCCGCCACCAGCGCCCCCTGCCAGTCCCGCGCGATCAGGGCCGCCAGCACATCGGCCCGGTCGCCCACGCCGCCGCCGGTAGGGTTGTCGCCGCTGTCGGCAAGGATCACCGGCGCGGTGGTCGCGGCCTCGGCCAGCCGCAGCATGTCTTCCAGCGGGCCGGTGACCGGGCCAAAGCGGAAATCATCGCGCGCCGACCAGAAGCTTTCCGCAATCCGCAGCGCCGCCGCCGAAGCCGCCGCAAGGTCGGTTCCCGTCACCACGGCGCAGGCGGTGGCGCGCGGCTCATCGGCCCAGACGTAGCCGATCATCAGATCGGTGCGCCACACGCCCGGCCCCTCCAGCCCCGGCAGCGCGGCGTAAAGGCTGCGGCCCGGTTCATCCTCGGTCGAAGACCGCTCTCCGGGCAGCAACAGCGGCACGGGCACCCGCACCACGCCGGGCCGCGCGCCATTTTCCAGCGCGCGCAGCAGCATTGCATAGGCCGCCCGCATCGTTTCGGGCGTGTCGATATGCGGGGCGGTGCGATAGGCCGCGAAAATGTCGATCTGATCCACGATCCGCGCCGACACATTGCCATGCAGATCATAGGATGTGGCAATCAGCATGTCCGGCCCAACCGCCGCGCGCACGGCGGAAATCCAGTCGCCCTCGGCGTCAAACATGCCCTCGACCTTCATCGCGCCATGCATCGCAAGGTAAACCGCATCAAAGGGCCGGGCCGCCTCCAGCCGTTCCAGAAACTCGGCCTTGAACGCCTCATAAGCGGCGCGCGAAACAGGGCCGCCCGGGACCGCGCGGGAGTGCAGAAGGGGCGCCACCTCGGCCGGGAAATCGCGCAGGAAGGCGAAATAGTCGTGATCGGTCAGCCCCGTTCCCCGCAACACGCGGAAATCTTCGGCCTGCATCAGGACGGGGGAATAGGTCGAGCATTCGGTGTGGATACCGCCAACGGCGATGCGCATGGGTCATGTCCTTGCAGGAAAGGGGGCGGGCGGGAACACCCCGCCCGGGAAGTGTCACAAGACCGGATGCAGCCGGACCTGCGCCGCAAAGCGCAGCCAGTCCTTGTTGGCCCGCTCGGTCCAGCCGGCCTCGGCCACCGCCGACAGGCGTGGGAAGACCAGATCGTTGAACCAGCCGGTGGTGGTGAAATGCTCGCACCAGATGCAGGCTTGTATGCCGCGCATGTGGCGGCGCAGCCGTTGCGGAAAATCGCCCTCGGCCTCATAGGCATAGGTCTTTTCGGGCGGCACTGGTCCGGCCCAACCCGCACCATTCTCAAGCCAGTCCGGCCCCTGCACCATGTCAAGGTAATAGGCTTGCCCCGGCGTCATCACCACGTCATAGCCCTGACCCGCCAGTTCGATGCCGACCTGCGGATTTTCCCATGCCATCAAAAGCGTGTCCTCGGGCGGCACACCGCCGCCATGGGCAACCTCGTTCCAGCCGACCAGCACTTTGCCCCGCGCCGTCAGCATGTCCTTGATCCGTTTCAGGAACCAGCTTTGCAGCTCGAACGTGCCCGCCAACCCCTCACGCTGCATCAGGACGCGGGCGCGCGGGCTTTGCAGCCAGGCGTTCTTGGCCACCTCATCGCCGCCGATGTGGAAATGGCGCGAGGGGAAGATCGCGCACAGCTCGTCAATGATCGCTTCCAGCACGGTGAAGGTTTCGGGAATGCCGGGGTTCCACGAATTGTTCGGATAGCCCTGCACGGGGTAATAGCTGTTCGGCACCTCGTCGGGGTCCACCAGAAACGGCAGGGCGGCCACCACGCAGGCGGCATGGCCCGGCGTTTCGATTTCCGGCATCACCTCGATGCCCAAGGCGGCGGCATGGGCCACCACGGCGCGCATCTGATCCTGCGTATAAAACCCGCCCACACGCTCCGGCCCGTCGCCCAGTTGCGGCAGCATCGCGTCCGTTTCGGCGCTGCGATGGGCACCCGTGTCGGTCAGTTCGGGATAGGCTTTGATCTCGGCCCGCCAACCCTCATCATCGGTCAAGTGCCAGTGGAACAGGTTCAGCTTGTGCCAGGCCAGGATATCGACCACCCGCTTGACCTCGGCAAAGCTCCAGAAATGCCGTGACACGTCCAGATGGCAACCGCGCCAGCCATAGCGCGGCGCATCCTCGATCCGGCCGCTTGCCGGGAACAGAAACTTCTGGTCGGCAAAGGCGCCGTGCAGCATCTGCGCCAGCGACAAAAGGCCAAAGCGGCGCCCCGCCTCGGTGCTGGCGGTCAGGGTAATGCTGTCTCCGAAGTCCAGCCGATAACCCTCGGGCGGCAGCGCGGCATCCACCGCAAAGGCCAGCGCCCGCGCGCCCGGCGCCGGGGAAATCTGGAACAGCCGCCGCGCGGCGGGGAAGAGGCGCGCGTGCAGCGCATCAACCGACAGCATCAACCGCAGATCGTCGCGCCCGGTGCCGGGGGCGGCGTGCAGGATCACCGGCGCCGGGCCCGGGGTTGCTTCAATCGCATTCGGCCATGGCAGCAGGGCGAAGGGCAGCGTCAGCCGCCCCTCGGGCAGGCGCGGCGGCGGCAGGACCGGGGCACCGGAAGACTGGATCAGATCGCCCACCTGCACCGGCAGACGGGTGCCCGCCACGGTCACCCAAGCCGTCTTGGCGGCATCGTTGCGATGGAAGGGGGACCGGAACAGCCCCTCGGCGTGAAAGGTCCAGCTTGCCCCGGAGGCAAGGCTGACACCCTCCAGCGGCGCGAATTCGTGGTAATTCGCGGTGCGCCGCAGAAAACGGGCGCCGGTCACCTCATGCTCGGGCATGATGCGGGTGATCGTGGTCACCGACAGGGTGAAATCGCGCAAAACCTGATCCGACAGGTTGGTCAGGGTCAGCGTCCAGGTGCCCGCCGGAGCAGGCTCGGGCGCCCAGGCGTTTTCCAAAAACAGGGTCATGTCGGCCTCAGAAATCAGCGGATTGCGAAAAGGTGCGGGCCAGCGCGGGAATGCCCGCCGTCAGCCCGCAATCGACCGGCAGGCAGATGCCGGTGATCGCCGCCGCAAGAGGCGAGGCAAGGAACCCCACCGCCTCGGCCACATCCTCGGCCCGGGCGATGCGGCCAAGGGGGTAATGCGCGGCGGCCTCCTTGAAGATATCGGGATTGGCCGCAGCCCGCGCCTCCCACGCCTGCGTGCGGACGGTGCCGGGCGCGACCGCATTGGCGCGGATGCCGAATTTGCCATATTCCACCGCAATCAGCCGGGTCATGTGGATCATCCCCGCCTTGGCCGCCGAATAGGCCGGATGCCCGTAAACCCCCATGCCATTGACCGAAGCGATGTTCACGACCGAGCCTTGGGTTGCCTTCAACTGATCGGCCAGCGCCGAAAACAGCAGGAACACCGCATCAAGGTTCAGCGCCCGGTCCGCCTGCCAATCTGCCACGCTGGTCGATTGCAAGCTGGCGGCCTGCACCCCCCCGGCGTTGTTCACCAGCGTCTGCAACGCCCCCAGCCCCGCCACCTTCTGCGCAAAGGCTGTGCAGGCCGCAGGATCGGTCACGTCCAGTTGCAGGGCCACATAGCCCGCGCCCAAGTCTGCCGCAGCCCGTTCTGCCGCCACAAGATCGCGGTCGGCCAGCACCACCACCGCATGGTCGGCGCGCAGGCGGCGCGCGATGGCCCGCCCGATATCACCCGCCGCACCGGTCACAATGGCCAGGGATTGCCCCATGGGTCACTTCCTTTGCGGCAAGAAGAAACCGAGGGCCGGGGCGGCCGCCTGCGCCCCGCTCGGGGGTCAGTCGCCCAGAAGCTGGCGGTCGTCGCCGTCCCGGTGCTTGATCAGTTGTTCCTTGATCCCGCGCAGGATCCGGGCCGAACGCGGGCGGTCGGCATAGGCGACCAGATTGGCGATGATGTCCACCACCGCCAGAAAGGCAAAGCGCGTCGAGGAGGCGCGGAAGATGTTCTGGCCCTCGGGCAGGTTAACCGGAATGACCACATCCGCCGCCTCGGCGACCGGCGAGGCGCTTTGCGTCAGGGCGATGGTCGGAATCCCCCGGTCGCGCAGCAGGCCAAAGCAGCGCACCAGCTCTTGGTTCCGCCCGGTGAACGAGGAGCCGAACACCACGGTCCCCGGCTCTGCCGCGGCGGCGAGCATCAGGCTCATCCCGTGGTCGTTCGAGGCGGAAATCCGGGCGCCAAGGCGGAACAGCCGGTTCTGCAACTCGTTCACGATCATCGAGGAATTGCCGCCCGAGCCGAAGGCATAGATCATGTCGGCCTTGGCCAGCAGCCGCACCGCGCGCTCCACAGCGGCGAGGTCAAGGCCGCGGTGGGTCTCGAACAGGGCGTTCTGCGCCTTGGTCACGATATCTTCGGCCACCTCGGCAGCGGTCGAGGTCACCGACTCGGGTTTCAGGTAGCGCAGCCCGACATAGGCGCTGCGGGCAAGCTGCACCTTGAAATCGGAAAACGACGCGCAGCCCAGACGGCGGCAGAACCGCGTCACGGTGGGCGGCGACACGCCCGCCCGCTCGGCAATTTCGGTGATCGAGGCATTGGTGGCAAAGTTCACATCGGCCAGCACCGAGGCCGCAAGTTTCTTCTCCAGCGCCGAGAGTTTGCCTTCCTCATCACTCAGAGCGACGATCAGGTCGGGGGCACTCAGCGGCCCTGCGGAAAGGGCGGTATCCTGCAATTCGTTCATGGTGTTCCCGTGCGGCAAAGGGCATTCAGGCGGTGTTCCTCCGCCACGAAGCCTGTGATGATCGCCCGGTCAAGCATTTGCAGGAATCCAGAAATTCATTTTCGTTCCGCCTTGACATTTAGCCATATCAGCCCCGAATATTCCAGAAGATATGCAGGCTGACTGAAATTTTTTTCATGGGACACCCGGAATGACGGCAGAGCGTGATCCGTTCAAGAATCCCTTTCCCGAGGGCGACAGCGACCGTCGCGCCATCTGGGAGATGCTGGTGCCGCGCGACATCGATGCCTTTGTCAGTGCCGACTGGGCCTCGGTCGCGGGCGATTTCATTGCCGCGAATTTCACCGGCATCAGCGGCAACTTTCAGGGTGAACCGGATGGCTATACCCTCGCCTTCCCGACGCTGGACGCCTATCGCACCGAATGGCTGCGGCAGGCGGCTGAGTTTGGCGCAGCCCGCGCCGCTGGCGCCTTTGCCGGTGACCCGCGCGCCGGCATCTATGCCGCGACCCGGCTTGAGGTGATCGAGATCACCGGCGAGGCCGCCATGGTGCGCAAGAAGTTCGATGGCAGGCTTGCCAAAGCCGACGGCAGCTTTGACCGGATGAACTGGCAGACGCTGTATATCTGCCGCAAGGAGGGCGGACGCTGGAAGATCGCCGGTTTCGTCGGCTACCTGCCGCATATCAAGGAGTGATCATGGCCCCCCTTGCCCCGAAGCGGATCTTCGTTGCGGCGCTGGCGACCGAGACCAACACCTTCTCGCCGATCGTGATCGACCGGAAGGGGTTCGAGGATTCGCTTTACGCCGCGCCGGGGCAGCATCCGGTGACGCCAACGCTCTGCACCGCGCCGATCCCGGTGGGGCGGCGGGTCTGCGCCGAAAAGGGTTGGACCCTGATCGAGGGCACGGCCGCATGGGCCGATCCGGCGGGCCTTGTTTCACGCGGGGCCTATGAGGGGCTGCGTGACGAGATTCTGCACCAGCTTCGTGCAGCGCTGCCGGTGGATGCGGTGGTGCTGGGGCTGCATGGTGCGATGGTGGCGCAGGGGTATCTTGACCCCGAGGGCGACCTTCTGACCCGCGTGCGCGAAATTGTGGGGCCGGATATTCTGGTTTGCGCCGAGTTGGACCCGCACAGCCATCTGACCGCGAAACGGGTGGCGGCGGCGGATTTCTTTGTCGTCTTCAAGGAATTTCCCCATACCGATTTCGTGGAGCGGGCCGAAGACCTCTGGCGCATCGCGGTCGATACGCTGGAAGGCCGGGTGCGCCCGGTGATGTCGGTGTTCGACTGCCGGATGATCGACGTTTTCCCCACCTCGCGCGAACCGATGCGCGGCTTCGTGGACCGGATGATCGCGCTGGAGGCGACCGTGCCGGGGCTTTTGTCACTGTCGGCCATCCATGGCTTCATGGCAGGCGATGTGCCCGAGATGGGCACCCGGATGATTGCCGTCACCGATGGCGATGCCGCCCTTGGCGCCGAATGGGCCGAACGGCTGGGGCGCGAGCTTTACGCCAACCGGGGCCGCCACATGATGCCGCAGATCGACGAACAGGTCGCAGTGGCGCAGGCCATGGCCGCCCCCGCGGGCCCGGTGGTGATCGCCGATATGTGGGACAATCCGGGCGGCGGCACGGCGGGCGATGCAACGGTGGTGCTGAAGGAACTCATGGCGCGGGGGGCGCGCGGCGTGGCCGTCGGCACAATCTGGGATCCGGTGGCGGTGCAGCTTTGCTTTGCTGCGGGCGAAGGGGCCGAGATGCCGCTGCGCTTTGGCGCCAAATCCGCCCCCGAAACCGGAGAGCCGGTGGATGCGCTGGTGCGCGTGCTGCGGCTTGAGGCGCTGGCCGAGATGCGCTTTGGCGAGAGCGTGGTGCCCTTTGGTCCGGCGGCACGGATCGCTTTGCTGGACGGGACCGGGGCAGAGACCGGGATCGAGGTGATCCTGAACACGGTGCGGGCGCAAAGCTATGACCCGTCGCTCTTCACCGCGCTGGGGATCGACCCGTTGCGGCAGAAGATCCTCGTGATCAAATCGACCAATCATTTCTATGCTGCCTTCCAGCCCATCGCGGCGGAAATCCTTTACTGCGCAGCGGGCAGGCCCTATCCCAATGATCCGGCCACCACCCCCTACCGGCTGGTCCGGCGCGATATCTGGCCGCGCATGGCCGATCCTTTCGGCGAAGGTGCATGACATGGCATTCCCCTGGCCCGAGACGGGCAGCCCGCTTGACGATGTGATCACCCCGATGCCGGTGATCGACGAAGACCGGCTGGCGGCAAACATCACCCGGGCCCAAGCCTATATGAACCAGCACGGCCTTGCTTTCCGCCCGCACATCAAGACCCACAAGATCCCCGCCGTCGCCCGCCAGCAGATTGCAGCCGGCGCAACCGGCATCAATTGCCAGAAGCTGACCGAGGCCGAGGCTTTTGCCGATGCCGGGTTTCAGGACATCCTGATCACCTACAACCTTCTGGGAGCGGCGCGCATTCAGCGCCTTCAGGCGTTGAATGTGCGCCTTGCCCGGTTGCAGGCCGTGGCCGACAGCGCGGTCACGGTGGACGGGCTGGCGGCAGCCTTTACCGCTGATCGGCCGCTTACGCTGCTGGTGGAATGCGACACCGGCGGCGGGCGCTGCGGCGTGCAGACACCCGAGGCGGCGGCAGAGCTTGCCGCCCGCATTGCCGCAGCCCCGGGCCTGCGCTTTGGCGGTTTGCTGACCTATCCGGCGGCGGGCGGCGCGGCACGGGTGGAAACTTTCCTGCGGGATGCGATGGCGCTTCTCGCCGCGCGGGGGCTGGATTGCCCGGTGCGATCAAACGGCGGCAGCCCGGATTTGTGGAAGGCGCATCTGGTGCCCAGCGCGACCGAACATCGGGCCGGAACCTATGTCTACAACGACCGTTCCATGGTCCGCGCCGGGGAATGCGGGCACGGCGATCTGGCGATGCATGTGCTGGCCACGGTGGTTTCACGCCCCACACCGACGCGCGCCGTGCTGGATGCCGGGTCCAAGGCGCTGACCTCGGACCTCCTGGGCTTTGCCGACCATGGCGAGATCGAGGAACTGCCGGGCGCACGCATTGTTTCCCTGTCCGAGGAACATGCCGTGGTGGACCTGACCGACTGCACCGGCCCCCTGCCCGGGGTGGGCGCGCGGGTCCGGGTGATACCGAACCATACCTGCGTTGTCTCGAACCTGTTCGACCGGATGGTGTTTCACCGGAGCGGCGTGGTGACGCGGGTGGAAGAGGTCGCGGCGCGGGGCACGGTCTGGTAACCATGGGTGACGGGCTTTTCCACGCGGAACGGATTTTTGACGGCACGGTCTGGCATGAGGATGCCAGCCTGCGCGTTGTCGCGGGTCGCGTCGCGGGCATCGAACCCGGAGGCAAGGCGGCGGAACATCTGCCCGGCTGGATCGTGCCCGGGCTGATCGACCTACAGGTGAATGGCGGCGGCGGGGTGCTGTTCAACAATGCGCCCAGCGCCGAGGGGATTGCCACCATCGCCGCCGCCCATGCCCGGTTCGGCACCACCGCGATCATGGTCACACTGATCACCGACCGGCCCGAAGTGACCGCGGCGGCGGCGGCGGCGGTGGACGCGGTGCCCGGCCTGCTGGGCCTGCATCTGGAAGGGCCGCATCTGGACCGTGCCCGCAAGGGCACCCATGACGCCCGGCTGATCCGCCGGATGGAGGCGGAAGACCTGGCGCTGATCCTGCGCGCGGCGCAGCGGGGGCCGGTGATCTGCACGCTGGCGCCGGAATCGGTGACACTGACGCAGGTCGGGGAGCTTGCCGCCGCCGGTGTAGTGGTCAGCCTTGGCCACAGCGATTGCGACCTTGCCACGGCCCGCGCCTATGCCGATGCCGGTGCGCGGATGGTCACCCATCTTTTCAACGCGATGAGTCCGCTGACCCACCGCGCGCCGGGGCTGGTGGGGGCGGCGCTGGACGACGGGCGGCTTTGGGCCGGGCTGATCGCTGACGGGTTCCATGTGGAGGATACCGCCCTGCGGGTGGCGCTGCGGGCCAAGCAGGGGCCGGGCGGGATCTTCCTTGTGTCTGATGCCATGTCCACCATCGGCAGCGACGAGACGGGCTTTACGCTGAACGGGCGGCAGATTTTCCGGGCGGGCGGGCGGCTGACGCTGGCCGATGGCACATTGGCGGGGGCGGATATCGCGCTGATCGACGCGGTGCGCCATGTGCATCGCGCGCTGGGCCTGCCGCTGGACGCCGCGCTGCGGCTGGCATCAGAGGCGCCCGCCAAGGCCATGGGCCTGACCGACCGGGGCCACCTGCGCCCCGGCGCGCGGGCCGATTTCCTGTGCCTGACGCCAGAGATCACCGCCGGGGGAACATGGATCGGCGGAGGGCGCGTGGCATGATCCTGTGTTTCGACATCGGCGGCACCGCCATCAAGATCGCCGAGGCGTTTTCGCAGGAGGACATCCGCCCGCAGGGCCGCGTGCCCACCCCGGCGCAGGATTATCCGGCCTTTGTCGCCGCCCTGCACGGTGCGATTGCGACTGCCTCGCAGCCGCCCGAGCGGCTGGCCTTTTCCATCGCGGGGGTGGTGGCGCCAGATACCGGGCTGGCCACCGTTGCCAATATCCCCTGCCTGACCGGGCGTCGCCTTGTGGCCGATCTTGAAGCCGATCTTGGCCTGCCGGTCGATCTGGCCAATGACGCCGACTGTTTTGCACTGGCCGAGGCGGCGGTGGGCGCCGGTCGCGGGCATGAGGTGGTGTTCGGCATCATTCTGGGAACCGGGGTGGGCGGCGGCGTTGTGGTGCGCGGCCAGTTGATCAACGCCGGGGGCGGTTTTGCGGGCGAGTGGGGGCACGGCCCTGTGGCGCAGCGCATTCTGGGCGACCCTGAGGTCACCCTGCCCGCCTTTGCCTGTGGCTGCGGCCAGATCGGCTGTCTGGATGCGGTCTGTTCGGCCCGGGGGATGGAACGGCTGCACGCCCATCTGCATCCGGGGCGCGAGGCCGACAGCCTGACCATCGTTGAAGGCTGGTCCGCCGGTGAGCCGCGCGCGACCCGCACCATTGCCATCTGGCTTGAGCTGCTGGCCGGGCCGCTGGCCATGGTCGAGAATATGCTGGGCGCGGGAATCATGGCGGTGGGCGGCGGGCTGTCCAATGCGCCCGCGCTGATCGCGGCCTTGGATGTGCAGGTCCGCGCCCGCATCCTGCGCAAGCTGGACCGCCCGCTGATTGTGCCCGCGCAATGCGCCATCGAACCGGGGCTGGTGGGTGCCGCCATTCTGGGCCTTAGCCGCCGCGCGGCCTGAAATCACCCAGCGCCGTGAAAACGAATTACACAAATCAATCTTCCGTGTGAAAATTTCTTGACGTATGCCCGCATACTGACCATGATCCAGAAAAAGAATTTCTCCGCAGGGAGCGCAGAATGCGAGTCGCCATCATTGGTCTGGGCTTTCGCCTTGGCTATCTGGGTCATGTCTTTCGGGAAATGGACCCCGATTTTCAGATCGTGGGCTATCATGACCCCGCCCCTGCCGGCATGGCCGTGCTGGAAAGCCATGGGATTTCGGCGGGCAAGTCCTATGACAGCGCCGAAGCTCTGGTGAAAGCCGGCGGATATGACCTTCTGATGGTCGGCTCGCCCAATCACCTGCACCTTGACCATATCCGGCTGGGTCTGCAGACCGGGGTCAAGGTCTTCTCGGAAAAGCCAATCGTTTCCAGCATCGAGCAAACCTATCAGATGGCCGCCCTGATGGGGCAATACGGCCATGACAGCCTGCTGGTCGGCCTCGTGCTGCGCTATGCGCCGCTTTACCGCGACCTTCTGGCGGCGCGTGACAGCGGACAACTGGGCAAGATCGTTTCCATCGAAGCGGCCGAGCATATCTTCCCCTATCACGGCGCGTTTTTCATGCGCGACTGGCGCCGCTATGAAAAATGGTCGGGCAGCTTCATGCTGGAAAAATGCTGCCACGATCTGGATCTCTATAACGGCCTGATCGGCGCGCGACCCGAGCGGGTGGCAAGCTTTGGCGGCCGCAAGACCTTTGTCCCCGCCAACGATCCGCGCAACGAAGGGGTGAACGATCTCAGCCTTTATCACCGCAAGCCTTCGGGCTGGAACGGGTCGGACAAGGTGTTCGATTCGGATGGCGATATCATCGACTATCAGGTGGCGATCATCGAATACGCCAATGGCGTCGGGATGAACTTCCACACCAACCTGAACGCGCCCGACCAGTTCCGCCGCTTTGCCGTCTTTGGCACCAAGGGTCAGGCCGAGGGCGATTTCATCCGCGGTTTCCTGAAAGTCACCGATGTTCTGTCGGAAAAGCGGGTTACGGAAACCGAATACAAGGCCACCGCCCTGTCGCAGCATTACGGCGCCGATGAGAAGATGGCCGAAGAGGTCATCGCCCATGTGATGAAGGGCGGCCCGCTGCCCGTCTCGCCGCTGGACGCGCTGGAGGCCGGGATTCTGGCGCTCGCCACCGACGACGCCCGCCGCACGCGGCAGGTGGTCGATCTGCGCCCGGTCTGGGACCGTTACGACAACGCATTCGCCCGCAAGGTGGCCTGAACCATGATCAAGTCGCGCTCCAGTCTGATCTTTGCCTGGGCGCTTCTGGCCCCGGCCATTCTTTATGTGCTGGTGATCGTGGCCTGGCCCTTGGTCGAAACTTTCCGCCTTTCGTTCACCGACGCCTCGCTGCGCAAGGTGACGAACTATGTCGGCTGGCGGAACTATGACAAGATCTTCAACGAGACCTTCCTGACGGTCATCACCCGGACCTTCACCTGGACCTTCTTTTCGGTGCTGTTCAAAATGGTGATCGGCACCTTTGGCGCGGTGCTGCTGAATGCTGCCGTGCCCGGGCGCAACCTGTTCCGCATCCTGACCATGCCGCCATGGATCGTGCCGATGGCCATTGGCATCTTCATGTGGGGCTGGATGTATAACGGCCAGTTCGGCATGATTTCCGGCCTGTTGCAGCGGTTTGGCCTTGTGGACGGCCCGGTGGCTTTCCTCGCCTATGGGCGGCCCGCCTATTGGGCGACCATCGTGACCGATGTCTGGATCGGTGTGCCTATGGTGACGATCTACTTCCTTGCTGCCATTCAGGCCATTCCGCGCGACCTGTATGAAGCTGCCTGGACCGATGGCGCCAGCCGCTGGACCCGGTTCCGCCGCATCACCCTGCCGCTGATGGCGCCCGCGATTATCACCATGTCGATGCTGTCGCTGATCGCCACCTTCAACAGCTTTGACATCATCTGGATCCTCACGCAGGGGGGGCCCTCGGGTTCGACCACGACGATGATCATCGACACTTATCAGACCGCCATCGGATCAAAGAAATATGGCGAGGGCGCGGCCCGGGCCGTGGTGATCTGCCTGTTCCTGTCGCTGTTCTGCATCGCCTATTTCCGCGTCACCCGCCGCCTCGCGGCCACCGACAAGGCGTAAGGAGCCCCCATGGCCTTCAAGTCCCGCGATACCCGCGCCATGATCGACCGCTACCGCTGGTGGGAGGTGGTGGCGATCTATGCAGGCATGTTCTGCTTTCTGTTCTTCCTGCTGTCGCCCTTCATCGAAGGCTTTCTGGTCAGCCTGAAACCGCTGGCGCAGCTCTTCTCGTCGCCCTACCGCTTCTGGCCCGAGAATGGCACCTTTGCCGCCTATGTCTCGATGTGGGAAACGGTGCCGGGCTTTGCGCGCTATGTCTTCAACTCGTTCCTGATCTCAACCATCTCGACCTGCATCGTTCTGCTGCTGGTGGTGCCTGCCGCCTATGCCTTTGCCCGGTTCGACTATCGCGGCATGGGGCTGGTGCTGGGTGGTTTCCTTGCCGTCAGCATGTTCTCGGGCGCGGTGCTGCTGATCCCCTTGTTCCGGCTGATGCGGACCATGGGCCTCTTGAACACCTATTTCGCCATGATCATCCCCGGGGCGGCCTTCCTGATCCCCTCGGCGATCTGGCTGTTGCGCACCTATATGATGCGCATTCCGACCGAGCTGAACGAAGCCGCCTATATGGACGGCGCCAGCCAGTTCTACACCTTCCGCCGGGTGATCCTGCCCATTGCGCGGCCCGGCATCATCGTGGTCGCCATCGTGACCTTCATCGGCGCCTATTCGCAGCAATTCATCTTCGCGCTGACCTTCAATTCCAAGACCGAATACATGCCCCTGCCGATCGGCCTTTACGCCTATTTCGGCAAGCAAGAGGTGATCTGGAACGAGTTGATGGCCGCCAGTTTCGTGGGCATCGCCCCGGCGCTGGTCATCATCTTCTTCCTGCAACGCTATCTCGTCGGCGGGCTGACCGCTGGCGCGGTGAAACAATAAGCATCCACAACCGGGAGTAAGTGAAGTGACAACCCTGTTTCGCAAAAGCCTGATCGGCCTTGTTCTGGCCGGTTCGACTGCGCTGCCCGCGCTGTCGCAAGAGATCAGCTGGATCTATTGCGGCGACAAGATCGACCCCGTTCATGAGAAATACATCAAGGAATGGGAAGCCGCCAACTCCGGCTGGAAGATCGCGGTCGAGGTGGTGGGCTGGGCCCAGTGCCAGGACAAGGCAACCACGCTGGCCGCTGCCGGCAGCCCGGCGGGCATGGCCTATGTCGGTTCGCGCACGCTGAAGGAATTCGCGCTGAACGACCTGATCGTCGAAGTGCCGATGTCGGACGAGGAAAAGGCCGCCTACTATCCCCATATCGTGGATACCGTGACCTTCGAGGGCACCCAGTGGGGCGTTCCGATCGCCTTCTCGACCAAGGCGTTCTACTGGAACAAGGATCTCTTCACGCAAGCCGGACTTGACCCGGAAAAGCCGCCGACCACCTGGGCGGAAGAAATCGAATATGCCAAGATCATCAAGGAAAAGACCGGGATCGCCGGCTATGGCCTGCCGGCCAAGACCTTTGACAACACGATGCACCAGTTCCTGCATTGGGTTTACACCAACAACGGTCAGGTGATCGACGCCGACGGCAACATCAAGCTGGACAGCCCGCAGGTTCTGGCCGCGCTGCAAGCCTACAAGGACATCACGCCCTATTCCGTCGAAGGCGCCACCGCCTATGAACAGAATGAAATCCGCGCCATCTTCCTTGATGGCAAGGTGGGCATGATCCAGGCTTCGGTCGGCGCCGCGATGCGCCTGAAGGATACCAAGATCAACTGGGGTGTGACCACCCTGCCGCTTGGCCCCGAAGCGGGCGGCCCGGGCACCCTGCTGATCACCGACTCGCTGGCGGTGTTCAAAGGGTCGGGCGTCGAGGAAAAGGCGGTTGAATTCGCCAAATACATCACCTCGCCCGATATCCAGATCGAGTATGAACTGTCGCCCGATGCCGGTCTGACCCCGCTGCGCCCCTCGGCCAAGGTCGATGCGCTGGTGGCGGAAATCCCGTATTGGAAGCCCTTCATCGACGGCATCGCCTATGGTGGCCCCGAGCCGCTGTTCACCGATTACAAGGGCCTGCAGAACGTGATGATCGAGATGGTCCAGTCGGTCGTGACCGGCGCTGCCGAACCGCAGGCCGCGCTGACCAAGGCCGCTGCCGCGCTCGAAGAATACAAGTAAGTTCAAGGCCGGCCGCCCCATGCCGGGGCGGCCGGCCCCTTTGCCAAGGAGACCCGCATTGGGCCAGCTTTCCCTCAAGACCGTGATCAAGACCTTCGGCGATTTTCAGGTCGTGAAGGGCGTCTCGCTGGACGTGACAGAGGGCGAATTCGTCGTCTTCGTCGGCCCTTCGGGTTGCGGGAAATCGACCCTGTTGCGGATGATCGCCGGGCTGGAACACACCACTGCAGGCGATATCGTGATCGACGGCAAGCGGGTGAACGACCTGCCCCCGGTCAAGCGCGGCATTGCCATGGTGTTCCAGAGCTATGCTCTTTACCCCCACATGACGGTGTTCGAGAATATCGCCTTCCCCCTTCGGGTGGAAAAGGCGCCCGAAGAGGTGATCCGCAAGAAGGTGGCCGAGGCCGCCGCGATCCTGCATCTGGAAACCCGGTTGCAGCAAAAGCCCGGCCAGCTTTCCGGCGGTCAGCGGCAGCGGGTGGCCATCGGTCGCGCCATCGTCCGCCAGCCCGAGATTTTCCTGTTTGATGAGCCGCTGTCGAACCTTGACGCCGCCCTGCGTGCCGACATGCGCATCGAACTGACCCGCCTGCACAAGCAGCTTGGCGCCACGATGATCTATGTCACCCATGATCAGGTCGAGGCGATGACCATGGCCGACCGGATCGTGGTCCTGAACGCCGGATATATCGCGCAGGTGGGGGCGCCGCTGGAACTCTATCACAAGCCGCAGAATACCTTCGTTGCCGGCTTCATCGGCAATCCGCGGATGAACTTTCTGCCCGTCACCTGCACCGGCGTTTCGGCGGCGGGGGTTGAGGTGGACTATCAGGGCCAGCGCCTGCACCTGCCCGTTGCCCCCCGCCCCGGGATCGAAGGCGCCACCTTGTCGCTGGGCATCCGGCCCGAACATATCACGCTGGGCGCGGGCGAGGCGACGCTGCGCATCACCCCTTCGGTGGTGGAGCAACTGGGCCAGCAGACCATCGGCTATGCCACCCTGCCGGGCCGCGAGGAAACCTTCTGCTTCGTGCTGCCCGGAACCCGGGTGATCGAGGATGACAAGCCGCTCGACATCGGATTTGCCGCCAGCGAGTGCCATCTCTTCGATGCCGAAGGTCAGGCGTTCGAACGCAGCATCGACCTTGCCGCGCTGACCGTTCCCTCAGCCGTCTGAGCCTGCATCGCCGCGGGCGCGTGCCGGGGGAATGCCCCGCACCTTCTCGGCCCGATCGCGGTGCAGCGCAGCGCGGCCCAACAGCATCAGCGTCACCGGCGTGGTGATCAGGAGGAATATCCCGATCACCAGCTCGTGCAGCACGGCCCGCCCGTCAAGCGCCGAGAAGAGCAGGATCGAGGCCAGCAGCACCCCCGCCGTTCCCCAGCTTGTGCCAAGGGTCGGGGCGTGCAGCCGGTCATAAAAGCTTTTCAATTGCACCAGTCCCACGGTGCCCAGCAACGTCAGCGTGCTGCCCAGAACCAAGAGCAGACCCACCGGCACCGCGACCCACAGCGAAAGCGTGTCGAAATCGGTCATTCGATCACCTCGCCACGGATCAGGAACTTGGCCAGCGCCAGCGTGGCCACAAAGCCCAGCACGCCGATCACCATCGCCGCCTCAAAGAAGAAGGGCGTGCCCACCCGCATTCCCGTCACGATGAACAGCAGCATGGCGGTAACATAAAGCGTATCCAGCCCCAGCACCCGGTCCTGCGCGCGCGGGCCGCGCAGCACGCGCCATGCCGCAAAACAGGCCGCCAGCGCCAGCGCCAGTTGCGCATAGCCGAAGGCCAGCGACAGAACGAAGGACGCGCTCATGCAAAAGCCTCCATCAGCAGGGATTCATAGCGGTCGCGGATCAGGGTCACCCAATCCCCGGGTTCGATCAGGTCGAAGACATGCAACAGCAGGACGCCGTTTTCGCTGTCATGCTCAAGCCAGGCGGTGCCGGGCGTCGCCGTGATGATCATCGCCAGCATGGCCAATGCGGTCGGGTCACTCAGCCGCAACGGAATCTCCACAAAGCCCGAGCGGCGGCTGTTTCCGCGCCCGTTGGTCAGGATCAGCCGCGCCACCGCGATGTTCGACCGGACGATATCGCCGGCCACAATCGCGGCCAGCCGGATCAGCGGCAAGAGACGGCGGCGCCTGAGCGCAGGCGGTTCCAGCGCGCCCAGCGCCCAGCCCGCAATCAGCGCAATCGCGGTGCCCAGCAGCAGATGGCCCAGACTGAACCGCGTCAGCAACAGCCAGACGCCGACCAGCCCCAATGACAGTAGCGGATGCGGGATCAGCCGGCTCATTCCTGAATCTCCTCGACGCGGGGGGCCTGCATCACGCCTTCGGCATAGATCGCCGGGCTTTGCAGCGCGCGGGCCGTGCTTTCCATGAAGCGCAGGCTGTCATTGCCCTCCAGTGTCAGCAGGATGGTCATGCCCACCAGCGCCAGAACCGGCGCGATTTCCAGCGCCAGCACGCGCGGCACCACCCCTTCCGATGCCCAGAAGGTCTGAATCCCCACCCGGATCAACCCGATCAGCGTCGCCAGACCGGACAGCAGCATGAGAGTGACAAAGACCCAGCCTTCGGTCCCGGTATCGGCCCCCAGAACCCCGCCCAGCATGGCAAGCTTGCCCAAGAAGCCCGAGAGCGGCGGCAGCCCGGCCAGCACCAGCAGGCAAGCCCCAAAACACAGGCCCAGCACCGTCAGCGTGCCGGGAATGGCAAGGCCGACCTCGGGCTGATTGTCTTCATCCTTCAGGTCAAGCCCATAGGCATCGGCGGTCAGCGCCAGCATGGCGGCAATGCCGCCCTCTTCCCGGCTCATCGGTTCGATCAGCAGGAACAGGGCGGAAATCGCCACGGTGGAACTGACAAGGTAATAGAGCGCCCCCGCCAGCATGGCCGTTCCACCGCCTGCCAGTGCAAAGCCGGTAATGGCCAGCACCGTGCCGGAGGAAATCAGCACCAGATGCGCCGCCATCCGCCCCAGCCCCTGCGAGGCCAGCACGCCCGTCAGGCCAAAGGCCACCGTCGCCATGCCGCCCACCACCAGCACCTCGGCCCCGAACCCGGCCGAAGGGCCGGCCGCCGCCCCGAACATCAGCATCGACAGTCGCAGGATCACATAGACGCCGACCTTGGTCATGATGGCGAACATCGCCGCCACCGGCGCCGCGCCCGCCATATAGGTCGTGGGCAGCCAGAAGGACAAAGGCCAGATCCCCGCTTTCACCAGAAAGGCCAGCCCCAGCATGGTGGCGCCAAGGTGAAACAGCGGGCGGTCCGCTTCGGACAGGCTGGCGATCAGGGTGGAAAGCTGCGCCATGTTCAGGGTGCCGGTGACACCGTAGATCAGGCTGACCCCGATCAGGAAGAACAGCGAGGCGGTCAGGTTGATGGCGATGTAATGCAGCCCCGCCCGCACCTTCAACTGCCCAGACCCATGCAGCAACAGCCCATATGAGGCGGCCAGTAGCACCTCGAAGAACACAAAAAGGTTGAACAGGTCGCCCGCCAGAAAGGCCCCGGCCAGCCCCATCAGCAGAAACTGGAACAGCGCATGGAAATGCTGCCCCTGCCGATGCCAGCCCGCCGCCGAATAGATCAGCGCCGGCAGCGCCAGCAGCCCGGTCAGCACCAGCATCATCGCCGAAAGCCGGTCCACCACCAGCACGATGCCAAAGGGCGCGGCCCAATCGCTCAACAGGTAAAACCCGATGTCGCGCCCACCTGCCAGACCATGGGTCTTGGCGCGGGTCAGCAGCTCGACCGAAACGATCAGCATGGCAAAGGCCGCGCCAAGGCTGATCACCAGCTTGGCCCGGCGCTGACGATCTTCGTAGAGCAGCATCAGCGCGCCCGCGAAGAACGGAATCAGGATCGGCGCGATGATCAGGTGTTCGGTGGCAAATTCGGTCATTGGCCCCCCTCGCGCCCGTCAACATGGTCGGTTCCGGTAAAGCCGCGCGAGGCGATCATCACCACCAGAAACAGCGCCGTGGTGGCAAAGCTGATCACGATGGCCGTCAGCACCAGCGCCTGTGGAACCGGATCGGCATAGATCGTCGGATCGACGAAACCGCCCTTGGGCATGATCGGCGGGGCACCGACATAAAGCCGCCCCATCGAAAAGATGAAGAGGTTGACCGCATAGGACAACAGGCACAGCCCCACGATCACCTGAAAGGTGCGCGGCCGCAGCAAAAGCCAGGTGCCCGAGGCGGCGAGAATGCCGATGGCGGCGGACAGGACGATTTCCATCAGGCGGCCTCCTTGCTTTCGGCTTCGGGGGTGTCTTGGTCCCGCAGACGGGCCGAGCGCAGCGACTGGTGGGCAATGGCGATCAGCATAAGCACCGTGGCGCCCACGACCAGCGCATAGACCCCCAGATCGAACAGCATTGCCGTCGCGGCGGGCACCTGCCCGATCAGCGGCAGATCGACATAGCGGGCATGGGCCGTCAGGAACGGATAGCCGAAGAGCCCCGCCCCCAGCCCCGTCGCCCCGGCGATCAAAAGGCCAAAGCCCATCCAGCGGATCGGCAGCACGGTCAGCCGCGCCTCGACCCAGCGCACATTGCTGCCGAGGTATTGCACAAGAAAGGCGATGGCCAGCGTCACCCCGGCCGAGAATCCGCCGCCGGGCAGGTCATGGCCGCGCATAAAGAAATAGGCCGAAACCACGATCATCGCCGGGAACATCCAGCGCAGGATCACGCCGGGCACCGTCAGATAATCCTGTAGGGCCGCCGCCGCCTCGCCCCGCTGCTGTTCGGGTTGATTTGTGCTTTCCGTTGCCGGACGGAAGCGGCGCAGAAGGGCATAGACCGTCAGCCCTACCACCGCCAGAACGGTGATTTCGCCGAAGGTATCGAAGGCGCGGAAATCGACGAGGATGACGTTCACCACATTGGTGCCGCCGCCCTCCTTATAGGCATTGCGCAGGAACCAGTCGCCGATATTGGGGATCAGCGGCCGGGTCATCACCGCATAGGACACCAAAGCGATGCCCAGCCCCGCAGCGGCCGCGATTACAAAGTCACGCAGCCGGCGCAGCCTTGCGGACAGCATCTGATCTTCGGCAATCTCCTCGCGCCGCTTGGGCAGCCAGCGCAGGCCCAGAAGCAGGAGAACCGTGGTCACGATCTCGACCAGAAGCTGGGTTACCGCCAGATCGGGGGCCGAAAACCATGCAAAGGTCAGGCAGGTCATCAGCCCCGCCCCGCCCAGCAGAACCAGTGCGGCAAAGCGGTGATACTTGGCCTGCCAGGCCGCACCCAACGCGCAGGCCGCCCCCACCAGCCACATCAGCGCAAAGGCCGGGCTAAGGGGATTGGCCAAAGGCTCGGTCGCATAGGCCAGTTGCCGCCACAGAACCGCCGCCGCAAAGGTCAGCGCCAGCAGGACCAGAATGCGCAATTGCGGTTGCAGCTTTTCGGTGCCGATCCGCTGATGCAGCAAGCGCGGCAGACGCCAGCTCAGGGCCAGCAGCAGGCGTTCATAGATCCGCTGCGCCCGGATGCGGTGCAGAAGGGGCGGCCCCTCGGGGCCCGCCGCGATCTGGCGCGCAAAGACGAGATACAAAAGCGCGCCCATGAGCAGAGCAACAAGGCTCATCTGGAGGGGCAGGTTGAAACCGTGCCAGACGGCGATGTCGAAATGCGGCGTGTCCGGCCCCAGCACGGCCCGCGCTGCCTGGTTCAGCACCGGGCCAAGGGTGGTGCCCGGCATCATCCCCACCACCAGACAGATCAGCACCAGCGCCTCGACCGGGCGGCGCAGCCACGGCGTCGGCTCATGCGGCTCTTTGGGCAGGTCCACCGGCGGCGGGCCAAAGAACACCGTGGCGATGAAGCGCAGCGAATAGGCCACGGCAAAGATGCTGGCAAAGGTGGCAAGATAAGGCAGGCTGTTGTCCAGCCAGGTGCCGTTGTGCCAATCCACCGCCTCGGCAAAGAACATCTCTTTCGAGATGAAGCCGTTCAGCATCGGCACCCCCGCCATGGCCGCCGCCGCGACAATGGCCAGCGTTCCGGTCAGCGGTATCAGCCGCATCAGCCCCGACAGCCGCCGCATGTCGCGGGTGCCCGTCTCATGGTCGATGATGCCCGCCGCCATGAAGAGCGACGCCTTGAAGACCGCGTGGTTCACGATGTGGAAGATCGCGGCAAGGATGGCGCCCTTGCTGCCGATGCCCGCCAGCGCGGTGATCAGGCCCAGATGGCTGATGGTGGAATAGGCCAGCAACCCTTTCAGGTCATGCCGGAACAGCGCAATCACCGCGCCAAGGATCAGCGTCGCCATCCCCGTGCCGGTGACGGCATAGAACCACGCCTCGGTCCCGCCCAGCGCGGGCGAAAAGCGGATCAGCAGGAACACCCCCGCCTTGACCATGGTTGCCGAATGCAGAAAGGCCGAAACCGGCGTCGGTGCCGCCATGGCGCCGGGTAGCCAGAAATGGAACGGAAATTGCGCCGATTTGGTGAAGGCGCCGATCAGGAACAGCGCCAGCACCAGCGGATAAAGCGGATGCGCCCGGATCAGATCGCCCGAGCCAAGAACCCGGTCAAGGTCGTTGCTGCCCACGATCTGGCCCAGGATCAGCATGGCCACCATCAGGCACAGCCCGCCGATGGCCGTCACGATCAGGGCCATCCGCGCCCCGTCGCGCGCCGCCTGCCCCTGATACCAATAGCCGATCAACAGGAAGGACACGACCGAGGTCAGCTCCCAGAACACCACCAGAAGCAGGATGTTACCCGACAGCAGCATCCCCAGCATGGCCCCGGTAAAGGCCATCAGGAAGGAGTAGAACCGCGGCACCGGATCGGTTTTCAACAGGTAATAGCGGGCATAGATCACCACCAGCACGCCGATGGCCAGAACCAGCGTGACGAACAGCCACGAAAACCCGTCCATCCTGAAACTGAGGTTCAGTTGCAGCGCAGGCACCCATTGCACCACACCGCGCAGGATGCGCCCCTCTGCGACCGGGGCATGGAACACCGCCATAAGCGCCAGCCCGGCCGCCAGAACCAATCCCGAAATCCAGGCCGCCGCATTATGGGCGTTGACCGGAAGCGTCGCCGTGATCACCGCCCCCAGAAACGGCAGCATCACAAGGACAAGGATAAGGTTCTGCTCGATCATGCCTTAGGGCTAACTCGCTTTGCGTTATGGATGGCGTCCCTGCCCCGAGGGGGTGCAGCACGGGCGTCCGAAATGAGTTGGACGGGCAGCGCATGTTTCCATGGGGGGAGCCGATGCCCCAAATGAAAGCGAATTGATCAGGATTTCAACCCCATGGCGGACAAAAACGCCCGCCAGATGTCGAATTTCGACCGTATCGGCCCTTGGGGTCTCGCACGCGCGCCCGGCTTGACTGAATGTGCATAATGATTAAAAACATTTCAAGCTGGAGAGCGCCATGCCGATCACCCCCATCCTGCAATTCGGCACCAGCCGGTTTCTTCAGGCCCATGCCGATCTGTTCCTGTCCGAAGGGCCCGACGCGATTGGTCCGGTGACGGTGGTGCAATCTTCGGGCGATGCCGGGCGGCGCGGGCGGCTCGCAGCGCTGGCCGCTCCCGAAGGCTTTCCGGTGCGGGTGCAGGGCATCGCCGACGGGCAGGCCGTTTCCTTCGAAACCCGCGTCACCTCGGTCCGCCGGGCGCTGACCACGGCGTCAGATTGGCCGGAAATCTGCCGCATCGCCGTGGAGGAGGCAGAGATCATCCTGTCCAACACCTCGGACTCCGGCTGGGTGCCGCAGCCTGCCGATGATGGTGTGACGTTCGATCAGGCGATGTCCTATCCCGCCAAGCTGACCCATCTGCTGCGCGCCCGCCACGCCGCCGGGGGCCGCCCGTTGCAGGTGATGCCGACCGAGTTGGTGGCCCGCAACGGCGACACCTTGCGCGCGCGGGTGCTGGAACTGGCCACGGCCCTTGATCCGGCGCTGGCAGAGTGGATTGCACGTGAAGTGCGTTTCGTCAACGCGCTGGTGGACCGGATCGTTTCTGCCCCGCTGGAGCCTGCCGGGGCGGTGGCAGAACCCTATGCACTTTGGGCGATCGAGGATTGCCCCGGTCTGATCCTGCCTTGCCGCCACCCGGCGTTGCAGGTGGTGGCCGATCTTGACCGGACCGAAAAGCTCAAGCTGCATATCCTCAACCTTGGCCATACTTGGCTGGTGGCCGACTGGCAGGCGCGGGGCAGCGCGGAAACCTTTGTGCGTGAAGTGATGGCCGATCCGGCGATCCGCGCCCGGCTTGAGGCGCTTTATACGGACGAGGTTCTGCCCGGTTTCGCCGCCCGTGGCTTTGCCGAAGCGCCGGCCTATGTCCGGACCACGCTGGACCGTTTTGCCAACCCGTTCCTTGACCACCGGCTGACCGACATCGCCCAGAACCATGCCGAAAAGATCCGCCGCCGGATCGGCGCCTTCCTGCACTGGTCGGGCAGCGACGGCCCGCAACTGCGCGCCCTAGCCCAGATGGTTGACCCGTAACGAGGCGATCAGCGTTTCCTTCGATGTCGCCAGATGCGCCTGCACCGCCGCCTGCGCGGCATCGGCATCGCGCGAGCGCATTGCGGCAATGATCCGGCGATGTTCGCCGATGGCCGCCTTGTTGCGGTCGCGCTCAAGCTGTTTGTCCCATTGATAATGGTAGTGGAAAATCAGCGAGATCACCTTCTGGAAATCGGTCACGAAACGGTTCTTCACCACAGCATTGATCGTGCCATGAAAGGTTTCGTCCAGCCGTGAGAAATCGCGGAAATCGGTGTCGATCCGCGCCAGAAGCTGCACATGCTCGCGGTCCAGCGCGTCGATGGCGGCCCAGACCGGGTGGGTTTCGGGCAGGCGCGTTACGGTACGGGCCGCATTCACCTCAAGCAGGGTGCGGAACTCGGACAGCTCAACCGCATAGTCGGCGGTGAACCCCAACAGCCGCCAACCGCCGCGTGGCCGCCGCTCGACCAGCCCGAAATGGCCAAGGCTGGCCAGAAATTCTTGCAGCAGATGCGGCGGGACCGAGAACTGCTTGGCCAGTTGCGCCACGTTCAGCGGCGTATCGGCGGGCACATCAAACCGCAGCACCCAGTCAAGGAACCTGCCCTCCAATTCCCGCAGCGAGATATAATCCTCGCGCTCGGGCAGACGGTCAGTCTCGGTCGCCGCACGCAGCAGGGGTTTGCTGCGCCCGTCCAGCCCGATGATTCCCGCCTCGGACAGCCGCTTCAGCACGGCGCGCACCACGGTCCGGCTGACCTTCAGCACCTCAGCCAGCTTCAGCTCGGACGGCAGGTCATCCCCCGGAGACAGACCAACCATTTGATCCAGCGTCTGATTATAGGCGGCACGAAAGCGGGCATCGGTCCGGGCCATGGCATCCTGTTCTTTTGTATTGATCCGATTAAAAACAGTTTACACCCGCCGCAAACGCCGTCTAGTGTTCTTTATGATAAAAGCCCGAAAGCGCGGGGAGGCGCCGGAATGGCCGAGATGATGCTCTGCGGCACCTGCATTGCGCCGGGTCGATTTGAACTTGTGGCGGCGCCCGTGCCGCAATCGGCACCGGATGGCTGGGTGCTGGTCGATATCACTGCGGCGGGTATCTGCGGCACCGACTATCACATCTACGAAGGCAAGCACCCCTATCTGAACTATCCCCGCGTCATCGGGCATGAGCTTGCCGGGCGGGTGGCCAAGGCGGCGCCGGGCTGGGCGGCGGGCGTGGCGGTGGTGATCAACCCTTACGTCTCTTGCGGGGCCTGCCGGGCCTGCCTGCGTGGCAAACCGAATTGCTGCACCCGGATCGAGGTGCTGGGCGTTCACCGCGACGGCGGCATCTGCGCCCGCATCGCAGTGCCTTCGGCCAATCTCTATCCGGCGGGCGACCTGCCCCCCGAGGCAGCGGCGATGGTGGAGTTTCTGGCCATCGGCGCCCATGCCGTGCGCCGGGGCGAAGTGATGGCAGGTGACAAGGTTCTGGTCACCGGCGCCGGGCCCATCGGCCTTGGCGCGGCGCTATTCGCCAAGGCGCGCGGCGCCGAGGTGCATCTTCTGGACACCACCCCGGCGCGGCTGGAGCAGGCGGGCGCCCTTGGCTTTGCGCATCTGCATTCGTCCATCGGCCCCGACCATGCCGAAGGGTTCGACGTGGTGTTTGACGCCACCGGCCATGCGGCGGCGATGGAGGCAGGCTTTGCCCATGTCGGCCACGGCGGCTCTTATGTGCTGATTTCCGTGGTGCAGGACCGCATCACCTTCTCTGACCCCGAGTTTCACAAACGCGAGGCGCGGCTGATCGGGTCACGCAATGCCACGGCCGAAGATTTTGAAACGGTGATGGCGGCGCTGCGGTCAGGCGCGGTGCAGGCGGGGGCGCTGCTTTCAGAGCGCATCGCGCTGGCCGATCTGCCCGCCCGGCTGCCAGAGCTTGCGGCGGATCGCGGGCGGCTGATCAAGGCCATCGTCACGTTGGAGGGCGCCGCATGACCGAAGTCATCCGCATGACGGCCATCGAGAAACGCTTTCCGGGGGTTCACGCCCTGCGTTCGGCGCAGTTCGACCTGCGCGCGGGCGAGGTTCACGCGCTGATGGGCGAAAACGGCGCGGGCAAATCCACGCTGATGAAGATTCTGTCGGGCATTTATGCCCCCGATGGCGGCAGCATCCATGTGAACGGTGCCGAAGTGCGCATTGCCGGGCCACGGGCGGCACAGGCGCTGGGCATCGGCATCATCCATCAGGAACTGGCGTTGATGCCCGATCTGACCGTGGCGCAGAACATCTTCATCGGGCGTGAACCGCGCAGCCGCTGGGGCGTGCTGGACGAAGCGCAGATCAACCGCGATGCGGAAGCGATCTTTGCCCAGATGAAGGTGCCGCTTGATCCGCGGGCAGAAGTGCGGCGCCTGACCATTGCAAAACAGCAGATGGTGGAAATCGCCAAGGCGCTGTCCTTCCGGTCGCGTATTCTGATCATGGACGAACCCACCGCCGCCCTGAACGAGGCGGAAACGGATGAGTTGTTCGCCATCATCCGCCGCCTGAAATCCGAAGGCGTGGCGGTGGTCTATATCAGCCACAAGATGGACGAAATCCGCCGGATTTCCGACCGGGTGACGGTGATGCGCGACGGCGCCTATGTGGGCACTGTGGCCGCCGCCGATACCCCGATTGAAACCATCATCGCCATGATGGTGGGGCGCGAGCTTGACCAGAGTGCCGCGGTGATCCCCGACCTGTCCGCCGCCCCGGTGGCGCTTGAGGTGCGGGGCCTGACCCGGGGCCGCATGGTGCGCGATGTCGGCTTTACCCTGCGCCGGGGCGAAATTCTGGGCTTTGCCGGGCTGATGGGGGCTGGGCGAACCGAGGTGGCCCGGGTGATTTTTGGCGCCGACCCGCGCGAAAGCGGTGAGATCGTCGTGCGTGGCCAGCCCCGCGCCATCCGCAGCCCGCGCGATGCTGTGGCGGCGGGCATCGGCTATCTGTCGGAAGACCGCAAGCATTTCGGGCTGGCGCTGGGAATCGACGTGCGCGGCAACATCGCCCTGACCTCGCTGGAACGGTTTTCCGACCGCTTCGGACGGGTGGATGAGCCGGCGCTGGCCAAGGTGGCCGCCGATTACATCGCCAGCCTTGCCATCCGCACCCCTTCGGACAAGCAGGAGGTGCGCCTCTTGTCAGGCGGCAATCAGCAAAAGGTGGTCATTGCCAAATGGCTTCTGCGGGATTGTGACATTCTGATCTTTGACGAGCCGACGCGCGGCATCGACGTGGGCGCCAAGGCCGAGATTTACCGCCTGCTGCAAAGCCTGGCCGAAGCGGGCAAGGCGATCATCGTCATCTCCTCGGAACTGCCCGAGGTTTTGCGACTGTCGCACCGCATCGCCGTGATGTGCGAGGGGCGGCTGACCGGCATCCTGCCCGGCGGCCCCGGCACCAGCCAGCACGACATCATGCGTCTGGCCACCCAGCGCGACCCCGCCCCCCAAGATATGGCCCGTCAAGGAGCATCCGCATGACCGCCCTTCCCGCCGCCAAGCCCCGCCTTCTGGCCGGAGGCGCGCAACAGAAGATCCTCGCCTTTGCCAGCCTGATCGTGCTTTTGGTGTTCTTCTCGCTCGCCTCGCCGAATTTCCTGCAAACCGCCAATATTCTGGCGATCCTGCAGGCGACCAGCGTGAACGGTGTGCTGGCCATTGCCGCGACGCTGGTGATCATCACCGGCGGGATCGACCTGTCGGTCGGCACGCTGATGACCTTTACCGCCGTGATTGCCGGGGTGGTGCTGACCTTCTGGGGGCTTGCGATGCCCTTCGGGATTGTCGCAGCCATCGCAGCGGGGGCGGGTTGCGGCTTCATCTCCGGCTCGCTCATCGCGCGGATGAAGATTCCGCCCTTCATCGCCACGCTGGGGATGATGCTGATCCTGAAAGGGCTGTCGCTGGTGATTTCCGGCACTAAGCCGATCTATTTCAACGATACACCCAGCTTTCCGCAGCTTTCCACTGGCTCGCTGATTGGCGCCGTGGTGCCGGGGTTGCCGGTGCCCAACGGGGTGGTGATCCTGTTCCTGCTGGCGCTGGCCATTTCCTGGGTGCTGACCCGCACGACGCTGGGGCGCTATTGCTTTGCGCTGGGGTCCAATGAAGAGGCGGTGCGGCTGTCGGGGGTCAATGCCGATGGCTGGAAGGTGGCGATTTACGCGCTGGCAGGCGGCATCTGCGGCATTGCCGGGCTGCTGATCGCCAGCCGCCTGAACTCGGCCCAACCGGCACTGGGGCTGGGTTATGAGCTGGACGCGATTGCCGCCGTGGTGATCGGGGGCACCTCGCTGGCCGGTGGGCGGGGTTCGATCCTGGGCACGATCATCGGCGCGCTCATCATGTCGGTCCTGCTGAACGGGCTGCGCATCCTGTCGGTGGCACAGGAATGGCAGACCGTGGTGACGGGCGTCATCATCATCGCCGCCGTTTACGCAGACATGCTTCGCCGGCGCCGTGCCGGTTAAGCGAGAGAGAACGGACAACGTTCCGAAAATCATCACGCATCCCAACCTGGAGGAGATCAAGATGCTGACCAGAAGAACCCTTATGGCCGCGCTGACTGCCGGTTCCCTTCTTGCCACCAGCGGCATGGCGCTGGCGCAGGACAAGCTTTACATCCCGCTGATTTCCAAAGGCTTCCAGCACCAGTTCTGGCAGGCGGTGAAGGCAGGCGCCGACAAGGCCGCGGCAGAATTCGGGGTGGAAGTCACCTTCGAAGGCCCCGACACCGAAGCGCAGGTTGACAAGCAGATGGACATGCTGGCCGCCGCGCTGGCGAAGAAACCCGCCGCCATCGGCTTTGCCGCGCTGGACAGCCAGGCGGCAACCCCGCTGTTGAAACAGGCGCAAGAGGCCGGCATTCCGGTGATTGCGTTCGACTCGGGCGTAGACAGCGACATTCCCGCGACGACCGTGACCACCAACAACGTTGCCGCCGCAGCACTCGCCGCCGACAAGATGGCGGAGCTGATCGGTGGCGCGGGCAAGGTGGCGCTGGTGGTGCATGACCAGACCTCGCGCACCGGGATCGACCGCCGCGACGGCTTTGTGAACCGCGTCAAGGAAGCCTATCCGAATATCGAGATCGTCGATATCCAGTATGGCGCTGGCGACCAGTTGCAATCGACCGAGATCACCAAGGCAATCCTGACCGCCCATCCCGATATCAAGGGCATCTTCGGTGCCAACGAAGGCTCGGCCATCGGGGTGCTGAATGCGGTCAAGGAAACCGGGACCACCGGCGTTGTGGTGATCGGCTATGACTCGGGCAAGCTGCAAAAGGACGCGATCCGCGCCGGTGAAATGGCAGGCGCCATCACCCAGAACCCGGTCGGCATCGGCTATGAAACCGTCAAGGCGGCCATTGCCGCGGTTAAGGGCGAAACGCTGCCCGCCACCATCGACTCGGGCTTTGCGTGGTATGACAAGACCAACATCGACGCGCCGGAAATCGCGGCGGTTCTCTACGACTGATCCTGGACTGATCTGATTTGAAACCAGCCGGTCCCGGGGTGCCGGGGCCGGTTCTTTGACCAAGGAAGGCTGCGATGGAACTGGGGCTGACGGGCAAGGTGGTGATCGTAACGGGGGGTGCCGCGGGCATCGGCGGCGCGATTTCGGAACTTCTGGCCGCCGAGGGCGCGGTGCCGGTGATCTTTGCCCGCCGCGCACCGGAGGCTGGCTGGCTGGCCGGGCTTGGCCCCAAGGCGGGTTGGGTGCAGGTGGAGCTGTCCGACGACGAACAGTGCCGCGCGGCGGTGGACGAGGCGCGGGCCCGGTTCGGCGCGGTCTACGGGCTGGTCAACAACGCGGGCGTCAATGACGGCGTAGGGATCGAGGCGGGGCCGGCAGCCTTTCGCGCCTCTCTCGAGCGCAATCTGATCCATTATTACACGCTGGTTCACCTCTTGGCCGATGACATCAAGGCGGCCTCGGGCGCGATTGTGAACATCAGTTCGAAAACCGCCGTAACTGGACAGGGCAACACCTCGGCCTATGTGGCGGCAAAGGCGGCACAACTGGGGCTGACGCGGGAATGGGCGGCTGCCTTTGCACCGGATGGCGTGCGGGTGAACGCGGTCATTCCGGCCGAGGTGATGACGCCGCTTTACGAACGCTGGATCAAAACCTTTGACGACCCTGCCGCGAAACTGGCCGAAATCACCGCCCGCATTCCGCTGCAACAGCGGATGACCGATGCCGCCGAGATTGCCGCGATGACAGTCTTTGCCCTTTCAGACAAGGCGCGGCATCTGACGGGCCAGTGGCTGTTTGTCGATGGCGGCTATACCCATCTGGACCGCGCGCTTGCCGGGGTGGGCAAATGAAACCCGATCACATCATCCTGTCGCCAGAAGATGATGTGGCGATTGCGCTGGCCGATCTTCCTGCGGGCGCCGAAGTGGCGGGCGTCGTCCTGCTGTCGGCAGTGCCGCGCGGCCACAAATTCGCCCGCCATGCCCTTGCCGAAGGGGCCGCCGTGCGACGCTATGGCCAGATCATCGGGCAGGCCAGCCAGCCTATCGCCCCCGGCGCCCATGTGCATGTGCAGAACCTTGGCATGTCGGCCCATGCGCTGGAGCATGACTTCGGCGCCGATCTGCGCGCCCTGCCGTCGCAGCCGCCCCGCACCTTTCAGGGCTATCGCCGCGCCGATGGCCGGGCGGGGACGCGGAATTATCTGGGCGTGCTGACCTCGGTCAACTGTTCCGGCTCGGTCGCGCGTTTCATCGCGGAAGAGGCGGAAAAGACCGACTGGTTCCGCGCATTGAAGAACGTCGATGGCATCGTGCCGATTGCGCATTCTTCCGGCTGCGGCATGGCAGGGGACAATGAGGGCTATCAAACCCTGTTCCGCACCCTGCAAGGCTATGCGAAAAATCCCAATTTCGCCGGCATCCTGCTGGTGGGTCTGGGGTGCGAGGTGATGCAGATTCCCGCGCTGATCGGCAAGGCGCGGCTGCGCGCCGATGGCCAGTTTCAGCATATGACCATTCAGGACGAAGGCGGCACCCGGCGCACAGTTGAGCGTGGCGTGGCCGCCCTGCGTGAACTGGCCGCGGTGGCCGAGACCTGCCGGCGCGAGCCGGTGCCGGTTTCCGAACTGGTGATCGGGATGCAATGCGGTGGATCGGACGGCTATTCGGGGATTACGGCCAACCCGGCGCTTGGCGTGGCCTCGGATCTGTTGGTGGCGCATGGCGGCACCACGATCTTGTCGGAAACCTCGGAAATCTACGGTGCGGAACATCTCTTGACCCGTCGCGCCATCAGCCCCGAGGTAGGCGAGAAACTGCTCGGCCGCATCCGCTGGTGGGAGGATTACACCGCCCGCAACAAGGGTGAGATGAACAACAACCCCAGCCCCGGTAACAAGCGCGGCGGGCTGACCACGATCCTTGAGAAGTCGCTGGGCGCCGTGGCCAAGGGTGGCTCTGCGCCGCTGTCGGGCGTCTATCTCTTCGCCGAACCGATCGACACCAAGGGTTTTGTCTTCATGGACAGCCCCGGATACGATCCCTGCTCGGTCACGGGCCAAGTGGCTTCGGGGGCCAATCTGATCGTCTTCACCACCGGGCGCGGGTCGGTTTCGGGGTATAAGCCGGTTCCCTGCATCAAGGTCGCCACCAATTCCGAGATGTTCACCAAGATGGCCGAGGATATGGACCTGAACACCGGCGACATTCTGGAAGGCGTCACGCTTGAGGAGAAGGGCCGCGAGATGTTTGAGTTGTTCATCCGCGTCGCCTCGGGCGAAATCACGAAATCGGAAGGGCTGGGGTTCGGCGGCGCCGAATTTGTGCCGTGGCAGATCGGGGCGGTGATGTGATGCAGCGCATGGGAATGATGATCGGGCTGCGGCCCGAAAAGATCACGGAATACAAGGTGCTGCACGCAGCCGTATGGCCGGACGTTCTGGCACGGATTTCCGCCTCGAACATCCGCAACTACACGATTTTCCTGCGCGAGCCGGAGAATATCCTGTTCGGCACCTGGGAATATCACGGCAGCGATTTCGCCGCAGACATGGCCGCGATTGCCGCCGATCCGGTGACGAAGGACTGGTGGGCGCTGACCGATCCGTGTCAGGTTCCGCTGGACAGCCGGGCCCCGGGCGATTGGTGGGCAATGATGGAAGAGGTGTTTCACCATGACTGACAGGTTGAAGGGCAAGCGCGCGCTGGTGACGGCGGCGGGACAGGGGATTGGCCGGGCAAGTGCCCTTGCCATGGCCCGCGAAGGTGCATCGGTGCTGGCAACCGATGTGAATGCCGCGACGCTGGAAAGCCTTGCCGCCGAGGGGGTGGAGACCCGCCTGCTGAACGTGCGCGACCCGGCAAGCATCGCCGATGCCGTGGCAGCGGCGGGGCCGGTGGATGTGCTGTTCAACTGCGCGGGCTTTGTCGCCAACGGCACCATTCTGGACTGTGACGAGGATCAGTGGGCCTTCAGCCTTGATCTGAACATGACGGCGATGTTCCGCATGTGCCGCGCCTTCCTGCCCGGGATGCTGGAGCGGGGTGGTGGGTCTATCATCAACATGGCTTCGGTCGCCTCTTCGGTCATCGCGGCGCCGAACCGCTTTGTCTACGGCGCGACCAAGGCCGGGGTGATCGGGCTGACCAAATCCATCGCCGCCGATTTCATCCTGCGCGGCATCCGCTGTAACGCGATCTGCCCCGGCACGGTGGAAAGCCCGTCGCTGGAAGACCGGCTGCGCGCCACCGGCGATTACGAGGCAGCCCGCCGGGCCTTTGTCGCGCGCCAGCCCATCGGCCGCATCGGCCGCGCCGACGAGATTGCCGCACTTGTGGTCTATCTCGCGTCGGACGAATCGTCCTATACCACCGGCGTCGCGCATGTGATCGACGGCGGCTGGTCCAATATCTGAGGAATTGCGATGAAACTTCTGCGTCACGGCCCTTCGGGGGCCGAAAAGCCCGGTTTGCTGCATGAGGACGGAACCATCCGCGACCTGTCGGGGCTGGTGGCCGATATCGGTGGCGGCGTGCTGTCGGATGCCGGGATCGCCATGCTGCGCGGCATCGACCCGGCCAGCCTGCCCGTTGTGGCGGCAGATACCCGGCTTGGCCCCTGCGTGGCTGGAACCGGCAAGTTCATCTGCATCGGTCTGAACTATGCCGACCACGCCGCCGAAAGCGGCCACGCCGTTCCGCCCGAGCCGGTGATCTTCATGAAGGCCACCTCTGCCATCTGCGGCCCGAACGACCCGATCATCATTCCCCGCGGTTCGGTCAAGACCGACTGGGAAGTGGAACTGGCCGTCATCATTGGCACCAAGGCGAAATATGTGACCGAGGATCAGGCGCTGGCCCATGTCGCAGGCTATGCGGTGGCCAATGACGTCTCTGAGCGGTCGTTTCAGGCAGAACGCGCCGGCCAGTGGACCAAGGGCAAAAGCTGCGACAACTTCGGCCAGCTTGGCCCCTGGCTGGTGACGCGCGACGAGGTGGCCGACCCGCAGGCCCTGTCGATGTGGCTGACGGTGAACGGCGCCAAACAGCAGGACGGCTCGACCACCACAATGGTTTACGGGGTGGCGCATCTGGTCAGCTATCTGTCGCAGTTCATGACGCTGCACCCCGGTGACGTGATTTCCACCGGCACCCCGCCCGGAGTGGGTCTGGGGCAAAAGCCGCCGCGCTTCCTGAAAGCAGGCGATGTGGTGGAACTGGGCATCGCGGGCCTTGGCCAGCAGCGTCAGGATGTGATCGCCGACTGACCCCATCCCATGGCCGAACCGATTCGCAAAAGGCCCGGCGCGACTATCGCGCCGGGTTTTGCTTTTGCCCGGCGCGGCCCGTTGCCCGGAGCCACTTTGCTGCCGCACGCGCCGCTGTAGCGGGTGCAGGTGTGCGTTGACACGAGAGTCTGCATAGAAGCGGGAATATCTGGGAACAGGTGGGAATATCTGAAAAGTGGTGCGAGAACATGGGGTTAGCCGGGCGGTGGCGGTGGCTTGGGGAGCGCGCGGAGAATCCTGCATAAACGCTAAAAAGCGGGTTTCCGGGGGCGGTAGGCCCATCTGGCGCCTCAGGTGGAGCGTTCTGCAAGGTGGCGTTTAAAGGGCTGAAAACGCGAGATTAAATGCCCTGATATGGCCTTAGGCACCTTCGATCAGGCGCCGGAAGTAGCCCCGGAACTGGGAAGTCGGGCGATTTTGCGGAAAATCACTTCCCAGAAGGCGAATAGTGAAAGAATATCATCCTGTTAGCTTAGACGTGGCCGCAGAAATCCGGGCCTCAAACTGGGAAGCGATCTTGCGATAGATCACCGCATAGCCAGGCCACATCCTGCAACCGTACCGCGAAAATCACTTGTGCAGCGGATAGGAATCGAGTTCGTTGACTGCGCCTAAAGCCAGCGGAGCAGAAACATGCCAGCATTGATTATGGCCGCCTATGTCGCCTTCGGCTTCTCGGCGATCGGGTTGCTGACGGCAATATCGCTCGAGTCTGTGGTAATGATCGTTGGTGCCGTCCAGCTCTGCGCCGTAGCTGTTTTCTTTCTTGGGATGTCCCGTATCGTCGAACTGCTGAGCGACATCAGGTCGGCCCTCTCACCGGCCGCGACGACTTCACCCGCGGAGAGTCCGCCCAATCTCCCCTCCCCTCTGCCCCGTTCGGCTACCGAAATCGCTGCCGACATCGAAAGAATGCGTAGCCGAACGTGATCAGGGCTTCGGCAGCAGGCCAATCCAGACCACTCGGCCAAGCATCCTGAAGGTGCCTGGCGATTTGCGGTCTACTATCCTTGCCTCACCATCTTCGGCACCCGGAAGCAGCACGATTACTTCACCGCTAAAAGCCGCCCGGCTAATGCCAAGTTCAGTGCCATCGCGGTAACACCAGAGGGCGCCAGCACCCTTCTGCAGGGCATCTGTTTCCAGTATCGCAACGGTGTTTTTCGCCTCCGATAACGAAAATGCAACCCTTGTAGGTATAACTGCCGTCAAAGCTTCGGGTGAGAACCCCTCAGACGCGAGCCATGACGCATGAAATGCAACCGGGGCGGAACCTCGCCGCAAGGCTTCTTGGTGCCATGGAATAGGCATGTACCCGTTCCGGATTCCATCGACTCGAGATAGCTCAGGTGCTTCGCCGGTCTCGGAAAACCCGCTCAGTTCTCGTCTCGGTCCGAAGTAGCATTCGAGGCCAAGTACACGGGCAAGCGCTTGAAGGGACTGAAAAGAATAGCGTTTATCCTCGCCGCGATCGGCACGCATGTTCTTGAGAAGCGAGTAGTTTCCGACCGCCAGCTTTGATGCCGCCGCATCCGTTAGGCCGGTGCGGGCAAGGGCTTGGTCTATGACTGCAAGAACGGGGTCCATAGGTCTCTCTAGCCCAATATGGCTAATCCGACAATATTAGCCATTTTGGGCTTGATGGTTATGGCCCATTATGGCTATATCTGGCCATGGACACGAAATCCGCCCTCCTCACCCTCTCGGAAGCGATGGCCGCCCATCAGGGCGTGACGCATTTCGCAATCTCAATGCGGCTGTTCGGCAAAGGTGATTTCTTCAAGCGGCTTTCCCGTCCGGGTGCGGACTGCCGCACTAAAACTGCTGCCCTCGCACTCGAGTGGTTCAACCAAAACTGGCCCGCCGACCTCGAGTGGCCTTCCAGCATTTCCCGCCCCCCCAAAACCAAGAAGGAGGCCGCATGATGGCCCGTATTTTGCGCGCCGCCCGCGCCCTCGACGATCACTGGTTAGGCGACCTTCTGGGCGCCGTCAGCCTGTTCGCTCTTGGGTGGATGTGGCTCGCTATCGGATGGGTGCTGCAGTGACCGCCGCCACCCTGTTCAAACCGGCTGACCTCGCGGAGCGGATGCAGTTAGCCCGGGATTGGGCCAAAATCGCCCAAGCCGAACGCACGGCAAGTGATGCATTGAACCCCCGCTTTGATGCTTGCGAAATCGAGGCTGATGAGGAGTTCCACCACGAGCTTCATCAGCGCTTTGCCTCCGAAATGGAAGCGGTTGACGCGCTTATCGCCCTTCTGACCGCCCCCGAGATGCAGGCCGAAATCCACGCGCTGAAAGGCGGTGCGTGATGGCCAATGTCCATGTGCCGAAGCCCAAGCCTGTTTTCTCGATCCGCTGGCTGCCGCGCATCAAGTGCTATGTCGTGATCGATCCCCAGGGGGCGGTCTGTTCTGCGCCGACGTCGAAGGACGGGGCCGAGCGCCTGCGGGATGCCAAGCAGGCAGAAGCCGACCGGAAAGCCAAGCGCGGGGTGAGGCCCTGCCTGCGGTGTGGCCACGATTTCCTGAGCGAGGGCTTCCACAACCGGATGTGCCAGCCCTGCCGCGGCGCCAGCAGTGCCGAGGGTATGTCGAACCCCTACTGCATGGGCGCGATGACCGGACGGAGGAAGTCTGCGTGATCCGCGCCGCCGCCCTGTCCTCGCCCCGTCTGCAGCGCGTGTTGGCGCTGCTGGCCGATGGCCGGCCGCATACGACGCGGGACATCGTGCGCAGGGCGCGGGTCATGGCGGTGAATGCCTGCATCTCCGAGTTACGCCACCACGGCGCCGAGATCACCTGCGCCCAGCAGGTGATCAACGACGAACGCCGCTTTTTTTACACCATGACGAAAGCACCTGCCCCGAAATGAAAGCCCCTACCCTGCAGATGACCGGCCTTGTGCCGGTGGCGGATATCGACACGCGCAACCGGCTGCGTCCGGTCAGCGCCGCCGGGGTGGAGAGCATCATCGCCTCGATCGGTGAGGTCGGGGTGATGAAAGACCCGATCCATGTGCGGCGCAAGAAGGGCGGCCAGCTGGTGCTGATCGCGGGCGGCCACCGTCTTGAAGCCGCCAAGCGGCTGGACTGGACCGAGATCGAGGCCAAGGTCTGGGGCGACGTGACCGACGACTGGTCGCGGATGATGGAGATCGACGACAACCTTGCCGGGGCCGAGCTGAACCCGCTGGATACGGCCCTGTTTCTGGCCGCACGCAAGGAAGTCTATGAGCGGCTGCATCCGGAGACGCGCGCACTCGCCTTCAAGGGTAATCGCCATACCGGCAGTCTAGCGACGGACATGATGTCCGTCGCTAGCTTTGCCACCGCCACCGCCGAAAAGTTCGGCATGACTGACCGTCATGTCCGCCGCCTGATCGCCGCTGGAGCCGCGCTGAAGCCCGGTCATGTCGAGCAACTGCGGCAGTCGGCGCGGCCGGTTTCGCTGGCCGATCTGCAGGTGATCGCCAAGGCTGATCCGGATCAGCGGGTGGAGATCGTCGGTGCCATCGCGGATGGCAAGGCCAAGTCCGCCGCCGAGGCGTTCTCGGGGCTGAAGGCCCGCGCGCGGGGCGTTGAAGTGCCCGTTAAAGACCCTGTTGAAGAGGCGTTTGCCGCCCTGTCGAAGACATGGACCCGCGCGCCGGTTGCTGCCAAGCGCCGCTTTCTGGACGAGCACTTCGGGGTGCTGAGCCTCCTGCTGAATGAGGTGGCGGCGGCGCGGAAGGCGGGCGGGAAATGACCCCCAAAAACCTGCCCATCCTCTACCAGAATGTCATGTTCGGTCTGAAATCGGAGATCGGGCGGGCGGCCTTTCTGTGGGCAACAGAACGCCCCGGCGAAGGGGAGTTGTGCTATCGCGCTGAGGCGTTTGCGCACGAGGTCGAGTGCCTTTTCGAAACGATAACTGCACTGATCCACATCGGCGAGTATCAGGCGTTTCTTCAGCGGTCGCGACCGCTGATGGACCTGGCAGCCGAAACAGACCTGCTGCACTACATCCTTGCGCGCCACGCGAACGAAAGGTTCAGCGGGAACCTGAAGCCGACCTATTTGAACCTGCTTGATGGCGGAGGTGACGCATGACGCGCCTCGCCCCCGATCAGGAATGGTGGACAGCCGAGGAGATTGCCGCTGCGGCGCTCCCCGACATGCCCGGTACCAAGCGGGGGGTGAACCTGCATATCGACGCCAATGACTGGCGCAGTCAGGCGGCGTTTGCACGGCGCAGGGCGGGCAAGGGTGGCGGCTGGGAATACAGCTGGCGGCTGCTCCCGGCGCGGGCGCGGCGCAAGCTGCTGTCAGATGTCGCCCCGCCCCGCGCCGCCGGGCCGCGCAGCCGCGACGAGGTCTGGGCCTGGTATGAAAAGCTGCCCGCCTCGGTGCAGCAAAAGGCGCAGGATCGGCTGACGGTGATCCAGGAGGTCGAGGCACTGGAACGGGCTGATGGCAAGCATGCGGCCATCGCCGCCATAGCCGCCGCCCGCGTCATCGGGGCCCGCACCATCTGGGGTTGGTTCGCCCTCATCGAAGGGGTGCGCGCTGATGACCGCCTGCCCTATCTCGCGCCCCGCAACCGTGCGGCTGAACAGCGGGGCAGCAAGCCCAAGGACTGCGATCCGGAGTTCTTCGATCTGATCAAGAGCGACTATTTGCGGTCGGGTCCGCATGGTTTCACAGACAGCTATCGTCTGGCTGTCGGCGTGGCTGAGAAGAGGGGCCTTGCGATCCTGCCTGAGCGAACGATGCGGCGCAGGCTCGATGCCGCCGTGTCCAGACCCATGCAGGTTCTGGCGCGCGAGGGCATTGACGCGCTGAAGCGGATGTATCCGGTTCAGGTGCGCGACAAGACTGCGCTGGGTGCAATGGAGGCGGTGAACGCCGACTTTCACAAGTTTGACGTCTTTGTGCGCTGGCCCTCCGCCCCCGGCGAGAAGCCGCAAATCCTGCGGCCCCAGCTGGTCGCGTTTCAGGACATTCACTCTGGCCGAATCCTGTCATGGCGGGTTGATGTCAGCGCCAACAGCACGGCAGTTCTGCTGGCCGCTGGTGACATGATCAGCACATGGGGGATTCCGGAGCATGTGCTGCTCGACAACGGGCGCGAGTTCGCAGCCAAGTCGATCACCGGCGGCGCTTCCACCCGCTATCGCTTCAAGGTCAAGGAAGACGACATTCCCGGCCTCTTCACGCAGCTGGGATGCGCGATCCACTGGGCCACGCCCTACTCCGGCCAGTCCAAGACGATCGAACGGGCGTGGCTCGACCTGTCCCGGACGGTGCCTGGTGATCCGCGCCTTGCCGGGGCCTGGACGGGCCGCAGCGTGGACAGCCAGCCTGAAGACTATGGCAGCCGCGCCGTTGATCTCGACTTGTTCCTGACGGTCGTCGCCGAGAAGATCGAAGAGCATAACACGCGGCAGGGCCGCAGGTCGGAGGTCGCCTTCGGCCGGTCCTTTGCGGAAGTCTTTGACGAAAGCTATGCCCAGCGCCCGATCAAGAAGGCGACCGAGGCGCAGCGTCGGTTCTGGCTGATGGGCGCTGAGGGCGTGCGGGCTGACACCAACACCGGTGCTGTCTGGTTCCAGCGCAATGAGTTCTGGGCAGACTGGATGCATGAGATCGCCGGGGAGCGCGTGGTCATCCGCTTTGACCCTGCGGCGTTCTGGGATGGCATCCACGTCTACAGCGCCGACAACCGTTATCTCGGCCATGCGCCGGTGCGTCAGAAGGCAGGCTTCTTCGACATGGACGAGGCACGGACCCATACCCGCGCCCGCGCAGCATGGATTAAGGCAGAGCGGGAGCGGCTGGCTGCACATCGCCGCCTGTCTGCGCTGGAACTCGGCCAGGCGATCGAGGGCATTGCCGCCCCTGCTCCCGCGCCGGTGGAAGCCAAGGTGGTTCGCCCGACCTTCGGCAAACCGGCAGCAAAGGCAAAGGGCGCCCGCGCGACCCAGCCCGCAGGGGTCTCGGCTGAAGAACTCTCGCGCGCTCAGGATCGTGTCGTGGCCGATCTGGCTGCACGACGCGCGCCTAAGCCCGCCGAAGAAACCGATCGTGAGCGTTTCCGGCGCGCCCTGCAGATCGAAAACGCCCTGAAAGCCGGTGAGGCGGTGACGCCGGAGCAGCAACGCTGGGCCTCGATGTTCCTGGCCTCGCCCCCCGGCAAGGCCGAGCGCCAGCTCTGGGATCAATTCGGCAACGAGATTTTTGGATGAGGCGCTGGCAGGGGCGGTCGAGACCCCACGCCAGCATGTGACGAGCACAGGAGAATAACAATGACACAGTTTGAGGAGCCGGTCTATGGGGTCGCCCCCCTGGACAATGTCAGCCGCCTCTCGGCGCTGATTATGCGCTGCCAGGATCGCCACGATGGACTGCCCGGCATGGGATGTCTGTATGGCCGCTCAGGGTTGGGCAAGACCACGGCAGCGATCCATGCGGTGAATGCCTATAACGCCTGCCACATCGAGGCGCTGCCGGTCGGCGGCACCAAGAGCCTGATGAACATGCTTGTGATCGAGATGGGTCTGAAGCCGCAGCCCACCACCGAAAAACTGTTCATGCAGGCCGTCAGCCACTTGTTGAAGTCGCCGCGGACGGTGCTGATCGATGAGGCCGACCAGGTCCTGAATGACCGCAGCATCGAGCTGATCAGGCGCCTGCATGACATGACGCAGGTGCCGGTCATCCTGCTCGGTGAGGAGATGCTGCCGCAGAAGCTGCAGCGCTGGGAGCGGGTATCATCCCGCATTTTGGGATTTGTCGGCATGGCCGAGGCCACGGCGCGCGATGTTGACCATCTGGCGCGCATCTATGCCAAGGGCCTCGATCTTTCCGCCGAACTCAAAGCCCAAATCCTGCGCGCCAGCCGCGGGTCGATCCGTAACGTCGCCACCAACCTGGCCGGTGTCGCGGAATATGCGATGGTGCGGGGCCTGTCGCGGCTGGACGGGGATGCTCTTGGCGGACAGCCGCTGCATACCGGCGAGGCCCCCGCCCCGCGATATGTGGCCTCGAACCGCCCGTTGCGGCGCGGAGCGGCAGCATGAGCCCGCGCCAGCGCATGTCTGTTCAGGCACAGGTTGCCGATGACTGCTGGGCTGCGGCCCTGCGGCTGCGGGTGTTCCGCACCGCCGATCTGGCCGCCGATGTGGGTATCGGTGCCCAAACTGCCCGCAAGATGATCCACAACTGGCTCGCTGAAGGGGCTGTGCATCCGCTGGGCGATGCCCGATCCGACCAGACGGTTTACCGCGTAGACACTGACTTCGTGCGATTGCCCGGCCCTCGGAGCGCCGAACAGAACCTTTGGGATTCGATGCGCAAGAAGGGGGGGCAGGCATTCACGCCGACCGACCTCTCCTGCCATGCAACAACCGATCACTTGACGGTCAGCTCTGCCGAAGCCGCCGCATATTGTCAGGCGTTGCTTAAGGTCGGCTACCTCCGCGTCAAGCGCCGCGCCGCCCCGGCGATGGGGCGCGAGGCCCTCTATCAGCTGGCCAATTTGACCGGGCCGAAAGCCCCGGTGATCCGCCGCGTCCGGGCGATCTGGGATCAGAACACCGATGCCCTGTTGGTTCTGGAGGATCGGAAATGATCCAGACCCCCATCGACATCGCCCGGGCTGCCTATGGCAAGGATTTGCCCGATTGGGTCGAGGCGCTGGCGCTGGCCTGTGGCCGCAGCAGCCAGGCCGCTGTCGCGCGCCAGCTGGACCGCTCCGGTGCGGTCGTCAGTCAGATCCTGCGGGCCATCTATCCGGCCAAGACCACGCAGATCGAGGAGCGGGTGCGTGGCGTCCTCATGAACGGGACGGTCGAGTGCCCGGCGCTTGGCCTTTTGCCGATCCAGATTTGCCAGGATCACCGCCAGCGGGCGCGCGAGTCCGTAATCACCAATTCGCACCGCGCGCGGATGCAGCGCGCCTGCAGCAACTGCTCCCGCAATCAGAAGGAAGGCCAGGAATGAACCTTCAGAGACCCGCGCCCACGGCGGGCGCAGTTGGCCGCCGTATCCGCATCCAGATCGAGCGTTACGGGCTGACCGTCGCCCGCGCTGCGCGCGAATGCGATATGTCGGTGCCGAGCCTTGAAACCTACCTCTACGGCAAGAGCCTGCCCGGCGCGTTCGCCCTCGCCAACCTCGCCAATGGCCTGCGCTGCAGCGCGGATTGGCTGCTGTTCGGGGATGCAGATGCCTGATCCCGCCCGCTGGACCATGGATGAGATGCGCCGCCTCGCCGCGCGGGGCGTCCTGAAGGTGGACCTGCTCGGCCATCGCGGCACCACGCTGGTGACCTGTGAGGAGGTAGCGGCCATGGCGGCCGTCATCATCGCGGCCGGCGCGCTGCCGCCCGGCCTCCTGAAACCCGAAAACATCAAGAGGGAAACCGAATGACCTCCTATCCCCCGGCCACTATCCCGACCGGCCGTGTCACCATCGACGGTGTCGAACGCATCGTTGACGGCGACGGCGGCCTGATCCCCGTCTCGGCCGTCAAGCCCCAGCACCTGCTTGAGGATGATCTCGTCCGGCAGGAGATCGGCCATGCGGTCGCGCTGTCGGAGCAGCTGTCGCGCTTCCTCGGCCATTTCGTGGAGAACCTGACCGCCTACGAGCAGCTGGTTGCGGAGCGTTATGGCGCTCGCGTCGGTGGCAAGAAGGGCAACAAGACCCTGATGACCTATGACGGCCTGTTCAAGGTCACGGTGCAGGTTGCTGACAACGTGGTGTTCGGCCCCGAGCTGCAGATCGCCAAGTCGCTGGTGGACGAGTGCCTGACCGACTGGACGGCCTCTGCCGGGGCCGAGCTGCAGGCGGTCATTCAGCGGGCCTTTAACACCGACAAGGAAGGCCAGATCAACCGCGCAGCGCTCTACAGCCTGCTGCGTCTCGATATCGCCGACGAGCGCTGGAAGAACGCCATGCAGGCGATCCGCGATGCCATGCGCGTGGTCGGATCAAAGTCCTACGTCCGGTTCTACCGGCGCCCGGCCGCCGATGCCGCCTGGCAGGCAATCACCATCGATCTGGCAAAGGCGTGATCATGTCCGACAACCCCTCCTCCGTCCAGTATGCCCTTGGCGTCAGCATCGGGCACCTCCTGTCGAAAGCCCTGAGCGAGGGCGCAAGCTATGATGAGGTGATCGCCACGCTCCAGAACTGCCTCGGCATCTGTAGGTTCAACGCGGCGATCTCCGCAGAGCGCGCTATCACCGGCAAGCCCGCAGGGAGAGCATAATGCTCGTCCGGCTGGATATCACCCTCAGGGGCGGCGCCTGGGAGTTCGGCGCGACACGCGCCGATGCGAGCAGGGAGTTGGCTGCTACTCTCCGAGCTTTTGCGGACCGGCTCGAAGCCTCGAACGACGACAATGCTTGTGGCGAGATCGTCGACGATCTGTCCGAAGCCATCATTGGTCATTTTTCATTTTCGATCAGGGATGGGGAGGCGGGATGATGGTCGCCTACAGCTTCAACCGGCGCTTTGAGCTGGCCGTCCGCGAGGGCTGGAAGACCCAAACCATTCGGGCAGGCCGGTTGCGCCATGCGCGGCCTGGCGAGCTGATCCAGCTCTTCGTCGGGATGCGGACCCAGCATTGCCGGAGGATCTGCGACGATGTCCGTTGCACCGATGTGATGCAGGTTTGTATCAGCTTCGATGCCGAGGGCGAGATCGACCGGATCGAGACCGACGGCGTCCCGGTGCGTGACCTCGATGCCTTTGCCGTCCGCGATGGTTTTGTCGGCGCTTCGGACATGGCCGCCTTCTGGCGCGCGCAGAACGGCCAGCGACCGGGCAGCACCTTCAGTGGCTACCTGATCGAATGGGCCACCCCCAGCACCGAGAAGGCCCGGCAGCGCCACCCTGCCACCGGCATTGGGGAGTGACGCTGTGGCGATCAGAGCCAACCTTTCGGTCGCGCTGCGCGAGATCGACCGCGACCCCCGCGGCCAATGTCTGGCGACGACTGAGGGCAACGTGAATGGCCTGCCCTTCGATGTGACCGTGACCGAATACGAAATGCACTTCGCCTTCGCTGATCGCGCCGGGCCCAGCTTTTCCGTCAGCCTCAATGACCTCGCCCGGCAGGCGACCACCGCCATCGAACTGCTGATCACCGGCAAACGCCCGATGCTTTGACCCCAGAAGGAGACCGCCATGAGTGGCAAGATTTCCGACCCGATCCTCTCTCTGGTGGCCGCAGAATGACCGCCCTCCTGAAAACCATCCACGTCGCCTGCCGCCAACTCGGACTGGACGAAGACACCCGCCGCGATCTGCAGGTGGTGACCACCGGCAAGGCGAGCCTGACGGAAATGACCCCGGCGGAGCATGAGGCGGTGCTGTCTGCGCTCAAGGCCCGCGGCTTTCGTGCGGTCCCGGCATCGCGCGGCAAGAAAGGCTGGCGCAATCCGGCCTCGCGCGCCGATGTGCGGATGTGCCATGTGCTTTGGGGCAAGCTCGTTAAGGCCGGAGCCGTCGAGCTGCCCGGCGCGACTATCCGACCTTTCAACGCTGTCTTTGCTGGCGATTGAACAGGCCCTTAAACGACGCGAATGCCTTTCGATCGAAATGCGCAATGTTCCCGGCAAAGAGCAGAAGATGGTGGTCGATGCCGTCATGGCGCATCTGCGCGGGCGGATCGTCGGCGCGGCCTTTGACGCCACCGGCATGGGCTGGACCGTGGCCGAAGACATGGGTCGCAAATACGGCCTGCGCGAAGACCCGCAAGGCGCGGGCGTCGTCATGGCGCTGAAGTTTACCGAAGAGTGGTATCGGCTGGAAATGCCGCCCCTGAAGGCCGCTTTCGAAGACAACAGCCTCGCCCTGATCCGTGACGTCGAGCATGTCGGCGATTTGCGCATGGTCAAGGTGATCCGGGGCATCCCGCGGGTGCCGCCGGTGCGCGAGGGCGAGACGGGCAAGAAGCGCCATGGCGACTATGCGATCGCTCTGGCTCTGGCCTATTGGGCCAGCCGCATGCGCTGGACCGAATACAGCTATGTCGCGACCGGCGCCGCCGTCCTGCCGGATGGTCCCATCGGTGCCGACGATGACGATTCCTATGAGCGCTACGATTCGCTGACGCATGCGCTGCGGAGGATCTTCTGATGCGGCGGAAGTTGGCGATGAACCGCTGGCGCCCACGTTTTGCGATCCTGCCGACGCGAATGGACAATGGACGCCTCGTCTGGCTCCGCCATTTCGAAGAAATGAAGACACAGCTTCGCGACACCGAATACGACGACATGCCGTACATCGTCACCCGCCGTCGCCTGCAGCCTGAACGGATGATCCCATGAGCCGCACACCCCAGCTCCTCGACGCCTATGGCCGCCCAATCAACCGCATGACGGTCTCGCAGCCGGTTGGCGGAGCCACGCTTGGCGGGGTCCGCAGCCCGATCACCGGCTATCCAGGCGATGGCCTGACGCCAGCGCGGCTGGCCAACATCCTGCGCGAGGCCGACATGGGTGACCCGCTGCGCTATCTGGAACTGGCCGAGACGATCGAGGAGCGCGATCTGCACTACCTCGGCGTTCTCGGCACCCGTCGCCGCGCGGTCAGTCAGATCAAGGTCACCGTCGAGGCCGCGTCCGAGTCGGCGGAGCATGAGGCCCATGCAAAGATGGTCCGCGATTGGCTGGACCGTGATGAATTGCAAGAGGAGCTGTTCGACATTCTGGATGCCATCGGCAAGGGCTACAGCCTGACCTCGGTCACCTATGAGCATTCGTCCGGCCAGTACCTGCCGCGCCTTGATCGCCAGGACCCGCGCTGGTTTCGCTTTGACCGCCGGGACCTTGCAACGCCTCTTCTGCTGGATGACCAGGGCGTCGAGAAACCGCTCGATCCCGGTCGCTGGATATTCGCCCGCCTTCAGGCGAAGTCGGGGCTGCCGATCCGCTCGGGCCTGGCCCGGGCTGCGATGTGGGCCTATCTCTTCAAGATGTATACCCAGCGTGACTGGGCAATCTTCAGCCAGACCTATGGCCAGCCTGTCCGCGTCGGCAAGTTCGGACCCGGGGCAAGCGCGGAGGACAAGCAGACCTTGTTCCGGGCCGTCGCCAATATTGCCGGTGACATGGCGGCGATCATCCCTGAAAGCATGATGATCGAGTTCATCGAGAGTGGCAACGTCGGGGCCGGTCATGCAATGTACAAGGAGCGTGCAGACTGGCTGGATCAGCAAGTGTCCAAAGCGGTGCTTGGCCAGACGGCGACCACAGATGCCGTGACTGGCGGGCTTGGTTCAGGCAAGGAGCACGGAGATGTCCGTTCGGACATCAAGAAGGCTGATGCGCGTGCGCTCGCGGCGGTGCTGAACCGCGATTTGATCCGGGTTTGGGTGCAGCTGGAACACGGTCCACAATCTGCATTTCCGCGCCTGAAGATTGAAGAGGAAGAACAGGAGGACCTCAAGGCGCTGGCTGATGCCTTGGGGCCACTTATCGATCGGGGTCTGGAGGTCGAGCAGCAGGAAATCCTTTCGCGGTTCGGACTGCCTGAAGCCAAAGCTGGCGCCAAATTGCTCCGTCCGGCGGTCGCTGTTGCCAAGGAAGCCGACCAGCCGCCGCCATCTTCGGAGATTAAACGCAAACCCGGCGATATTAAACGGGTCGGCGCCTTGGCGGGCATCGGTGCCGCCCTGCAGTCCGAAGACGCGCTGGCGGCCCGCAAATCGACGTCCGGGCCGGAGGAGCTTTTGACCGATCGCATGTCAGAAGACGCTCTTGGCCCGACCGAAGCGCTGCTGACCCGGATCGAGGCGATGGTCGGCGCCGCGGGCAGCCTGGAAGAGTTGAGGCAAATGCTGGTCGAGGGCTTCCCCGCCCTCGACGTCGGCGATCTGACCGAAGTGATCGCACAGGGGCTCATGGCAGCCAACCTCGGAGGGCGGGTGGCTGTCGAGGATGAAGCGACGTGAAGCCTGCTGTCCTTGCTACCTTCCGCCAGCCGTTTCGCTTCCAGGTAGCCGCCTGGCGGCTTCGGCTAAACCAGCTGCAGCCGACGCGCGACTGGCAGGATGTCTGGCAAGCGCAACACGATCGGGCGTTCATGGTTGCAGGTGCGATGCGCGCGGACATTCTTGCCGATCTTGCGGCGGCGGTGGACCGGGCCATTGTTCAGGGCGGAACCATTGAAGACTTTCGCCGGGACTTCCGCGCAATCGTCGCGGCCAAGGGTTGGCAGATTTCAACGGCGGGTCAGGGGACAGAAAAAGGCGAGGCATGGCGGACGAGGGTGATCTACAAGACCAACCTCGCCACAAGCTATGCAGCCGGCCGCTGGGCGCAGCTGCGAGAGGCGGGATATCCATACCTGGTCTATCGCCATGGCGGCAGTCTCGAACCACGCCCGCAGCACCTCGCCTGGGATGGTCTGGTCCTCGAGGCAGATCATGCATTCTGGGCAACACATGCCCCGCCGAACGGCTGGGGCTGCAGCTGCTACATCAACGGTGCCCGGTCGCTGGATGCCTCCCGCCGCCTGGGTGGAAAGCCGGGCAAGGTCCTGCCTCAAGGCTGGGAACGGCACGACCCGAAGACCGGTGCCCCTGTTGGCATCGACAAGGGCTGGGCCTATGGACCGGGTTCCAGCGTCATGCAGGAGGTCTCCGGGCTCGCCGCAGCGCCAGCTCGCTGGCCCTATGGTATTGCGAAAGCCTATATGGAGTCTGTGCCGATCGGCATCCGCGATGACTTCGCTCGCGCCTATAGGGCAGCGCCATCTACGGCAGATGCGGTCCAGCGATTTGTCGATGCGGTCCCGAAGACTGGGTCGATCGATGACGCCGTCCAGATGATCACCTTGGGACAGCTGACCTCGGCCGATGCGGAGCGCATCTTCAGTCTGACTGGCGAGACGGTGACTGGCTTTGATTTCGCGCTGGACGCAACCGGCGTGCGGCATGCCTTCAATCAGCATGGAAATTCGCAGTCCGAAGAACTGCGAGGGCAACGGGCGATCACCGCAGCCGACTTTGCGAGCGTGCCTCTGACCCTGAATGTCGCCGATCCCGCTGGCATCAGCTATGTCGGCCTGAACAACAACATCCATCTCATCAGTTGGCGGCGCGATATTGGCGGCGAGGCTGTGACTGTTCTGTTCGAACTGCGAAAGAAGCGTCGGCGCCTGTCGCTCTTGACGATGTGGGTCAAGGCTGCAACTGGCAGGCCCCCTCCCTTGTCGCCCTGAGCGTCTCTGTGCCCGTAACACAGCGGGTAGATGCATCCTGCCAGCCTTGGAAAGGTATCAATGTTCACCGTCGAACTCAAGGATCAGGCCGTCACCGCTGCGCTCATGCGCGCCTATGCGGAAATGGAAGATGCAACTCCGCTGATGCAAGATATCGGTGAGCTGCTTACGGAATCGACCAAGCAGCGGTTTCTGAATGGTCGGGCGGCTGACGGAACTGTCTGGGCGCCCAACTCAGCATCTACGCTGGCAAGGAAAAAAGACCCGCGACCGCTCTTTGGCGAGACCCGTTCTCTTTCGTCGCAGATATTCAGCGAAGCGGGAAGGGATCAGGTTGAAGTCGGGTCTAACCGCATTCAGGCGGCCACGATGCAATTCGGCGCAGCCAAAGGGGCCTTCGGAACGATGGCAAACGGTAGCCCTATCCCCTGGGGCACCATCCCTGCCCGACCTTTCCTCGGCATATCCGCCGAAGACCGGGATGGCATACTGGAGGCGATTGCGGCATGGATGTCGGGGGCGCTCACTGCGCCTTGACCGAAAGGCAGCGTCCGTGCAGGCTGATGTTGCGCGGCTCCGATTGACGCCCCCACAAGGTCTTGCGGATTAATTCGCAAAAGCCAGTGCGCGATAGTCGCGCCATGAGCAAGCGCGCATCCCTCCCCCTCGTCGCCCTGGCAGCGGCCATGGACCTTCCCGAAAGCGAAGGTGCGCCCGAATGGGTGCATCTGCTGCCTGCGGCGCAAGGTGAAATTCAGACCTATGACAACCGCGGTCCCTACCGGATCGCCGACATCGAGGCCGTCATTGCCGCATCGATGCAATCCGAACGCGGCATGCCTGTGGACGAGAATCACGCGACCGACACGGCGCTGGCGAACGGCCTTGGCGCCCCCGCCCGCGGCTGGATCAAGGAACTGCAGTCCCGCGCTGATGGGCTATGGGGCCGGGTGGAATGGACCAAGGCGGGTCAGGCATTGCTGGCTGATCGCGCCTATCGCGGGATCTCGCCTGTCTTCAATCACCTCGCCGACATGACCATCACGCGGGTGCTCCGCGCCTCGCTGACCAACAAACCCAACCTGAAGGGGCTCGTCGCCCTGAACACGGAGAGTGACATGAACCTCGCAGCCATTGCCAAGGCAACGGGCCTCGGTGACGACGCGACCGAGGAGGCGATCATCGCCGCCATCGGCAAGTTGAAGAAGCCCGCCGATACGGCGATGCAGTCGGCCCTGGTCGAGATCGGTGTTGCCCTGGGTGTCGATGGAGGCGATCCCGCGCAGGTACTCGCCGCCGCGAAGGCAGCCAAGACCGGCGACAGCGCCATTACCGCGCTGCAATCCGAGTTGACGAAGGTGACCGGACAGCTGACTGCGCTGCAAACCGAAGGCGCCAAGGCCAGGGCGACCACCTTTGTCGATGGCGCCATCGCGCAAGGCCGCGTCGGCGTGAAAGTGCTGCGCGATCATTACATCGCGATGCACTGCGAAGACCCGGCCCGCGTTGAAAAGGAGATTGGCGCGCTGCCGGCCTTTGGCACGAGTGGCCAGATCTTTGCGCAGCCGCCCGCCACGGGTGCCGAAATCACCTCACTGAATGTCGAGCAAACGCAGGTCGCTGACCAGTTGGGCATTCCTCGTGACAAGTTCCTCGCCGCTCTGCAGGCGGATGCCAAGAAGGAGGCCCGCTGATGGCCGCGCTCACCGAAAACCGTTCAACCGTGCAGATGGCGTCGGGCGACCGCGCCGGGCTTCTTGGCGCCAGCCAGACCATCTTCGCCGGGGCGCTGCTGATGCGCAACGTCTCTGGCCATATCATCAAGGGGGCCACCGCCACCGGCTCTTTTGGTGTCGGTCGCGCGGAGACCGCCGGGGCCAGTACGACCGCCGGGGTCACCAACCAGACCTTTCGCGAGGGCATCTTCCGCTATGCCAACTCGGCCTCGGGTGACCTGATCGCCACCGCCGACATCGGCACCGTTTGCTACATCGTCGATGATCAGACGGTGGCCAAGACCAGCGGTTCGGCCACCCGCTCGCCGGCCGGTGTCGTTGTGGACGTCGACGCCCTGGGCGTCTGGGTCCGCTTTGACGAAGCCCTCACCCGCGCCATGCTTTCCTAAGGAACCCCATCCATGCAAGTGAACTCCGCAACTCTGCAGGCGCTGCGTGTCGGCTTCAACACCGAGTACCAGAACGCCTTCGATGCAGTGCCGAAGATGAAGGATCGCGTCGCCAAGACGATCCGCTCCACCACTGCCATGAACACCTATGGCTGGCTGAAGGGACTGACGGGCCTGCGCGAATGGATCGGCGCGCGTCAGATCGACAACCTTTCGGAAGCCTCCTACACGCTGTTGAACAAGCACTTCGAGAAGACGGTTTCCGTCAACCGGAACTTCATCGAAGACGACAATCTGGGCATGTACTCCGAGGGCTTCACCCTCATGGGCGATGGCGCCGCGCGTCTGCCCGAAGAGCTGGTCTGGGGTCTGCTGAAGGCTGGCTTTGCGACCAACTGCTGGGATGGTCAGTATTTCTTCGACACCGATCACCCGATCATGTTGGCCGATGGCACGATGTCCACCTATGCCAACACCGATGGTGGCGGCGGCACGCCCTGGTTCCTGATGTGCACCAACCGGCCGCTGAAGCCGATCATCTATCAGGAACGCAAGGCGCCGGTCTTCACCGCCAAGGATCGTGAGACCGATGACAACGTGTTCGAGCGCAACGAATTCACCTACGGCGTCGATACCCGCTGCAATGTCGGCTACGGCCTGCCCCAACTGGCATGGGGGTCGAAGCAGACTCTGAACGCCACGAATTATGCCGTCGCGCGCACCGGGATCATGGGCATGAAGGCGGATGGCGGCGGCCCCCTGGGTCTGATTCCGAACCTCCTGGTGGTTCCGCCGTCGCTTGAAAGCGCTGGTCGCAAGCTGCTGAACTCGGAAAACGCCTCGGGCGGCGAGACCAACGAGTGGAAGGGGACTGCCGAGCTGCTGGTTGTGCCCTGGCTGACCTGATCCGGGCGGTCGGTTTGACAGTGGGGGCGGCAGGCCCGCCCCCATCAGCAAACTGAAGGAGCCCGAGATGAACGATCAGCAACCGCAAACGGAAACCACCGAACCGACGCAGGCCGCGGCCGAGACCCAGAGCAAGGCCAAGACGGCAAAGGTATCGAAGACGGCCCCGGAGAAGGTCGCGCCGCCGCCGAGCGTTGTGGTCAAGGGCCCGGCGGTGGGCCGTTGGCGCGCAGGCCGCCATTTTGGCGCCGAGCCCGTGACCATCCCGCTGGATGATCTGACCGAGGCGCAGCTGCTGGCGCTGCAGTCCGACCCCGAACTTCTCGTTCAGGTCACGGCCCCGCCCTACTGAATACCCGAGCGAAAGGACCGATCGCGGGCCTGCGGAACAACGGGCAGATGAGACCCCCGCCGCAGGTGGTCCGAGTAGGCGAGGCGTCCCGCGCGAGGCGCCTGCAACGTCTGATGATGGACGAGACAGACCGGAGAGACGGTCACCGCAATTCAAGGTTCCCCGATGCCCTACTGCACCCTCTCCCTGCTGGCAGCCCGTTATGGCGAGCAACTTCTGGTCATGCTGACCGACCGCGGGCCGGTTCCGACAGGGGCCGTGGATACTGCCGTACTTGACCGGGCGGTCGCCGATGCCGATGCGGTGATCGATGGGTATCTGGCGGGGCGCTATGTGCTGCCGCTGGCTGCCATCCCGCCACTGATCGCCGGTCTGTCGCAGGTTCTGACCCTCTGGAACCTGCATGTCAGCACGCCAGAGGGCAAGGTGAAAGCCGACTACGACGCCGCGATGGCCCAGCTGCGCGACATCGCGCGCGGTACGATCCGGCTTCCTGATGCTGCAGGGATCGAGCCTGCGGGCAGCGGCTCGGATGGGGTGCTAGCGGTGGATCGCGAGCGCCCGTTCACCGAGGCCAGCATGAAGGGCTTCATCTGATGATTGCTGCACTGTCCATCATCGAGCGGCTCCGCGAGCAGGTGGCTGATTTGCAGTCGGTCGATGGTGCGGCCGAACTGGCTGCCGTGCTCGGCGCCGGGCCGCAGGTTCATGCCCGTCCTCGCGCTTTCGTGGTGCCGCTTGGTCTGCGCGGGTTGGAGGTCCAGTCGTTCTCAGGGTCTTACGTTCAGGAGATCGAGGTGACCTTCGGGGTCTATCTGGTCTTCAACGCCGCCGCGGATCGCACCGGCGCCCGCACCCTTGCTGATGTAGGAACCGTCCAGTTTGCCGTGATCGCCGCGCTATGCGGCTGGACGCCCGCGGGATCGGAGGTGGCCGGTGATTTTCGGCTGGCCCGCGCCCAGCTTGCCGATCTGAGACCGGGCCAGGTGGCCTATGCCCTCGAATTTTCCGCAAAAGATCAGCTGAGGTTCCCGTGACCAAACTTCCCACTCCCGCCCCCGCAGCGCCGTTGCCCGCCTCCGGTGGCAGCTTCGTCCGCGACAAATCCGGCGCTCTGGTGCCGGAAAACCCGCCTGCGGCGTCTTCGCCTGCGGCCATGACGAAGGAAGCCTGATATGGCTCAATTCTGGCATAAGAAGGTGCTCCTGGCCAAGATCGAGACGGTCTATGGCACAGACTCGGTTCCGACCGGGGGTGCAAATGCGATCCTCGCTAAGAACATCAGGCTGTCGGCGATGGAAGGAAGCGACACCAGCCGCGAACTCGATTTCGCCTGGTTTTCGGCGCAGCCGACGATTCCGGCTGAACTCTATCAGAAGATCAGCTTCGATGTGGAGTTGGCTCCGTCCGGCACTGCCGGCACTGCCCCGGCATGGGGCCCCTTGCTGCGGGCCTGCTCTGTCGCCCAGACAATCTCGGCCGGCACCTCGGTCACCTTCAATCCGATCACCAACGCCCCGGAATCAGCGACGATCTACCTGCACAATGACGGCAGCCGCTACCGGCTGCGCGGCAGCCGAGGCACAGCCAAGTTCCGGCTTTCGCCGCAGGGCATTCCCTATATCGAGTTCGAGTTCCATTCGCTCTGGGAAGCGCCGTCCGCACAAACCGATGCGGTTCCCACCCTGACCGCATTCCAGAAGCCGATCATCGCGTCCAAGACCAACACCCCGACCTTCACCATCGGAGGTGCGGCAATGGTGGCGCGCGATTTCGCGCTGGACCTCGGCAACCAGCTCGAGCGCCGCTTCCTGTTCAACGCCGACGAGATCATCATTTCGGACCGCGCCGAAAGTCTTGATGTCAGCGTCGAGAGCCAACCGCTGGGCACCTGGAACCCGTTCGCAGTTGCGGCCGCCCAGGGCACAGTTGCGGTCGTGGTGGCACACGGCACCGCGGCCGGCGCCATCGCTACCCTTACGGTGCCGACCGGCCAGGTGAAGCGCCCCGGCGCGCTGCAGGAATACCAGCGCCGCACCGAATGGCCGATCTCGATTACTCCGCTGCCGTCCGCTGGCAATGACCAGTGGACGCTGGTCCTGACCTGACCCCGCCCCATCCGGAGAAGCCCCGATGACGCTGAAGATTGCCAAGAACCCTACCTTTGCCACGACCGCCACGATTTCGGTGCCGACCGACGAAGGCGCCGTCGACCAGACCTGCCGCGTGCGGTTTCGCATCCTGCCGAAAGAGGACTGGGAACTGCCGACACCCGAATTTGTCGCGCGGGCGGTGCTGTCGATCTCCGATCTCGTCGATGATGAAGGCAAGGAATTGCACTGGACCGAAGCCGTGGCGGCGCGGGTGCTCGCACTGGAATTCATGCAGCTCGGGCTGTTGCAGGCCTACTCGGCCGGAGTATCGGGCGCCAAGACGGGAAACTGATCTGGGCGGGGCGGGCCTGGGCATCCGGCGCCCTGCAGAAAGGCGCCAACGAAACCGCCGAGGACTGCGCCGCCTGGGGTCTCGACACGGCGCTGTTCGAAACGCCGGACGACGAAGACGAGGGGCTTTGGCCCGAGCACATGCCCACGCTGGGCGCCTTCCTCGCCGTATCGGGGCAGTGGCGGATCGTCAGTACTGAGGGGGGAGTCTCGTGGCAGGGCCTCGACTACACGGCCGTCCAGGCAGGACTCTCTCTCGCCGGAATCACGCTGACACCCGCCGAATGGGCGGATGTCCAGATAATTGAAGCAGCCGCAACTGCGGCGTTGAACGGTCGTTAAATGAGCCTGCTGTTCTCCCTTCTGCTGAAAATGGACGCCCAGCAGGCGAAGGCGGAACTGCGGGCACTGCAGAGCGAGCTTGGGAAATCCGGAGCGCAGTCGCAGGTGTTGGCCACGGGTGCGAAAGCCGCTGGAGGCGCCGTCGACGGCTTGGGCGACAAGGCAGCCGGCGCGGCGGGCCAGATTGATGCTCTTGCGCGATCCAAGATTAAGGCCGCTCAAGCGTCGGCCGCGATGGAGAAGTCTAACAGAAGCGCACAAGCATCTCTTGGCAACCTGGTGGCCAACTTCAACGACATCGGCGTGATGATGGCGGCGGGGCAGAACCCGCTGCAACTGGCCATCCAGCAAGGCACGCAGATCACCCAGGTGATCGGGCCCATGGGCGCTGCGGGCGCTGCGCGGGCGCTTGGCGGGGCTTTCCTGACCATGCTGAGCCCGATCAACCTTGTGACGCTGGGGGTGATCGGCTTCGGTGCCGCCGCGATCCAGTGGCTTTCGGGCAGCAGCGAAGAAGTCGTGACGCTTGAAAAGCGGATCACTGATCTGCAATCTGCGATCGACGCGCTCGACAAGGCCAACAAGCGGGCCTCGATGTCGGCGACCGAAATGCGCAAGGAGTTCGGGGCTGCGACCCCGGAAATGCGCCAGGCGCTGATCGATCTAGCCAACATCGCAAAGGTCGATGCCTTCGAAAAACTCCGCGCATCAGCTGGCGCGATGCGGGATGAAGTTCTGGGACGGTCCTTCTGGAGTGCCGATGACCGCTCGACGGAGTCGGTGGCCCAGGACTTCCTTGGCCTGAGCAATTTCTACCAACAGAACAGGGACGCCGCAGCGGTTTTTGCCGGCAACCTGAATGTGCTGCGCAGCACCGCCGATGAGTCGATCCGCCTGCGGGCGGCGCTGGACCTCAAGGCCCAGATGGAATCGACCCTCGGCGGCTATGACCGGATGAACGGCGCGCAGCGGCAGCTTTACAACGGGCTGACCGAACTTGTGTTCCAGATGGGTCTGCTGGGCGTCAAGGCGGACGCTGCTGCCTCCGGAATGGACAAGGACCTGATCGCCCGTCTCGGTCGTGCGGTGGCGCGTGGTGAAAAGGATCAGGGGGCGGACCGCGCGGCTCAGGAAGAGCTTGCGATCCTGCAGCAGCAGGCGGCGATCCGGGCCGTCGATGCGCAATACGGTCGGGATTCCGCGGCCGCTGCCCTCGCGCGGCTGGAGGCAGAACGGCAGGTGCATGCGGCGCTGGTTGACGCCAGCGGTGCCTCTGACGCCTTGAAGCTCGAGCTTCTGGCAGCCTGGGATGCCGCAAACGGGCTGGCGCAGGCCCGGATCGCTGCGGCGATCGAAGCGGCGCTCGGCCCCGCATCACGGCTTTCCGGTCTGCTGCGCGAGGCGGCAGGTTGGTTTGCCAGGGTATCTGCAGAGGTTGCTGCAAATCAGCAGCTCGACCAGATGAAGATCGAGTTTTCACCTGGCGGTCAGGCGCTGAAAGCCTATGGCTCGCGCAGCCCGGTTCAGACGCCGTCCCAAAAGGCGCTGGAAGAACGCAATACTCCCAAGGCGGTGGGTGGTACTTCCGCCGGAGCAGGGGCGGCTAAAGCCGAAAGCAACGCTGTGGCCGAGCTGATCAAGCGGCTGCGCGAAGAACAGGACGTCCTCCGAGAGACCGATCCGGTCAAGAAGGAGATGTTGAAATACCGTGAGCAGCTGGCCGGCGCGAGCGCGAAAGAGCGCCTCGAGGTCGAACAACTGATCCGGGCGGAACAGCAGCTTGAAGCAGTCCGATCAGCGGCCGACTTCCTTTCGTCATCTGCCGCCGACGCGCTCGACGCCCTGATCGTCCGCGGCGAGTCTGCGATTGATGTGGTAAAGAACCTCGCGCGCGCGCTGCTGTCGGCGGCAGCGCAGGCGTTCATGCTGGGCACTGGCCCGCTTGCAGGTCTGTTGGGCACCTCCGGCTCGATCCTCTCCCTGCTTCTGCCGCGCAGGGCCGCAGGCGGCGAGGTTGCGGCAATGGCATCAGGTGGCCAGCGGATCGCGTCGGATGCACGCCGCAGCCCTGCCCGCGCCCTGACCGGCTTCCGTGAGGCTAGGGCGCGCGACTGGTCCGGGCTGATCACAGGGCCGGGCGGGCCGCGGGAAGACCGCATCCCTACCTGGCTGTCGGCGGGTGAATATGTCGTCAACGCCGCTGCCACTGCGCAATACCGCCCGGTGCTCGAACGCATCAATTCCGGCCAGGGGCTTGCGTCGGGCGGGCCGGTCGGCAGTGGCTGGCGGACTTCTGGCCGTTCAAGCGGCGGATCGACCGGGGATATCGGGTCCGGCCCGATCGTGCTGCAGGTCAATGTCAGCGGCGCGCGCGGCAACGCCGAAATCGCGGAGATGGCCTACAATGGCGCGGCCAAAGCGATCCAGGCCTATGATCGACAGGTACTGCCATCGCGGCTGAGGGGCTTCTCGGGCAAGTCGCGGGAGGTAGGCTGATGGCTGTCCTGAGCTTCCCTCTTTCCATTGCCAACTTCTTCGGCCTGCTCCCGATCTCCCAGATCAGCTTTGACACGCCAGAACAGGTAGTCGTGAACCGGACGGCTGGCGGCGAAATCCTCGACGCCGATGTCGGGCCGATGCTCTGGACCGGAACGGTCGCACTTGGCCGCCTCACCCGGAGCGAGGCTGCTTCGCCAGACGTGCTGTTGGATGTTTTACGTCCTGCCGGGCGGACATTCTATGCCTACGATACGCGCCGACCGGGCCCATTGCTCGACACGTCAGGTACCATTCTGGGGGCAGCCGTGCCGCTGATCGCCTCAGTGCCGTCCGCCCGCGAATTGTCCCTGTCAGGCCTGCCCGTGGGCTATCAACTGTCGCGCGGCGACTATCTGGCCTTCGACTATGGCAGCCCGGCGCGGCGGGCGCTGCATAGGCTGGTGGGCTCGGCAACCGCGAACGGCTCGGGTGTGACGCCGGCGTTCGAGATCACGCCCATGCTGCGCCCTGGTGCCACGGTTGGTGCGACCGTGACCTTGGTGAAAGCAGCCTGCCGTGCCCGGCTGGTGCCGGGGCAAACCAGCAAAGGCCAGAGCCGTTCGGTGATTACCGAGGGGATCACGTTCCAGTTCATTCAAAGTCTGGGAGGCTGATATGCGCGACTGGTCCGCACCAGAACTGACCTATCTGCAGAAGCGTGGCGGACTTATGATCCGCGCCCTGGTCTGGGTTACTGCCCGTGATCGTAGCACGGGCTTGCCGCAGACGATGGGGCTATGGACCGGCGAAGAGGATCGCGAATTCGTAATCGGCGGGGTGACACGCCTCTATCATGGGGCAGGCCCTTTCATCGGGATCGAGCCGATCGTGATGACGACCGGCGTACAGGTCCGAATGCAGCGCCTGCAACTGGCCAGCTTCTCGGCCGAGGTCCAGCAACTGGCCCTTGGCTATGATGTCTCGCTGGCGCCTGTGGAGATACACCGCGCGCTCTACGACCCCGAAACAGGCGACTTGATCGACGAGCCGAAGCTGGCTTGGAAAGGGCAGATCGACCAGTTGCCGCTGCCAACCGCCGAGGTGGGCGGCGAAGCGGTGGCGGATGTTCAACTGGCTTCGAGCGCCCGCGATCTGACCCGGGGCCTGACACTGACCAAATCGGATGCTGTCCAGCAGCTACGCGGAGGTGATCGGTTCCGTCGATATCAGGACGTCACGGGGAAGGTGGCCGTGGTTTGGGGAGCCAAGCGGGCGACCGCGGGGACGGCGGGCGGCAGTGCAACTCGAGACGGGATCGGCGGATGGAAGGGTCCAAGCCATGCGTAAAGCCGACTGGAAGGCTTGTCTGACGGACTACGTGGCGGGGCTCGCACAGCGCCCGTTCGAACCGGGGCTCAACGATTGCGCCCTGTTTGCTGCCGGTGCCGTGGCCGCAATGACCGGCAGTGATCCGGCGCATGGCTGGCGAGGCCGATACCGGACCCTGCGGGGCGGGCTGCGGCTGCTGCGCAAGCAGGGCTATACCGACCAGATCGCCTACGCGGCGTCGCTTTTGCCAGAGATTCCGGTGGCCTTTGCTGCACCGGGCGACCTTGCAGTTGTCAACTCACCTGCCGGACCTGCATTGGGCGTGGTTCAGGGCGAAGGTGTCTATGTTCTGACCCCTGTCGGTCTGGGCCTGCTGCCCCTGCTGTCCGCCACGCGCGCCTTTCGGGTGGACTGAGATGGGCGCAGTATTCGTAGCTCTTCTGGCGAATGGTGCCGGTGTCGCAGCCGCCTTCAGCGCGACGACCCTTGGCACATTTCTGACCACAACGATCGCCGGGCGCCTCCTGGCCTCAGTGGCAGTTTCGGCACTGCAGGCGGCGCTGGCGCCACGCCCGCGCAATCCCGGCATTACAACCGAAGTGACCCAAAGCGGCGGAGCGCTGCCATCAAGCTTCATTCTGGGCGATTATGCGACGGGCGGCGACATGGTCTGCCCGCCTATGAGTCATGGGTCCACAGGCAAGACCCCGAATGCCTATCTGACCTACGTCATCAGTCTGGGCGATATCGCGGGTCAACAACTCGCAGGCATGATCATTGACGGCGAGGTCGTCACTTTCTCCGGCACCGCCCATGCAGATTATGGCACGCCGGCCACCGGCCGCTTGGCGGGCTATGCCTGGGTCAAGTATCACGACGGCACCCAGACAGTGGCGGATGCGATGCTGCTGGCAAAGTACGGCAGCTATCCGGAGCGGCCCTGGACCAGCGACATGATCGGCACGGGCGTTTGCTATGCCATCGTGACCTTCCGCTTCAACACCAAGCTCTTCTCGGGCTTTCCGCAGTGCCGCTTCGTGATGACCGGCATCCCGCTCTATGACCCGCGCAAGGACAGCACGGCGGGCGGATCGGGCAGCCATCGGTGGAACAACCGGGCCACCTGGGAACTCACCCGCAATCCGGCCGTCATGGTCTACAACATCAAGCGCGGCATCGAGGTGCCGGGCCTCGGGATTTGGGGTGGCCGCGTGGCGGCGCCCGACCTGCCGTTGGCGAACTGGTTTTCGGCGATGAACAGCTGCGATGTCGCCGTGTCACTGTCGGCGGGCGGCACCGAGCCAGCCTTCCGGGCCGGGTTCGAAGTGACCGTCGACATGGAGCCTGCGGCGGTGATCGAGGAATTGTTGCGCGGCGCCGGGGGCCAAGTGGCCGAAAGCGGCGGGCTGTGGAAAATCCGCGTCGGCGGCCCCGGGCTGCCAGTCTGGTTCATGACTGATGACGATGTGGTCATCACACAGCCGCAGGAGTTGGACCCGTTCCCGACGCTTGACCAGCGGCAGAACGGCATTGCGGCCACCTATCCTGATCCAGAGGCACTCTGGGAGCCGAAGGAAGCCCCGCCACGGTATTCCAGCACCTGGGAAGCCGAAGATGGCGGTCGCCGCCTGGTGGCCGCATTGCAACTCAATGCGGTACCGTACCCTAATCAGGTGCAACGGATCATGGCCGCCTATATCGCCGACGAGCGGCGATTCCGTCGCCATGCCCTGACATTGCCCGCAGATGCCGCGACAGTGGAGCCGCTGGACACGATCAGCTGGACCTCGGCCCGGCTGGGCTATGCGGCCAAGCTCTTCGACGTGGCCGAGGTCGCCGATGATGTGCAGACCCTGCTGCAGCGCCTGTCTCTGCGCGAGGTCGACCCTGCCGACCAGAGCTGGTCAACGGGAATGGAACGGCCCTTCGAGGCTGCATCGACATCGCCCGTTGAACCTGCGGCACAGACCGTCCCCGGCTGGGCTGTGGCGCCCTATGGGATCGCCGATGACACAGCCGCCGATCGACGCCCCGCAATCCTGCTCACATGGGATGGCGACGAAATGGATGGCTGCACCGGCCTTGAATGGGAGGTACGGCTGGCCGGCGGCGCAGCCGTGTCGCAAGGTGCCACAACGAACGTTTCGGCCGGTGAAGCGGTGATTTCGGATGGCCTTCTGGCCGCGACCGAATACGAAGTGCGGGCACGACAGGTCGCACTCTGGGCCACCGACTGGACCGATTGGGAGGCGGTGACGACTGACGACATCCTGCTCGGGCGCGTGGATGTGAACGGCACCCACCCGCAGGCAGGCGTGGTCGGGCCACTGACGATGTCGGGCGGTGCGCAGGTTCAATGCACCCTCTCCTGGGGGCCGACCGGGGCCTCCAGCATCTGGCTGCGCGGCGTGACCTTCCGCGCTCGCAAGATCAGCGGTGCGCTGGCCACCGTCACGCTGAAACTGCAGCGCAGGACCAAGGAGGCTGGCACCTGGTCCGCATGGATCGACCGCAACACCTGGGACATCACCTCCTCCGCCTGGGATCAGTACACCTCCTCGGCAACCGTCGTCGGCAATTACGAGGACGTCGAGGAGCGCCTGCTCTCGGACTGCTCCGATACCCAGACCAACGCGCTTTCCAACATCACCATGATCGCCACGGACATCATCAAATGATCAGCTTTGCCCAGATGCGCGCGGACGATCCCCGGCTTCCGTCAGCCTTTGGATCGGCACCCAACCTGCCGGAAGGCGCCATCGCCCTGCCGCGTGGGGCTGATGTGACGGCCCTGATGCGGATGATGCTGGTCGATGGTGTCTGGGTCGCTCGCCCCCGGCCGATCGTGCAGACGGACCAGACCGGCGTGACCACGGTGACGCTGGCCGAGGCGCCGGCAGGCACGACATGCCGGATCATTGATCTGCTGACCGACGATCTGCTCTTCGCTGGCCCGGTGCCAGAGCCCGCAATCTGGACGCTGCCCGATCCCGGCCATTACGCGGTCGAGATCGACCCGCCTCTGCCCTGGCTGCCCGTCAGCTTTCGTCTGGAGGTGGCGGCATGACCGTGGTCCGCCGCAATCCAGCCAGCATGGCCCGTCTGGCCGAAGCCGAAGCGCAGGCCGCGCGTGAGCTGGCCCGGGAAGCCCGCCGCGCCGCCTTCGCGGCCGAGGCTGACCCGCTCTACTTCAAGGTCCAACGGGGAGAGGCATCGCAATCCGAATACGACGCCCTGGTCGCGGCGATCCGCGCCCGCCATCCCTATCCGAAGGAGCCGATCAATGGCTGAGACCTGCA
>NZ_JABUHN010000008.1 GCF_013328815.1 Tabrizicola fusiformis
CTATCACAGAGGTCGCGGGGTAGGTCTGTCCACGGAAAGGGGAGGTCCCACGATCAACCGATTTGTGCAACAGAGCCGTTTTCCATGGCACAGCGGGCGAACGGCTTTGGCCGGATTGCGGGCTATCATGCCAATGCCCTCGTGCAGCAATTCCTTGCCCTGCAGATCGAATGCGAAACCGGCGGGGCCAATGCCGCCGCCATTGCTGCCGTGCCGCGGGTGGATGCGCTCTTTGTTGGCCCCGGCGATCTGTCGGCCAATATGGGCGCCATGGGCAATCCCGATGCAGCCCCGGTGCAGGGCGCCATCGCCTCGGTTCTGGCGGCGGCCCGGGCGGCAGGGAAAAGCGCAGGCATCCTTGCCCCCGTCCGGGCCGATGCCCAGCGGTATCTGGCGGCAGGCTTTACCATGGTTGCGGTAGGCTCTGACCTCGGGCTGCTGGCGCGCGGGTCGGATGCCTTGGTATCGGCCTTCAAGCCGGCCTGACAGGGCGGCAAACGCCACTATCTGCAAAGCCGACTTCCGCCCCGCTCTTTGCGTTCGCGCAAAGTGGCGGCGGGTGGCGGGGCCTAAACCCGTCAAGGGCCGGGCGCCCCCGACGGAAAGGCCAAAGCAGATGAGCCACAGACTCTCCACCGCGCAGCGCAACATCGCCTGTCAGTCGCGCCTGTTCTCGGCCCTGCCGCCCGAAGTGCGCGAGGCGCTGCTGGATGCAGCCCAGGTTCACCGGCTGGGGCGCGGCCAAAGCCTGTTCCATCAGGGCGACACCGCGCATTCAATCCACATTGTGGCCGACGGCTGGGTAAAGCTTTACCGCATTGCGCCGAACGGGACCGAAGCCGTTGTCGGCGTGATGACCCGCGGCCAGAGCTTTGGTGAGCCGATTGCCCTACGCCGGGCCGCCTATCCCGTCTCGGCCGAAGCGACAACGGCCTGCGACCTGATCGCAGTTCCGGCGCGGGCCTTTCTTGACCTGCTGCAATCGCATCCCGAAACCGCCATCTCGATCCTTGCCGCCACCTTCCTGCATCTTCAGGGGCTGGTCGAGCAGATCGAACAACTCAAGGCGCGGTCGGGCGCCCAGCGCGTGGCGGAATTCCTGCTGGAGCTTTGTCCCGAAGGCGCGGCAAGCGCGACCGTCACCCTGCCCTATGACAAGGCACTGATTGCCGGGCGTCTGGGCATCAAGCCCGAAAGCCTGAGCCGCACCTTCTTGCGGCTGCGCGATTATGGCGTGCGCATCAATCAGGCCAATGCGGTAATCTCCTCGATCAGCCGCCTGCGCGACCTGGCCCATGCCGATGCTTTCGGGGCGACAAGCCGCCTTATCTGACGGACAGGGCATGGAGCCCCCAGATCAGGACAAACCAGAAACCAAGCGGCAGCATCAGGGCAGAAAGCCATCCCGGCGCCCTGCCCAGATGCAGGAACCCGCCCAGAATGACCCGGGCCTTCAGCCATGCAAAGGCCAGCAAACCCGCTGCCGCCATCGCACCGGCATGGGGTGACAGCGCCAGCGTCGCCCCGATCAGCGCCATCAGGAAAGCCCAGTTGCGGATCATGCCTGCCCCCTATCGCAGCAGATAGATCGGCGGCAGGATCAGCACCCAGACCAGATCGACCATATGCCAGAACATCACCCCGGCCTGCACCGGCGCGGGCCGGGCACGGATCGCCACAAGTCCTAGGACCGCAACCCCGGCCAGCACATGTGCGGCATGAAAGCCGGTCAGAAGATAGTAGAAGGTGAAGAACAGGTGGCTGTCGATAGCCGCGCCCATGGCAAGGTCGCGGTGGTATTCCACGCCCTTCACGGCAAGGAATGCCACCCCGCCCAACCCAGCCAGCGCAAGGAACTGGCGGGCACGGCGGCGATTGCCCCATGACGCAGCCTGCTCGGACAGCGCCGCGAACAGGCCGGATGTCACCAGAACCACCGTGTTCAGCGCCGCCATGCGCCCGTCCAGCACGGCCTGCGCCGCAGCGAAGCCCTGCGGATCGGTCAGGCGCATGGCCATCATGGCCGTCACCCCCGCCGCAAAAACCAGCAGCTCCGAGAGGATCAGCACCCACAGGATCAGCTCGCCCGGCAGATCGTCCAGCCGCATCTCACGTCACCAATTGCCGGTAAATCTCCGGCAGCGCGGTGATCAGCCGGTCGGGATCGCGGATCACCTGAAAGCCACCCTGACCGAAGATGCGGGGGAACCAGCTTTGCGCATCGCGGTCGATGGTGATGCCGAACACGGCATGACCGGCCCGGCGTGCCTCGCGCACGGCCATGGCGCTGTCTTCGATGCCATGGCGACCCTCGTAATGGTCAAGGTCATTGGGCTTGCCATCGGTGATCACGATCATCAGGCGGCGCGAGCGACCCTCTTTCGCCAACCCCTGTGCGGCATGGCGCACCGCCGCCCCAAGGCGGGTGTAGAAGGCCGGGCGCAGGGCATGAATGCGCGCCTCGATATCCGTGCCCATCGGCTCGTCAAAGCTCTTGCAGTCATGCAGCCAGACCCGATCGCGGCGGAGCGAACAGAACCCTTGCACGGCAAAGCGGTCACCGCAGGCATCCAAGCCCCAGGCAAGGGCCGTCAGCGCCTCGCGCGCAATCTCGATCACCGGGCGCCCGGTAACCGCACTTTCGGTCGAGCGGGAAACGTCCAGCAGAATGGAAACCGCGAGATCGCGGTTTTCCGGGCGGGCCTGTTGCCAGATGCGGTCGCTGCCGCGCCCCGTCGCCCGCAGATCGGCAATCGAACGCAGGCAGGCGTCCAGATCAAGCTCTTCGCCATCCGGCTGGGCATGACGAACCCGTCTGGCGGGGCGCAGTGCCTCGAACTGGCGGCGGACGGCGCGAACCCGGCGCAATGCCGCCGGATCGGTGATGCCGTGATAGTCCGGGGCGGGCGCGACCGGCGCGGCCAGCACCCGGCAATGATCGGGCAGCCAGACACCGCCCCGCGCGTCCCATTCGGGATAGGTGAACTGCCCGGCGATGCGTTCGCGGTCCACATCCTCGGGCGCAAGATCAAGGTGCAGTTTCAGTTTGGTCGCCGGGGCCTTGGAAATTTGGCCCAGCACGATTTCCTCGTGGTCCTCGGCGGCCTTTTTCGCCGTGTCCAGGTCGTCATCCTCGACCCGGCGGTTGATGTTCATCATCTCGGCCCAGGTCAGCATCGCCTCGAACTTGTAGAGGATCAGGCTGTCCTTGCGCTCGGCCTGATCGGCCTTCAGGCGCCGGGTCTTGCGGGCGGTGCCGTCGCCCGCCTCTTCCGGGGTGCCATCGGTGGGCAGGCTGGCAACCTCGCTGGCGTTGCCCTGCGCCAGCCCGCGCAGATCGGGCCACATCGGCACCGGCAGCACCGGGCGATACCCCTTTGGCGCGCGCCAATGTGCAGGCGGATTCTGCCACGCGGCCAAAAGCCCGGCGGGCGGCGCGGCGGGATCGCCCAGCAGATGGCGCAGCAAAGCCTCGACCGCCGCTTCGGTGCCGCGCAGGGCGGGGCGCTGCCGGGTGGCCAGATGGGCTGCGCACAATTGCAGCCAAAGCGGGCGCAGACCCGGCGCGCCCTGCAACGTGGCTTCGGTCATCGCCATTCCTGCCCGGATCGCGGCCAGATCGGCAAGGAACGGGTCCGCCGCAGGAGAGGCCGCCACCGCATAGGCGGAAACCGCCGCCAACCAGAGATAGAGCGCCGCATTCTCTTCGCGCTGCGCGAACACCGCCAGCTCTGCCGGAAGCCGCAGCGCCTCGCCGTCAAAGCTGGCCCGGGCAAGGCGTTCGCTGTCAAAGGCCAGACGGCGGCGCAGGGAAATACGGTGGCGGCTGATCTCGTCCGCGACGGGTTTCAGTTCAACATCGGCGGCGCCGCCCAGCCCCCGGAACAGCACCGCCATCCGCCCACGCATGTCGTCAAAGCGCACCGCCGCCGCCGGATGGCGCGGCGGCGGGTCCATCCGCGAAGCCAGAAGATGCCAGAGCTTGCCCGCGGTTTCCTCTGGCTCCCAGGGGGCGATGTCGAGATGGGCCATGGCCTAACCCGTGACCGCCACGACCAGATCCAGCAACCCCTGACGAATGTCGGGATCATCACTCAGCGGTTCGATCATTGCGGCGCGGATGGCACGTTCCACCCCCATGCCGCCGACGATCAGGCTGGCGGCATAGACCACAAGCCGCGTCGAAACCCCTTCCTCCAGATCCTGCCCCTTCAGCCCGCGCAGCTTGCCCGCCAGCCGGACCAGCAATGCGGCGCGGTCGCGGTCCAGCCCGCTTTCCCGCATCACGACGGGAATTTCATGCTCGGGCTTGGGAAAGGTGAATTCCAGCGACAGAAACCGCTGCCGGGTCGAGGGTTTCAGTGTCTTGAGGATGTTCTGATAGCCCGGATTGTAAGAGGCCACCAAGAGAAAGCCCGGCGCGGCGTGCAACTCTTCCCCCGTGCGGTCAATGGGCAGGATGCGGCGGTCATCGGTCAGGGGATGCAGCACTACGGCCACATCCTTGCGGGCCTCCACCACCTCATCCAGATAGCAGATCGCCCCTTCGCGCACGGCGCGGGTCAGCGGGCCATCGACCCAGACCGTTTCCCCGCCTTTCAGCAAATAGCGCCCGATCAGATCGGCCGCCGACAGATCGTCATGGCAGGCCACCGTGTAAAGCGGGCGGCCCAGCCGCGCCGCCATATGGGCGACGAACCGGGTCTTGCCGCAACCCGTCGGCCCTTTGAGCAAGAGCGGCAGGCTCTTGGCATAGGCGGCGGCGAAGACATCGCATTCGTCGCCCTGTGGCAGATAGAAGGGGGCATCTGCCCCCTTCACCGGAAAGGTTCCGTCCATGGTGTCACTCCGCAGCATGGGTAATCGCGGAACCCGGCTCGATCACCTCGCGCCGCGGGATCAGCAGGGCATAGATCAGCAGATAGCAGCCCAGCACCACGGCCACGCCCGCCCCCAGCCGCATCCAGTAGAACAGCGCGATCTGGTCCTGCACTTCCATGTAATACATGCCCATGACCCGTTGCAGATGGGTCTGGATCGTGCCCGCAAAGGTCAGCACGAAGGTCATGAACACCATGCCCGACGACATCAGCCAGAAGCCCGCCATGTTCAGCACCTGATTATAGGGGTCGCGCTGGCGCAGGATCGGCAAAGCATAGGTGAACAGCGCAAGGTTCAGGCAGACATAGGCGCCGTAGAAGGCAAGGTGCCCATGCGCGGCGGTGACCTGCGTGCCGTGGGTATAGTAGTTCACCCCGTGCAGCGTATGCAGAAAGCCCCAGACGCCCGCGCCAAAGAAGGCCAGCGTGGCACAGCCCAGCGACCACAGCAGCGCCGCCTTGTTCGGATGGTCGCGCCGCCCCTTCCACACCATGACGAAGGCAAAAGACATCATGGCGAAGAACGGCACGATCTCGAAGCTGGAGAAGATCGAGCCGATCCACTGCCAGTAGGCGGGCAGGCCGATCCAATAGTAATGGTGCCCGGTGCCGAGGATGCCGGAAAACAGCGCCGTGGCGACGATGACATAAAGCCATTTCTCCACCACCTCGCGGTCCACCCCCGTCAGCTTCAGCATCAGGAAGCCAAGGATAGAGGCCATGATCAGTTCCCACACACCTTCGACCCACAGATGGACGACGTTCCACCAGTATTGCTTGTCCAGTGCGAGGTTCGACGGATTGTAGAACGAGAACAGGAACAGCAGCGCCAACCCCCAGAGACCCAGCAGCAGGATCGACGAAATCACCGTCTTGCGGCCCTTCAGCACCGTCATGCTGATGTTCCACAGGAAGATGAGGGCGGCCACGACGATACCGACCTTGACCCAGATCGGCTGTTCCAGAAACTCGCGTCCCTGACGGCCCAAGAGGAAATTCCCTTCAAACAGGTTGAAGAGATAGGTCACCACCACCCCCGCCGTGCCCAGCACAAGGATGGCAAGCTGGAGATAGGCGGCCTTGACCGAGTGGATTTCCCGCTCTGCCTCTTCCGGGATCAAGAAATAGGCGGCGCCGAAGAAGCCGGTCAAAAGCCAGACGATCAGCGAGTTGGTATGCAGCATCCGCCCGATGTTGAAGGGCAGGATTTCCGCCAGAAAGTTCGGCTGCACATAGATATAGCCGATCACCAGCCCCATGGTGACCTGCACGGCGAACAGGGCAAGCGCCACCAGAATATAGGCCAGCGCGATCTTTTGCGATTGATATTTCATGGTTTTCTTTCCCCCTCAGCCCGCATCATTCGGCGGCCAGTTCTGGGTGTTGATCCGGCCCGTCCAGAGCAGGAAGTCCGACAGCGCGCGAACCTCTTCGTCGGTCAGGTGGAATTGCGGCATCTGGCGGCGGCCTTCGACGCCCGAAGGCTGCGCATCCATCCAGCCTTTCAGCGTTTCAAAGGCGGCCTCGGGATCATCCTGCACGCCCCAGCGTTTCATGACATTGCCGACCTCGGGCGCGAAATAGGCGCCCTCTCCCAAGATCGAATGGCAGTTCACACATGCCTTTTCTTCCCAGACATGCTTGCCGAGTTTCACGCTGTCGGTGATCCCGGCCTGATCGGTCGAGACATTGACGATATACCAGTGGCCATGAACGAAGAGGCCGATGAAGATGAGGATGAAGAACAGCGACCCGCCATAAAAGATGTTCCGGGCCATGCTCTTCGTCAGGATTTCGCGCATGGCGAGGATCTCCGCGAACTGTTGGCGATCCTTCCGAACTGCCAGCGCGGGGCGGGTTTCTCCTTAACAAAAGTCAAGGATGCGGTTTTTCTTTTGCCGCAGAATGTCCGCCTGCACAGGAGCGCGGAATGCAAAACCCATGGCCGGTCTGGAAACTGGCGCTGCTGCTTTACGTCTTTGCGGCGGGCGCGGTTGCGATCAACCTCTTCATGCTGGGCTTGTTGATGCAGGCTGTCGGCTTTGCGGCGCTGTCGCCGGTGGCGGCGCTGCTGATTGCAGCGCCGCTGGGCATTCCGGCAAGCTGGGCCGCGGCCCGTTGGGTTCGCGCGCTGCTGGCACAGGCAGACGGGGCATAGACCGGGCAGTCAGGCGGCGATCTGCCAGACCCGCCGCGCATTGCCATGCAGAACCGCCTGCCGCTCCTCCCCGCTCAGGTCCGAAAGAAGCGCCTGACTGGTCGCAACCCATTCGGCAAGGCCGGAGTTCAGCGTGCAGACCGGGCTGTCAGAACCCCAGACCATTCGCCCCGGTCCGAATGCGTGCAGCACATGGCCGATCCATGGCCACAGCGTGTCCAGCGTCCATGGACCGCCGGTATAGGCCGTCACCCCCGACAGTTTGAGCGTGACATTCGGGCGCCGGGCCAGCTCGGTGATCTGCGCCGCCCAGGGCGCAAAGGCACCACCCGCGATATCCGGCACGCCGCAATGGTCCAGCACAAAGGCCGTGTCGGGGCAGGCATCCACCAGGTCTTGCGCAAGGGGCAGTTGCCGCGCCAGCATCACGATGTCGAACGGCAGACCCGCCCGCCCCAGCCGGGCGATATTGGCCCGAAACAGCGTGGTTTGTGAAACCGCGTCGGGCAGCACATGCAGCACACGGCGCACGCCTTTGACCACACGGCGGTCCGCCCGCTCCAGCCATGCCTCAAAACCGGGGGCTTCAGGGCGGGCGCTGGCAATGGCGCCACGGATCAGGCTGCCGGGCCGCTGCATCAGATCGGCGACAAAGGCGGTTTCCGCCTCGATATCCCCCGCGGCGACATCGACCTCCATATGCAGAACATCGGTGATGCCGACACGGCGCGCGGTGATTTCGTAGTCGTAATAGCTCCAGTCGCGGTTCAGCGCCGGAGCGTCACCGAGCCACGGATAGGACAACCGCTTGCGCTCCACGAGATGCAGATGGGTGTCAAAGATCATCAGAGGGCCCTCCCAGTCCCGAAACTCCGCATCCTGTGCCGGATTTGACCCCAGTCATACTTGACTCGAAGGCGCATGTCACGTTTAAATATAAAAAGATGTTCTTGATATAAAATCCATCGGTTCCAAAATCACCGCCTTCGAGCATCTCAAAACGGGAGGAGACGACATGAAGGGACGTGTTACCAGCTCTGCGCTGGCGCTAGCGACGGGCCTCGGCTTTGCGACGGCAGCCCTTGCCGATGGCGAGTTTGCCGGCGTGGCCATCGAAGCCAAACTGATCGGCGGCCAGCAGTATGAGGCGCTCTATGGCCGTATCGCCGAATGGGAAAAGGCCACGGGCGCCAAGGTCAGCATCATCAGCCAGAAGAACCACTTCGAGCTGGACAAGGAATACAAGGCCGACATCGCGGCGGGCACGACCGCCTGGTGCGTGGGGTCGAACCATTCGTCCTTCGCGCCGCAATACCCCGATCTCTTCACCGATCTGACGCCGCTTGTCGCGGCCGATACGGTTGCGGGCTTTGTTCCGGCCAACATCGCGGCGGCCACGATCGGCGGCAAGCTGACCATGCTGCCGCGCGCGCAGTTCGACGTTTCGGCGCTGTATTACCAGAAGTCGCTTTACACCGATCCGGCCAAGGCCGAGGCGTTCAAGGCCAAGTTCGGCTATGATCTGGCCCCGCCGGAAACCTGGGATCAGTTCCGCGATCAGGCGATGTTCTTTGCTGCGCCGCCGAATTTCTACGGCACGCAATATGCCGGCAAGGATGAGGCGATCAACGGGCGGTTCTACGAACTGGTCGTCGCCAATGGCGGCAAGATGTTCAACGACGATTTCACCCCCGCCTTCAACTCGCCCGCGGGCAAAGAGGCGCTGCAATGGTTCGTTGACCTTTACAAGGCCGGTGCGGTTCCTCCGGGCACCACCAACTATCTGTGGGACGATCTGGGCAACGGCTTTGCCTCGGGCACCATCGCGCTGAACCTCGACTGGCCCGGATGGTCGGGCTTCTTCAACGATCCGGCCGCGTCCAAGGTCGCGAGCAATGTCGGCGTGGCCCCCGCACCCAAAGGCTCGGCCGGGGTTCGCACCGGCTGGTCGGGCTTCCACGGCTTTTCCGTGACCGAAGCCTGCGCCAACAAGGAAGCTGCGGCTTCGCTGGTGGATTTCCTGACCAACGAAGACAGCCAGAAACTGGAATCAGCCGCGGGCCCGCTGCCGTCGCGCACGGCGGTCTGGGACTATGTGCTGGAGCAGGCCAAGGACGACCCCTACAAGTCCGAGGTGCTGGCCGCCTTCCAGGAAACCGCCAAGACCGCGTTCCCGGTGCCGCCGACCCCCTACTGGATCGAGGCCGGCAACCTGATCTTCCCGGAGCTGCAGGCCGCCATTCTGGGCGACAAGACCGTGGATCAGGCGTTGCAGGACGCCTCTGATGCGGTCGATGGTCTGATGAAGGAAAACGGCGTCTACTGAGGCCAACCCGTAGGATGGGCAATTCTGCCCATCCTACCACATGACCCACCCGGACATTCCCCGCATGACCCGTAACAGGCTTCCCCCGTGGCTGGTGCTTCTGCTGCCAGCTGTCATCATCATTCTGGCGGTGGTTGCGATCCCGCTGGTGCTGTCGCTCTATTCCAGCTTCACGCCCTATCACCTGACCCGGCCCGACACGCTGTGGAAATGGACGGGCAGCTTCAACTATATCAAGGCTGCGACGGACCCGAATTTCTGGAAGGCGTTCGGCCGCACGGTTCTTCTGCTGACCATCGCGCTGAATGCCGAAATGCTGCTGGGCCTTGGCCTTGCGCTGATGGTGTCCAAGGTGACGCACGGCCAGCGGGCGCTGCGCACGGCAATGATGTTCCCGATGATGTTCTCGCCCATTCTGGTGGGGTTCCAGTTCAAGTTCATCTTCAACGACAACGTCGGTCTGGTGAACAATGCGCTGCAATCGCTGGGGCTGACCGATGTTGCGATCCCGTGGCTGGTGGACGGCAACCTTGCCATGTTCGCCATCATCTTCGCCGAGGTCTGGACCTCGACTTCGGTCTTCGCCATCCTGATCCTTGCCGGCCTTTTCGCCCTGCCGCAAGACCCGCTTGAGGCGGCCAAGGTCGATGGCTGCACGCCGTGGCAATCCTTCCGCTTTGTCACTCTGCCGTTCCTGATGCCCTTCATCTACATCGCCATGGCGATCCGGTCGCTGGATGTGGCCCGCGCCTATGACATCGTTCAGGTGATGACCAACGGCGGCCCCGCGCGGCGGACCGAGCTGCTTTGGACGCTGATCGGGCGCACCGGCTATGTCGATGCCCGCATGGGTTATGCCAATGCCATGGGCTATATCGCCATCCTGCTGTCTATCGGCTTCACGGTTTACTTCTTCCTGAAACTGCAAACCGCCCGGCGTGAGCTGGGAATGGGGGACTGAGCCATGGCAACTGCCTCCCAACACCGCATCAGGAAACGTGCGCTGAAGGTCGCGCATTTCGCCGGCCTGTTTCTGGCCATGTCGATCATCTGCCTGCCCGGCCTCTGGGTGGTGCTGAACAGCTTCCGCCCGACGGTCGAGATCATGGCAAAGCCGCCGGTCTGGATTCCCGAAAGCCTGAGCCTTGACCATTATCGCGCCATGTTCGGCGGTGCGGGCGAAGGCGGCGTGCCGGTGCTGACCTATTTCCGCAACTCGCTGATCATCTCGGTCACCTCGACGGTGATCGCGCTTCTGGTGGGAATGGCCGGGGGCTATGCCTTTGCCCGCTACCGCTTCAAGGGCAAGGGGGTGATGTTCGTCGCCCTGATGGCCAGCCGGGCCGTGCCGGGCGTGGCGCTGTCGTTGCCCTTGTTCATCATCTTTGGCCGCACCGGGATCATCGACACACATTTCGGCCTGATCCTTGTCTATGTGGCGATGAACGTGCCCTTCACCATCTGGCTGATCGACGGCTTTTTCCGGCAGGTGCCGAAAGAGCTGGCCGAAGCCGCCGAGATTGACGGCTGCACCCGCTGGCAGGCGTTCTGGAGGGTGGAATTTCCGGTTGCCCGATCCGGCATCGCCTCGGCAGGGATTTTTGCCTTCCTGACCTCATGGAACGAATATGCGCTGGCAAGCCAGCTTACCCGCTCTGCCACGTCGAAAACCATGCCGGTGGGTCTGTTGGACTTCACCTCGCAATTCACCCTCAACTGGGGGGGCATGTGCGCGCTGGCGGTCTTGATGATCATTCCGGCGCTGGTGCTGACCTTCCTTGTGCAGAAACACCTTATCGCCGGGCTGACCTTCGGCGGCGTGAAAGGATAAGTCATGGCTCAGGTTCAACTGAAGAACGTGGTCAAGAAATACGGCGCCGTGGGCGTGGTCCATGCAATCAACCTCGACATCGCCGAGGGGGAGTTCGTGGTGCTGGTCGGCCCTTCGGGCTGCGGCAAATCCACCACGCTGCGCATGGTGGCCGGGCTTGAGGATATCTCGGGCGGCGAGGTGATCATCGGCGACCGCGTGGTCAATGACCTGCCCCCGCGCGAGCGCAACCTGGCAATGGTGTTCCAGAACTATGCGCTTTATCCGCATATGACGGTGCGCGAAAATCTGGGCTTCAGCCTGAAGATCGCCAAGCGCCCTCAAGCGGAAATCGACCGGGCCGTCGATGAGGCGGCAGGCATCCTGTCGCTGACCCCGCTTCTGGACCGCAAGCCCGGCGCCCTGTCGGGTGGTCAGCGTCAGCGGGTCGCCATGGGCCGCGCCATCGTCCGTCACCCGGATGTCTTTCTGTTCGACGAACCCCTGTCCAACCTTGATGCCAAGCTGCGCACCCAGATGCGGGTCGAGATCAAGAAGCTGCATCAGCGCGTCGGGTCCACCGTGATCTATGTCACCCATGACCAGATCGAGGCGATGACCCTTGCCGACCGCATCGTGATCATGCGCGACGGCCATATCGTGCAGGTCGGCACCCCGCTTGAGGTATTTGAAAACCCGGTGAACACTTTTGTCGCCACCTTCATCGGTTCGCCGCCGATGAATCTGCTCGAAGGGGTGATCCGGGCCGGTCAGGTCGTTCTGGCCGACGGCACCGCAATTCCGCAACCGCCGGGGCTGAACGTGGCCGAGGGCCGCAAGGTTCAACTTGGCATCCGCGCCGACAACATCATGCCCGAAGGCCATGCCCTGCCGCCGACCGCCCATATGGCCTTCGTCGAAATGCCGGTCATCCTGACCGAGCCGCTGGGCACCGAGACCTTGCTTTACGCAACGCTGTCAGGCACCGAAATGCAGGCCAAGATGCTGAATCCCCGCCCGGTTTCCGCAGGCGAGCGGATGCGTTTCGGCATCGCTCTGGACAAGTGCCACCTGTTCGATGCCGAAACCGGCAACAGTCTGCGGGGCTGATCATGGCGCGCATCGTTCTGGCCGAGGCTTTCCTTGTCGATCTGATCCCCAAGGTGAAACGCACCGACGCGATCCAGTCGTTCAAGTCGCAAGAGACGATCTTCGTCACCCTGACCGATGCCGAGGGTGCCTCGGGGATGGGGTATTCCTATACAATCGGCGATGGTGGGCCGGCGATCCTGTCGCTGTTGCAGCGCAGCCTGCTGCCCGCCCTGATGGGACGCGAGGCGGAAATGATCGAGCAGATCTGGCGCGATCTTCTCTTCACCAGCCACGCCACCGCCGTCGGCCCGATCATGTCGCTGGCGCAAGCCGCCATCGACACCGCGCTGTGGGATCTGCGCGGCAAACGCGCGGGGCTGCCGCTGCATCTGCTGGCCGGGGGCGCGAAAACCCGGGTACCGATGTATTCCACCGAAGGCGGCTGGCTGCATCTGGAACCCGCCGCTTTGGTCGAGGATGCTTTGGCGATGCGCGAGGCAGGCTTCAAAGGGTCAAAAATCAAGATCGGCAAGCCCACGGTCGCCGGTGATGCCGCCCGCCTTTCGGCGGTGCGCAGCGCCTTGGGTGATGCATATGAGATCATGACCGACGCGAACCAGTCGCTGACACAGCCCGAGGCCGCCCGTCGCCTGAACCTCTTGGAAAGCCTGAATATCGCCTGGTTTGAAGAGCCGCTGCCCGCCGATGACATTGCCGGCCATGCCCGCCTGAACCGGCAGTCCCGCGTGCCGATTGCGGTCGGTGAATCGATGTATTCCCCAGGCCAGTTCGCCGATTACATCGCTGCCGAAGCTTGCGGCATCGTGCAGGCCGATGTCGCCCGCATCGGTGGCATCACCCCATGGCTGAAAGTCGCGCATATGGCCGAGGCGCATAACCTGATGATCTGCCCCCATTTCCTGATGGAGCTGCATGTGTCCTTGGTCTGCGCGGTGCCCAATGCGCCCTGGCTGGAATACATCCCGCAACTGGACGATATCGCGGCCCCGATGGCACGGGATGGCGGCCATGCCATTGCCCCCACCGCCCCGGGCCTTGGCATCAACTGGGATCACGACAGCCTTGCCGCCCGCACCGCAGACGGCTCTCGCTTCACCATTCGGGAGGGCGGGCAATGAAACGCTATGGCGCCGTGCTGGGCCTTTCCGAAGAGGGCAAGGCGGAATACCGCAGGCTGCATGCCGAGGTCTGGCCGGATGTGCTGGCCAAGATCAACGAATGCAACATCCGCAACTACTCGATCTTCCTGAAAGAGCCAGAGAACCTGCTGTTCTCTTACTTCGAATATGTCGGCACCGACTATGCGGCCGATATGGCCAAGATGGCCGCCGACCCGACAACACAGAAATGGTGGGCGGTGAACATGCCGTTGCAACGGCCGCTGGACACCCGAAAGGAAGGGGAATGGTGGGCCGACATGACCGAAATCTTCCACCATGACTGACCTCATCCAAACCATCGCACCGCCTGCCCGCAGCCTGCCCATCGTGATCTTCGGCGCGGGTTCAATCGTGTCTGACGCGCATCTGCCGGCCTATGCGCAGGCGGGGTTCACCGTTGCGGGCATCTATGACCCCGACCATGCGAAAGCCGCCGCTCTGGCGCAAAAGCATGGAACGCGCGCCTTTTCCGATCTGGCCGAGGCGACCGCCGCCGGCCCCTCTGCGATCTACGATCTGGCCGTGCCGCCCGCCGCGATTGCCGGGCTGCTGCGTGCCCTGCCCGAAGCCTGCGTTGCGCTGATCCAGAAACCGATGGGCAGCGATCTGGCCGCAGCGGACGAGATCATCGGCATTCTGCGCGCCCGCAACATCCGGGCGGCGGTGAATTTCCAACTGCGTTTTGCCCCGATGTGTCTGGCCCTGAAGGACGCCATTGCACAGGGCCAACTGGGCGAGGTGATCGACTTCGATGCGCTGCTCGCGGTCGATACGCCGTGGCATCTCTGGGCCTTTCTTGCCGATCTGCCGCGGGTCGAAATCCTGCTGCACTCGATCCATTATCTCGACCTGATCCGCGATCTTTTCGGCAATCCGCAGGGCATCGCCGCGCGCACGATGGGCCATCCCTCGTCGAGCATTTCCAACAGCCGCAGCTCGCTGATGCTGGATTACGGCCCGAAGATCCGCGCCAATCTGTCGATCAACCACAATCACAGCTTTGGCCGCAAGTTTCAGGCTTGCGAGTTCCGCATCAGCGGCACCAAGGGCGCTGCTTATCTGAAGGTCGGCGTCAATCTCGACTACCCCCGCGGCGAACCGGACGAGCTGTGGCTGAACACCAGCGGCGACTGGCGGCAAATCCCGCTGGTCGGCAACTGGTTCATCGCGGCCTTCGTCGGCCGCATCACCCAGGTCATGCGCTTTACCACCGGCGAGGATGCCACGTTGCAGGGCAGTGCCGAAGACGCCTGGCACACCATGGCGCTGGTCGAGGCCGCCTATGAAAGTGCCGCAGCCCCGCTTCATCCGATCAGGACGAACCCGAATGCTTGAACAAACCAGATACTTTGAGGATTACGTCATCGGCGAGGCCCGTGACACCGTTGGCCGCACCATCACCGAGACCGATTTCGTCGTTCATGCGGGCCATTCCGGCGATTTCTTTCCGCATCATCTGGATGCCGAATTCTGCAAGACCCTGCCCTTTGGCCAGCGCATCGCGCATGGCACCATGGTCTTCACCATCGGCGTCGGGTTGACGGCGACGATCATCAATCCGGTGGCCTTCTCTTACGGCTATGACCGGATGCGTTTCGTGAAGCCGGTGTTCATCGGCGACACGATCCGCTCGCGCGTTGAAATCATCGGCAAGGAGCTGATGGAGAAACGCCCCGGCTATGGCCGCGTTACCGAACGGCTGACGGTGACCAAACACACCGGGGAAACCGCGCTGGTGGCCGATCACATCTATATGGTGGAGTGCCGGACGTGACCCATGACTTCGGACCGTTCCTGCTGTTGTCGGAAAAGGACAATGTGCTGGTCGCCCGCGCCAATGCCGCCGAAGGCGACCGCGTGACATTGGAGACCGGCCCGGTGCAACTGACCCGTGCCATTCCCATGGCACACAAGATCGCCCGTCACGACATTGCCTGCGGCGCGCCGATCCTGAAATACGGCATGCCCATCGGCGTTGCGACCGAAGCCATCCACGCCGGTGCGCATGTTCACGTCCACAATATCCGTTCGGCCTATACCGCAACCCACATGTTGCAGGACGCCGATGGCCTGAGCGCGGGGGTCTCGCTGTGAGTGACATTCAGGGCTGGCTGCGCGCCGACGGCCGCAAGGGCATCAGGAACACGCTGGTCGTGGCCTATCTGGTCGAATGCGCGCATTTCGTGGCCGCCGAAATCGTGCAGAAGTTCCGCAATACGCCCCATGAGGGCGAGGTGCAGTTGATCGGCTTTCCCGGCTGCTATCCCAATGAATATGCGGCGCAGATGATGGAAAAGCTCTGCACCCATCCAAATGTAGGGGCGGTACTGTTCGTCAGCTTGGGCTGCGAAAGCTTTGACAAGGTGCGCGCAGCCAATGCCGTCGATGCCTCGGGTCGCCCGGTCAAGACGCTGGTGATCCAGCGCACCGGGGGCACGCGATCGACGATACAGGCGGGAACCGACTGGATTCGCAAGACGCTGGCACAAATCGCCGAAGGTCCGCGCGCCGCGATGGGCGTGGATGAGCTGATCATCGGCACCGTTTGCGGCGGTTCTGACGGCACTTCGGGCATTTCCGGCAATCCGGCGGCAGGTAAGGCGTTTGACCTTCTGGTGGCCGAAGGGGCCGCCTGCATCTTTGAAGAAACCGGCGAGTTGATCGGCTGTGAAGAGATCATGGCCGAACGGGCGATCACCCCCGAACTTGGCAATATCCTGCGTGAAAGCGTGCAAAAGGCGGAACGCTATTATGCCACGCTGGGCTATGGTAGCTTTGCCGCCGGCAATGCGGCAGGCGGGCTGTCCACCATCGAGGAAAAGTCGCTGGGCGCCTATGTGAAATCCGGTGACAGCCCGATTTCCGGCCTGATCAAGCCGGGCGACATACCGCCCAAAGGCGGGCTTTACCTGATGGATGTGGTTCCCGATGGCGATGTACGCTTTGGCTTTCCGAACATCAGCGACAATGCCGAAATCGTCGAGATGATCGCCAGCGGTGCGCATATGACGCTGTTCGTAACCGGGCGCGGTTCGGTCGTGGGGTCCGCCATCTCTCCGGTGATCAAGGTCTGCGCCAACCCCGACACCTATCGTGCGCTGGCCGAGGATATGGATGTGAACGCAGGCGATATCATCGAAGGCCGCCGCACGATCCCCGAGGTCGGGCAGGAAATCCGCGATCTGGTGGTGGCCGTGGCCGCCGGGCAGCAAACCAGATCCGAAGAGCTTGGCCACCGCGAATTCATCCTGACCTACAAGAGTTTTGAACCCATCGGCCCGGCCTGCCTGCCGGGCGCCGCATAAAGGACACGAGAATGCAAAGACTTGCGGGCAAGCGCGCCCTGATCACCGCCGCTGGACAGGGCATCGGCAAGGCCACCGCCCTGCGGCTGGCCGAGGAAGGCGCCGAGGTGCTTGCCACCGATCTGAACGCCGCCACGCTGGAAGAGCTGAAAGCCACGCCGCGCATCACCGTGCAGGTCTTGAACGTGCTGGACGCCGAAGCTGTTGCGGCGACGGTTGCCGCAGCCGGCCGCATCGACATTCTTTTCAACTGCGCCGGCGTGGTCCATGCGGGCGACATCATGGCCTCGACCGAGGACGAATGGGATTTTGCCTTCGCGCTGAACTGCAAGGCCATGTATCGAATGCTGCGCGCTGTGCTGCCGGGGATGGTGGCGCAGGGCGGCGGGTCGATCATCAACATGGCTTCGGTCGCGGGCCCGCTGACCGCGCCGCCGAACCGTTTCATCTATTCCGCGTCAAAGGCGGCGGTGGGCGGCATCACCAAATCGGTGGCGCAGGATTATGTGAAACAGGGCATCCGCTGCAACGCGGTCTGCCCCGGCACGGTGGACAGCCCTTCGCTGCATCAGCGCCTGCGCGACACCGGCAATTATGAAGCTGCGATGCAGGCGTTCATCGCCCGCCAGCCGATGGGCCGCATCGGCAAGCCCGAAGAAATCGCGGCGATGGTTGCCTATCTGGGCGCCGACGAATCCGCCTATACCACCGGCCAGTTGATCGCACTCGACGGCGGCTGGACCATCTGAGGAAAGGAAACCCCCCATGAAACTTGTCCGCTATGGCAGCCGCGGCGCGGAAAAGCCCGGCCTGATCGACGCGCAGGGGCGCATCCGCGATCTGTCCGCCCATGTCTCTGACATTGCCGGCGATGTGCTGGCCAACCTTGACCGGCTGCAGGCCATCGACCCGGCATCGCTGCCGCTGGTCGAGGGCAATCCGCGCTATGGCGCCTGCGTCGGCCAGATCGGCAAATTCATCTGCATCGGCCTGAACTATTCCGACCATGCCGCCGAATCCGGCATGGCCGTGCCGCCCGAGCCGGTGATCTTTGCCAAATACACCAGCGCCGTCTGCGGCCCGAATGACGACATCATCATTCCCCGCGGCTCGGAAAAGACCGACTGGGAGGTGGAGCTGGCCTTCGTCATCGGCAAGCCCGGCAAATATATCACCGAGGCCGATGCGATGGATCACGTCGCGGGTTTCTGCGTCTGCAATGATGTGAGCGAGCGGGCCTATCAGACCGAACGGTCGGGCCAATGGTCCAAGGGGAAATCCTCGGACAATTTCGGCCCGATCGGCCCCTGGCTGGTCACGCGGGACGAGGTGGCCAATCCCAACAACCTGCATATGTGGCTGAAGGTGAACGGCGCGCAGATGCAGAACGGCTCGACCAATACGATGGTTTATCAGGTGCCGTTCCTGGTGTCTTACCTGTCGCAGTTCTTCACCCTGCATACGGGCGATGTGATCTCGACCGGCACGCCTCCGGGGGTGGGTCTGGGCATGAAACCGCCGCGTTACCTCAAGGCCGGGGATGTGGTGGAACTGGGGATCGAGGGGCTGGGGGAACAGCGCCAGATCTGCGTGAACGACATCTGAGGATTGGGGGGCAGCAGCCCCCCTTTTCACCCGGCACGCGCCGTCTTTTCGGCCATGCGCGCCCTGGCGGCCTCGGCAAAGCCGGCGGGGTCACGGTAAAGCGCCGTCAGCAGATGTTCGGCATAAAGCACCAACTCGCCTTCGCCCTTGTAAACCGAATAGCTGACCCGCAGCTTGCCCATCTTGTCGCTGTGAACCTCTTTCGCCAGATTCTCGCGGATGGTGTAGATGGTATCGCCGATGAAGACCGGCTTGATGAAGCGCAGCCGGTCATAGCCATAGCTGAACGAATTCAGGCAATTGGTCGCGGCCAGCCCCAGACCCAGCGAGAACACGAAAGCCCCCGCCACCAGACGGCGGCCAAAGACACCCTCTTCAACGGCAAAACGCTCGTCGCTGACATAGGGGTGATGGTCCATCACAAGGCTGTTGAACTGCATCGACTCCCCTTCCGCGATCGTGCGGCGGATCGACCGGATTTTGTCGCCGATGGCAAAATCCTCATAATACCAGTTCTCGGCGTTCCAGACGGGAATCTGTGCGTGATCCTCGGGCAGGCCGGGAAGACCGCGCGGGTGAATGCCAATCTCGGCCATCGTTAAACCTCCGCGAATTTCAGGCACATCGGCGTGCCGATCGGCAAGGCGGCGCCTGTATCGCGCAGCGCGCCGGTTGCTGCATCGCGGGCCAGCATGCTCACCCGGTCGGCGTTTTGATTGGCCACCAGCAGATGCCGTCCAGAAGGTGTCAGCGCCAGATGCCGGGGCGTGGCCCCGCCACAGGGCGCAAAGCCGCGCGGCGTCAGTCGGCCACTGTCCTGGTCAATCTCGAAGATCGAGATGCTGTCATGCCCGCGGTTGCCGCCATAAAGGAACCGCCCGTCCGGGGAAATCTGGATGTCCGAGCAATGATTGCCAGACCGCGCCTCGGCCGGCACGGCGGGCTGGCTGTCAATCGGCGCCAGAACCCCCGTGGCAGGATCAAAGCTATGCGCAGTTACGGTGGAATCCAGCTCGTTCATCACGAAGACAAACCGCCCACCGGGATGCAGAGCCAGATGCCGCGGCCCCGCGCCGGGGGCGGTCTGGACGCGGGCGATCTGCCTTGGCACGCCATCGCTGCCGATGCTGTAGGTGATCAGCGCGTCCATCCCCAGATCGGCCACGATCACCATACCGCCCTGCAACACCTCGGTCGCACTATGGGCATGGGACCGCTCTTGCCGCGCGGGGTCCGGGCCGCTGCCCTGATGCGCCACGCTGGCAATGGCCGGAGAGAGGCCCGCCGTCCCCAGATCGAACACCACCAGCGACTGATCCGGCCCGCCCGTGCCCACCGTGTAATTGGCCACGAACAGGCGCCGCCCATCGCGCGAGATCATGCTGTGGGCCGTGATGCTGCCAAGGCTGGGCTGGGTGTTGAGATAGTCGAGCCGCCCGGTCGCCGGATCAAAGCCAAAGGCGGTCACCAAACCCTCGCGCCAGTCGGCCACTTCGGAATTGGCATAGATGCGGCGGCCATCGGCGCTGACGGAAAGATAGGTCGGATTTTCGACCTGCGGATAACCGGCCAGTTTGCGAAAGCGCAGCGCGGCCTCGTCAAAGCTGAACACATTCAGACCGTCGCCCCGCGCGCCCTGAAAATAGGGTGCTTCGCGGTTCAGCGTTCCGACAAACAACAGAAGTTCGCCCATCATCACCCTCCCCTTGCCCGCTCCCCGACGGGCAGTATTCCATATATGAAATGTTATACTGCCAGTAAACGATATTGACGTTGCCGCGTCAATGCGTAGCTTAAGCGGGAAATTTCACAGGTGAAACCATGTCCGAGAATGACGATGACGGCCGCTATCGCGCCCCCGCGCTGGACAAGGGGCTTGATATGATCGAGCTTTTGGCCGCCCGCGAAGAAGGCATGACGCTGAAAGACATCTCGACCGCGCTCAACCGCTCTCCGACCGAACTTTACCGGATGCTCGACCGGCTGGCACGGCGCGGCTATGTGGCCCGTCAGGGCGACAATTATGCGCTGACCATGAAGCTGTTCCTGCTGGCTCATCTGCGCCCGCCGATCCGCCGTCTGGTCGGTCAGGCCATGCCAGTGATGCGCCGTTTTACCAATGCTGCCGAACAAGCCTGCCATCTGGTGAAATATGACCGTGGCGATCTGGTGGTCATCGCTCAGGTCGAGGCGCCGGGCTATTGGGGCGTCACGATCCGCGTGGGTGCGCAGATCGGGCTGGTCAATTCCGGGTCCGGCCACGTCATTCTGGCCTTCGCTTCCCCCGAAGAACGGGCGCTGATGTTTGAAGAGCATGAAACCATGCCCTATGAGGTCGCCCCCGCCGATCTGGACAAGCGGTTGGCCGATGTCGTGCAGCACGGCTATGAGGCGATGCAAAGCCAGCAGACGCCAACGGTGTGGAACCTGTCCGTGCCGATCATGGGGCCGAACGGCACGGTTCTGGCCGCCCTGACCTGCCCCTTCGTGCGGCGGCTTGAAAACCCCGATGCCCCCGACCGGGATCGCGTTCTGGCCCTGTTGCGCGCCGCGGGCGACGAGCTGTCGCTGACATCCGCCACGAACTAGGCCAGCCCGATTGACCTGCCCAAGCCCCGGCCGCCGGCCGGGGCTTTTGTCATGCAAATTCTTTGCCCGGGGCCGCAGATTCTGGCTTGCGCGAAACTTCCATAAATGAAAACATAATTTACCAACGAAAGATTGTGCTGCATTGCCGCATGACGAAAGCGGCGCGTGACCGCGCCGGGGAGAAAGTGACGTGACACAGACCGAGGCCGTTCTGCCGCTTGATGGCCTGATCGTGCTGGACATGAGCCAGTTTCTGTCAGGCCCCTATTGCTCGTTGCGGCTGGCCGACCTGGGCGCGCGGGTGATCAAGATCGAGCGGCCTGACGGCGGGGATCTGTCGCGCCGGCTCTACCTGTCCGATACCGAGATCGGCGGCGATTCGACGATCTTCCACGCCATCAACCGCGGCAAGGAAAGCCTTGCGATCGACCTTAAGAACCCCGCCGATCTGGCCGCCCTGCGCAAGCTGATTGCCCGCGCGGATGTGCTGATCCAGAATTTCCGGCCCGGCGTGATTGACCGCCTTGGCCTGGACTATGACGCGGTGAAGGCGATCAACCCCCGTCTCGTCTATGCCTCGATCAGCGGCTATGGCGATGAAGGGCCATGGGTCGCCCGCCCCGGCCAGGATCTGTTGGCACAGGCACGTTCGGGGGTGATGTGGCTGAATGGCGACGAAGATCAGGGGCCGGTGCCCTTTGGCCTTGCCGTTGCCGATATGCTGGCGGGCGCGGCCTGCTGTCAGGGCATTCTGGCCGGGCTGGTGCGGCGCGGCATCTCGAACCACGGGATGCATGTGCAGACCAGCCTGATGGAGGCCCTGCTCGATTTCCAGTTCGAGGTGCTGACCACCCATCTCAACGATGGCCGCCGCCTGCCGAAACGCTCCGATTTCCGCAGCGCCCATGCCTATCTTTCTGCGCCCTATGGCGTCTATCAGGCGGCAGATGGCTGGCTTGCCATTGCGATGACGCCGCTGCCGAAGCTGGCCGATCTGATGCAGATCGACACGCTGGCACCCTACCGTGACGATCCCAAACTCAGCTTTACCGAGCGTGACACCATCAAGCGGCTGATCGCCGAGAAGGTCGCCACGCGGCCGGTTGACGCTTGGCTTGCCGTGCTGGAACCCGCCGACATCTGGTGCGCCCGCGTGCTGGACTGGCCGGCCCTGCTGGCCTCGGAGGGGTTTCAGGTGCTGGACATGTTGCAGACCGTCACCCGCGCCGATGGCGTGTCAATCGAAACCACCCGCCTGCCGCTGCGCCTGAACGGTCATCGCCCCGTCAATACCGCCGCCGCACCCCTGATCGGCGCCCACAGCGCCGCCATCCGCAAGGAGTTCAACCTGTGACCCGCCTGAAAGGCATGACCTGGAGCCACCCGCGGGGTTTCGATCCGATGGTGGCCTGCGCAGCGATCTGGGCCGAAAAGACCGGCGTGCAGATTGATTGGGAAAAGCGGTCCTTGCAGGATTTTGAAAGCTTTCCGGTGGAAGAGCTGGCGCGCGCCTATGACCTGATCGTGATTGATCACCCGCATGTCGGCCAGATCACCGACGAAGGCTGTCTGGCTGCGCTGGATGTGCCGGGTCGTGAGGCCGAACGCGCGGCACTTGCGGCGGGGTCGGTGGGGGCCAGCTATCCCAGCTATTTCTGGCGCGGCCATCAATGGGCCTTCCCGATCGACGCCGCCACGCAGGTTCTGGCATGGCGGCCCGATCTGATCGACGCCCCGCCCACCACCTGGGCCGCGGTGATCGACCTTGCCCGCCAAGGCCGGGTGCTGCTGCCGCTGCGCCCGCCGCATTCGCTGATGTGCCTTTACACGCTCGCGGGGAACATCGGTGCGCCCTGCACAGTTGAAGGCGATACCCTGATCAATCCTGCGACAGGCGCCGAGGTCTGGGACATGCTGCGCGAACTGGCCGCTCTGGTGGACCCGGCTTGCGCGGGCTGGGATCCGATTGCCGTCTTTGAGGAAATGGCCAGACCGGGATCGCAAATCGCCTGCGCGCCGCTGATTTATGGCTATGTCAATTACGCCATCCCCGGCTTTCGCCCCAACCTGATCCGTTTTGCCGATATGCCCGTCGCGGGGGGCAAGGGGCCGGTTGGTTCTGCGCTTGGCGGCACGGGGATTGCCGTTTCGGCATTTTCCGCGGCGAAAGAAGCGGCCATCAACTTTGCCTATTGGATCGCCAGTGGCGAGGTTCAGCGCGGCCCCTTTGCTGCGGCCGGCGGGCAGCCCGGCCATGCCGCCGCATGGGAAGATGCCGCGGTAAATGCCGCCACCAGCGATTTCTACCGCGCCACCCGCGCCACGCTTGAGGGGGCGTGGCTGCGTCCGCGCCACAACGGCTATATGGCGCTGCAAGAGGCGGCATCGCAGCGCATCACCGCAGGACTGGCAGCCGGGGAACCGGCGGCCCCGGTGATAGACGAGATCAACCGGCTGTTCCGGGAGAGTTTCTGACAACGACGCGACCCCGGGTGACAACCCCGGACAATAGGGAGGAGGAACCCGATGAAGACCCTGTTCTGTGGCCTGCTGGCCGCAACTGCCCTGACGGCGGCGCTGCCCGCCTTTGCCCAATCGGTTGAAGAAACCATTGCGGGCCTGCCCGATGTCTTGCGCGCGCAATATGAAGGCGCGCCGCAAGCCATCACCCCCGGCCCGCTGGCCGATTTCACGCCCAAGGCCAAGCCCTACAAGTGGTGCCACTCGGAAAGCTATCAGGGCAATCCGTGGCGCGTGTCAGTGACGACCGAGCTGAAGCGGCTGGTCGATGGCCTGATCGCGGCCGGTGTGGTGTCCGATTTCGAGGTTTCGGATTCCAACGGCGATGTCGGTCAGCAGATCAACCAGATCCGCGCCTTCATCGACAAGGGCTGCGGCGTGATCACCTCTATCCCCGGTTCGGCAACCGGGCTGGACGAGGCGGTTGCCGCCGCCGCCGCCGCGGGCATCCCGTTCATCACCGCAGCCGGTTCTGTCACCGCGCCCTCGGCCGTCAATGTTGACAGCAACTATCAGCGCTGGGGCTATGAGATGATGGACGCCATCGGCAAGGCGCTGCCCGAGGGCGGCAATGTGCTGATCGTCGAAGGCATCGCCGGCCATCCGATCGTGGCACAGGAACGCGCGGGCGGCGATGCTGCGATGGCGCTTTACCCGAACCTGAAGGTTGCCCGCGTCGTCAACGGCGATTGGACGGCCAATGTCACCAAGACCGTGGTGTTGCAGACGCTGGCGACCAATCCGGCGCCGATTGATGCCGTCTGGTCGGCAGGTTCGGAATCCCGCGTGATTGCCGAAGCCTTTGCCGAGGCCGGCCGCCCGGTGCCGCTGATCACCGGCTCGATCACCGGCGATGCCTTGGGCTATTGGAAAGCCAATCCCGAGGGTTACCGCTTTGAAGGCCATGCGGTGCTGCCGGGCTGGACGGCACAGACCCTGTTCCGCGTCGCGGCCCGGATCATGGATGGCCAGAAGCCGGTGCTGAACACCCTGCTTATCCCGCTGCCGCCGGTGCATGGGGCCGATCTTGCCGGCTGGTATCAGGATTGCATGACGCCCGATGCCGTGTCCGTCTTCCCGGTCCCGCCGACCGATCCGGTTTCGGAAGAGGCGATGAACGCCTATTTCTCGAACCCCGCGGCAAGCCCCGGCTGGGACTACGCCACCGTGCCCCCGGCCTGCGCCAAGTAAGGCCCTCCGTGCCGCGCCCACCCGGCGCGGCACCCCACCCTGCGGGAGACTGCGATGCTGGCGATCACCGGCCTGTCCAAACGCTATGGCGAGACCGTGGCGCTGGATCAGGCGACCATTTCGTTCCGGGCGGGCACCGTCCACACCATTCTGGGCGAAAACGGCTCGGGCAAAAGCACCCTGGTCAAGCTGCTGTCAGGCATCGTCCTGCCCGATGCCGGTGCCATCCGGTTCGAAGGGCAGCCGATCACCGCCCGCAGCCCCGCCGCCTTTCAGGCTGCCGGATTTGCCACCGCCTTTCAGGAAGTGCTGATCGCCCCCGACCGCTCAGTCACCGACAACATCCTGCTGGGGCTGGACGGCCTTTTCACCCGCCGCATCCCGCGCCATCAGCGCCGCGACCGGGCCGCCGCCGTTCTAGCGCGCTTTGCCCGCACGGCGATTGATCTGGATGCACCCGCAGGATCATTACCCCTCGCAGCCCAACAGCTTGTCGTCTTGGCCCGCGCCGTCGCCCGCAATCCCCGCGTGCTGATCCTGGATGAAATCACCGCCGCGCTGGATTTTGCTGACCGCGAGTCAGTGTTCGACTTCATGCGCAGCCAAGCGGCCGCCGGCTGTCTCATCCTGTTCATCACCCACCGCATGGATGAGGTGATGGCTTTGTCCGATGACATTTCCGTGCTGCGCTCTGGCAGGGTCGTGGCAACCCAAGCCCGCGACACCGCAACACCGGCGCAGCTTTTGCACTTGATGGCCCCGCAAAAGGCCGAACAGCTTGAGGCGCAGCATGGCTGATCTGTCCCTGACCGTCCGCGATCTGTCTTTGCGCAGCAATGCCGCCCCGCTCTCCACCCGGATCAGCGGCGGCGAGATCGTCGGCCTTGCGGGCCTCGACGGCCATGGCCAGGACGTGTTCCTGCGCAGCCTTGCCGGGCTTGAGCGCAACAGCGGCGCCGTTGACCTGCAAGGCAACCGCATCGCCACCTTCCGCGACGCCGAGCGGAATGCCGTGGTTTATGTGCCGCGCGACCGCCGCTCGACCGGGATTTTTCCCGGCATATCGATCCTCGACAATTTCGCCATCGCCACCCCGGGCCGCGACCGCAGGGGCCCGCTGATCAGCGCCAAGGCCCGCCGCGCGCGGTATGAGACATGGAAAGAGCGGTTGCAGATCAAGGCGCCCAGCCCCGAAGCCCCCATTACCGCCCTGTCGGGTGGCAATCAGCAAAAGGTGCTGCTGGCCCGCGCGCTGGCCCGCGATCCCAAGGTGCTGCTGCTGAACGACCCGACCCGCGGCGTCGATGTGGCCACCCGGCTGGTGCTGTATGACCTGTTCCGCGATCTGGCCGCCGAGGGCATGGCTCTGGTGATCCTGTCTTCGGAAATCGAAGAAATCCTTGTGCTGTGCAACCGCGTTCTGGTGTTCCGCGACCACGCCCTTGCCGCCGAGATGGCCGGCGAGGCGATGGGCACCGAAGCCGTTATCGCCGCCATGTTCGGGAGGGCGGCATGACCCGCATCTTTGGCCGCTATGGCTTTGCCATCGGCATCCTTGTGGTGCTGCTGATCGCCAATCTGGTGATGAACCCCGCCCGCTTTGCCCCCGGCAACTGGCCGACGCTGCTGGGGCTGGCCGCGCCGCTGATCGGGGCCGCGCTGGCCTCGACCCCGGTCATTCTGGCCGGGCGCGGCGGCATCGACATCTCGGTCGGCCCGGTGATGGGGCTGGTCAGTGCCGTGGTGATCAAGGTGCTTTACCTTGATGCAGGGCTGGCCTCGCCCTTCATCCTGTGGCCTGCGGCGCTGCTGATCGGGGCCGCCATCGGCGCCTTCAACGGCGCCATGGCAACCGTGGTGCGGGTGCAGCCGATCGTAGCCACGCTGGGCACCTATCTGATCCTTGGCGGGCTGACGCTGACCATCCTGCCGGCGCCCATCGGCCCCGCCCCCGACTGGCTGAAGGCGATGGCGGGCGCGTGGAGCTTTCTGCCCCTTGGCCTGATTGCCGCCCTCTGGTGGGCTTTGTGCCGCACACCTTTCCATGATCAGCTCATGGCCGTCGGCAGCGATGACCGCGCCGCCTATACCGCAGGTGTTCCGGTCAGCCTGACCCGGTTTCTGGCCTATGTGCTGACAGGTTTGCTGGCGGGGGCTGCGGGGATGATGCTGACGGCGCTGATCGGCTCGGCCGACCCGAAGGTGGGCGCCAATTACACCCTGATCGCCATTGCCGCGGTGGCTTTGGGCGGCGTCAGTCTGGCGGGCGGGCGCGGTGGCCTCTTGGGGGCGGCCATAGGCGCGGTGGACATCTTCCTGCTGCAAAGCCTGCTGACTGCCTTCAACGTCTCGACCTATGTGTTGCAGGTCGCCTATGGCACGATCCTTGTCGTTGCCGTTGTGCTGATTGCCCTGCAGGACCGCAGCACCAAACGGAGCCACGCATGACCCTGCCTCTCGACAGTATCAAGGCCCGCGTGCTGGGGGCATTCGCCGTGGCACTGGTGCTGCATGGCATCGGAACCGCGCTGATCCCCGGCTATTCCGCGCCCTTTGCCATCCGTGCCATGCTTGTGATCGCAAGCTTGCTCGCCGTGGCCTCGATCGGGCAGACGCTGGTAGTGATCCTTGGCGGGATTGACCTGTCCATTCCCTTCGTGATCGGTTTCGCCAATGTCGTTGCGGCCCAGCTTTACGGTCAGGGCTGGCATTTCGGGCTGGTCTGCGCGGTGGTCTTTGGCCTTGCCGCGCTGATCGGCGCCTTCAACGGCGCGCTGTCGCGCGGGCTGAACCTGCATCCGCTGATCGTCACCCTTGGCGTGGGCATGGTCGTGCAGGGCCTTGTTCTGATCTGGACCAAGGGCTTTCCGTCCGGCTCTGCCCCGAAAGCCGTGTCAGGTTTCGTTTCGATCGGCGGCTCGTTCGGGCCGCTGCCGGTGCCCGCGCTGATCCCGACGCTGCTTGTCCTGACGGTGCTGATCGTGCTGGTGCTTGAACGCACGCCCTATGGCCGCCGGCTTTATGCCCTTGGCTCGAACCCCGGGGCGGCGCCCTATGCGCTGATCAACCCGCTGCGCATCTGGACCGTCACCTTTGCGGCTTCCGCAGTGTTTGCCGCCATGGCCGGGGTGCTGCTGCTGGGCTTTACCGGATCGGCCTATGGCGATGTCGGCCAGCCCTATCTGTTCCAGACCATCGCCGCCGTTGTCGTCGGCGGCACCGCCCTTGTCGGCGGGCGGGGAAGCTTTATCGGCACCATCGCGGGCGTGCTGGTGCTGACCGAGATCAACACGCTGCTGATCGGGCTGAACTTCTCGCCTGCGTCGGTTCAGGCGGCTTTCGGCGCGATCATTCTGCTGCTCGTCTCGATCTATGGCCGCGAGCGGCATTTCCGCACCACGGTCTGATCCATCCGGGGCGCGGCGGGCCGAAAACCCGCCGCAGCCCAGCCCCTAGCGCGTCGCGCAACCGCTTTCGGCAATCGGGCCATGCGAGACGGCATAGCCTTTGCGCGGATTGATGATGACATCGTAAAAGCCGGTCAGCCGATACATACAATCATTGGCCGTCGCCGCGCCGACATCGCTGCCATCGACGTAGACATCCAGCCAGGGAAGACCGTTCTTGCCCCGGGCGCAGCCGGTCAGATGCGGTTGCGGGCCATCGCCGCAGATATCCTCGACAATCGCATAGCGTTGCAGATGCGGCAGGTAAAAGCGGGTGCCCGCCGGAAAATCAAGCCGCGCCCGCCCCCCGACAAGGCGATACCCCACCGCGATGGTCACCGGATCGTGATAGGTGCCCGTGCCGCCCGCCCTGCTGTGAATGACCGGCCGGGCAATGGCGGCCGAGCCGGGCGGCGTATTGTCCCAGTAGCTGTAGCCGGTGGTATAGGCGGTGAAATACTGCTCGCCCGCCGAAACCGTCACAAGCCCCTCGGGTGTCGCCGGGCGCATTTCCGGGCTGCCGGGGAATTGCAGCGGATTTGCCGCAGCCGCACCAGCCAATTGGGCAATCATGCAAGTGAGTGCCCCGAATTTTGCCAGAATCTTCATGGTTTCGCGCTCCTCTTGATTTGAACTTCATGAGGAGAATTTGGCGGAAACTGATGAATCCCGGGTTATGTTCCAAAATTGGAAACATTGCAGTTTAATTCAAATACAGAGGACCGCCCGGGAATTAATTAAATTCCATGCGCGTTTAAATAAACGCCATCCCGTTATTGCTCTGATCTTATTAAAATGCGTCGCAGGAAAACCCGGTTAATGCCCGGCATGTGACGTAACAAGCGGCCTGCCGCGGCGTTTCCTGCGGTCGTTCAAGAGCGCCACCAGCAGCATGATGTTCATGCCGACCCCGATCAGCAGAATGTCCACCGGGGGCGTGGTCAGGTAGGATATTCTTATGATTTGAATAAGATACCCCAGAATACTGCCCGCCGCAAAGGCGGGCAGCGCGTTGCGGCCCAGCACCACGATGGCCGCGACATGGCGGCTTTGCGCAATCTTGTGCAGCAGGGGCCAGGCGGCAAGCGCATAGGCAAGCACGAAGATATGCAGCACCCGCAAGGGCGCAAGATAGGTCTTGTCGAAGGAAATCATGACCTGCGGTGCGCCAAAACGCTCTTGCCATTGCGCAAGGATTTCATATCCGCGGTCGGCAATCGACGGAACCTGCATCCACGCCGCCGAAGCCACAAGGCAGATCACCGCTGCAACGGCAATCCAGGCCCGGATCGGCAGCCATTGCTGATTGCGGCTTTTCGCAAGCCCGATCAACAGGCCGACAACAAACAGAAACTGCCATGACAGCGGATTGAAGAACCATTCGTGATCGGTGGGCCAGGTCCGAAGATTGACCGCATACCAGCCGACATAGGCCCAAAGCAGGCCCGATCCCACAAGCAGCAGCAAAGGCCAGCGCCACCCGACGGCGATCAGCCCCGGCGCCGCCAGCAAAAGCAGGATGTAAAGCGGCAGGATATCCGCGCAGTTGAACTGATGCGTCAGGATCAGCAGTGGCGCCAGCAGCCCGGCTGGATCGTCCAGCACGGGCGCCACATTCCGCTCGGCCGCCATCTCGGCGACGCCGGGCCAGTTCAGCGTGGCCGCGATCATCAGATAGATACACAGGACGACCAGCGCTTGCACCCACCACAGCGTGAAGGCGCGCGACCATGGGCCAAAGATCGAGCCATCCTCGGACCTCTTGCGGCGCAGCGGGCTGTAGGCCAGCCCGGCAGAAATCCCCGAGAGCAGCACAAAAGCCTCGGCCGCATCCGAAAAGCCGAAATTGCGCGAGGTATAGGCGCCCAGAACCGTGTCGGGGATGTGGTTTATGAATATCATGATCAACGCCAGACCGCGCAGAAAGTCGATCCGATAATCTCGGGTGCGCGAGGGATCGGGCATCGACATCTTCTGGGCCAACTCCTGTCCGCTGCGGATTGTGCGGATGCTGCGTGATCGACCCGCATTGGATGACCGGAGTTTTGCCAAGCCGCAAGAGCCGCCGTGAGATCGGCGCGCGGCTGCGACGGGAATCTATGCAGGCCCCGCAGCGGGATTGTCGCCGGTCTCTGCAAGACCGCCGGCGCAGCGCCATAATTCCGACAAATCATTGAACAATACCGGCTACAGGCGGGGCATTTTTGACTCTGCCACCGGAATGGCGTTAGCTGATCCCGGGTGATCGTCTGAACGTCTTACCAGTTCTTCCTCCTGTTGTCGGAAACGGCCCTGATGCGCGCGCCAATTGGCAAGTTGATATCCGCCCCGGTCGCCGGGAAACCGGTGTTCGAAGACCTGAGCGGTCTTCGCGTCCGGCGCGTCAAGCGCTGGGGCAAGCTGGCCTTTGTCGCCTTGCTGGTCTGGGGCATCGCCATCACGATTGCCATCGTCAACCCGGCCAAGCTGGCAGGCCGCGACGCGGCGCGGCAGGCCGGCACCGAAAGCCCGGCGGTCGTGGCGCCACAGTCCCCCGGCGCAACGGATGCCAGCCTGCTGATTGACGTCAAGGCACAGACCGGCGCCGGACCGCTGCAAGATCCGAACCTGAGGGCGCCTGCGGGGCGGCCCGTCTGTTCGGCCGAAACCCTGCCCGCCGGGGCGGCGGTTGCGGCCTCGGACCAGATGTTCCCCTCGCGCATCTATGCCCTTTTGTCGAACGAGCCGGAAAACGCCTTTCTGCCGCTCTTGCGCAACTGCGGCCGCGTCGATGTGATCCTGCCGGAATGGTTCGAGATCAACGCCCCCTCGCTGGCCCTGACCCGCACCGATCTTGACGCCGAAATGCTTGAGGCACTCCGGTCGATCCGCATGGCGCGGGGCGACGCGACCAAGCTCTGGCCGGTGTTCGGCTTTGGCCGCAGCCTGACCGCCAAGGGCTTTCTCGACGGTCTGACGGACAAGGGCCAAAGCGCCGGACTGGCCAAGGGAATCGTGCGCGCCGCAGTTGGGATGAAGGCCGAGGCGGCCTGCCTGCGGCTGCGCGACCTCAAGCCCGCCGATGCCGACGCGCTGATGCCATTCCTGACCGATCTTGCCGCGCAGGCGAAGGGCGAGGGGCTCAAGCTGTGTCTTGTCGCCTCGCTCTTCGATCAGCTTTGGGCAAGCCCCGCACTGCTGGCGCATTTCGACAAGGTGATCGTGGCCGCCTATCAGGAGCCGTGGATCGGCGCGCAGCCGCAACCACTGGCGCCGCTGGACTGGTTCCGGGCCCAGGTGAAGGTGATCAAGAACCGGGTTCCGGCCGACAAGCTGGTGATTTCGGTCGGCGGCCATGCGGTGGACTGGGTGTCGGGGCAGGCCGTTCCCGAACGCATCAGCATCGCCCAAGCCATGTTCCGCATCTCCGAAGCCAGTGCGCGGATTGATTTTTCACCGACGGCCCGCAACAGCTATGCCTCGTTCTTCGACCGGGCCGGCAAGCGGCATCAGATCTGGATGCTGGATGCCGCCAGCGTTCACAACAATCTGCGGGTCATGCGCGAGCTTGGCCTGTCGGAACTGGCCATAACCAGCCTTGGCGAAGAGGAACCCGCCTATTGGGACGTGCTGGAGGGTCAGTTGTCGTCGGGCAGGCAATCCTCCTTCGCGGCACCGGAGTTTCCCGACAATGTGGTCTACAGCGGCGAGGGCGCGTTCTACCGGCTGCACAGCCCCAGCCGCGCCGGGCTGCGGCTCTGGCGGATGGACCCGGACGACGATTACGTCGACGATGTCCGCTTTGACGTGGTTCCCCGCCCGGCGCAGATGGAGCGCTATGGCACCCGCCTGCCGCGGCAGATCGCCCTGACCTTCGATGACGGCCCCGATGCCGTGGCAACCGCCCGGATTCTGGATGTCCTCAAGGCCCAAAAGGCGCCGGCGACGTTCTTTGTGGTCGGCAAGATGGCGCTGTCGGCGCCCGATCTGCTCAAACGCGCCCTTGCCGAAGGCCACATGATCGGCTCGCACAGTTTCAGCCATCCGCATCTTGAAGACCTCAGCCCCTTCATGCTGCGCGCCGAACTCAGCGCCAACCGCAGCCTGATCGAAGGCGTGATCGGGCGCACGCCGATGATCTTCCGCCCGCCCTATATCCGCGGCCCGGGACCGATCAGCGAGGTGGAGGCGATGGCCTTTACCGTCCCCGCCGAAGAGGGGTATTTCGTTGCGGGCAGCGATATCGTTCCCACCGACTGGGCCGGAACGAGCGCCGACGGGATCGTCCGGCAGGTCTTCGCCGAACTGGAAAAGACCGGCGGCAATGTGATCGTTCTGCACGATGGCCGCAGCGCCGGAATGCACACCGCCGAGGCGCTGGAGCTGCTGATCCCGGCGCTGCGCGCCCGCGGCTATGAGATTGTCGGCCTGCCCACCTTGCTGGGCATCACGACCGAGGCCGCCCTGCCGGTGGTCGGCACCGCCGAATCCTTCTTCAAGAGCGTGTCGGTGCAGACGATCAGCCTGTGGATTGCCCTTCTGACCGGCATCTTCTGGATCTGCATCTTTGCCAGCGTGCTGCGTTCGGCGCTCTATCTGTTCCTGTCGTTCCGGCGCGATCCGGTCTATCCGCGGAACTTTGCCGCGCAACCCTCGGTCACGGTGATCGTTCCGGCCTATAATGAAGAAAAGGTCATCGTGGCCACCGTGCAATCGGTGCTGGCCAGCGATTATGAACGGCTGTCCTGCATCGTGGTGGATGACGGATCGACCGACGCCACCCTTGCGGTTCTGGCCAAAGCCTTTGGCAAGCATCCGCGCGTCAAGGTGGTGTCGCAACCCAATCAGGGCAAATGGCAGGCGCTCAACAATGCCTTCCGGCAGGTGGAGACCGAGATTGCGATTTGCGTCGATGCTGACACCCGGATTGCCCCCGATGCCATCGGCGAAATCGTGCGGCCCTTTGCCGACAGTAAGGTTGCTGCCGTGGCCGGAACGGTTGTGGTGGCCAATGCCGCGGGTCTGCTGACCCGGTTCCAGTCGATCGAATATATCACCGCCCAACAGATCGGCCGCCGCGCCCATGAACATCTGAACGGCATCATGGTGGTGCCCGGGGCGCTTGGCGCATGGCGGGTGGAGGCGGTGCGCGATGTCGGACTTTACTCCAACGAAACCCTGACCGAAGACGCCGACCTGACCATCTGGCTGCGGCGCGGCGGCTACCGGATTTCCTATGCCGAGAACGCCCGTGCCTATACCGAAGCGCCGACCGATGTGCGGTCGCTGTTGAAACAGCGGCTGCGCTGGTCCTTCGGCAATCTGCAAACCCTGTGGAAGCATCGGGGCGCCTTCCTCGAATTCGGTCCGCGCCGGATGATGTCGATGCTCGACATGGTGTTCTTCGGTTATATGCTGCCGCTGATGTCGCCCATTCTGGACATCCTGTTCCTTGTCTTCCTGGCCGGTCTGGTGTCCGACTGGCACAGCGGGCGGATCGCCGATGGGGTGGAGGTGTCGCATGTCGCCGTGTTCGGCGTGGCCTTCGTGCAGGTGATGGACCTTGCTGTTGCCTGGATCGCGCATCGCCGCGAAAGGATGCCCGTCTGGCGGCTGATCTATCTGATCCCGTTGATGAACCTGTTCTACCGCCCGCTCTTGTATATCACGGTCTACCGCGCCCTCTGGTCCGCCCTCAGCGGCCGGCTGGCCCGCTGGAACAAGCTGCGCCGCCTTGGGCTTGAGCCGGGCAGGGAGCTGACGGTTCGATGAGGCGGCGCAGCTTTCTTGAACTGCTGATGGCCAGCCCGGTCCTCAGCCAGATGGCCTTGGCGCAAGAGGTCGCCCTGCCCGAACCGCAGCGCGTGCTTCTGACCCTTTCCGGCATCGGCGCGGCAACGGACCCGGCGGCACTGGGGGCGCTGCTTGCGGCGCTGGTGGCCGGGGGCGTTCCCGTCAATCTGGTGATCTCAACCCGCGAGGCGCCGGACCGCCTGCAGCAAGGCAGCGAGACCGCAAGACTGATCCTGCGCTATGTCGAATCCTTTCCCGGTCTGGTCGAGGTGGTGGCATGGTGTCCCGATCTGGGGCAACTGCCGCCCTATCAGGCCGCAAGACAGGCACAGGAAACCCGCACGACCCTGTATGACGTGCTGCAACCCGGCGCGGGCAACGATCCGCTGCGCCAGCCGCTGCTGTCGATCGCCTGCCGCGCCCCGCTGGATTCCGGGGCGGCATCGGCCGTTCTGGCCTCGGGCTTTCGCAATGTGCTTGAGCTGCCCGAAACCGGATCACCTGTAACCGCCCGGCAAGACCGGCTGGGCGTTCTGACGCTGCTCGGCGGTGAAAACCACCGGATCGAAGGGGTTGCGGCGGCGCTCTCGCAAAAGGTTCCGGGCCTGCAACGCCATCTGGTCCTGTCGGCCGATGACATCTCGCAAACGCCGGTCGAGACACTTCTTGCCGCCGCGGGGGACATCGGGCGCGTGCTGCGCGAAGCCACGCTGTCGCTGACCATGCTGTCGGTTCTGGCCAACGATCTGCAAATGCGCACGGACACCGCCTTTCGCCGCCGGGTCGCGGTGCTTGTGCTGGAAACCCCGGGCAATGCGGAGCCTTCCCTGCAACAGCAGCTTGCAGGCGAAGGCATCGGTTTCAGCACAGCCTCGGTGCCGCCCGATGCGGTGGGTGGTCTGCCGTTCTGGGTTCCGCTGGACCTGCCGCAGGGGGGGGCCTTCAATTCCGATACCGCCTTTGGCAACTTTGCGCAGGAACGGATCACCCTTGCCCGGCCCGGCAGCATCGCGGGCAAAGACCTGCGCTTTGGCGTCGTGGTCCGGCCGGTCCCCGGGGCAGAGCAGGCCGGGCTGACGCCGCAGGCAGAGTTCAACATCCCCCTGCTTGCCTTTGTCGGCACGGCGGGAGATGCGCTTGAAGGTGGCTTCCAGCTTGGCCCGGATGGCGATGGCCTGCTGCTCGTTGCCGCCTCGGCCTTGCAGGAACCCGTCGCGCGCACGGCCTTTCTCCTGACAATCCGGCAAATCGTGTCGCAGGCCGAAACGCGGCTGATGTCGCTGGCCGATTATTGCGCCGAAGCCCTGCCGAAAGACCCGCTGCTGCCCACGCTGCTGCTGACCCGGTCAAAAAGCTGGCGGCAGCGGAGCGAAGTTTACACGAACACAGCCGATGACCGCACCGCACTTCTGGAAGATGCCCGGGCGGCATGGGCCTTCTTTGATCGCAACACCAACAGCAATACGGGCCTGTCGGCGGTCACCTCGATCACCGGGGGCGACCCGGGTGACGCCTATAGCGCGGTCAGCATGTGGGAGGCGGGCAGCCATATCAACGCGATGATCGCGGCGGTGGACCTTGGCCTGATCGGGGACGAAGAGTTCACCGAGCGGTGCCAGCGCCTGTTGCGCACCCTTGAACGCGCGTCCAGAAAGCGTCTTGTCCTGCCACCCGAAACCATGGACGCCATGACCGGCAAGGGCACGACCCGCTTCAACTCTTATGACACGGGCCGGTTGATGATTGCGCTGCACCGGCTGAACGCGCATCGGCTGGCGCCGCCGGGGCTGAACGATCTTGTCGCCTCGTGGGACTTTTCCAAGGTCATTCTCGACCGCCGCCTGCATTCCTGGCGCGAACAGAAGATGGTCGATGACTTCGCCTCGAACTATGCCGATTATGCGGCGGCGGGAATGCGGCTCTGGGGCTTTGACGTCGCCTCGCCCTTCGATGATTTCGCCGGCCTGACCTCTGCCGATGACGAGGCGCGTCTGCTTGCCGCCACCGTATCCTTCGGCGTGCTGGGGGCCGAGCCGTGCTTTCTGCATCTTCTGGAAATGCCGGGATCGCCCGCCGCCGGATATCTGGCCGATTGCCTTGACCTCATCCAGTCGCGTCTGGCCGAAGCAACTGGCGTGACCGCAGCCCCGTCGGAATCGCCGCTCGACCGTTCCCCCTGGTTCACCTATCAGGGCTTTGACGTGAGCAAGCTGGCCGACCCTTGGGTGGTTCTGTTCACCGAAAAAGGGGCTGCGACCTCGACGCAGACCGACGACCGCAGCTTGCGCGCCACAAGCACGAAGGCCGCCTATATGTGGCACGCGCTGCGCCCCAGCACCTATTCGGCGCGGCTGATCGAAACCCTGCGCGCCAAGGCACGCCGGGACTATGGTTTTGATTCCGCGTTCTTTACCGACTCACAGATGCCGGCGGCGGGCTATTCCGACCTCAACACCAACGCCGCCATCCTGCAATCCATCGCGCACGCCCTTGCAGCGGGCTGAAACGGGACCGCCCCTTTCGCCTCAGCCGACGGGACGCAGCGCCGCCCAATTCGGTGGCGTGACCACAAAGAACCCCGCCGTCGTGCCCTTTGACTTGTAGCGCAGCGGGGTGTCCTTTGGCAGCCACATCATGTCGCCCGGCTGCATGAAATGGTCCTTGCCGTTCACCTCGATCGAGAAGCTCTCCTCGATGCTGTGACAAATCCAGACCTCGTCATACCAAAGGGTAAAGGGGATGTCGCAATCGCGGAACCAGACGGTCCCAGCGGCCATGCTGGCCTGATCCTTGTCGTCGATCTGCACATGGGTCGAACCGCCCCGGGGCGACCAGTTCTGCACCAGATCGGCAAAGCGGCAAAGTTTCACTTCGGACATGTCCTGCTCCTTGCGTTTCAATGCGCCAGCGCGGTCAGAACCTGCCGGGCCGCCGCCTCCCCCGCAGCAAGGGCGCCTTCCATATAGCCGCGGAATTCGGTCGCCATATGCGTGCCCGCCCAATGGATCGGACCGGCAGGCGCGCGCAGGGCCGCGCCGTATTGCGTCAACTGCCCCGGCACGAGGAAGGGGCTTGAGGCGCCGCCCGACCATTGCTCGTCGGCCCAGACCTGCATGTGGAACTCCAGAGGGGTCTGCGCCTCCGGCCCCAGGGCCTGGGCAAGAACGGCCAGAACCGCCCGCCGCCGCCCGGCCTCGTCAAGCGGGTCCACATGCAGCGCGGCCTTGCCCGAGAACAGCGCAATCATCACGCCATGGCCCGGCTCTGCACCGCTGATGTCCAAGGCAGCCGTCAGCGCGCCGCTGGTCGAGATGACATGCCCGTTCAGCCCCTTCTCGCGCCAGAACGGCCGATCATAAACGGCAACCGCCTTGGAATTGCGGCCATTGGGAAAACGTTGGTGCAGCAACCGGCGCGCGGCAGGCAGCGCCGGCGCAAAACCGATCTGCTGCACCATCGCCGGAGAGCAGGCGAAAATCACCTTCTCCGCTTCAAAGCGGCCGCCATCGGTTTCCACCGCAACGCTCTTGTCGGACCATTCCACGCGCCGCGCCGCGCTGCCCAGAAAGACATCGCCGTCAAGGTCGGCGGCCATTCCTTCCGAAACCCCTTGCGAGCCCCACAGATGCTCGGACATGCCGCCCGTCTCGACATCGGACATGAAGCGGGGGCCGCCGCAGCCGCGAAGCTTCTGGATTAGCTCAAGGGCTGACACCTCTTCGGGCATCACGCCGTAATAGGCCCCGGGCAGCCGCAGCAGGGCGTTGCGCGCCATTCCCGGCGGCAGGATTTCGCAAACCCAGCTCTGATAGGTCATCTGGTCAAGGCGCGCAGCAAGCTCCCCCTCCCAAGGATTGGCCGGAAGCGCATCGAAGACGCCATAAAGCGTGTCGAACGCCTGCGTATAGGCCGCCCAATCCGCCTCGCTCATACCGGGAATCGTCCCCATCGGGCCGCGGAACGTCTTGTCTTCATGGATGCAAATTCGCGCGCCATCGGCGAATTGCTTGCGCACGGGCACGTCATAGCGCCGGATCAGCCCGTAAATCCGTTTGTGGAATTTCGAGACCCACTGACCGCCAAGATCCACCCGGCGCCCCAACGTCGGGCTGTGCGGCGAAAGGGTCAACCCGCCCACGCGGTCGCGCGCCTCAAGGACCGCAACCGACCGGCCCGCCTCCTTGAGGTGCAGCGCGGCATAAAGGCCGGACAGGCCGCCACCGATGACAATGACCTGACGCCTGACGACGGTGTTCATTTCTTGCTCTTTCCATTGAATTGCGTGGCTCTGCGGGGGCATCCCCCCACAGAGCCGATTGCCGGGCCGGATCACTTGGCCCAGTGCAGCTCGCCAAGAACCAAATTGCAGCAGGCCGAAATCCGGGCCCCTTGCAGGGCAGGGTTGGAGACGAGGATGGTATCGGGCGCAACGATGGGAAGGATAATCCGATCCTGCGCCATGATCGCCGAAAGTTCGGCAAAGGCCGCCTCGCTCTCGGCGCCGCTGGTGCTGAGGGCACGCTTCAGGATGTCCTGACCATCGGGATGGGCCAGCGCCGGGTCACTGGCGCCACCGGCACGCTTGTGCCAGACCGTGCCGTCAACCATGCCGAAGTAGCCGAAATACTGCGACGAACCATAGAAATCCGGCACAAAGAACACCGCCGTCATCGGAATGCCATCGCCGTTCACCCGCTCCCGCCAGACGGGGAACTCAAGCGGCTCCAGCACGATCTTGATGCCGACCGCAGCAAGGTCCATCTGGATTTTCTGCATCATCAGGGTGAAATCGACGCCATATTGCCGCACATTCGGGAAAGCGGCCTGCAGCGTGAACTCGGCCGGTGCGCCGCCTTCGTCCAGCAGCTTGCGCGCAAGGGCCGGATCATAGGCCGGAAGATCATGCCCGCTGCCGCCCGGGAAATCCAGCGGGACCGGAGAAGCCAGACGATGCCCCTTGCCTTCCACGGTCAGCTCGATCAGCGCATCATAGTCGATGGCATGGGCGATCCCCTCGCGGACTTTGGCGGTCAGCGGAACGTCATTCGCCTTCGCCCCCGGGGACAGCGCAATATAGACCAGCGCCTGCGAGGGCATGGAACTGACCGCAACGCCGGGATCAGAGGCAACCCGACCAGCGGTCAGCGCATCAACCTGCATCGCCAGATCGGCGGCAGCGGTCTGCACAAGCTGCAACTGGCTTGCGGATTCCGCGGTTTGCAGCAATGCCGCCCCTTCAATCGCGGGTTTCTCGCCCCAATAGGCTTCGTTGCGCTTCAGGCGCAGGCTTTCGCCGGGGACATAGCTTTCCAGAACAAAGGGACCAGCCCCGGCCGAATTTGCCATCAGCCACGCCTCGGCCGTGTCGGCAGTATCGGCGGTTTCATCCGCGCGGCCGCCCTCTGCGGCAACAATGTCGGAATTCACGATCCCCATGTAAGGCGCCGAAAGCAGGCCCAGCAGCTCTGAATTGCTGTCCTTCATGCGGATGACAACGGTGTGGCCATCCTGCGCCACAAGCGTCTCGACACCGGCAAGCAGATAGCCCGCGCCTGCGGTGATGTGGCGAAGCCGGTCCAGTGACCAGACCACATCCTTCGCCTCGACCGGGGAACCATCGGAAAAGACAGCATCCTTGCGCAGATGGAAGGTGAACTCCTTCTGCGCAGCATCCGCCTCCCAGCTTTCGGCCAGCATCGGAACGATGGTCTTTCCATCGGAATCCAGATCGACCAGACGGGCATAGACCGCGCTCAGATAAATCTGGCAGGTGTCGCAAAAGCCCCGCGCCGGATCGAGCGAGTTCAGGTCCATATCGCGGGCGATGATCACGCCCTGCTCGGTCTGGGCGGCGGCCTCCAGCCCGGCAAAGGCCAGAAGGGCAGCCACCGAAAGCCCCAGCCGCAGCTTTGTCATGGACGACATTCGTTTCATCGCGCTCCTCCCTGAGCAGGTTTGTCAGCGCATCTTCCGAAAAGCGGGCGAAAGCGTGATTGCACATGGCGCCAGGAATATTGCATTTCCCGACAGAACCGCGACCATGCTGCGGATCGGCTGCGAAATTGGACATCTTATGGACATCTTTCGAATCGCCATGCTCTGCGTCGGCGAGATTTCGTTGCATACAGCCCTTCTGGCCGTCGAACCGTTCCGGGCTGCAAACCGGCTCGGTCCCGGCAAGCCGTTCGAGATTGACTTCGTTGGCCTGACGGGCGGTGTGCTGCACAGCATGATCGGCCTGCCGCTTGCAACGCGGGCGGTTGCAGAGATCGGTTCAAACGCCAATCTGGCGCTGATTCTGGCCTGCTATGACACCGAACCCAGCGAAAAACCGCGCCTGTTTTCCTGGCTGCGCGCCCTGCGCAAACGGGGGGCGCAAATCGCCGGCATTGATTACGCCCCGCTTCTGCTGGCCGAGGCCGGGCTGCTGACCAACCGGCGTGCGACCGCGCATTGGAGCGCACTGGCCGCCTTTTCGGAACGCCACGCCGATATCCGGGTTGAAGACGCGCTTTATGTCATCGACGGCGATATCGCCACCTGCGCCGGACAGATTGCCACCCTCGACTTCTCACTGGCCCTGCTGAAACCGCATGTCAGTGCCGAAATGTTTCAGGCCGTTCAGGACGACCTGGTTTATCGCGCCCGCGATCGTGGCGATCAGCCACAGCGCCCCTCGCGGATCGAAACGCAAAGGCGCGGCGATCCGGCCCTGACCAAAGCCATCGCCCTGATGGAAGCCCATATCGAAGATCCGCTGCCTGTGACCCAGATTGCGCGGCAGGTCGGGTTGAGCGAGCGGGAACTACAACGGCAGTTCCGCGGGCATATCGGTCAGGGTCCGACGCTGTATTACAGGGATATCCGGCTCAACCGGGCGTTCAACCTGTTGCAATATTCGGCACTGTCGGTCCGCGAGGTCGGCCTTGCCACCGGCTTTGCCGACCATTCCACCTTCTACCGTGCCTTCCGCAGCCGCTTTCACCAAAGCCCGCAAAACCTCCGCGCGGGCTTTCGCGCCGCCTCTGCCACGCCACACGGTCGGCAGATCGGCTTCACCACCTGATGCGCCGCTCCGAAGCCATCCGTGATACCCCCGGTCAGGCGGCAAATCCCCGGGCGTTTCGCATTTGAAAAGGCCCCCGGTTTCCCGGGGGCCTGTCGCTTATTCTGCAGGAACCTTCACCGCCTCATCCGACAGCGGATAGGGCAGGCGCGCGATCATTTCCTTGGGGCAGACTTGCAGGAAATTCGCCCGCTCGGCCTCCCAGTTGGCAAGGATGCGCTCGGCCTTGCGGCTGCCGGTTTCGGCCAGATGACGGGCGATCAGGCCCTTGAGCTGCGCCTCCCAATGCGGATGGGCCACGGCGCAGGCGATCAGGCTTTCGGGGTTGACGAAATCCTCGGCCGTGCCTTCGGGATCGTAGATATAGGCCATGCCGCCCGTCATCCCCGCACCGAAGTTGGCACCGATCCGGCCCAGGATCACCGCGACGCCACCCGTCATGTATTCGCAGCCGTTGGAGCCGCAGCCCTCGACCACCACCGATGCGCCCGAGTTGCGGACCGCAAACCGCTCTCCGGCCCGACCGGCGGCGAACAGGAACCCGTCCGTCGCCCCGTAAAGCACGGTGTTGCCGATGATGGTGTTCTCTTCCGCCTTCAGCGGGCTGGCCATCGCCGGACGCACTGCAATGGTGCCGCCCGACAGACCCTTGCCCACATAGTCGTTGGCGTCGCCCTGCACCTCGATCTTCAACCCGTTGACGGCGAACGCCCCCAGCGACTGGCCGCAAGACCCCTGCAGCTTCACCGTCAGATGGTCGGGTTGCAGGCTGTTGCGCATCCCGAACTTCTTGACGATATGGCTCGATGCGCGCGTCCCGATGGTGCGCAGCGTGTTGCGCACCGCATAGGACAGTTGCATCTTCTCGCCATCTTCAAAGAAGCGCGCCCCGTCGCGGATAATCTCGGCATCCAGCGTGTCGGGCACCGCATTGCGCGGCTTGGACCGATCATAGGTGATCTTCTGCGAGCTATCGACCGAGATCAGCAGCGGGTTCAGGTCAAGGTCATCCAGATGCGCCGAACCGCGGCTGACCTGCGACAGCAGATCGGCCCGCCCGATGATCTCATCCATCGACCGCGCACCGATGCTCGCCAGAATCTCCCGCACTTCCTGCGCGTAGAAGGTGATCAGGTTCACCACCTTGTCCGCCGTGCCGGTGAATTTGGCGCGCAGCCGTTCGTCCTGCACGCAGACCCCCACCGGGCAGGTGTTCGACTGGCACTGACGCACCATGATGCAGCCCATGGCGATCAGCGCGGCGGTGCCGATGCCATATTCTTCGGCCCCCATCATCGCCGCCATCACCACATCGCGGCCCGTGCGCAACCCGCCATCGGTCCGCAACGTCACCCGCTCGCGCAGGTTGTTCATCGCCAGCACCTGATGCGCCTCGGTCAGACCCATTTCCCACGGCAGCCCGGCATATTTGATGCTGGTGGCCGGGCTGGCCCCGGTGCCGCCGTTATGGCCGGAAATCAGGATCACATCGGCCTTGGCCTTGGCCACGCCCGCCGCAATCGTGCCGACACCGGACGAGGACACCAGCTTCACCGTGACCTTGGCGCGCGGGTTGATCTGCTTGAGGTCATAGATCAACTGCGCAAGGTCTTCGATGGAGTAGATATCATGGTGCGGCGGCGGCGAAATCAGCGTCACGCCCGGCGTGGAATGCCGCAGCCGCGCGATCAGCGCCGTCACCTTCATGCCGGGCAATTGCCCGCCCTCGCCGGGCTTGGCCCCCTGCGCGACCTTGATTTCCAATTCCTCGCAGGCGTTCAGATATTCCGCCGTGACGCCAAAGCGCCCGGAAGCCACCTGCTTGATCTTGGCGCTCGGGTTGTCGCCATTCGGCTCCGGCAGGAAATGCGCCGGGTCTTCGCCGCCCTCGCCCGAATCCGACTTCGCGCCGATCCGGTTCATCGCCACGTTCAGCGTCTTGTGCGCCTCGGGGCTCAATGCCCCCAGCGACATCCCCGGCGTCACGAACCGCTTGCGGATCGAGGTGATGCTTTCCACCTCTTCGATCGGCACCGGCTTGCCCAGCGCCTTGATGTCCAGAAGGTCACGAATGTGGATCGGCGGGTTCGCCCGCATCGCGGCCGAATATTGCTTCCAGATGTCAAAGCTGGCACGGTCGCAGGCCGATTGCAGCATATGCATGGTCTGCGCTTCCCAGGCGTGCTTTTCACCCGAGCGCCGCGCCTTGTAGAAGCCGCCAATTGGCAGCACATCGGCGCCGCCCAGCCAGCCCTTGGCATGAACCTCGACCACCTTCATCTGCAACCCTTGCAGGCCGATCCCCGAAATGCGGCTTTGCATCCCCGGGAAATACTCGGCCACCATGGCCCGGCTCAGACCCACGGCTTCAAAGTTCAGACCGCCGCGATAGCTGGAGATAACGCTGATCCCCATCTTCGACATGATCTTCAAAAGACCGGCGTCGATGGCGTCACGGTAGCTCCGCATCGCATCCAGAAGGCTGCCCTCCAGAAGGCCGCGGTTGATCCGGTCGGCGATGGAATCTTCGGCCAGATAGGGGTTCACCGTGGTCGCACCCGAGCCGATCAGCACCGCGAAATAATGCGGGTCAATGCATTCCGCCGAACGCACGTTGATCGAACAGAAGGTCCGCAGCCCCTTGCGCGTCAGCCAGCTATGCACCGCGCTGGTGGCAAGGATCATCGGCATCGCCACCTTGGCCGTGCCCTGATGCTCGTCCGTCAGGATGAGCTGCCCGGCGCCCGAGCGCACGGCGTCCTCGGCCTCGGCGCGGATACGTTCCAGCCCCTGACGCAGCGCATCATGGTCGGCCCCCGCCGGGAAGGTGCAGTCGATGAAGGCGACCTGCGCGCCGAACCGTTCAACCAGCACCTCGAACTCGCCATTGGCGATGAACGGGCTTTCCAGCACCAGAATCTCGGTCTGGCTGGAGTTTTCGTCCAGCACGTTGCGCAGGTTGCCGAACCGTGTTTTCAGCGACATCACCCGGCCTTCGCGCAAGCTGTCGATCGGCGGGTTGGTCACCTGGCTGAAGTTCTGCCGGAAGAAATGGCTCAGGGGCCGGTAGACCGACGACAGCACGGCGGCAGGCGTGTCATCGCCCATCGAGGCGACCATTTCCTTGCCGTCTTCGGCCATCGGCGCCAGAACCTGTTCCAGTTCCTCCACCGTATAGCCCGCCGCGATCTGCCGCTTGCGCAGTTCGGCGCCGGTGTGAACCGCCTTTTCCGGCACATCATGCAACAAGGCGTTCAGATCAACGATCTTGCCCACCCAATCGCCATAGGGCTGATTTCCGGCCAGTTTGTCCTTGATCTCGGTGTCGTGGTAAAGCTTGCCATTCGCCATATCGACGGCAATCATCTGCCCCGGCCCCAGCGCGCCCTTTTCGCGCACGGTGCTTTCATCGACCGGCACCATCCCGGCTTCGGACCCCGCAATCAGCATCCCGTCGCCGGTGATGACATAGCGCATCGGCCGCAGCCCGTTACGGTCCAGCCCGCCGCAAACCCAGCGTCCATCGGTCATGGCCAGCGCCGCCGGCCCGTCCCAAGGCTCGATCACCGAGTTGCAGTAGGAATACATATCCGCCCATGCCTTGGGCATGTTGGTGGTGGCCTTCGACCACGCCTCGGGCACCAGCATGGTTTTCGCCATCGGCGCCGAACGGCCCGAACGCACCAGAACCTCAAACACCGCATCCAGCGCGCCCGAGTCAGAGGTGCCGCCCGGGATGATCGGCTTGATATCCTCGGCCATCTCGCCAAAGGCGCTGGAAGCCATGCGAATCTCGTGGCTCTTCATCCAGTTGACGTTGCCCTTCAGCGTGTTGATCTCGCCGTTATGGGCCAACATGCGGAAGGGCTGCGCCAGCCACCACTGCGGGAAGGTGTTGGTGGAATAGCGCTGGTGATAGATCGCAAAGGCGCTCTCGAAGCGTTCGTCCTGCAGATCAGGGTAGAACACCGAAACCTGCTCGGCCAGCATCATGCCTTTGTAGATAATCGACCGGCAGGACAGGCTGCACAGATACATGCCCTGAATGCCCGCCGCCGTCGCCGCCTTCTCGATCCGGCGGCGAATGATATACAGCTCGCGCTCAAACTGCTCGGGGTCCGAACCGTCTTCGCAGCGGATCAGGATCTGCTCGATCTCGGGCCGCGTCGCATTGGCCTTTTCCCCCAGAACCGAGGTATCCACCGGCACATGCCGCCAGCCATAGATGTAATGGCCCATCCGCAGCACTTCGGTTTCCACGATGGTCCGGCACCGCTCCTGCGCGCCGAAATCGGTGCGCGGCAGGAAGACCTGACCGACCGCGATCAGCTTTTTCGTATCCGGCTCATGGCCCGTGCGGCGGACCTGATCGTAAAAGAACTTCACCGGGATTTGCACATGGATGCCCGCGCCGTCGCCGGTCTTGCCATCGGCATCCACCGCGCCCCGGTGCCAGATCGCCCGCAGGGCCGAAATCCCGCTTTCCACCACCTTGCGGCTGGGCTTGCCGGAAATCGACACCACCAGACCCACGCCGCAGGACGAATGCTCATCCTCGGTCTTGTAAAGCCCGTTCGCGTCCATCCAGGCGCGCTTTTCTTCTTCGGCCTTCACCCAGGCTTCATCATAGATCGTCATGGCTCACTCCTTCGGGCTGGCGGTCGTCAGGTGGAAACGCGCCTGATGCAGCCCCGCGCCGGGGGCCTGCGACATCAGCGCATCGCATTCGAAAATCGGTTGGGTCGCGGCAAATCCCGGCTCACCCGGCTGGATGAACTGCACCGGGCTGCCTTCCAGCGGCGACCATGTGCCATCGGGCTGCAACCATTCCGAGGTGCCGGAAAAGAACAGCCGCCAGTCGCGGTGGATATATTCTTTCCCCCGCGCTGTGCGCAGCACGTTCCCGGCATCGTCGGTCTCGGTATATTCGAACTCGGTCTGGTCCAGCGTCACGCCGTCGATGGTAAAGGTCTTGCCGGTCAGCACATCATGGCCGCGCACCTTGGAATGCTGCCCGTCATCCTTGGACAGCTCAAAGATGAAATCGTCGCGGCCCTTGGTCAGCAGATCGTCAAAGCTGGCCGGGTCCGCGGGATTGGGATCAAGCCGCTGCGTCACCATCGGGTTCAGCTCGATGCTTTCCACCCATTGCGTCTCGCGGTCGATCCGGCTCAGGAAGAACAGCCCCTCCTGATCGAAATCGGCCCGCCACTGATCGCCGGGGGCATCGCCCTCGCATTTGTAGTAATTCGCCACATAGCAGCCACGCGACTGCACCGTCAGCCAGGCCGTGCAACCCTCGGGCGGGGTGAAGCTGCCCGCCTCTGCGGCCACAGGCAGCATCAGGGCGAAGGTCAGGGTCATCACGTTGCGCATTGCCGTCTCCTGCCGATGGGTCAGCCGGGCTGACCGTTCAATTCCGGGGGCGCCTGGGTGGGGTTGCGGGCTGTATCTACGGAAAAAATACGCAGAAACTACAGAAGCACGACGCAAACCTGACGCCCGTTTTATTCTGCCGCCACAGTGGCCGATTGCGCCAGATAGCCAAGGATCGCATCGGCGGCTTCGCGCCCGTCGCGGATTGCCCAGACCACCAGAGAAGCGCCGCGCACGATGTCGCCCACCGCATAAACGCCCGGCAGGCTGGTGGCATGGCTGCGGAAATCGGCCTTGATGGTGCCCCAACGGGTCACGGCCAGTTCCGGCACACCCCACAGCGTCGGGATCGCCTCGGGCTCAAAGCCCAGCGCCTGCACCACCAGATCGGCGGGTTCGACATAATCGGCACCCTCGATCACCTCGGGCGACTGGCGGCCGCTGGCATCGGGGGCGCCAAGGCGCATCTTCTGCACCATCACGCCCTCAACCTCGACCCCGCCGGTAAAGCCCTTGGGCGCCGAAAGCCAAACGAATTCAACGCCCTCTTCCTCGGCATTCTGCACTTCGCGCTGGCTGCCCGGCATATTGGCCTTGTCGCGGCGATAGAGGCATTTCACCGAAACCGCGCCCTGCCGGATCGCCGTGCGCACGCAGTCCATCGCGGTGTCGCCGCCACCGATCACCACCACGCGCTTGCCCTTGGCATCCAGAGCGCCACTGTCAAACTCGGGCACATCATCGCCAAAGCTCTTGCGGTTGGAAGCCGTCAGATAATCCAGCGCCTTGACGATGCCGCGGGCCCCCGCGCCCGGCGCCTCGATGGCGCGCACCTTGTAGACGCCGGTGGCAATCAGCACCGCATCATGCTGGCCGCGAATAGCGTCAAACGACAGGTCCACCCCGACATTGCAGTTCAGCACAAAGGTCACGCCCGCCTCTTCCAGCTGAGCAATCCGTTGCATCACAACGGGTTTTTCCAGCTTGAAGCCCGGAATGCCATAGGTCAGCAGACCGCCCGCGCGGTCGTAACGGTCATAGACCGTCACCTGAATCCCCTTGCGGCGCAGGTTGTCCGCCGCCGCCAGCCCGCCCGGACCGGCGCCGATGATGCCCACCGATTCCACCCGCTCGGCATGGGGGCGGATCGGCTTGACCCAGCCGTTTTCCCAAGCCGTGTCGGTGATGTATTTTTCGACCGCGCCAATCGTCACGGTGCCGTGGCCGGACTGTTCAATCACGCAATTGCCTTCGCAAAGGCGGTCCTGCGGGCAGATACGGCCGCAGATTTCGGGGAAGGTGTTGGTGGCCTGCGAAATCTCATAGGCTTCTTCCAGACGGCCCTCGGCGGTCAGGCGCAGCCAGTCGGGGATGTTGTTGTGCAAGGGGCAATGCGACTGGCAATAGGGCACGCCGCACTGGCTGCACCGGCTGGCCTGCTCGGCGGCCTTCTGCGCCGCGAACTCCTGATAAATCTCATCGAAATCATGGCTGCGCGAAGATGCGTCACGCTTCTGCGGCATCTCTTTGCCCAGGGTGACAAACTTCAGCATCTTCTGCGTGGCCATGGCTGCGCCCTCCGGAATAACTCGCGTGGAAGGCATACGGGAAGCGCAGACAGAATAAAAGTCAACATGGCTGACCTATTTGTCGGTTTTTTCCGGCTGGCAGGGGTCTTTTTGGGTGACGCGGCAAATATTAGGTCAGCAGATGACACCTATCACCCTAAAACCCCAGCGAAAGCGCCACGAAAGCCACCGTCCCAAGGATGATTCGCCACCACCCGAACAGCGCATAGCCATGACGGGAGATATAGCCCAAGACCCATTTCACCACGATGACACCCGTGACAAAGGCCAGAAGAAACCCCACCCCGATCTGGCTCCATGCTGAAAAATCCAGCAGATCGCGGTTTTTCAGCAGGTCATAACCCACCGCCGCCGCCATGGTCGGCAGGGACAGAAAGAAGGAAAACTCGGCCGCCGCGCGCTTTTCCACGCGCAGGAACAAGGCCGCCACAATCGTCGCCCCCGACCGCGACACGCCGGGCACCATGGCCAGACATTGCGCGCAACCGATCAGCAATGCCTTGCGCAGGGGCAGCGCCGCCGCGTCAAACTCTTCCGGCGCGGGCGCCAGCCGGTCCACGAACAACAGGATCACCCCGCCCAGAACCAGCATCACAGCAATCAGCCGGGGGGTTTCGAACAGCACCGCCTTGATGAAATCATGCGCCAGCACCCCCACCACCACCGCCGGCAGAAAGGCCAGCAGCACCGAGACGATGAAGCGCAGGTTGCCCGGATCGCGCGGCGCCGAAAACACCTGCCACAGCTTGGCGGCATAAACCGTCATCAGAGCCAGAACGGCACCAAGCTGGATCACCACCTCAAAGGTTTTCCCGCTGCTCTCAAACCCCAGAAAATGCGACGCCAGCAGCAGATGCCCGGTGGAGGACACCGGAATGAACTCGGTCAGCCCTTCAAGCAGGCCCAGAAGCGCCGAGATGCCAAGATCGGCCAAGTGTCAGACTTTGCGCAGATTCTTGGCCGATTCCTTGATCGCGGCATATTGGCCCGAAGGGCGGTAGCGCCACAGATATTCCGGCAGCACGGCATCCAGATCGGTCGCCACGATGCCCAGATCGGCCAGCGTCCGCGCGTCGGGCGCCACCACATTGTCGCTGCGCAGGCTGGTCACCTGATCACGGGTCAGGATCTTGTTCGGGATCAGTCCCAGCGTCAGCGCCGAGGCGAAATCGGTTAGCCCGCCAATGATGCGACCCACAAAGAACGGCAGGTTCAGAACCAGACGACGGCGGCGGATCACCAGCAGCATCTTGACAATCAGTCCCTTCAGCGTTTCGACATCCGGCCCGCCCAGTTCATAGATGCCCGGCGCCGCCTGCCCCGTCACGCCCTTGACCGCCGCCTGCGCCACGTCATCGACATGGACCGGCTGGAACCGGGTATTGCCACCGACCAGCGGCAGAACCGGACCCCTGCCCGCCATCCCGGCAAAGCGGTTGAAGAACCCGTCCTCGCTGCCGAAAATCACCGAAGGCCGCAGGATCATGGCCGTGGGGAAGGCCGCCAGAACGGCCTTCTCGCCCTCGCCCTTCGACTGGGCGTAAAGGCTGGCCGCAGCCGGATCGGCACCGATGGCCGACAGATGCACCAGCCGCGCCACGCCCTCTTCGGCGGCAATCCGGGCCACGCGACCCGCGCCCTCGGCCTGCACGGCCTCAAAGTTGTTCTTTCCGCCACGGTCAAAGGTGCCGACGCAGTTCACCACCGCATCCGCCCCCCGCATCGCCGCGCGCACGCTGGCATCGTCGCGGATGTTGCACAGAACCGGCTCGACCTGACCGACGGCGCCATAGGGCTTGACGAACAGCGCCTCGTTCGGGCGGCGGACGGCGACACGCACGCGCCAGCCTTCTTTGGCCATGCGGCGGGCAATATAGCGCCCGACAAAGCCCGAACCGCCGTAGATCGTGACAAGCTTGCTCATCGCATACCCTCTCGCTGCCCCGCTTGCGGGGTCTGATCGCCTTGCCGCCTGAATATCTGCCCGCCCCAGCCCGGGCAAGCGCAAAGACCGGCAGCCCCCCGCGCAAGGCTGCGACGAAAAAACAGGAATCTTGGTGCGACCCCTGTTGACACCCCCCGCCACCTTCTCTAAATCGCCCCTCAGTGCCCAGATGGCGGAATTGGTAGACGCACTGGTTTCAGGTACCAGCGCTGCAAGGCGTGGAGGTTCGAGTCCTCTTCTGGGCACCAATTACCAAGAATGCCGCGTGATCCCAACGGATTACGCGGCTTTCTTGTTTTTCGCACCGGGGCTGGCGGGTCAGTAAAGCCCCAAATCGCGCATGATCGGTGGCCAGTCCTTGATCCGTTTGCGGGCCTTTTCGGGGGCGCGGCCGGCGATCTCATGGATGATCACATTCATCAGCGTGGTCATCGGTCCGGTGCTTTCCAGAAAGGCATCGACCTTGGTCGTGACATGAAAGACGAAAGGCGTCTCGGCCTGGGCCCAGGTGTTCAGCTCGTCCGTCACCACCACAACCTGCATTCCAAGGCCGCGCGCCGTCTGCACGACGGCCAGCGCCTCGCGGGCATAGGGGGCCATATCGATCAGGACCAGACAGCGCGCCTCGTTCGCGCGGCGGAACGAGGGAATCCATTCCACCAAACCGCCGTCATGCGGCGACAGGAACCGCACCGATCCGCGCACAATGGCAAGGCGCCGGGCAAAATCCTCGGCGATGCCGCGGATGGTCTGAAAGCCGGTCACGAAAACCTCGTCCGCGGCGGCGATGGCATCAATGGCCTGCGGCCAGGCGGGTTTTTCCACCTCATGCGCCAGAGCAAGGACGGCATCGGCATCCCGTTTCAGAATCGCGCCGATTTCGCTGTCCAGCAACCGGAAATAACGGTCGCTGGGCGAGACATGGGCATGGACCAGCGCCGCTTGCAGATCTTCCTTCAGGCCCTGCAAACCCTTGTAGCCCGCGCGTTTGAGGAACCGGCTGACGGTGATCTCGCTGACCCCGGTTTTCGCGGCGATCGAGGCGCCGGTTTCCAGCCCGAGCGTCGCCTCGTTCAGAATCAGCCACTGGGCGATGACCGCCTCTGATTTGGTCAAGCCGCCTGAAATGCTGCGCAATCTTGCGGCAAGCGGCGAATCTTCGGTCTGGGGCGGCAGATCATTCATGACAGAGTTTACAGCAATATTTCTAAATGATAGCGTTCTGTCATAGATATAACACGCCCGAGTCGCCGCCGCCAAGCCTTTTCACCACCAACGGCCCGACCAACTGGCACCAACCGGGAGAATGTCATGAAGGCAGTTGGAATTGCATCGGTCCTCGCACTTGCGGCCGGGATGGCGCAGGCGGAAGGATCGCTCGCGCTGTATAACTGGGGCGACTACATCAACCCCGATGTGCTGACGAAGTTCACCGAGGAAACCGGCATTGCCGTGACGCTCGACACCTATTCGTCGAACGAAGAGATGCTGGCCAAGATTCAGGCCGGTGCGACGGGCTATGACATCGTTTTTCCGTCTGTCCATATGAATGACATCATGATCAAGCTGGGCCTGCTGGAAAAGACCGGCATCAACAGCCATCCCGATTTCAAGAACATCAACCCCGCCTTCCTGCGCGCCAAGGAAGACCCGGCGAGCGAATATTGCCTGCCCTATGCCTGGGGCACCGTGGGGATCTTCTATAACGAGGCTGTCACCGGCCCGATCACCGGCTGGGCCGATTTCTTTGCCATTCCCGAAAAGACCGGCGGCAAGATCACCCTGCTGGACGACATGCGCGAGGTCATCGCCATCGGGCACATCATGAACGGCACCTCCGTCAACAGCACCGACCCGGCTGCGGTGCAGGCGGCGACGGATTATGTGCTGGCGCACAAGGGCGCCGTCTCGGCTTTCACCTATGAGGTGCCGCCGATGCTGACTTCGGGTGATATTGCGGCGGGGCATTTCTTTGTCGGCGGCAACGTCTTTTTCACCGAGACCCCGAACATCAAATATGTGATCCCGGCCGAAGGCGGCACGATGTATCAGGAAAACATCTGCATGTTGGCATCTGCGCCGAACAAGGAGAACGCCAGGAAATTCATGGAGTTCTACCTGCGCCCGGAGATTGCCGCGCTGAACGTCGCGCAACAGTTCAACGGCACACCCAACACCCCCGCCAATGATCTGACACCCGAGGCGATCAAGTCGAACCCGAATATCAACGTCGGTGCCGATACGATGGCGCGGCTTCAGATCTTTGAAGACATCGGGGCGGCGCTGAAGCTGTATGACCGCGCCTGGAACACCATCCGCACGGCGCAATAAATGGCACCGCTGCTGGAAATCCGCGAGGCGAGGCGCAGCTTTGTCACACCCGAAGGGGGCCGTCTGGCGGCCCTCGACGGGGTAAACCTGGATGTCGGCGCGAATGAATTCGTCACCCTGCTGGGCCCGTCCGGTTGCGGCAAGACCACACTATTGCGCGCGATTTCGGGGTTCGAGTCGCTGGACAGCGGCACGATGCGGCTTGACGGTGCCGACCTGACCGCGCTGCCGCCGTTCCGCCGCCCGGTGAATACGGTGTTTCAAAGCTATGCCCTGTTCGGCCACATGAGCGTCGCCCGCAATGTGGGCTATGCGCTGGAGGTGGCCGGCGTCGCCCGCGCCACGCGCGAGGCGCAGGTGGCCGAGGTGCTGGAGAAGGTCGGGCTTGCCGGCATGGGCGCACGCCGGCCGGGGCAATTATCGGGCGGCCAGCGTCAGCGCGTAGCGCTGGCGCGGTCGATCATCGCCAAGCCGCGGCTACTCTTGCTGGACGAACCGCTGTCGGCGCTGGACCGCAACCTCCGCCAGCAGATGCAGCTTGAACTGAAATCGCTGCAACATGCACTGGGCATCGCCTTCATCTTCGTGACTCATGATCAGGAAGAGGCGCTGACCATGTCGGACCGCATCGTGGTGATGCGGTCGGGACAAATCGAACAGATCGGCACCCCGCGCGAGATTTACCGCCACCCCAGGAACCGCTTCGTGGCCGAGTTCATCGGCGAAACCAACCTCTTCCCCGTCACCATCGACCGCGTGGAGGGGGCCGAGGCGCTGGCGCGCACCGCCGAAGGGGTAGAAATGCGCCTGCCCGGCAAGGACCGCAGGCCGGGTGAACAGGTGACGGCCATCCTAAGGCCCGCCGACTTTACCCTTGGCGGTGCGGGCATTCCCGGCCGGGTGACCCGCGCAGTCTATCTGGGGTCCGACCTCTATCTGTTCGTGCAGCCCTTGGCGGGGGGGCCGGAAATCCGCGTCATCGCCCGCGATGGCGCGGGGTTCGACGAAGGCGCTGCGGTGCATCTGGCCCACGATCCGGCCCGTGTGCATGTGCTGGAGGCGGCGTGATGGCAAACCGCCGGCAATCGGTGGCGCTGGGGATTCTTCTGGCGCCGGTCACGCTGTTCCTTGGGGTATTCTTCCTGCTGCCCCTTGGGATCATTGCGCTGTTTTCGGTGCTGACACCCGGCCTTTACGGCGGCGTGGAATGGGCCTTCTATCACTGGAACTATGGCCGCATCTTTGGCTGGGCCGACGGGATCATCGAGATTTACGAGCCGATCTATCTGCAGATCCTGCTGCGGTCGCTGTCGTTCGCGGCGCTGACGGTGATCCTGACGCTGATCCTGTGCTATCCCGTGGCGTTCTGGGTGTCGCGCCTGTCGGAACGCTGGCGGCTGGTGTTCATGTTCCTGATCACGCTGCCATTCTTTTCCAGCCTGATCGTGCGGCTATATGCGTGGCTGCTGATCCTCAAACCCTCGGGGCTGCTGAACGCGGCCCTGCTGGCGCTGGGGATCGTCGATGTGCCGCTGGAGATTCTTTATACCCCGACGGCGGTGGTTCTGGGCATGGTCTATGTCATGGTGCCCTTCATGTTCCTGCCGCTTTACTCGGCCGTGGACAACCTTGACCGCAGCCAGATCGAAGCCAGCCTGGATCTGGGCGCCAACCGGGTGCAGACCTTTGTGAAGGTGGTGCTGCCGCAGACCCTGCCGGGCATCATGGGCGGGGCGGTGATCGTCTTCATCCCTTCGGTCGGTAATTTCGTCGTGCCGGATGTGCTGGGCGGGGCCAAGGGGCTGATGATCGGCAATCTGGTCGAGCAACAGTTCCTGTCATCCCGCAACTGGCCCTTCGGCTCGGCGCTGTCGATGATCATCATGGCGGTGGTGCTGACCGTTCTGCTGATCTCGGTCACCCGGGCAAGAAAGGCGGGCGGCCATGCGTAACCCCATCGGCTGGGCCGGGCTGACGGCGTTTTCACTGGCCTTCTTCGCCTTCATCTATGCGCCCTTGTTCGTGATCATCGGCTATTCCTTCAACTCGAACCCGGTCAACATGATGATCTGGGAGAGTTTCACCCTTGACTGGTATACCGGCCTTCTGGGCCTGTCGGACCGCACGACAGATGTCAGCAACCGCGCGGCCTATGTCGAAAGCACCGGGCTCATGCTGGCGGCGCTGCGCACCTCGCTCACGGTGGCGCTGTTCACCACCACGATTTCGACCGTGATCGGCACCGCCACCGCCATTGCGCTGGCCCGCTATCGGTTCCGGCTGCGCGGGGTCTACAACGGGTTCCTGATGCTGCCGATGATGATGCCGGATATCGTGCTGGGCATCGGGCTGCTGATCTTCTTTGTCAGCATCGGCATGAACCTGTCGATCCTGACCATCATCATCGGCCATTGCACGTTTCTGACCTCTTACGTCTTCATCATCGTGCAGGCGCGCATGGCCGGGCTTGATCCGGCGCTGGAAGAGGCGTCGGCCGATCTTGGCGCCTCGGAATGGGTGACGCTGCGCAAGGTGCTGTTGCCGCAACTGGCGCCCGGCATTCTGGGCGGCGCGCTTCTGGCCTTTGTCATCTCGATGGATGATCTGGTGATCACCTATTTCGTTTCTGGCACCGGCGACACCACCCTGCCCGTCTTCATCTTCGGCATGATCCGGCGCGGCGTTAAACCCGAGATCAACGCCATCGCCACATTGATCATCCTTGCCTCGGTGGTGATCGCCGCCCTTGGCCTGTGGCTTCGCAGCAGAAAGACAGATTGAATGACAAAACCGCGCGCGCGTGACCTTGGTTTGCCGTTTCCCGGCACCCCGGGCCCCCTGAATGCCATCACCGATGTCGCCGGTGTGGCCGTGGGTTTCTGCACCCTGACCGACCCCGCCAAGAAGATGCGCACGGGCGTCACCGCCATTCTGCCACGCCCCGCGACAGTACCGCAGCCGGTCTGGGCCGGGCAATATGCGCTGAACGGCAATGGCGAGATGACCGGGACGCATTGGATCAACGATGCGGGGTATTTTCTGGGGCCGATCCTTATCACCAATACCCATGGCGTGGGCGCGGCCCATCTGGGGGCCACCCGCTGGATGATCGGGCATTACGCCGATTATTTCGCCAAGGAACACGCCTGGGCGATGCCGGTGGTGGCCGAAACCTATGACGGCGTGCTGAACGACATCAACGCGCTGCATGTGCAGCCGGAACATGCCATCGCGGCGCTGGAGGCCCGCAGCACCGGCCCGGTGGCCGAAGGGGCAACCGGCGGCGGCAATGGCATGATCGCTTATGAGTTCAAGGGCGGCACGGGCACCGCCTCGCGCCGGATCGAGCTTGGCGGGCAGGGTTACACCGTGGCGGCGCTGGTGCAGGCCAATCACGGCATAAGGCCATGGCTGACGATTCTTGGCAAACCCGTCGGCGCACTGATGCCGGAAGACGCGCTTTACACCGGCGAGATGGGGTCGATCATCGTGGTCGTCGCCACCGATGCGCCACTGTCAGGGCTGGCGCTGCGGCAACTGGCCAAGCGGGCGGCCATCGGCATCGGGCGCGGCGGCACGCCGGGCGGCAACAATTCGGGTGACATCTTTCTAGCCTTCTCGACCGCCAACGAAGGGCCGATGCCGCAATTCGCCCCCGCCGTTTCCGCCCGGCAGGAGCTGAACATCGAATTGCTGGACAACCTCTATCTTGCTGCCGTCCAGTCGATCGAAGAGGCGGTGGTCAATGCGATGGTCGCCGGAGAAGACACCCCTACGGTCAAGCCCGAAGGCCGGATTTGCCGCGGGCTGGACCGGCGGCGGCTGGCCGAGATCTTTGCCTGATCCCCGCCAATGCCGCGCCGGTCCGGTCGGCGCGGCCTAGTCGCCCAAGGCCACGGGGCCAATCGCCCCCCACAGATCGCCCGGCCCGGGGTTCTCCTCCGGGCTGGTGCCGCCAAGATGGGTCATCACCCCCCAGACCGCGTTCAGCGCCGTCTGCACCGCGCCCTCGACCCAGGCGGGGGTCCAACTTATGCCATCGCCGGCAAGGAAGATGCCCCGCTGTTCCGCCGGCAGGTCGGCCTGCATGAAATGGCCATACATCCGGTGGTTATAGCGGTAATGCCCCGGCAGCGCGCCCTTGAAGGCGCCAAGGAAATTCTCGTCCGCCTCCCAGCTTACGCAGATCGGATTGCCGCGGATATGGCTGCGGATATCGACCCCCGGATAAATCCGTTCCAGCGCGGACAACGCCAGCTCCACGCGCTTTTCCGGGCCATAGGGCAGCAGTTTCAGCGCATCGGTCATCCAGGAATAAGACAGGCAGATCACCGCAGGCTTGTCCGGGCCGTTGTCGAAGAAATAGGTGCCGCGGGTGTTGCGGTCGGTCAGGGTCATCGACAACAGCGGGCGGCCATCCGGCCCGGGGTCGTTCCAGAACGGCCGGTCCACCATGACAAAGGTCTTGGCCGCCTGCATATAACGGGTGCGGTCCAGCGCCATCCACAGCTTCTGGTCAAACAGAGCCTCCTCCACCGAAACCGAGGTGGTCAGAAGATGGCTTTGGCAGGTGACCAGAACGGCGGCATAGCTGCGCGTCACGCCCCATTGATCGGTCACCGTCAGGGCGCCGCCCGCGTCCCGACTGATGCGCACCGCGCGGCCCAGCGTCGCCCCGCCATTCAGCGCGGCCAGCGTCGTGCCCTCGGGCCAATGCGCGCAAGGAGCGGGCTGACGCCAGAGCCGGTGCAGCACATTCTCGACCCCACCGACGATGAACCGCTGATGATCGTCCAGTTCCAGCAGGTTCACCCGCAGGATTTCCAGCATCGAATTCGGAAAGTCGCTGTCCCAGCCGCCGGTGCCGAAACCCACCTGACCAAACACCTCCCGGTGGCGGAAGCTGAGATTGCGGAAGGCGGTGGAAGAGGTGACGAATTCGTAGAACGTCCGCTCGTCCCATGCCGCGACGATCGGATCCCAGATCGCCTTGAGGCGCGTCACGTCGCGGTCGCGCACGGCCTGCGTCAGGGCGGCAAAATCGGCGTGTTCCTCAAGCGCCGCACGATAGGCGGCGGCAACCTCGTGATAGATTCTCGGCAGATCGTCGAGGCTGCGGGCGAAATGCGTCTCCCCTTCAAGGTCGATCACGGTGGAGCCTGCGGCAGCGGTCAGCGGGTTGGGGAAGGGGCGGCTTTCGATGCCCAGCGCATCGACATAATGGTAAAACGCCCGCGACGAGACGGGAAAGCGCATTCCGCCCAGTTCGGCCACCACATCCTCGGTGCCTTCGAAGACTTCCGACTGCAAGCGGCCGCCGAACCTGCCGGATTCGTAAATCTCGGGCCGCAACCCCATCTTCATCAACTCATGCCCGGCAATGATGCCTGCGGCCCCGGCGCCGATCACCGCCACCGCCTGCCCATGCCGGTCGGCAGGCACGGCGCCCAAGCCTGCGGGATGGGTCAGCCAGTCGTCATAGGCAAAGGGAAAATCGGGGCCAAAGGCGGTAACGGGCTTGGGGCTGCTCATCTTCGGAAGGGCTTTCTAAACGACGCAGGATCGCGCAAATCTTGGCATGAGAATGCGGTTTATGGGGGCAAAAGTGAAGTTGGCACTCTGGCAGGCAAGCCCGACGAATGGCCGGATCGAGGCCGGAATTTCGGCACTTTGCACGCAGTTGCAGGCAGCGGCCACGGCGGGGGCGAAAATGCTGGTGGCGCCAGAGTTGTTCCTGCCCGGCTACAACCGCCCCGATCTGCACGCCGAACTGGCGCAGGGGCTGGACGGCGCATGGATCGCCCGGCTGCGCGGCATGGCGGCCGAGGCGGGCTGCGGCCTGTGCCTTGGCTGGGCCGAGCGGGACGGCGGGGCGGTCTATAATGCCGCCACCGCCATCGGCCCGGATGGCGCCCTTCTGGGCCATTACCGCAAGATTCAGCTTTACGGTCCGATGGAACGCGCCAGCTTTGCCCGAGGTGACAATCTTGGCCCGGTCTTCACACTGGAAGGGCGGCGGGCGGCGATGCTGGTCTGCTATGACATCGAATTTCCGGCCCATGCCGCGGCGCTGGCGCAGGCGGGGGCCAGCCTTATCCTTGTGCCCACCGCCAATCCGGCAGGGTTCGAATATGTGCAGCGCCGTCTTGTTCCCGCCCGCGCGCATGAGAATGACGCCGTGGTCGCCTATGCCAATCTGGTCGGGGATGAGGGCGACGTGACCTTTGGCGGCCTCTCCGTCATCGCTGGCCCCGATGGCGAGCCGCTGGCCATGGCCGGCGCACGGGGCGAGGCGCTGCTGGTGGTCGATCTGGCTGCGGCGGAGGCGGTGCCGCAGGGCCTGCGCTCGGCCCAGCGGCAGGAATACCGCCCCGCCAGCATGGGCGAGGGGGGGCAGTAACCGGCCTCAGTAACCGGCCACCGTCTGCGCCGTGGTGTCGTTCAGCTCCGCCAGATGTCCGGCAAGGGCGCTGGCAAGGATTCGCACATCCGTCAGCAGCGTTGCGAAGTGAAAGCCCTGCGCCTGCATCCGCCGGATCATCGCGGTGGAGCCGGTGTGAATCCCGGCAATCCGCCCCCCCGCCCGGGCCCGGCGAACGATGGCACCGATCGCCTCGATCACTTCGGGGGCGGTGGGGTCCAGCGTCGGCTCATGCCCCATGGACAGGCCAAGGTCGGACGGGCCAACATAGATGCCATCAATCCCCTCCACCGCAAGGATGGCGTCCAGATTCTGCACCGCCTCGCGGGTTTCGATCATCGCCAGCACCAGCACCGCGTCATTGGCCGTCTTCGCATAACCCGGCCCGTGAACCATATTGGCCCGGGTGGGGCCAAAGGACCGTGACCCCAGCGGCGCATAGCGGGTGGATTGCACAAGGCGGCGGGCATCCTCGGCGGTGTTGATCATCGGGCAGATCACCCCGGCAAACCCGGCATCCAGGCATTTCATCAAGATACCCGGCTCATTCCACGGCACGCGGGCCAGAACCGGGGCGGGCAGACCCTGCAAGACCTGACACATGGTCAGCGCCATCTGATAGTCGATCAGCCCGTGTTGCAGATCGACCGTGACCATGTCGAACCCGGCGCGGCCCATGATCTCGGCGGTGACGGGCGAGGGAACGGCGCACCAGCCGTTCACGGCGGTTCCGCCTTGGGCGAAATGGCTTTTCAGATCGGTGATCGGCATGGGATGTCCTTGGCGCTGCACAGGCCAAGGATGGCGGCTGCCGGGCCGGATGACAAGGCCGCAGCCGGGTCAGCCCGCCATCGCCCGCGCCGCCAGCAGCACCGACAGAAGCGCCAGCCACAGCGCCGAACCCCGGTTCAGCCAGCGCCCCGTGCGCGACAGAACCCCGGCGCCCAGCGTGATCCACAAGAGCGAGACAGGCGGCATCACCGCCGCAAAGATCGCCAGAGCCGCGCCGGGCGCATTCAGCCCCGGCATCAGCACCAAGGCCATGACCAGTGCCTTGGGGTTCAACAGCGTCGTCAGCGCAAGGTTGCCCGCCGTTACCGCCTGCGCGCCGCCCGGTGCCGCAGGCGGCATCCGCCACAGCCGCAGCGCCAGCCATGCCACCCAAAGCGCCGCCCCGGCCGCCAGTGCCGGACGCAGCAACGGCAGTTGCGCCACCAAGGGCGCCCCCCAGATCAAAAGCGGCGCGATCACCGCCAGATAGGCCGCCAACTCAACCGGAATAAGCCGCAGCGAGGGCCACAGCCCCGCCCGCGCGCCCGACAGCGCCAGAAGCGAATTGGTCGGTCCGGGGGTGATCAGCAGCGCAAGAAGCGCAAGGGCAAGGGGGGCAGCGGTCATCATGGTTTCCTGTCGGGTCGCACCGGATATCCACCCGATACGGCAAGGCGGCCTTGATCGGGATCAAGGCCGCCCAACTTCCGCAAGGAAACCGTCTTCACGCGGCCCGTGCAAGGCCGTCATTGTCGCATCAGGCGCGGGTAAGGCCCGCCGCATTCACAATGCCCGCCAAAGCGCCACCGGCCAGCGGCGCCACGATGAACACCCACAGATCGGCCATCGCCTTGCCGCCGACAAACAGCGCCGGCCCGATCGACCGGGCGGGGTTCACCGAAACCCCGGTCACATTGATCCCCACCAGATGGATCGCCGCCAGCGTCAGCCCGATGGCCAGCCCGGCAAAGCCTGCGGTCGAACCCGGGCCGGTCGCCCCCAGAATCACCGTCACGAACAGAAAGGTCATCACAGCTTCAAAAATCAGCGCCGAGGTCAGGGAATATTCCCCCAGATAGCCCGCACCATAACCATTCTGGCCCAGCCCGTTCACCGCGATATCATAGCCCGGCGCGCCGCTGGCGATGGCATAAAGCAGACCGGCGCCGACAATGGCCCCCAGGATCTGCGCCACGACATAGCCTGCAAATTCCGCCGCCGTCATGCGCCCGGCCAACAGCACCCCCAGCGACACCGCCGGGTTCAGATGCGCCCCCGAAATCGCGCCAAGCCCATAAGCCGCCGCAACAATCGCCAGCCCGAAGGCCAGCGCGATCCCCAGCATTCCGATCTGCGCGCCCATCAGCACCGCAGCCCCGCAACCGAACAGCACAAGGATCAATGTCCCCAGGCCCTCGGCGATCAGCTTCTTTGTCATAACCCTACCCTCTTAGCTGTTCCACCTTCCCGTCTGGCGCATGGGGCCAAGGCGTGTCCGCAGGGCCGCCGCCGTTGCCATCGGGTCCGGCAAAGACTATGTGGAGGGAAGACATCTGGTCAGGGGGAATTTCCGTTGCGCGACCTCAAGCTTCCCGCCGAGCGTCACCCCGAAAAGGCGCACCGGCCCGACAACGCCCAACCGAAAAAGCCGGACTGGATTCGCGTCAAAGCGCCGACCTCGGAAGGCTACAAGCAGACGCGCGACATCCTGAAGTCGAAAAAGCTGGTGACGGTCTGCGAAGAGGCAGGCTGCCCCAATGTCGGCGAATGCTGGAGCCAAGGTCACGCCACCATGATGATCATGGGCGAGATTTGCACCCGTGGCTGTTCCTTCTGCAACATCGCCACCGGCAAGCCCAATGCGCTGGACGCGTTCGAGCCGGGCAAGGTCGCCCATGCCGTCAGCGAGCTGGGCCTGAAACATGTCGTGGTGACCAGCGTGGACCGCGACGACCTCAAGGATGGCGGGGCCGAACATTTCGCCCAGACCATCCGCGCCATCCGCCACCGCAGCCCGGGCACCACCATTGAAATCCTGACTCCCGATTTCCTGAAATGCGCCCCCGAGGCGCTGGAACAGGTGGTCGCGGCCAAACCGGATGTGTTCAACCACAACCTTGAAACCGTTCCGGGGCTTTATCCCACCGTCCGCCCCGGCGCGCGGTATTTCCACAGCCTGCGGCTGTTGCAGCGGGTCAAGGAACTGGACCCGACGATCTTCACCAAATCCGGCATCATGGTGGGTCTGGGCGAAGACCGTCAGGGCGTGGGTCAGGTGATGGACGACATGCGGGCCGCCGATGTCGATTTCCTGACCATCGGCCAATATCTGCAACCCACGCCGAAACATCACCGGGTGGACCGTTTCGTCACCCCCGATGAATTCAAAGCCTATGAAACCTCGGCCTATGGCAAGGGCTTCCTGATGGTCTCGGCGACGCCACTGACCCGCTCAAGCTATCACGCGGGCGAGGATTTCGCGCAGTTGCGCGCGGCGCGGCTGGCGAAACTGGGCCGGACCTGAGCGGGTCCGGCGCCCCTGCGCCGGACCGCCCCTGTGGTCACTGGTCGTTGATGTCCTTGGTCCAGATCTTCACCTGATGCTTATGCACGCCCATCGTGGCGCGCAGCGCGAACCACGCCAGCAGCGACAGCGCGGCGAAGACCACCAGAAGAATCGGCAGGCTACCGCCCAGAAGGCCAATCGCCAGCAGTATCCCCGTTGCAACCGCGCCGATGGCAAAGCCAAGGAAGATGAAGCCGGGCGCAAGGATCTCAAGCACGCCCAGCGCGAAACCTGCCACCAGCCAGACCCACCAGACCGTCCACATCACACACGCCCTTTCAGCATCTTGAAGGCATCGCCGAACGCCTCAAGCGCATTGGCGGGAACCAGAATGGTCTGCTTGCCCTGACCGCTTGCCACCGCCTGCAAGGCTTCGACCTGTTTCAGCGCGACCTGAAACTGCGCCGCCTCAAGCCCGTTTTCCTTGATCGCCACGGCAATCACGCCGGTCGCATAGGCTTCGGCATCGGCTGTCACGCGGCGGGCCTTGGCGGCCTGCTCGGCCGAATAAAGGTCGGCATCGGCGGCCAGTTCGACCGAACGCTTCTTGCCCTCGGCCTCCATCACCTGCGCGCGGCGGGCGCGTTCGGCGTTCAGTTGCTGCAACATGGCGGCGCGGGTCTGTTCATCAAGGTTGACGTCCAGAATCTCGGCCCGGGTCACCTCGACCCCCCAGTCATCGACCATCGCCGTGACCTGATCGCGGACCCGTTCGATCAGTTGGGCGCGGTTCGACTGCACCTGATCCAGCTCCAGCTTGCCGATTTCCGACCGCACGATCCCGGCAACCGTGGTGGCAATGGCGCCGTCCACATCGCGGATGCGGTAGACGGTCTTTTCCGGTTCGGTGATGCGGTAGAACACGCTGGTTTCCACCTTCACCAGCACGTTGTCGGCGGTGATGGCGTCCTGGCTGGCGGTGGGCAACTGGCGTTCCAGAATGGTGATCTTATGTGCCACACGGTCAAGGAAGGGCACCGTAAAGTTGATGCCCGGCCCCAGAACCGCGCGCAGGCGGCCGAACCGCTCGACCACGAATTTCTCGGATTGCGGCACAATGCGCACCGCCTTGAAGATGGCAATGATGATCAGGATCGCCAGCGCGAGGAATACCGCGTTGCCGCCCACGAGGTCTTGAATGTTCATGTGAACCCCCTGATGAAAAATCGGGGTCGCCCCCTTGCACCAAAGCTGCACCGAACCCGCCCGCTGCGCAAGAACCTGGGCGAGAACCCGGGGGGTCGGGTTTTCCGGCCCGGCCCCTCAGCGCGCTTGATCGGCGGGGCAAGCTGTAGCACTGTGACCAACAATTTAAGGCCGTTTCCCGGCAGGCGCCCCTTTATTTCCGAGGCCGCGATGAGTGATTATGAGCTGACAGAAGAGTATCAGAAAAAGCTGGAAAGCTTTCTCACCGATATTCCGGCCTATGGCGGCGGCAAGCTGTCGTCGATGAAACCCGGGTCCAAGACGCTGACCCCGCCCTTCACCAAGGCGCAGGCGACCGAGTTGAAGGGCGTTCTCGAAGAGCCGGCGTTTCAGCGGTATACCGGCTACACCCACCGCGGCCTGCTGGAGAAATGGTCCGATCCGGGCAACCGCACCACCACCTGCAACGAATTCTGCACCAAATGCGCCAATGCCATGGGCTATGTCGCCGAGGACAAGAATGATGGCGTGGGCCGGTTCGACATCGCCGATTACCTGACGCGCATGGGCAAGGGCCATTGCTGGGTGCGCGCCGATGCCGGGCAGACGCCGGAATATGGCGACATCTTCCGCGTCTTCGCGCCGTCGCCGGACCAGAACGGCGTGGCGACCAACCACATGGGGGTGGCGCTCTATTTCAAGGAAGGTTCGCTTTACACGGTGGAATCGGGTCAGGGCGGCCCCTCGACCGGCTTTGACGCGATCGAACGCAAGGTGCGCGGCTGGCCGGTGCCCGGAATTCAGGGCTGGGTCAGTATGCGCGCGCTGCTCGCCACCGGCAAACGGGTGGAATACTGGCAAGGCGGCTGGTGGGATGTGAAGATCGGCAAGACCGAACAATGGTATTACTACTTCGGCGCCGATGGTCGGGTGCTTTGCACTTCGGAAAAACCCACGATCTTGTCGGCCCCGCCGGTGGACGGCCCGATGGTGACCAAGGGCGTCTGCACCAAGAAACCGCGCGCCTACAATACGTTGCAACTGGTCTGGTATAGCCGCAACGCGCTGGACGTGAACGAAGAGCTGCAATTGGGCATCGAGGAATCCAAGAAGCGCAAGTTCGTCATGGTGGGCAAGACGGCATCGGGGGCCAAGATCACGGCCACGCGGATGATGATCACCGGGCTGCTCTGACGCGCCCCTTGCATTCAGGGGGGTTCAGGCGTATATGGCCTGCAACAGCGGTTTCAGGGTCCAAACCTGAAGCTACCGAACGTCACGGCGGGCCGCTGGCCCGCTTTTTTGTTTCTGGAACCCCCATGTCCGACCTGATCGCCAAGACCGCCATCGACCGCCGCCTTGCGGACCTCGTCGGCCCCGTCATCGAGGGGCTGGGGTTCGAGCTGGTGCGCATCCGTCTGATGGGCGGCAAAACCCGGATTCTGCAGATCATGGCCGACCGCCCCGAAGGTGGCATCGGCGTGGATGAATGCGGCGACATTTCCACCGCGGTTTCCGCCGTGCTGGACGTGGAAGATCCGCTGGAAGACAACTATATTCTGGAAGTCTCCTCGCCCGGCATCGACCGCCCGCTGACCCGGCTGAAGGATTTCGAGGTCTGGAAAGGCTGGGAAGCCCGGATCGAGACCACCGAACTGATCGACGGTCGCCGCCGCTTCAAGGGCGGGCTGATGGGGGTCGAGGGCGACGAAGTTCTGATCGAGTTGGACGAGGGCGCCGAGCAGGTGACCATCGGCCTGAAATTCGACTGGCTTTCAGATGCCAAGCTGATCCTGACGGACGAGCTGATCGCCGAGATGCTGCGGCAGAAGAAGACCCATGAACCCGCCGAGGGCGAGTTCGACGAGATCGAAGAAACCGACGGGGAGGACGAAGAGCCCCCCGAAGCAACCAAACACTAAGCCTGGGAGCGACCGATGGCGATTACCTCTGCCAACCAGCTTGAACTTCTGCAAACCGCCGAGGCGGTTGCGCGCGAGAAGATGATCGACCCCGAACTGGTGATCCAGGCGATGGAAGACAGCCTCGCCCGGGCCGCCAAGTCGCGCTATGGCGCCGAAATGGACATCCGGGTGAAGATCGACCGCAAGACCGGCCGCGCCACCTTTGCCCGCATCCGCACCGTGGTCGAAGATGAGGCGCTGGAGAATCACCACGCCCAATTGACGGTGAAACAGGCCAAATCCTATCTCGCCGACCCGCAGATCGGCGACGAGGTGGTGGACGAGGTTCCCCCGGTCGATCTGGGCCGGATCGCCGCGCAATCGGCCAAGCAGGTGATTCTGCAGAAGGTCCGCGAAGCCGAGCGTGACCGCCAGTATGAAGAATTCCGCGACCGCAAGGGCCAGATCATCAACGGTCAGGTCAAGCGCGAGGAATATGGCAACATCATCGTGGACATCGGCCGCGGCGAAGCCATCCTGCGCCGGAACGAAAAGATCGGCCGCGAAGCCTATCGCCCCGGCGACCGCATCCGTTGCTACATCAAGGATGTCCGGCGTGAGCCGCGCGGCCCGCAGGTGTTCCTGTCGCGGACCGACCCGCAGTTCATGGCCGAGCTGTTCAAGATGGAAGTGCCCGAGATCTATGACGGCATCATCGAGATCAAGGCCGTCGCCCGCGACCCGGGTTCGCGCGCCAAGATTGCTGTGATCAGCTATGACAACTCGATCGACCCGGTCGGCGCCTGCGTGGGTATGCGCGGCAGCCGTGTGCAGGCCGTGGTGAACGAGCTTCAGGGCGAAAAGATCGACATCATTCCGTGGAACGGCGATCAGGCCACCTTCCTTGTGAACGCGCTGCAACCGGCCGAGGTTTCCAAGGTCGTGTTCGACGAAGAGGCCGGCAAGATCGAGGTCGTGGTGCCGGATGAACAGCTTTCGCTGGCCATCGGCCGCCGCGGCCAGAACGTGCGTCTGGCCAGCCAGTTGACCGGCATGGATATCGACATCATGACCGAAGCCGAGGAATCGGCCCGCCGTCAGGCCGAGTTCGCCGAGCGCACCAAGCTCTTCATGGACACGCTGGATGTCGATGAGATGATGGCGCAGCTTCTGGTCGCCGAAGGCTTCACCAACCTTGAGGAAGTCGCCTATGTCGAGCAGGACGAGCTTTTGTCCATCGACGGCTTCGACGAGGGCACGGCGGATGAATTGCAAGCCCGCGCAAGGGATTACCTTGAAGAGCAGGCCCGCAAGGCACTGGAAAACGCCCGCGCCCTGGGTCTGGACGAAAGCCTGATGAACTTTGAGGGCCTGACGCCGCAGATGCTGGAAGTGCTGGCCAAGGACGGCATCAAGACGCTGGAAGACTTCGCCACCTGCGCCGACTGGGAGCTGGCCGGCGGCTGGACCACCGAGAACGGCCAACGCAAGAAGGACGAGGGCCTGCTTGAAAAGTTCGAGATGTCGCTGGAAGAGGCGCAGACCCTGATCATGACCGCCCGCGTCATGCTGGGCTGGGTTGATCCGACCGAAGCCGAAGTGGCCGAGGATGACGCCGAAGACGAGGAGGCCGGGGCCTGATCGGCCTCGGGTAAGCCCGTGACACGCGGCGGCCGGGACAAGGACCACGACGACCCCGAGCGCAAGTGCATCGTCTCGGGCGAAAGCCAGCCCCGTGCGGGGCTGGTGCGGTTCTGCATCGGCCCGGATGGAACCATCGTGCCGGACCTGTTGAACCGCCTGCCGGGGCGCGGCATCTATGTCAGCGCTGACCGCGCGATGATCGACAAGGCTGCGGCCAAGGGCCTGTTCGCCCGCGCCGCGCGCCAGCCGGTGAAGCTGCCCGAAGGTCTGGGCGCCGGTGGTTTGTCGGCCATGGTCGAGGGGCTTCTGGCGCGGCGGGTGGTCGATCTGATCTCGCTTGCCCGCAAGGCGGGTGATGCGGTGACCGGGTTCGAGAAGGTCAAGGACTGGCTGGTGAAGAACCGCGCAAGGGTGCTGATTCAGGCCAGCGACGGCTCGGAACGCGGCAAGGAAAAGCTGCACGCACCCGACGGACGCAACAGTTTTATCGGCTGTCTGACCGCCGGGGAATTGGGTTTGGCATTCGGGCGCGAACGTGCGATACACGCCGCGCTTGCGGCTGGTGGACTCACGACGCGTGTTGTAGAGGAAGCGGCAAGGCTGGCTGGGGTGCGTGGGCAAACCGGGCAGCAGGATGGCGGCGAGACCGCCTTGAAGGATACGTAGGACGCATGAGCGATACAGACGGCAAAAAACCCCTCGGCCTGGGTGGCGCACCGCGTTCCGGTCAGGTGAAGCAAAGCTTCTCCCATGGCCGGACACATGCTGTCGTGGTCGAGACCAAGCGTAAGCGCGTGGTCGTGCCGGCAGCACCCGCCAAGGGTGGGGCCGCTGGGGCGTCGGGCAGCAACGCGCATCTGGGTGACCCGTCCAAGCGGCCCGCAGGCATCTCGGACGCCGAGATGGAGCGCCGCCTCGCGGCGCTGCGTCAGGCCAAGGCCCGTGAGCAGGAAGACAACGCCCGCCGCGCCGAGGAAGAGCGTCAGCGCGAGGAAGAGCGCCAGCGCCGCCGCGAAGAGATCGAGGCGAAGGAACGCGAAGAGCGTGCCCGCGAAGCCGCTATTCGTGCCAAGGCCGAAGAGGAAGAGCGCGCCCGTCAGGAAGCTGCCGCCGAGGCGGTGGCCAAGGCCGCCGCACGCAAGGCCGACATTCTGGGCACCCAGCGCCGCCAGCCGGCTGCGCCTGCGCCGGAACCGGCCGCCGAAGAAAAGCCCGCCGAGCGGGGCGCCAGCCGCCCGCGCCCCGGCGCCAACGCCGCGGCCCCCGCCGCGACGGATGCCGACCGCGGCCCCGCCAGCGCCAAGCCCGGCCTTGCCCCGCGCAAGACCGACCGCGAGCGCGAAGAGCGTGACCGTGGCAACAAGACCAAGGGCGACGAAGGCCGCCGCGCCGGCAAGCTGACCCTGTCGGATGCCGTCTCGGACGAGGGCGGCCGTCAGCGCAGCCTTGCCGCGATGAAGCGCAAGCAGGAAAAGGCACGGCAAAAGGCCATGGGCTTCAACAAGCCCGAAAAGCAGGCCCGCGACGTGCAACTGCCGGAAACCATCGTTGTCAGCGAACTTGCCAACCGGATGGCCGAACGGGCCGCCGATGTGGTCAAGAGCCTGATGAAGATGGGCATGATGGTCACCATGAATCAGGCCATCGACGCCGATACCGCCGAACTGGTGATCGAGGAATTCGGCCACCGCGCCGTGCGCGTGTCGGATGCCGACGTGGAACAGGTGATCGACACGGTCAAGGACCGCGACGAAGACCTGCAACCGCGCCCGCCGATCGTCACGATCATGGGCCACGTTGACCACGGCAAGACCTCGCTTCTGGATGCGATCCGTCATGCCAATGTGGTTTCGGGCGAAGCCGGTGGCATCACCCAGCATATCGGCGCCTATCAGGTCAAGACGCCCAGCGGGGCCCTCGTGTCGTTCCTCGACACGCCCGGCCACGCCGCCTTTACCTCGATGCGGGCCCGCGGCGCGCAGGTGACGGATATCGTGGTGCTGGTGGTGGCGGCGGATGATGCCGTCATGCCGCAGACCATCGAAGCCATCAACCACGCCAAGGCCGCCAAGGTGCCGCTGATCGTGGCCATCAACAAGATGGACAAGCACGGCGCCGATGCGACCAAGGTGCGCACCGATCTGTTGCAGCACGAAATCGTCGTCGAGGCGATGTCGGGCGACGTGCAGGACGTCGAGGTTTCGGCCAAGACCGGCAAGGGTCTGGACAATCTGCTGGAAGCCATCGCGCTGCAGGCGGAAATTCTGGAACTGCGCGCCAACCCGGCCCGCGCGGCACAGGGTGCGGTCATCGAGGCCAAGTTGGACGTGGGCCGCGGCCCGGTTGCGACGGTTCTGGTGCAGAACGGCACGCTGCGCAAAGGCGACATTTTTGTCGTCGGCGAGCAGTGGGGCAAGGTGCGCGCTCTGATCAACGACAAGGGCGAAACCGTGCTGGAGGCTGGTCCCTCGGTTCCGGTTGAGGTGCTGGGCCTGTCGGGCACGCCTTCGGCGGGCGATACGCTGAACGTGGTCGAAACCGAAGCGCAGGCGCGTGAAATCGCCGACTACCGCGAGAAAGCCGCCAAAGACAAACGCGCTGCCGCCGGGGCCGCGACCACACTGGAACAGCTCATGGCCAAGGCCAAGGCGGACCAGTCGGTTTCGGAACTGCCGGTGCTGCTCAAGGCCGACGTTCAGGGTTCGACCGAAGCGATCGTGCAGGCGCTGGAGAAGATCGGCAACGACGAGGTGCGCGTGCGCGTGCTGCATTACGGCGTCGGCGCGATCACCGATTCGGATGTGGGTCTGGCCGAAGCCAGCAATGCACCGATCATCGGCTTCAACGTGCGGGCCAATGCGACGGCGCGCAACTCGGCCCAGCAAAAGGGTGTCGAGCTGCGGTATTACTCGATCATCTACGACCTGCTCGACGATATCAAACAGGCGGCCTCGGGCCTGTTGAAGAACGAAGTGCGCGAGCATTTCATCGGCTATGCGCAGATCAAGGAGGTCTTCAAGATCACCGGCGTCGGCAATGTGGCGGGTTGCCTTGTGACCGAAGGCGTTGCACGCCGCTCGGCCGGGGTGCGTCTGCTGCGCGACAACGTGGTGATCCACGAAGGCACGCTGAAGACCCTGAAGCGCTACAAGGACGAGGTGAAGGAAGTCATCTCGGGTCAGGAATGCGGCATGGCGTTCGAGCGTTACGAAGATGTCCGCGAAGGCGATGTCATCGAAATCTTCGAGCGCGAAGAGGTCAAGCGCAAGCTGGCCTGATACAGGCTGGCCTGACGCCAGAACAAACGAAAAGGCCGGGGCGCGTGATGCTGCCCCGGCCTTTTTCATTGCGGCTTTGCGATCTCAGGATGCGCGCACCACCGGCACAGGGCGCCCGACAAAGGTCTTGTCATCGACCTTCACGGCAATCCGGCCATCGGCCAATTGGGCCACCATCAGCCCCTGCACCGAAACGCAACTTCCAACAGAAATCGTCCGCAGCATCCGCTCTCTCCCCCAAGAAAAGCTGTCTGCTTATTTGTAACGCGGAAATTGCGGCTGAACATAGTTTTTGTGTCAGTTTTGAAAAAACCGAACAGGAAATCGCGGCCCGTCAGATCCAATCCCGCAGGATCGGGATCAGCGGCAGGTCGGCAGGCGGCATCGGGTAATCGCGCAGCGCCTGCGGACGCACCCAGGCCAGCCGCTGCCCCTCACGCCCTTGGGCGATTCCCTCCCAGCGGCGGCAGGCGAAGAGCGGCATCAGCAGGTGAAAGTCGTCATAGCTGTGGCTGGCGAAGGTCAGCGGCGCGAGACAGGACTTCCAGGTGTCGATGCCCAGCTCTTCTTTCAGCTCCCGAATCAGGGCGGCCTCGGGGGTTTCGCCGGGTTCCACCTTGCCGCCCGGGAATTCCCACAGACCGGCGAGTGACTTGCCTTCCGGGCGTTGAGCCAAAAGCACGCGGCCTTCGGCATCAATCAGCGCGACGGCGGTGACGAGAAGAACTTTCATGGGCCGGCTCCTGTTGGAACGCCCGGGGGCCAGCCCCCGGACCCCCGGAGTATTTCAAAAGGTGCAAATGCGCAGGATCAGGAGCGATAGTCGGCGTTGATCTCGATGTAGCGGTTGGTCAGGTCGCAGGTCCAGACCGAGCGTTTCGCCTTGCCCAGACCCAGATCGACACCGATCACCAGTTCGGATTGCCGCATATAGGCCGCGCCATCCTCTTCGCGGTAGGCCGGATTGCGCCAGCCGTTGCGCGCCACAAGGATATCGCCGAAGCGGATCGACAGCCGGTCACGGTCGGCTTCGGCGCCGGATTTACCGACGGCGGCCACGATGCGGCCCCAGTTCGGATCTTCGCCGGCGATGGCGGTTTTCACCAGCGGCGAATTGGCGACCGACAAGGCAACCCGCTGGGCATCCTCGGGCGAGGCGGCGCCGGTCACCCGGACTTCGACGAATTTCGTCGCGCCCTCCCCATCGCGGATCACCTGATGCGCCAGGCTCATCATCACGCCGCGCAGGGCGGTCTCAAAAGCCTTGGCGGTGGCCCCCTTCACCTCGGCGGCGGCGGATTGGCCGGTGGCGGCCACCAGAAGCGTGTCCGAGGTGGAGGTGTCGCTGTCCACGGTGATGGAATTGAACGTCTCACCGACATTGCGCGAGACGATCTTTTGCAGCGCGGCGGCGGGAATTTTGGCATCGGTGAAGATATAGACCAGCATGGTCGCCATATCCGGCGCGATCATGCCCGAGCCTTTGGCGATGCCGGAAATGTGGATCGTGCCGCCCTCACCCTCGACCGTCGCGGCGGCGCCCTTGGGGAAGGTGTCGGTGGTCATGATGGCATGGGCCGCCATCTCGATGGCGTCTTCGGTCAGCGCGGCGGTCAGTGCGGGAATGACGGCGGTGATCTTTTCATAGGGCAGCGGCTCGCCGATCACCCCGGTCGAAGAGGAGAAGACCCGGCTGGCGGGCAGGCCAAGGGCGGCGGCCACACCGCCTGTGACCTCTGCCACAGCTTTGTCGCCCACCGCGCCGGTGAAGGCGTTGGAATTGCCCGAGTTCACCACGATGGCGGCCCCGGCCCCGGCGGGAACCTTGGCCGCCAGCTTGGTCTGGCAATCGCGGACGCAGCCCGAGCGGGTGGAGGACCGGGTGAAGGCCCCTGCGATCACCGTGCCGGGGGCAAGGCGGACCAGCATCACATCCTTGCGGTTGAGATACTTGACCCCCGCCTCGGCGGCGGCGAATTCGGCCCCGGCGATACGGGGAAGGGCGGGAAAGCTGGCCGGGGCAAGCGGAGAGACCGGCTTGGCGGCCTTCTTCACCGCCTCGACTACCTCTTCCACCACCGCGCCGACGGCGGCCGTCCCATCAGACGCCAGCTTTTCAAGCTGTTTCTTCAGGGACTTGGCCTTGGCCTTCCATTCCTTCTTGTCCATCTCCGTCGCCTCCCGCGCGCGGTTACTTGTCGAGCAGAGTAAGGTCACCCAGCAGCGCCGGGTCAATCCCCTCGCCGGGCTTTTCGATCTTGGCGGCGGCGGTCAGTTCGGCGATTTTCGCCTCGACTGCCTTCTGCTCAATCTCGGCGGCAAGTTCGTCGCGCAGCTCGTCAAGGGTCGGGGCGGCGGCGATGCGGGTTTCCTTCACAAGGATCAGGTGCCAGCCGAAATCGGTCTTGATCGGACCGGAGACCTTGCCGACTTCGGCGGCCACAACGGCATCCTCGAAGGGTTTCACCATCATGCCAAGCCCGAACCAGCCCAGATCGCCGCCATTGGCGCCCGAGCCGGTGTCGGTCGAATTGGCCTTGGCCAGTTCGGCGAAATCGGCGCCGCCTTCGAGTTGGGTTTTCAGCTCATTGGCCTTCTCTTCGCTGTCCACAAGGATATGGGCGGCGGAATATTCGGTCTGCGGCGCGGCATCCTTGAAGCGGGCATCATAGGCGGCCTGCAGCGCCTCATCCGTCACCGCACCGGCCACCACACCCTGCAGCGCCACGCCCGAGATGTAGCCGCGACGCTCATTCTCAAGCTGGAGAAGGTCGCGCTTGGTCAGGCCGGCTTCGGCGGATTGCTGCAACACGGTCTGCTGCACCAACTGGTCGAGAATGCCCTTGAACAGCACATCGGCGGGCAGGGACTTGTATTGCTCCGGGAGGCTTTCACGGGCGGCAATCATGTGGCCCAGCGTGATCGGGGTGCCGTTCACCACGGCAACGACGGTGGCCGCCGTCGGCGCCTCTTCGGCCGCGACCGGCAGGGCCAGGCCCAGGGCCAGCACCGCCCCGGCCAGGAATTGCATCGCTTTCGCCATCTCACACTCTCCTGATGCTGCTGCGACCCGGCGCAGCGTTGACTATGGCGGGGCTTCCCCTTACATCGCACAGGTCGCGTGCGACGGGCCGCCCGGCCTTGAGAGCCCTTCTAGGGAAGGCCGAAGGGGCGGGCAAGGCCAGAGCCACACACGATCACGTCACGGATTGGCCAGTCGGAGAAAACATGCTGGGTCTAGGTGCGCTCGCGCGGAAGGTTTTCGGCACGCCGAATGACCGCAAGGTAAAGTCCATTCGGCCGCTGGTGGCGAAGATCAACGCGCTTGAGCCGGAATTCGCTGCGCTGACCGATGAGGGGATCATCGCCAAGACGCGCGAATTCCAGAAGCGGGTTCAGGACGACGGCGAGGATCTGGATGCGATCCTGCCCGAGGCCTTTGCCAATTGCCGCGAGGCTGCCAAGCGGGCGCTGGGTCTGCGGGCCTTTGACACGCAGCTCAAGGGTGGCATCTTCCTGCATCAGGGCAATATCGCCGAAATGCGCACCGGCGAGGGCAAAACCCTTGTCGCCACCTTCCCGGCCTATCTGAACGCACTGACCGGCAAGGGCGTGCATGTCGTGACTGTCAACGACTATCTGGCCAAGCGCGACGCGGAATGGATGGGCAAGGTCTATGCCCAACTGGGTCTGACGACCGGCGTGGTCTACCCCTATCAGCAGGACGCCGAAAAGCGCGAGGCTTACCGCGCCGACATCACCTATGCCACCAACAACGAATTGGGCTTCGATTATCTGCGCGACAACATGAAGGGCAGCATCGAAGAGATGGCCCAGCGCGGGCACAACTTTGCCATCGTGGACGAAGTGGACTCGATTCTGGTGGACGAGGCGCGCACGCCGCTGATCATCTCGGGGCCGAGCCAGGACCGTAGCGAGCTTTACCAGAAGGTCGATCTGCTGATCCCCTCGCTGACCGATGCGCATTACAAGGTGGACGAGAAAACCCGCAACGTCACCTATACCGACGACGGCAACGAGTTCATCGAAAAGCTGTTGCACGAGGCCGGCCTCTTGCCGCCCGGGCAGAGCCTCTATGAACCGGAAAGCTCTACCCTTGTTCACCATGTCACGCAGGCGCTGCGGGCGCATACGCTGTTCCACCGCGATCAGCAGTATATCGTGCGCGACGGCGAGGTGATGCTGATCGACGAATTCACCGGCCGCATGATGCGCGGCCGCCGCCTGTCCGAAGGTCTGCATCAGGCCATCGAAGCCAAGGAACATGTGGCGATCCAGCCCGAGAACGTCACGCTGGCCAGTGTGACCTTTCAAAACTACTTCCGGCTTTATGACAAGCTGGGCGGCATGACCGGCACGGCGGCGACCGAAGCCGACGAGTTCATGGAAATCTACAAGCTGGGCGTGGTCGAAGTGCCCACCAACCGCCCGGTGCAGCGCAAGGACGAACACGACGCCGTCTATCGCACTGCGCGCGAAAAGTATGAAGGCATCGTCAAGACCATCAAAGAGGCGAATGCCAAGGGGCAGCCGATCCTTGTCGGCACCACCTCGATCGAGAAATCCGAATTCCTGTCGGAGATGCTGAAGAAAGAGGGCGTGCCGCATAACGTCCTCAACGCCCGCCAGCACGAGCAAGAGGCGCAGATCGTCGCCGATGCCGGCAAGTTCGGCGCGGTGACCATCGCCACCAACATGGCCGGCCGCGGCACCGACATCCAGCTTGGCGGGAATGTGGAGCTGAAGGTGATGCAGGCCATCGCCGCCGACCCCCACCTGCACCCCGACGAGGTGCGCGCCCGGATCGAAGCCGAACATGCCGACGAAAAGGCCCGCGTGCTTGAAGCGGGCGGTCTTTTCGTGCTGGGCACCGAACGTCACGAAAGCCGCCGGATCGACAACCAGCTGCGCGGCCGCTCGGGCCGTCAGGGCGACCCGGGGCGCTCGGCCTTCTTCCTGTCGCTGGAAGATGACCTGATGCGGATTTTCGGCAGCGAGCGTCTGGACAAGGTTCTGTCCTCGCTGGGGATGAAGGAAGGCGAGGCCATCGTTCACCCTTGGGTCAACAAATCGCTTGAACGGGCGCAGGCCAAGGTTGAAGGCCGCAACTTCGACATCCGCAAGCAGCTTCTGAAATTCGACGACGTGATGAACGACCAGCGCAAGGCGATCTTCGGCCAGCGCATGGAAATTATGGAAAGCGACGAGCTGGCCGAAATCGCGCAGGACATGCGCCACGCGGTGGTCGATGACGTGGTGGACGAATACCTGCCGCCCAAGACCTATCCCGACGCCTGGAACACCGAGGGTCTGCGTGACGCGCTGCGCGACAAGCTGAACCTCGATCTGCCGGTGGTCGATTGGGCCGCCGAAGAGGGTGTGGACCAAGACGCTCTGCGCCGGCGGGTAACCGAAGCTTCGGATGCCATGATGGCCGAGAAAGAGGCGATCTTTGGCCATGACACCATGCGCCAGATCGAAAAGCAGATCCTGCTGCAAACCATCGACGGCAAATGGCGCGAACATCTGTTGCGGCTGGAACATCTGCGCTCGGTCGTGGGCTTCCGCGGCTATGCCCAGCGCGATCCTCTGAGCGAATACAAGACTGAAGCCTTCACCCTGTTCGAACATATGCTCGATTCGCTGCGGCAGGACGTGACGCAGAAGCTGTCGATGATCCGCCCGATCAGCGCCGAAGAGCAGGCCGCGATGATGGCACAGTTCCAGGCGCAGCAAGCCGCCGCCGAAGAGGCGCGGCAGCAGCCCGCCGCGGCGCCCCGGATTGTTGCTGCCCCGGCAACAGCACCCGCACAGGTTTCGGCGCAGGCCCGCGTGCCGGTTCTGGCCGGTTTCGATGAGGCCGACCCGGCAACCTGGGGCAATCCTTCGCGCAATGACCCCTGCCCCTGCGGTTCGGGCGAGAAGTTCAAGCATTGCCACGGCAAGCTGGCATGACCTGACGGGGCGGCTTCGGCCGCCCCGCCTTGCTTTTGCCGCCGGCGCTGGAAACATTCCCCGCTTTTGCCACGCCGCCGCCGCGTTTGACCGCCATCTTCGGCCTGTCAAATCGCCTGATGGGGGCAAACATGGACTTGAAACGCAGAATCGCAGGCGTTGCCGCCGTGGCGGCCATCGCGCTTGGCGCCGGGCATCTGGTGCATAGCCGCTCGGCGGGCAAGGCCCCGGCAGAGCGCCCCGCCGCCGAGTTGCGGGAAAAGCCCAAGGCGGTGCAGACCGTCGCCGCCGGACCCGAGGCCACCGCCCCGGCGCCTGCCCCGACCCCCGATCCCGCCCTGACCGCAATCACCCCTGCGGTGCCGGTTGCACCACCAGCGCCCGCGCCGGTCGAGACCGCGCCGGTTCTGGCCGAGGTGCCAGCGGCCCTGCCCGATTGCACCGCCACGCTTGACCTTGTGCCGGAACCCCGGGCGATGATCGGCGTCACCCTTCTGGCCCGCTGCCACGAGAATGAGCGGGTGATCCTGCAACATGCCGGTTTGGCCGTCACCGCGATGACCACCGCTTCGGGCGCGCTTTTCACCGGCCTGCCGGGCCTTGAGACCGAGGCAAAGGTGACCGCCGTTTTCGTTGACGGCAGTCGGGTTGAGGCGCAGGTGAGCCTGCCCGATCTGGCCGCACTGCGCCGGTTTGGCGTGCAGTGGCAGGGTGACGACGCTTTTCAGCTTCACGCCTTCGAAGGCGGGGCCGCCTATGGCCAGCCGGGCGATCTGTCGGCGGCCAACCCGCGCACCCCGTCCGAGGCGCTGAAAGCCGGCCAAGGCTACATCACCCTCTTGGGCGATCCGGCGGCACCGGCGCCGCTTCTGGCCGAAATCTATACCTTCCCCGCCGATCCTGCCGCCAAGGCCGATGTCGTGGTCGAGGCGGGGGTCAGCAAAGCCACCTGCGGCCGCGAAATTCTGGGCGAAACGCTGGCCTCGCTGGGCGGCAAGGCCACGGTGACCGAGTTGACGCTGGCGATGCCGGATTGTGACGCCGTGGGCGACTATCTGGTGTTGAAGAATCTTGCCCCCCAGATGAATATCGCCGCCGCGAACTAGAGGTCGGGCGGGCGTTTGATGAAAGCCATTGCAAGACGCGCGGCAGGCTTTGCCGCGCTTCTTTTTATCTTTGCCGGGCCGGCGGTGGCGCAGGATGTCACCCTGACATCGCGCGACGGTGCGCTGGCCATCTCGGGCAGGCTGCAGGGCTTTGACGGCGAGTTCTACCGCGTGGACAGCGCCTATGGCCCGCTGACGGTGGACGCCGCCGGGGTGATCTGCGACGGGCCGGCCTGCCCCGATCTGACCGCGCCGAAATCGGTGATCCGCATTGTCGGCGCCGCCGATCCGGGGCGCCAGATGCTGCCGCCGCTGATCGCCGCCTTTTCGCGGGCGCAGGGGCTGATCCTGACCCCCGCGAGAAGGCCCGAGGATGCCACCGTGCTGGTTGATCCCGCCACCGGCAAGATCCTTGCCGAATTCAGCTTTCGCCCCCTGCCCCCGTCCGAGGCCCGCTCGGAAATTCTGGCGGGCCGTGCCGAGCTGATGCTCGCCGCCGCGACCGAGCCCGATTTCGGCAGCCGTGCCGTGGCGCTGGATGCGCTGATACCGATCATGGCGCCCGACAATCCGACGCCCGGCATTTCCACCCCCGACCTTGCCCGCGCGCTGGCCGGAGAGGTGGCGAACTGGGCCGAAGTGGGCGGCCCCGACATGCCCCTGGTGCTGCATGGGTTGACCGCCGACAGTGACCTTTCCGCAGCCCTTGCCGCCCGGTTGGGCCGTGAAAGTGCAGCGACCGTCACCCACCGCGACCTTGCCAGCCTGGCGGAAGCCGTGGCGCGCGACCCATGGGCGCTGGCCGTCACCGGCCGGGCCAGCGCGGGGCCCGCCAAGCCGCTGCCGCTGTCGGACAGTTGCGGCTTTCCCCTGCTGCCCGACCCGCTGGCGGTCAAGGCCGAGGATTACCCGCTGACCCTGCCGGTCTATCTGCTGACACCACGCCGCCGCCTGCCGCTGGTGGCGCGCGAGTTTCTTGAGTATCTGGCCACGCCGCAGGCGCAGGTCGCGGTGGCCGAGGGCGGCTATATCGACCGCGGCCCGGCGCGCGAACCGCTGACCCGCGACGGGCTTCGCCTGATCAACGCCATTCAGGGCGCGGGCGACGAAACCACGCTGGACGACCTCAAACGGCTGGTGAACCTGATGGACGGGGCCGAGCGGTTGTCCTTCACCTTCCGCTTTCAGGATGGATCAACCGAACTGGACCGCCATTCGCAACAGAACCTCGCCGATCTGGCCCGGTTGCTGGAAGCTGGGCAATTCCGCGACGAAACGCTGATCCTCGCCGGTTTCTCGGATGGGTCAGGGGTGGCGGCGGCCAATCTCGACCTGTCGCGGGACCGGGCACTGCGCGTGCTGCTGGCGCTGAATGCCGCAGCGCCCGGCCTGACCGAAGCGCAACTGCCCCGGATCGAAGCCTTTGGCGAGGCGCTGCCGATGGCCTGCGACGAAACCGCCGCCGGGCGGCGCCTGAACCGGCGGGTGGAGTTGTGGCTGAAACCAGCCTTCGTCAAAGATACCCCTCGGACCGGAAACTAAGCTCACGGCTTTTGCCGATGATCAGATGGTCATGCAGGGTGATGCCCAGCACCTGCGCCGCCTCCTGCACCTGCATGGTCATCGAAATATCGGCCTCCGAAGGCGTCGGATCGCCCGAAGGATGGTTATGCACAAGGATCAGCGCGCTGGCGTTCAGTTCCAGCGCCCGCTTGACCACCTCACGCGGGTAGACCGGCACATGATCAACCGTGCCGCGCGCCTGCTCCTCATCCGCGATCAGCACATTCTTGCGGTCAAGGAAGAGGATGCGGAACTGCTCGGTCTCGCGGTGGGCCATGGCGGTGTGGCAATAGTCCAGAAGTGCGTTCCACGAGGACAGCACCGGCCGGTTCATCACCCGGGCCCGCATCATCCGCTGCGCTGCCGCCTCGACGATCTTCAGTTCCAGCACCACCGCCTCCCCCACGCCCTTGACGGCCATGAGACGGGCGGGGGGCGCCGTGACCACACGGTTGAAATCGCCGAACGTGTCGAGCAAGAGCCGCGCCAGCGGTTTCACATCCTGTCGGGCAATCGCCCGGAACAGCACCAGTTCCAGTAACTCGTAATCCGGCATCGCCGCTGCCCCGCCGTCCATGAAGCGGCTGCGCAGGCGTTTGCGGTGATCGAGGATATAGGAGGGGAGCTTGCCAGGGAGGGCGCTGGCGACCGCCTCATCCTCATCCCCCGGCGGGGGGAAGAGGGGGAGGGCCTGTTCGTGGAAACCGGGATTCGCCATGCCCCTAGTCTGGCGCGGCATTGGTGAAGGAAGGGTTAACGTCGGGTGAAGTCAGGATGGGCAATATTGCCCATCCTACGCGCCCTTCATCCCGTCCCAGAAGCCCTTGACCTTGGAAAAGAAGCTCGTCCCCTCGGGGTGGTTCTCTTCCGACAGGGCCTCGAACTCGCGCAGCAATTCACGCTGGCGGGCGGTCAGGTTCACCGGGGTTTCCACCGCCAGCTCGATCATCATGTCGCCCACGCCGCCGCCGCGCAGGGCAGGCATCCCCTTGGCGCGCAGGCGCATCTGCTTGCCGGTCTGGCTGCCCGCAGGCACCTTCACGCGGCTCGCGCCGCCGTCGATGGTGGGCACCTCGACCTCGCCGCCCAGCGCCGCCGCGGTAAAGCTGATCGGCACGCGGCAGAACAGGTTGGTACCGTCGCGTTGGAACAGCGCGTGGTCCCTGACCTCGATGAAGATGTAAAGATCGCCCGTCGGCCCGCCGCGCAGGCCCGCCTCACCCTCACCGGCCAGCCGGATGCGGGTGCCGGTTTCCACCCCGGCCGGGATGTTGACCGACAGCGAACGCTCTTTCTCGACCCGGCCGTGACCGGCGCAGACCTTGCAGGGGTTCTTGACGATCTGACCGGCGCCGTTGCAGGTCGGACAGGTCCGCTCGACCGTGAAAAAGCCCTGCTGCGCTCGCACCTTGCCCATGCCCGAACAGGTCGGGCAGGTCACCGGCTCGGCGCCGCCCTCGGCCCCCGTGCCCCGGCAGGTGTCGCAGGCGACCGAGGTCGGCACCGAGATCGTCTTCTGGACGCCCTTGTAAGCCTCTTCCAGCGAAACCCGCAGGTTATAGCGCAGGTCCGACCCGCGCTGCGCCCGCGCCCGGCCCCCGCCGCCGCCGCGCCCGCCGCCCATGAAATCGCCGAACAGATCCTCGAACACATCCGAGAAAGCGGAAGCGAAATCGCCCTGCTGGCCGAAACCGCCGCGCTGTCCGCCGCCGCCGCCACCGCCTTCAAAGGCGGCATGGCCGAAACGGTCATAGGCCGCCTTCTTGTCGGCGTCCTTCAACACGTCATAAGCCTCGTTCACTTCCTTGAACTGGGCTTCGGCGTTGGGATTGTCGGAATTGCGGTCGGGGTGCAGCTCTTTGGCTTTCGTGCGGTAGGCTTTCTTCAGCTCTTCCGCCGAGGCCCCTTTGGCCACTCCGAGAGTTTCATAGTAATCGCGCTTTGCCATGGGAAAACCCCGTTGAGGGGAACGCAGGGGACGGCCCGTGAGGCCGTCCCCGGTTGGTTCCCAAGCGGATTATTTCCGCTTGTTGTTGCCCATGTCCTCGAAGTCGGCGTCGATGATGTCATCATCCACATCGCGCGGACCCGGCTCATCGCCACCATCCGAAGCATCGGCTTGCGCCTTGTAGATGGCTTCGCCCAGCTTCATCGCGGCTTCGGTCAGGTTCTGGATGGCACCCTTGATCTTGCCGACTTCCTCGCCTTTCAGCGCCTCTTCCAGCGGACCCATGGCCAGTTCGATCGCCTCGACGGTCGAAGGATCAACCTTGTCCGAATGCTCGGCCAGCGACTTCTTGGTCGAGTGCAGCAGGCTTTCGGCCTGATTCTTGGTCTCGACCAGATCCTTGCGGGCCTTGTCGGCTTCGGCATTCGCCTCGGCGTCCTTGACCATCTTCTCGATGTCTTCGTCCGACAGACCACCCGAAGCTTGGATGGTGATCTGGTGTTCTTTGTTCGTGCCCTTGTCCTTGGCCTTCACCGACACGATGCCGTTGGCGTCGATGTCAAAGGTGACCTCGATCTGCGGCATACCGCGCGGGGCGGGCGGGATGTTTTCAAGGTTGAACTGGCCGAGCATCTTGTTGTCGGCGGCCATTTCACGCTCGCCCTGGAACACGCGGATCGTCACGGCGTTCTGGTTGTCTTCGGCGGTCGAGAAGATCTGGCTCTTCTTGGTCGGGATCGTGGTGTTGCGGTCGATCAGCCGGGTGAACACGCCACCCAGCGTTTCGATGCCCAGCGACAGCGGGGTCACATCCAGCAGCACCACGTCCTTGACGTCGCCCTGCAGCACGCCGGCCTGAATGGCGGCACCGGCAGCGACGACCTCATCGGGGTTCACGCCCTTGTGGGGCTCTTTCCCGAAGAACTTGGTGACTTCTTCCAGAACGCGGGGCATCCGCGTCATGCCGCCGACCAGAACCACTTCGTCGATGTCGCCGGTGGTCACGCCGGCGTCTTTCAGCGCAGCCTGACAGGGCTTGATCGACTTCTTGATCAGATCTTCGACCAGCGATTCCAGCTTGGCACGGGTCAGCTTCACCACAAGGTGGAGCGGCTGGCCGGTGTTCTTGTCCATCGAGATGAACGGCTGGTTGATTTCGGTCTGCGTGGCCGACGACAGTTCGATCTTGGCCTTTTCAGCCGCCTCTTTCAGGCGTTGCAGCGCCATCTTGTCCAGCGACAGGTCAACGCCATGCTCTTTCTTGAACTCATCCGCGAGGTAGTTCACGATCCGCATGTCGAAGTCTTCGCCACCCAGGAAGGTGTCGCCGTTGGTCGATTTCACTTCGAACAGACCGTCGTCGATTTCCAGAATGGTGATGTCGAAGGTGCCGCCGCCAAGGTCATAGACCGCGATGGTGCGGGTCTCTTTCTTGTCGAGGCCGTAAGCCAGCGCAGCCGCTGTCGGTTCGTTGATGATCCGCAGCACTTCCAGACCGGCGATCTTGCCCGCGTCCTTGGTGGCCTGACGCTGGGCGTCGTTGAAATAGGCCGGAACGGTGATCACCGCTTGGGTGACCGTTTCGCCCAGATAGCTTTCAGCGGTTTCGCGCATCTTTTGCAGAATGAAGGCCGAGACCTGCGAGGGCGAATATTTCTCGCCGCGCACTTCGACCCAGGCATCGCCATTGCCGCCGTTGACGATCTTGTAGGGCATGTTCTTCTGGTCTTTGACGATCACCGGATCGTCATAGCGCCGCCCGATCAGGCGCTTGACCGCAAAGACGGTGTTGGCGGCGTTGGTGACCGCCTGACGCTTGGCGGCCTGGCCGACAAGGCGTTCGGTTTCCGTGAAGGCAACGATGGAGGGCGTGGTGCGCGCGCCTTCCGAGTTCTCGATGACGCGGGGCTGTGCGCCGTCCATGATGGCGACGCAAGAGTTGGTCGTCCCGAGGTCAATACCAATGACTTTGGCCATGTGTGGTCCCTTTCCTTCGGCGATGTTCGTGGGTCGGAACCCGTAACGGCATTCCCACCCGATCCCATGTGAGACCCGGAAGGGCGGCCGCCCGTTCCGGCTTCCGGGCGTATATAGGGGGGCAATTTTGGGGCTGCAAGCGGGGCAGGCGGCGGGAATGTGACGAATCCGCAGCAATAGCGCGTTTCAGGAAAAAACAGCGGGTTTCGGCGGCAGTTCAGGGCATGAGGGAACAGCAACCTTGCAGAACGGCGGGCGCATCACCCAGGCGGTAAAGCTTGATCGCAATGCCAAAGACGCGGTCCGACATGCCATCGCTGCATTGCCCGCCAGTCAGGGTGGCGAATCCGTCCGGCAGGGCAAAAGCAGCCTCCTGCCGCCAGTCCTCTCCGGGCCAGAGCGTGGAGAGGGTGGTGAAGGCATCCCCGGCTTCGGGCGTGGAAAAGACGGCAACCCGCGTTGCCGGTTCAACCCCCAAGGACCAGAAAGGCTCGGACCCGAGGCAGCGCAGCGGCTGTGTCAGGGCAAACCATTCGGCACCCGGCTGCCGGGCGAGGAACGACAGTTTCACCCAACCCGCCCCCTCACCCGTGCTGACCAGACCCCAACCGCCCTGTTCTGCCACCACCTCGACCCCGGCGGCATCGGGCGGCAGGCTGCCAAGGATGGCGGCCCCGGCCGAAGGTTCGGCCCGGATGTTCAGAACATCGCCCGCCGCAACCCCGGTCACCCGGAAAAGACCCGGAAGACTCTCTGCACCCGCAGGGCCAGCCAGCATCAGGGCAAGGGCAATCCCCCTCACCGCCCCGCGCTCCAGCTTGCCGAGGCGCGCTTGGCGGTGAACTGCTCGCCCATCAGGCCGACCACGACCAGCACACAGGTTACGATGATCGGGTAATTGATCGAGCTGTAATGCGGCGTGTAGTTCAGGAACATGAAGCCGCGGGTCTGGTCGATCACATGGAACAGCGGGTTCCACATGAAGAGGTGCAGAATATGCATCGGCGTGGCATTGGCGAGGAACAGCTTGCCAGAAAACACCATGTTCGCCCGCGTATAGGCCGTTGTCGCCAGACCGAAGAAATCCGGCGCCCAAGGGGTGACCGCCTTGAACACGATGCCGATGGCGCAGCCCGAAAGCCAAGCCAGCAGATACATGCAAAGCACGCCCACCGGCTGATCAATTGAAATCGGGTTCCACAGCACATGATAGGCGAAGAGGATCACCGCCGCCGACAGGGTTTGCAGATAAAGCGCGCTGATCGCCGCCGAAGAGATCGAGACGATGGTATTCATCGGCGCGTGTTTCATCATCGAGGCGGTCGGCCCGTCAGACCGGGCGACGGCGCTGATCGACTTGGTATGCGTCATGAAGCTGAAGATGCCCGACATGATGTAAAGCATCCGGTCGCCGCGCACCGGGGCGTTGGTGTTGCCAATCAACTGCGACAACAGGAACATGATGCCAATGCCGATCATCGACTGCAGGATCGAGGTCAGCAGCCCGATCACCGCATTGCCATGGGCCTTGCGGACATGACGGACAGATGCGTGGAAAATAAGCTCGAACAGCGCCATGGCGCGCTGAAATCCGCCCTTCCTGATCTCTGGCCGAAACATCCGCTCTTCCTCTGCCGCGCCTCTGGATCTTATGCACCGGGAAATCTTGCCGTTCCCTTTCCAAGCGAGGATAAGATGGAAGCTGGATTTAATCAACGTTGCGGGCCGCCGGCCCCGCCATGGGAGCGTTTATGGATTTCGACCGCCTGATTCCCGTCATCCGCCAACTGGCCCTCGACGCCGGGGCGCGCATCATGGAGGTCTATAACGGCCCCGATTTCGCCGTGAAGTCCAAGGATGACAGCAGCCCCGTGACCGAGGCGGACGAGGCGGCGGATGCGATCATCTCGGCAGGGCTGCGCGCCGCGTTTCCCGATGTCGTTCTGATCACCGAAGAACAGGCGGCCAGCCACGCCCTGACGGCGCAGACCTTTCTGATCGTCGATCCGCTGGATGGCACCAAGGAATTCGTGCAGCGCCGTGGCGATTTCACAGTGAACATCGCCTATGTGCAGGACGGCGTGCCGGTTCGGGGCGTGGTCTATGCGCCTGCGCAGGGGCGGCTGTTCTACACCCGCGCCGATGGTGTGGCGGTTGAGGAACTGGCCGATGGCACCCTGCGCCGGATTGGGGTTTCCAGCCCCGACAATGCCGCGCTGATGGTGGTGGCCTCGAAAAGCCACCGCGATCAGGCGACGGATGACTACATCGGCAAGTATGCCGTGAAGGACATGAAATCGGCGGGCAGCAGCCTGAAATTCTGCCTTGTCGCCACGGGCGAGGCCGATCTTTACCCCCGCCTTGGCCGCACCATGGAATGGGACACCGCCGCAGGCGATGCCGTGCTGCGCGGCGCGGGCGGCCATGTGGTGCGCTTTGACGACCATACGCCGCTGGCCTATGGCAAGGCGGGCTGGGACAACCCGTTCTTCATCGCCTATGCGCCCGGAGTGACCTTGCAGAAATGAGCGTCCTTATCGCCATCCCCGCCCGCTATGCCAGCACCCGCTATCCGGGCAAGCCCTTGGTTTCGCTCAAAGGCCCCGATGGCGACAAGACCCTGATCCGGCGAAGCTGGGAGGCGGCGGTTGCGGTGAAGGGCGTGGACCGCGTGGTGGTGGCCACCGATGACGCCCGCATTGCCGATCATGCAACGGGCTTTGGCGCCGAGGTGGTGATGACCTCCTCCACCTGCCAGAACGGAACCGAGCGTTGTGCCGAAGTGGCGGCCCTTCTGCCCGGCTTCGACGTGGTGGTGAACCTGCAAGGCGATGCGCCGCTGACGCCCGCCTGGTTCGTCGAGGGGCTGGTGGCGGGCCTTCTGGCCGACCCCGAGGCGGATATCGCAACCCCGGTGCTGCGCTGTGACGGGCGGGCTGTGGCCGGCTTTTTGGCCGACCGCCGCGCGGGCCGGGTCGGCGGCACAACGGCGGTGTTCGGCGCCGGGGGCCGCGCGCTCTACTTTTCCAAGGAAGTGATCCCCTATACCGGCAAGACCTATGCTGACGAGGAACCGACCCCGGTGTTTCACCATGTCGGCGTCTATGCCTATCGCCCTGCCGCGCTGCGGGCCTATCCCGGCTGGCCCGTCGGCCCGCTGGAAACGCTTGAAGGGCTGGAGCAGCTTCGGTTTCTGGAAAACGGCCGCAAAGTGCTGTGCGTCGAGGTTCAGGCGCAAGGCCGCCAGTTCTGGGAATTGAACAACCCCAGCGACGTTCCGGTGATCGAGGCGATGATGGCCGCGATGGGATGACTCCGCCCGTCGCCAGCGTGATCGTGGTCAGCCGCCACCGCGCGGCGGCGCTGCATTGCTGTCTGGTGGCGCTGGCCCAACAGGACCACCCGAATTTTGAGGTGATCGTGGTGGCAGACCCCGGTGGTATCGCCGCCGCCCGTGCCACCGGGCTGGCCCTGCGGCTGGTGCCGTTCGACCAGCCCAACATCTCGGCGGCGCGCAATGCCGGGCTGGCACTGGCCGCCGCGCCGGTTGTGGCCTTCATCGACGACGATGCCACGGCGGAACCGACATGGCTGTCGCGGCTGACGGCGCCGTTTCACGATCCGCAGATCGGTGCCGCCACCGGCTTTGTCCGGGGGCGCAACGGCATCTCGCGGCAATGGGGCGCAGCTTGGGTGGACGGCGAGGGACAGGACCATCCGTTCGAGCTGGCCGAGACGGGCGGTGTCTTTGCCCCCGAAGCGGGCCGCGTGATCAAGACCCAAGGCACCAATTGCGCCTTTCGCCGCGATCCCCTGCTGGCCATCGGCGGTTTTGACCCGGCCTTCCGGTTTTATCTGGATGAGGTGGATGTGAACCTGCGGCTGCAGGCGGTGACGGCGGTGGTGCCGCTCGCGCAGTTGGTGCATGGCTTTGCCGAAAGTGCCCGGCGCCGGGCCGATCGGGTGCCCTTGTCGCTGCATGATATCGGCGCTTCGACGCAATGTCTGTTGCGCCGTCATCAGCCCCAACCGACAGCGGCGGCCATCGCCGCCCTGATTGCGGGCCAGAAGGCGCGCATCGCCGCGCTGCGGGCCGCCCGGCGGATCACGGCGGCCGAAGCCACGGCGCTGCTGCAAAGCCTGATGGACGGGCTGCATGACGGCGGCAGGCGCCCCTTGCCACCCCTGCCGCCCATCCCGCCCGCCACCGGCTTTGCCCCGCTGCCCGGAACCGGGCCGCGCCCCGGGCTGGTTCTGACCGGGCGCTTCTGGCAACGCCGCGGCCTGTTGGCCCGCGCGGGTCAGGCGGCCAGGGCCGGCGCCATCGTGACGGTGCTGTGCCTGTCCCCAACCGCCAGACCGCATCGCCTGACGCTGACCGCTTCGGGGGTCTGGCTGCAGGAGGGGGGGCTGTTCGGGCGCTCGGACCGGCGCGGCCCCCGCTTCCGGCTGGTCCGGTTCGGCACCCGCATCGCACAGGAACTGGGCTGGTTGGCAAAATGTCGCCCGATATCAGGTTCTTCCTGACGCAATTGGACGAAAACGCCTGAAACTCCCCCTCCGCAATGGGATTGTTCTATGCTATTGGCTGTGCATTGACGGGCAAAGCGCAACGCATGTTGCCAGCCGGCAGCCCGCCTCCCCGCCCTGGCAACCGTGCCAGAGCGCAAATCAATTGAGCAGTTCGAGAGCAAGCGAATGAGCAAAAGGAAAGTGACGAAGGCTATCTTCCCGGTCGCAGGACTGGGAACGCGCTTTCTTCCCGCCACCAAATCGATTCCCAAGGAAATCATGACGCTGGTTGACCGCCCGCTGATCCAATATGCGATCGACGAGGCCCGCGCCGCCGGCATCAAGGAATTCATCTTCGTCACCTCGCGCGGGAAATCCGCGCTGGAGGATTACTTTGACCGCGCGCCCGAGCTGGAATCCTCGCTCAAGAAAGCCGGGAAAGAGCAGTTGCTGGATATCCTCAAGGATACCAACATGGATTCGGGCGCCATCGCCTATCTGCGTCAGGACCGCCCGCTTGGCCTTGGCCATGCCGTCTGGTGTGCCCGCCGGATGATCGGGAACGAGCCTTTTGCCGTTCTGCTGCCCGATGATGTGATCGCGGCCGAAAAGCCCTGCCTGCAACAAATGGTCGAAGCCTATGAGCAGACCGGCGGCAACATGGTCGCCGCGATGGAGGTTCCGCCGGAAAAGGCCAGCGCCTATGGCGTTCTGGACATCGGCGAGGACATGGGCTCGATCGTCAAGGCCAAGGGCATGGTCGAAAAGCCCAAGGCGGAAGAGGCCCCGTCGAACCTTGCGGTGATCGGGCGCTATATCCTGTCGCCCAAGGTGATGACCAACCTCAACAAGATGAAGCATGGCGCGGGCGGCGAGATTCAACTGACCGACGCCATTGCCGAAGAGGTCGCCAACGGCGAGGTCTATGGCTTCCGCTTCCGGGGGCAGCGCTATGACTGCGGCTCGAAGGCGGGGTTCCTGCAGGCGACCGTGGCCTTTGGCCTTGCCCGGCCCGACCTGCGGGACGAGTTCAACGCCTATCTGCATGACATGGTGGCGCTGCAAAAGGCGGCGCAGTAACGGTGCCTGCCACCCGGCTTCTGGACCTGACGCGACTGGTGTCGCGTCTGGGCCGGGGGCCGATGACCGGCATCGACCGGGTCGAGGCACAGTGGCTGACCCATCTGGTGAACGGGGAAAAGCCCGCCTTTGCGCTGATCCGCAGCGCGGCGGGCTTTTTGCTGCTGGATCGGGCTGGAATGGCGCGGCTTCTGGACAGCGCGCTGCCCGCGCGGGGGGATATCCTGTCGCGGTTGGGCCATCGCCGTGACCCGCTGCGCGCCCGGGCCGAGACGCTGGCGCGGCGGCTGTCGCTGGCGCGCTGCCTGCCGAGCGGGCTGGCGCGGATGCTGCGGCGGCACCTGCCGCAGGGCGGGGTCTATCTGAATGTCGGGCACAGTAACCTGTCGGACCGCAGCCTTGCGGCGATCCGGGCGGCAGGGATGCGGGTAATGGTAATGATCCACGACACCATCCCGCTGGACCATCCGCATCTGGCCCGCGCCGATACCGTGGAACCATTCCGGCGCAAACTGGCCGCCGTCGCCACCCATGCCGACCGGGTGCTTCACCTCACTGAAGACACCCGAACCCGGACGGAAGCGCAACTGGCCCGGCTGGGCCGGATACCGCCGGGCATCGTGGCGCCGATCGGTGTGCGTGTGGCCGCGCCCGCGCCCCTGCCCCCCGGGCTGCACCCGGTTGCCCCGTGGTTCGTCGCCCTGGGCACGATCGAGCCGCGCAAGAACCTTGGCCTGCTGCTGGACGCCTGGGACCGGCTGGACCCGGCACCACAGCTTTACATCATCGGCAACCGGGGCTGGGCCGACGCGGGGCTGCTGGCCCGGCTGGATGCGCTGCCGTCGGATGGGCCGGTGCGCGTGCTGTCCGGGCTGCCGGACGGGTCGGTCACAACGCTGCTTTCAGGCGCGCGGGCCCTGCTGTTTCCCAGCCTTGCCGAGGGGTTCGGCCTGCCGCCGCTGGAGGCCGCCGCCCTTGGCGCCCCCGTCATCGCAGGGGAACTTGCCGTCACGCGCGAACTTCTGGGCGACTATCCGGTTTACCTGCCCCTTGGGGACAGTTACTCTTGGGCAGAAACAATCGCAAGGAAGGCGGCCGAACCGCCGGGTGAAGGCGTGCAGGGGTGTGGGGTGCGGATTCCCCGTTGGGAAGATCATTTCAAGATCGTCTTAAGCGTTGCATGATACTTCGGACCGGATGGGAACGGCCGCAACCGGAAGAGCAGGGATTTGAGCGTTTTCTCGCGGTATATGTTGCGACTTGCCCGCAAACGGTGGCGGATCCGCGCTTTCCGCAAGCGGCGGGAACTGCGCCCGGTGACAGACCGGACCAATCTGATCCGCGGCGATCAGCTTTTGGTTTTCACCACCTTCCGCAACGAACGGGTCCGCCTGCCGCATTTCCTGCGCTACTACCGCGATATGGGCATCAACCATTTTCTTATGGTGGACAATGACAGCGACGATGGCGGGCGCGAATACCTTGCCGAACAGCCCGATGTCTCGCTCTGGACCACACCGGCCAGCTACAAAAGGTCGCGCTTCGGGGTGGACTGGCTGAACTGGCTGCAAATGAAATACGGCCATGGCCGCTGGTGCCTTGTTGTCGATCCCGACGAATTCTTTGTCTATCCGTTCTGCGACACCCGCCCACTGCGGGCGCTGACCGACTGGCTGGATGCCTCGTCGATCAAGTCGTTTTCGGCGATGCTCTTGGACATGTATCCCAAGGGGCCGTTCGATGCGCTGCCCTACAACGAAGGGCAAGACCCGTTCGAGATTGCCCCCTGGTTCGACAGCGGGAATTACACCATCACCCGCAACCACAAATACGGCAACCTGTGGATTCAGGGCGGGCCGCGAATGCGGATGTTCTTTGCCGATGCGCCCGAACGGGCGCCGGCGCTGAACAAGATTCCGCTGGTCAAATGGCACCGCGATTATGCCTATGTCAGCTCGACCCACATGCTTTTGCCGCGCGGCCTGAACCAGACCTATGACGAATGGGGCGGGGAAAAAGCGTCGGGCGTTCTGCTACATGCCAAATTCCTCGACACCTTCGCGCGCAAGGCCGAAGAGGAGATGGAGCGCAAACAGCACTACGCCAACAGCCACGAATACCGCGCCTATCGACTTGCCACCGCGGTGGAACCCGATCTCTGGTGCAAGTGGAGCGAGAAATACATCAACTGGCGCCAGCTTGAGATTCTCGGCCTCATGTCCAAGGGGAACTGGGCATGAAAAGCGGCACGCTGGGCTTTGTGATGCTGTGCCACACCGCGCTGGACCGCGCGGCGCAGGTGGCGCGTCACTGGGCCGAGCGGGATTGCCCGGTGGTGATCCATGTGGACAAGCGGGTGAAGCGGCGGGCGCATGACGGGCTGGTCAAGGCGCTGGGGGATCTGAAGAACGTGCGCTTCTCGGGGCGGCACGCCTGCGAATGGGGCACATGGGGCCTTGTGGCCGCCACGCAGGAAGCGTCCGAACTGATCCTGCGCGACTTTCCGGGGGTGCGGCATGTCTATCTTGCCTCCGGCTCTTGCCTGCCGCTGCGCCCGGTCGAAGAGTTGGTGCGCTATCTCGACGAACGGCCCAAGACCGATTTCATCGAAAGCGTGACCACCGAGGATGTGGGCTGGACCATCGGCGGGCTGGATGTCGAACGCTTCACCCTGCGCTTTCCGTTCAGTTGGCGCCGGCAACGGCGGCTGTTTGACGGTTACGTTCGCCTGCAGCGCCGCCTTGGCTTTCGCCGCCGCATTCCCACCGGCATCGTGCCGCATCTGGGCAGCCAGTGGTGGTGCCTGACGCGGCGCACCCTGTCGGCCATTCTGGACAACCCCGACCGCGAGGAAACCGATGCCTATTTTCGCCGGGTCTGGATCCCCGACGAAAGCTATTTCCAGACGCTGGTGCGGCAGGTGTCGGGCAATGTCGAAAGCCGCTCTCTTACCCTGTCCAAGTTCGATTTTCAGGGCAAGCCGCATATCTTCTATGACGATCACCTGCAAATCCTGCGGCGGTCCGATTGCTTTGTCGCGCGCAAGATCTGGCCGCACGCCGACAAGCTTTACCGCACCTTCCTGACCGACGACCACGCCAGCCAGACTGCCGAGCCTAACCCGGGCAAGATCGACCGCCTGTTCGCCAAGGCGATCGAACGGCGGACCAAGGGGCGCGCGGGGCTTTACATGCAGTCGCGCCATCCGAACGAGAATTGGGAAAACGGCCGCACCGCCGCGCCCTATTCGGTGTTCGAAGGCTTTGCCGATGTGTTCGAGAATTTTGAACTCTGGATGAGCAAGACCACCGGCACCCGGGTTCACGGCCATCTTTTCGCCCCGGGCAAGGTGGAATTCGCCGGTGGCGAGGCGGTCTATAACGGTGCGTTGTCCGACAATGCGATGCTGCGCGACTATAACCCGAAAAGCTTTCTGACCAATCTTCTGTGGAACACCCGGGGGGAGCGTCAGTGCTTTCAGCATGGCCCGGGCGATCTGCAGGCGCTGAACTGGTTCATGGCGGGCGATCCGAATGCGCAGATCTCGGTGATCTCGGGGGCATGGGCCATTCCGCTGTTCCGCTCGAACCGCAATTTCGGCGACATCCGCCGCGACGCCGCCGAGTTGCAGAAGATCGAGGCAGAGTTTCTGAATATCCTGCGCAGCCCCTGGGTCAAGGCGCGGGTCCGCACCTGGACGCTGGCCGAGTTTGTCGAGAACCCGATGGAGCCGTTGCAGACCATCGTTGACGAAATCAGCCCGCGCTCGATGCGGCGGCTGACCGAGGTGCCGCGGCTGACCGACCTGACCGGCTTTGGCCAATTCCTGCAAAACCTGCGCAATCAGGGAATGCAGCCGGTGCTGATGGGCGATTTCCCCGCCACGGGCGAATTGCGCCCAAGCAATCCGCGGCGTGGCCGCCCCTATCTGGTAAAGTGATCCATGGCCAAGGTGCCGTTTTCCAGCTTCGTCATCTTTGCCGAGATGCGGACAGGCTCCAACTTTCTTGAAGCCAATCTGAACGCCATTCCGGGCGTGAAATGCCATGGCGAGGCGTTCAACCCCTATTTCATCGGTGGCGAAGGCAAGCAGGAAATGCTGGGCGTCACCATCGAACAGCGCGGCGCCGATCCGCGCAGCCTGTTGCAGGCGATGAAGGCGCAGACGCCGGGCCTGTCCGGCTTTCGCTATTTCAACGACCATGACCCGCGGGTGTTCGACATTGTGGTCGATGACCCTGCCGTCGCCAAGGTGATCCTGACGCGCAACCATCTGGAAAGCTTCATCAGTTGGAAGATCGCCATGGAAAGTGACCAATGGTGGCTGGCCAATACCAAGCACCTGAAAACCGTGCGCCCGCGTTTTGAACTGGACCAGTTCGAGCGGCGGCTTGAGCATCTGCAACACTTCCAGCGCCGCCTGCTGCACCGGCTGCAAGCCACCGGGCAGACCGCCTTTTACATCGACTATGAGGATATCCTCGACATTGATGTGTTGAACGGGCTGGCGGGGTTTCTGGGTGTCGAAGGGCGGCTCAAGGCACTGGATTTCCGCTTCAAGAAGCAGAACCCCGAAGCGATCGAGGACAAGGTTTCAAACCCGGCGGAAATGCGCGAGGGGCTGAAGAAGATCGACTTCTTCGCGCTTGATCATACCCCGAACTTTGAGCCGCGCCGTGCCGGAACCGTCGCGCAATATCTGGCATCCGAGGTGAAGCCGCTCTTGTTCCTGCCGGTGAAATCGGCGCCCGAGGCGCGCATCCGCAAATGGCTGAATGCGATGGGGCCGGTCACGACGGGGATGGACCGCCAGACGCTGCGCCGCTGGCGTGAGGCGCATCCGGGGCAGCGCAGCTTTACCGTGATCCGCCACCCGCTGGCCCGCGCCCATGCCGCCTTTGCCGATTTCATCGAACGCGAATGGATGCCGGAACTGCGGCCCTATCTGAAACGGGTCCACAAGTATCAGCTTCCGGGCAAGGGCAAGGGCTATGCCAGCGTTGCCGAGTATCGGGAGGGGTTGCTGGTCTTTCTCGACATGATCAAGCACATCCTGAACGGGCGGACCGAGTTGAAGGTGCCGCCGCAACTTGCCACCCAAGGCGCCATTTTGCAGGGCTTTGCAGGGGTGCAGGGGCCGGATGTGATCCTGCGCGAAGAACGGCTGGCGGCGGGCGTCGCCTTTCTGGCCGCAGAAATCGGGCAGGAACTGCCGCCGCTGCCCGAGGCCGGGGACGCAGAACCCTTCGCCTTGCAAGACATCTACGGCCCGGATCTTGAAGCGGCCGCGCGGGGCGCCTACTGGCGCGACTACGCGGCCTATGGCTTTGCCGACTGGCGGCCTTACGCCGCCTGAGGGGCCCGCGCCTCGGTCAGGATGGCGTAAAGCTTGGCCGGGTCATTGTTGGCGCGCAGCTTGGCGCAGACGCCGGCATCGCGCATGGTCCGGCTGACCAAAGCCAGCGCCTTGAGATGGTCCACACCCGAATCCTTGGGTGCCAGCAGGCAGAAGGCCAGGTCGATCGGCTGACGGTCCACGCTTTCGTAATCCAGCGGCTTGTCGAGACGAACGAAGAGGCCGACGATTTTCGTCAGCCCCTCCAGCCGCGCATGGGGCAGGGCAATGCCGTTGCCGACGCCGGTCGGCCCCAGACTCTCCCGCTCCTGCAACCCGTCAAAGGCCGAAGCCGCGGCAATGCCATGGGCTTGAAAGGCGATCTCACCCAGCTCTTGGAAGAGCCGCTTCTTGCTGGTCATCTGTCCCAGGACGCGCACCGCGCCGGGGATCAGCAGCTTTGACAGATCCATCGCCTTACCTGTTCCTTTGACCCTGCCGCAGGGCCGTCATTTGCTGTTGCGCGGGTCGATCCAGCCGATGTTGCCGTCATCCCGACGATACACCACATTCACGCCGCCATGTCCTTCGTTCCGAAAGACCAGCATCCGCTGCCCCCCAAGCTCAAGCTGCATCACGGCTTCACCGACGGTGATCGAAGGAATCTTCGTCTCCATCTCGGCAACGACCACGGGTTGCAGGGCTTCGGTGTCGGCTTCGTCCGGCTCCTCGGTTGGCGCGAGGATATAGGACGCACCGGCGCCGAATTCAACGGGCTGCGGACGGTCGCGGTGATGGTTGCGCAAACGGCGCTTGTAGCGGCGAAGCTGCTTGTCCATCTTTTCGCGGCAGCTTTCAAAAGCGGCATAGATTTCAGTGGCATGGCCCTTGGCTTGGGCGTTCAGCCCGGTGGCCAGATGGATGACCGTCTCGCAGACGAACTCATGGGCCGAACGCGAGAACACGATCACGGCTTCGGTCGGACGCTGGGCATATTTCTCGACCACTTCGCCGAGTTCGGCCTTCACATGGGTCTGCAACGCCTCACCGATGTCGATCTGTTTGCCGCTGATCTGGTAGCGCATGATGCCTCCTCTACACGTCGCTTCTAGGGGCCCGGGAGGAACCCCGGGCCTGGGTTTTCCCATCGCTGGAAAGGGGTAGGCCCGCACAGTCACTAAGCGGCGGGGCCGGATCGCGGCCGCGGCAGAGGGGACAGGGCAGGGCGTGGTTCGCTCGCATCCCCTTCATTTGGGAACGGGTGCGGGCACTTGTCAACCGCCGCGTGACCGCAGGGTCAAATGATGCGGAAATTCTCGCCGAGGTAGACGCGGCGGACCATTTCGTCTTTCACGATCTCATCCGTGGTGCCGGCTTTCAGCACAACACCGTCGTGCAAGATATAGGCGCGATCCACGATATCGAGCGTCTCGCGCACGTTGTGATCGGTGATCAGCACGCCGATTCCCCGGCTTTTCAGATCGTGGACAAGATGGCGGATTTCGCCCACCGCAATCGGGTCCACCCCGGCAAAGGGTTCATCCAGCAACAGGTATTTCGGGTCCGCCGCCAGACAGCGGGCGATTTCCACCCGCCGCCGCTCCCCTCCTGACAGGGCCAGCGCGGGCGCACGGCGCAGATGGGTGATGGAAAACTCGGACAGCAGTTCCTCAAGCCGCTCGCGCCGCTTGTGGCGGTCCGGCTCGCGGATTTCCAGAACCGACAGGATGTTGTCCTCGACCGAAAGCCCCCGGAAGATCGAGACCTCCTGCGGCAGATAGCCGATGCCCAGCCGGGCGCGGCGATACATCGGCAGCGCGGTCACATCGCGCCCGTCGATCATCACCTGCCCACCTTCGGGCATGATCAGCCCGGCAATGGCGTAAAAGGTCGTGGTCTTGCCGCAGCCGTTGGGGCCGAGAAGCGCCACCACCTCGCCCCGGTTCAACTGGATCGTGACATCACGGATCACCGGACGGCGCTTGTAGCTTTTGCGCAGGTTGCGGATCGACAGGCCCGCATCGCCCTCGGTCACGGTCAGGCCGGGCATCAGTTGCCTCCGGGGACGAAGGTGGTGGTGACGCCGCCTTCCATCCGCCCGGTGCCCGATTTCAGGTCGATCACCAGCTTTTGCCCGCGGATCGCCGCCTGCCCTTGGGTCAAGAGAACCGAGCCGGTCATCACCACCTCGCCCGTGTCGATGGTATAGACCGCTTCCGAAGCTTCCGCGGCATCGGTCGCATTGACCAGAAGCACCTTGCCCTTGGCATGAAGCCGGGCGATCTTGCCGGCCTCTTTGGCATATTCCACCCGCACTTCATCGGCGGAAAGCCGCATCTCGCCCTGCACCACCAGAACATTGCCGGTAAAGCTGGCCTGACCGCTGACCTGATCGACGGCGAGCGTATCTGCCTTCACCTCGACAGGAAGCGAGGTATCGGCCTTCAGCCCGCCAAAGGTCACGCCCATTTCCTGCGCCGGGGCAATCACCGCCGAAAGTCCAAGGGCAAGGCCGAAAATCAGCGCCATCAATCGGTTCGACATCGAAATACCTGTCATTGCTTCGGCTGGTATAGCAGCCGCACCTCGCCGTTGAAAACCAGAAGATAGCTGTTGTCACCCGCGCCGCGGTCCAGCCGCAGGGCATTTGCCGTCAACTGCCCCAAAGGCCCCTGCGCGCTGACCATTCCGCGGCTTTCCAGCCATGTCCGGTCCAGCGCGAGGGCAAAGCCATCGGATTGGATCACATAGCCCGCCGAGGACCGCAGCTCGACCCCGCCGGACAGTTCGAGCTGGTGCGCCGCATTGTCGATCCGGGCGCCCATCGCGGCAATCTCGGTGCGGGCGCCGTCGGCGGTTGCAAGCTGTCCCTGCAGGCCGCTGGCGCTGCCGCCACCGGCTTCGGGCCGCGCCTCGGCCGCGGTCAGGGTCAGTGCCGCACCATCCGGTGTCATGCCGGAATAACCGGCCTCGGTCATCCGGGGTTCGCGCAGGCGATCTTCGACATCGACCTGCGCATAGGGAATCGCATCCTCGGGGTCGATCCCGCGCGAAAACAGGAACAGCGTGGACAGGATCGCCAAAGCCACCAGCGGCAGCGCCACCTTCAGCACCGCGACAAGGCGCGAGTGCAGATTGTCGGCGGTGCCGCGCGCCATCTCAGACCACCCCGGCGCGCAGGCAGTCGTGGATATGCACGATGCCCAACGCCTGCCCGGGCCGGGCCGGATCCACCACGAAAAGGCAGGTGATCTTGCGGTCGTTCATCAGGGCAACGGCGGTTTCGGCCAGCGCGTCGGGCGCCACGGTGCGCGGGCCCCGCGTCATCACATCGCCCGCGGTCAGGGACAAAAGGCCGTCCATATGCCGCCGCAGGTCGCCGTCGGTGATGATGCCTTGCAGCGCGCCATCCGCCCCCGTCACCCCCACCACACCAAAGCCCTTGCGGCTGATCTCCAAGAGCGCATCGCCCATCGGCGCCGTGGCGGCAATCAGCGGCAATTCGCTGTGCATCAGGTCACGCACCTTCATCAGCCGCGCGCCCAGCTTGCCGCCGGGGTGATACATGCGGAAATGTTCCGGCGTGAAGGCGCGATGCTCCATCAGCGCCACCGCCAGCGCATCGCCCAGCGCCAGCGTCATCGTGGTCGAGGTGGTCGGCACGATGCCCGTTTCACAGGCTTCGGGCGCGGGCGGCAAGAGCAGCACGACCTCGGCCTGCCGCGCCAGCGAGCTTTCGGCCCGGGCAGTGATGGCGATGGTCGGAATGCGGAAGCGCCGGGTATGGGCGATGATGTCGGCCAGTTCCGTCGTCTCGCCCGAGTTGGAAATCAACAGCGCCACATCGCCGCCCATCACCATGCCCAGATCGCCATGGCTGGCCTCGGCGGGGTGGACGAAATGCGCGGGCGTGCCGGTGCTGGCAAAGGTCGCGGCGATCTTGCGGGCGATATGGCCCGACTTGCCCATGCCCGAGACGATCACCCGTCCCTCGGCCCCCAGAAGCATCTGCACCGCCTCACCAAAGCTCTCGCCAAGGCTGTCGCCCAGAAGGCCCAGCGCCTCGGCCTCGCGCGCAAGCACGCGGCGGCCAGTGGCAAGGAAATCAGTGGTGGAAGAGGTCATTCGGCTCGTCCCATCCCAGAAGGTCCAGTTCGGCCCGCGCCGGAAGGAAGTCAAAACACTGTTGCGCCAGCGCCAGCCGCCCTTCGCGCACGAGGATCGGCTCAAGCGCCTCTTTCAGCTTGTGCAGATACAGCACATCCGAAGCGGCATAGTCCTTTTGCGCCTCGGTCAGGGTGGCCTGCCCCCAATCGCTGGTCTGCTGTGCCTTGGAAACGTCAACGCCGACATATTCCATCAGCAGATATTTCAGCCCGTGGCGGTCGGTATAGGTGCGGATCAGCTTCGAAGCGATCTTGGTACACCAGACCGGCGCGGTCCGCACGCCGAAGGCTTTTTGCAGCGCGGCCACATCGAAGCGGCCAAAATGGAACAGTTTCAGAACCTTGGGGTCGGTCAGCATCCGTTGCAGGTTCGGTGCGGCGGTCTGGCCACGGGCGATCTGCACCAGATGGGCATTGCCGTCGCCCGAGGAAAGCTGCACCAGACACAGCCGGTCGCGGCGCGGGTCAAGGCCCATGGTCTCGGTGTCGATGGCGACGACGGGACCAAGGTCCAGACCGTCGGGCAGGTCATTCTGATGCAGGAAATTGGCCACTTGGGGTTCCGTCGCTGAGGGGTGCCGTCTCGATAGACCCGCCGGGGGGCGGGGGTCAACCGCGACGCGGCGCAAGCGCCCGGGCCAAGGCGCCGCGCCGCCGACGGCCGGCCCCCCTTAAACCGGAACGAAGCCGCCGCGCTGCGGGTCGTAATGTTCCAGCGTGCCTTCGCCGGTGTTGTTCCACAGCCCATGCAGCGTCAGCCGGTCGCCCGCCACCGCTTCGGCAAGGAAGGGGAAGCTCATCAGGTTTTCAAGGCTGACCAGCACCGCCTCTTTCTCAAGCGCCTGAAGGATGGCGTCGTCGGGCAGATGCGCCACCCGCTCGAACCCGGGTTTCAGAATGTCCATCCAGCGCCCGACAAAGCTGGTCTTTTCCTCAAGCTGCGGCGCATGGCCCCGGCACATGTCATGGCAGCCCTTGACCCCGCCGCAGTTGGAATGGCCCAGCACCACGATATGCGCCACGCCCAGCGAGGTGACGGCATATTCCACCGCCGCCGAGGTGCCGTGATATTCGCCGTCCGGGTTGTAGGGCGGCACAAGATTGGCGACGTTGCGGTGGATGAAGAACTCCCCCTCATCCGCGCCGAAAATCGAGGTGACATGCACCCGGCTGTCGCAGCAGGAAATCACCATGGCGCGCGGATGCTGCCCGCTTTCGGCCAGACGGCGATACCATGCCTTGTTGTCCTGATAGGTCGTGGCCCGCCAGCCGTGGAACCGGCTGATCAGATAGTTGGGCAGGGGGCGAGCATAATCCATCGTCTTCATCCCTTGGCTGACACGGCCCTGATCTAGGCTGCAATCGCAGAAAATTCGAGAGGTTTCTTGCCGAGGCCGCAACCTTTTCTTCAGCCTGATCCCGCAAGCTGACCCCGGGTGTGAGGCGTATGGGGTGAGAGATATGGCGATGAATGTGGTGGCCCTCCGGCCAAAGGAATGCGTGCGCCAGGACGCCGAGCCGATTGCGGCCATCTACCGCAATCTGGGCACGGCTTCGGCCGAACAGGTCGTGACGCGCGAGTTGGGGGAACTGGCGCTGACCATGGCCGGTCTGGCGCAGCAGGTGCGCACGCATCAGATACAGGATTTGTCCCGCCAGTTGCGCCAGTTGCAGCGCATGGCCGAGGCGCTGGGGCTGGTCAGTCTGGGGCTGGTCGCGGCGGATGTCCGCACCTGTCTGGAACGGGCGGATGTCACAGCCTTCTCCGCCGTCTGGTCACGGCTGCTGCGGATCGCCGAACGGTCACTGGCGCCGGACAAGAGCCTGCTGGACCAGACGTTCAGTTGAGGGGGCGGTTGTTGGGGCAGCCCCCTTGCAGGCCGCGCGGTGTAAGGTAGGTTTCGGGCAACCGAGGAAGGATGCCCCATGACCCCCGCTTTCGCCGATCCCGCCGCCCCGACCCGTCCGCTGCATCTGCTGCGGGCCGAGGGGCTGGCGGATTTTCTCGCCTCGCAACCGCCCGCCACCGCTGCCTGGCTGACCGCCACCGGCTTTCAGGCGGGCGCGGGCGAGGTGCGGCTGATCCCCGGTGCTTCGGGGGAGGTGGCGGGGGCCGTGGCGGGGTTGGGCAATGCCAAGGCCCGCGCCCGGGGCCGCTTCGCCGTGGCCAAGGCCGCTGCCGGGCTGCCCGAGGGGGACTGGCATCTGGAGGGCGATCTTTCGCACGAAGACAAGGCCGAGGCGGCGCTGGCCTTCCTGCTGCAAAGCTATCGCTTTGACCGCTACCGCCCGGGCAAGACCGCACCCGCCCTGCATCTGCGCGCGCCCGAAGGCATTGATGCCGAGCGAATTGCAGCCATGGCCGAGGGGGAGTTTCTGACCCGCGACCTGATCAACACCCCCGCGCTGGACCTTGGCCCGGCGGAACTGGAGGCGGCCTTCCTTGCCCTTGCCGCCCGCTTTGGCGCCCAGACCAATGTAATCCGGGGTGATGATCTGCTGACGCAGAACTTTCCGATGATCCATGCCGTGGGCCGCGCCTCGCCCCGCGCGCCGCGCCTGCTGGAAATGCGCTGGGGCAGCGAAGGGCCGCTTCTGACGCTGGTCGGCAAGGGGGTATGTTTTGACACCGGGGGGCTGAACATCAAGCCTTCCTCGGGCATGTTGCTGATGAAGAAGGACATGGGGGGTGCGGCGACGGTCCTCGGTCTGGCGCTGATGATCATGCGGCTGGGCCTGCCCCTGCGGCTGCGGGTGCTGGTCCCGGCGGTGGAAAACGTGATCGCGGGCGATGCGCAGCGGCCCAAGGACATCCTGATCAGCCGCAAGGGCCTGACGGTGGAAGTGAACGACACCGATGCCGAGGGGCGGCTGGTCTTGGGTGATGCGCTGGCCTATGCCTGCGAGGAACCCTGCGATGTGCTGATCTCGATGGCCACGCTGACCGGTGCGGCGCGGATCGCGGTGGGGCCGGATCTGGCCCCCTATTACACCGATGATGAGGCGATGGCGGCCGCGCTGGAAGAGGGCGCAAGGGCGGGCTTCGATCCGGTCTGGCGCCTGCCGTTCTGGACGCCCTATGAGCATATCATCGAGCCGGGCATCGCCGATCTGGACAATGCCCCCGGCTGGGGCTTTGCCGGCTCGGTGACGGCGGCCCTCTTCCTGCGCCGCTTTGTCGAGGGGCCGCGTTACATGCATTTCGACATCTATGGTCACAGCCCCGCCGACCTGCCCGGCCGTCCCAAGGGCGGTGTGGGTCAGGGCGCCCGAGCCATCCTCGACGGCCTGCCTGCGATGCTGGGGCTTTAGATGGACCGCCGCCTGACACCCGCCACCCCGCGCATTGCCCATATCTCGCTGCAGGGCCGCATTGCGGCACCCGCCTTTACCGAAGGTGAAACCCTGCGCCTGTCGCAACCGCTTGCCGATCTGCTGCGCGCGCCCGGCGGGGCGCGGGAGCGACAGTTGCTCTTGGGCGAAAGCTTCACGGTGATTGACCGCGAAGACGGTCACGCCTTCGGTTTTGCGGTGAAAGACGGCTATTGCGGCTGGCTGCCCGAAGCGGCGCTGGCCGATACGCCGCGGCCCAGCCATTGGGTCGCCACCCCCGCCACCCATCTTTACCCTGAACCGCGGGTTCAGGCGCCGGAACTCGCCGCTCTTAGCCTTGGCGCGCGGCTGGCGGTTCTGGGCACCGCCGGCAAATGGGCCGAGACGACGCAGGGTTTTGTCCCCGCCAGCCATCTGCGCCCCTTGGGCGACTGGCTGGCAGACCCGGTTTCGGTGGCGGAAAGCCTGCTTGGCACGCCCTATCTCTGGGGCGGCAACAGCCGGGCGGGAATCGACTGTTCCGGGCTGGCGCAACTGGCCTTTGGCGCCTGCGGCATTGGCCTTGCGGGCGACAGCGACCTGCAGGAAACGGCGGGAACCGCGCTGGATGAGGATGCCACGCTGCAACGCGGCGACCTGATCTTCTGGAAGGGGCATGTCGCCATTGTGGTGGATGGTGAAACCCTGATCCACGCCAACGGGCACAGCATGTCGGTCGCGTATGAGGGGATTGCCGCCTGTATCGCCCGGGTTGAGGCGCAGGAAACCCGCCCGGTGACCGCGCGGCGGCGGCTGTAATCACTCGACCGGGCGGACCTTTTCCAGCACCCGCAGCACTGCGGCAAGGTCATGGCCGCGGCGCAGCACCTGCCCTTCGCTGCCAATCACCGCATAGATGCCCTGCCGGTTGCGCAGGCTGGGCCGTTTTTCGATGCGGTAAAGCGGCACTTCGGCGGTGCGGCGGAAAATGGCGAAAACCGCCACATCCCGCAGGGCCGAGATGCCATAATCACGCCATTCGCCCGCCGCGACCATCCGGCCATACAGCGACAGGATCACTGCCAGCTCCTGACGATGGAAACTGACCTGCTCGGACAGGGGCTCGGGGCGGGGGAAGGGTGTCGGCGTCTGAACCGTCATGGGAAAAGTTTATCCCCTTCGTTTCATTTGGCAAGCCCCGGTTGTGGCCTCTGTGGATTGCCAAATTTCTGCCGCGAAATGACCCCCGCTTGACCTTACGGCAACCCCGCGCCCGCCCGGTTCCCGCGCGAGGATGGGTCAGTAGCCAGTGCGTGGCCGGTGCCGGTCGCAAGCCCCCTGAGCGGCGCCGGATAGCCAGTTGAGAGGGAGCCCCTGTCCGAAAGACAGGGGCTCCGGTTTCTCAGAGGAACCCTTCGGACAGCCGCAATTCGCCGGTCCGCAGCCCGCGCCAGTTGCGCTGCTCGGCTGGAAGCCGCTTTTGCGCCATGGGGTGGGCAGCGTCCAGAACGCCGATCTGCGTCAGCAGCGCGACGATGGCCGCTTCGGAGGCGCGAGAATTGCCGTCCTCGATCTTGAGCGCGATGCCCAGACCCTTTTCCGGCACGATGGCCACGAACACCGCCTCGGCCCCGGTCTTGATCGCCACCCGGCCCCCCATCGCCCGCATCAGTTCGGTGCAGGACCGCCCTTCGCCCGCGACCAGCTCGGGATGGGTGGCCATGGCGCGGGTCAGCCGGTGCATCGCGCGCTGGCGGCTGTCGCCGGTTTCGGGGGCTGCCGCAAAGGCCGCCATCGACCGCGCCAACCCGGCAACCGAGGTGGCAAAGTTCGGCGCCGAGCAACCGTCGATGCCCCAACCCGCCGAAGCCTCTCCCGTCACCTCTTCGAACGCGGTCTTGATCGCCACCTGCAACGGATGGTCGATCTCGACATATTCCGGGCCGGCCTTCAGATGCTTGACCACCGTCAGAAAGCCCGAATGCTTGCCCGAGCAGTTGTTGTGCAACTGGCAAGGCCCCTCATGATCGCAGATCAGCCGATCCCGCTCGGCATGGTCCAGCGGCTCATGCGCGCCGCAGCGCAGGTCCGGCTCGCCCAGACCCAGATCGGACAGCCAGCGTTCGGCCATGCCCACATGCAGCGCGGCGCCCTGATGGCTGGCGCAGGCCAGTGCAAGGTGCCGCTCGGTCAGCCCATGGGCATCCGCCGCCCCGGTTTCGATCAACGGCAGCGCCTGCAACATCTTGCAGGACGAGCGCGGGAAGATGATCCGCCCCGGATCACCCCAGGATTGCACGATCTGCCCCGAAGCGTCGCAGATCACCGCATGGCCCAGATGGGTGCTTTCCAGCAGCCCGCCGCGCCACAACTCAACCATCGGAATTGCCTTGCCCATCATCCCCTCCCGTCACTTATGCGCGAAAACACGCCCAAGGGGCTTTCGCGGATTGGTCATTTTCGGTTATGCATGGGATATCGAGCAATGAAAACCCGCAGCCCGGGAAAAGCCGCGCCTGAAGTGGCTCCGTGTGGGTGAGGCAATGACAGCTTGGAGGCTGTGACGAGATGAAAAGCTGGACGATGCGCGCGCTGGGTGCCGCTGCGGTGGCCATGGCCGCACAAGGTGCGATGGCGCAGGAATCCTCCAACCGGGTCGCCACCATGACCGACTGGAGCGTGTTCGCCGAAGAGAACCCCAAGGAATGCTGGGGGGTGTCAAGCCCGAAGGAAACCGTCAACAGCCGCGACGGCCAGCCGGTTTCGGTGCGCCGGGGCGATATCCTGCTGTTCGTGACCTTCCGCCCGGGTGCGCCGGGTGCGATTTCCTTCTCGGGTGGTTATCCCTTTGCCGCCGGCTCGACGGTCAAGGTGGATATCGACGGCACCAGCTTTGAGATGATCACCGATGGCGAATGGGCTTGGCCGGGCAGCAATGACGATGATGCTGCCGTGCTGGCCGCGATGAAGAAGGGCTCCAACGCCGTTCTGACCGCGCGGTCGGGCAAGGGCACCCAGACCAAGGATACGTTCAGCCTGCGCGGCTTCACCGCCGCCATGACCGACGCCGAAAAGCGCTGCCAGTAAGCGCCGCGACCTGACCCGAAGCGCCCCCTTTGCGGGGCGCTTTGCTATTTCCGGGGGAATCGCCTATATCCCCCCGATTCCCAGATCGCCTGTGACAAGGCCCCGAACGAAAGATCTGCCATGACCGAGGCAACCGCCCCCATCACGCAAGACGTGCTGACCCTGCCGCGCAAGCTGCCCGAGGGCGGCAAGACCAATCTCATCGGCCTGACGCGCGAAGAGTTGCGCGCAGCGCTGATCGCCGCAGGCACGCCGGAGCGGCAGGCGAAGATGCGGCTGGGGCAGGTCTGGCAGTGGGTCTATCACTGGGGCGTGCGCGATTTCGCGGCGATGACCAACCTTGCCAAGGAGTATCGCACCCTTCTGGCCGATCACTTCACCATCGACCTGCCCGAGGTGGTGAACCGTCAGGTCTCAGCAGACGGCACCCGCAAATACCTTGTCCGTATCGCCGGCGGGCATGAGGTGGAGGTGGTCTATATCCCCGAGGAAACCCGGGGCACCCTGTGCATTTCCTCGCAAGTGGGCTGCACGCTGACCTGTTCCTTCTGCCACACCGGCACGCAAAAACTGGTCCGCAACCTGACCGCCGGGGAAATTGTGGGTCAGGTCATGCTGGCACGCGACGATCTGGGTGAATGGCCCGAGCCTGGTGCGCCCAAGGATGAAACGCGGCTGGTGTCCAATGTCGTGCTGATGGGCATGGGCGAGCCGCTGTATAATTTCGACAATGTGCGCGATGCCATGCGCGTGGTGATGGATGGCGAGGGTATCGCCCTTGGCCGCCGGCGGATCACGCTGTCCACCTCGGGCGTGGTGCCGGAAATCGCCCGGGCCGCGACCGAGATCGGCTGCCAGCTTGCCGTGTCGTTCCACGCCACCACGGATGAGGTGCGCGACCGTCTGGTGCCGATCAACAAACGCTGGAACATCAAGGCGCTGCTGGACGAGCTGCGGGAATACCCCAAACTGTCGAACTCGGAACGGATCACCTTCGAATATGTCATGCTCAAGGGCGTGAACGACAGTGACGCCGATGCCCGCCGTCTGGTGAAACTGATTCAGGGCATCCCGGCCAAGATCAACCTGATCCCCTTCAATGAATGGCCCGGCAGCCCCTATGAGCGGTCGGACTGGGAGCGGATCGAGGCTTTTGCCGACATCATCTACAAGGCCGGATACGCCAGCCCGATCCGCACCCCGCGGGGTGAGGATATCATGGCGGCCTGCGGTCAGTTGAAATCGGCGACCGAACGCGCCCGCAAGAGCCGGGCCGAAATTGCGGCCGAGGCGGGGCTGTAACCCCACCCCTGCCCCGGTTCAGCCCGCCTGAAACCTGTCATCCACCGGAATCTGCAGCGCATTGGCCAGCGCATTCGTCTGGCTGGCCATCGCAATCACCGACAAAAGCTCACCATGCTGGGCCTCGGTCATGCCCTTGGCCTTGGCAGCGGCGGTGTGGGAATGCACGCAATAACTGCACCCATTCGCCGCCGAAACCGCAAGATAGATCATCTCTTTCACCAGCGGGTCCAGCGTGCCCGGCCCCATCACTACCGCTAGCCTGTCCCATGTGGCGCGCAGCAGGGCCGGGTCATGTGCCAGCACCCGCCAGAAGTTGTTGATGAACTCGGTCTGCCGGGCCGCGCGGATTTCGGTGAAGATGGCCAGCGCCTCGGCGCCAGCCTCTTCATCGCCCAAGGGTCGCAGGACCGCCATCAGATCATCGCCAGAACGCGCGCCGGGCCGCCGGTGCCGCCGCGATGCTTGGGCGCGCCGATGAAGACCGTCGCCCCCTTGACCGGAAGCTGATCCAGATTGGCGAGCCCTTCGATGCCAAAGCGGCCCGAGGGCAACCAACTGTAATGCACAGCGAAATCGGCGGAATTGCCCGGGTCCAGCGACATCGTATCCACCCCGATCGAGGCGGCGCCGGTTTCCATCAAGAGATCAGTCGCAGATTTGGCAAAGCCGGGGAAAGCCAGCTTGCCCTCGGCATTGTTGCGCCACGAGGGATCGCCGATCTTCTTCGTCCAACCCGAGTTCATCGCCACACAGGCGCCTGCCGGAATCTCGCCGTTCGCCCTGATCCAGGCTTCGATATCGGCCGCCTCGACCATGGCATTCGCGTCCTCCGCCGCCTTGGCGGTGATGTCGATGATGCAAAGCGGCGCCACCAGATTCTCGACCGGCAGCGCATCGACCGAGGTGCCGTCTTTCGAGAAATGCAGCGGCGTGTCGATATGGGTGCCGGTATGTTCAAAGATCGTCAGCTTGAAAAGCTGGTAGCCGTCCTTGTCGAACACCTTGTCCTGTTCAAAAATGATCCCCGGCTTGCCGTCGAAGGTGGGAAAATCACTGTCATAGGTATGGGTCAGGTCCACCACCTTACCCGAAGCCTGCGCCAGCGCCGGTTTCGCCGTGATCAGACCGGCGCCGATGCTGGCCACACCGGCAGCCGCCGCTGCCCCGAACAGCGACCGGCGCGACAGCATGTGGGATTTCACCCCTTCGATGATGCAGGCATTGCACATGTTTGCGTCCCTTCCTGTTGTGACTGATGCCACAGGGAACGCCCTTGCCCCGAGTCGATCAAGCGATTTGAGCGCATACATATGAACAAATCATAAACATTCGCTGGACAGCCGCCGCCGCGCCTTGCTACGCCTGCGATATGACCCTGCCCGTCCTGTCCAATCCGCTTGCCCGTCGCCTGTTCCTGCACCGCCACGCGCTGGGCGAGGCGCCGACCGGACCCGCCAAGGGTGCGGCGCTGGCGGCGCTGATCGACCGCATCGGTTTTGTGCAGGTGGACAGCATCAACACGGTCGAGCGGGCGCATCAGATGATCCTGTGGTCACGCCGGGGCACCTATCGGCCCGAGGCGCTGAAGCGGCTGACCGAAGCCGACCGCGGCCTGTGGGAGCATTGGACGCATGATGCCTCGATCCTGCCGATATCGCTTTATCCCCACTGGCAGCACCGCTTTGCCCGCGATGCCGAGCGGCTGCACCTCAACTGGCGCCGCTGGTTCCGCGAGGGGTATGAAGCGCAGTTTGACACCATCCTGCGCCTGATCGAGGCGGATGGCCCCGTCACCTCGGCCGATGTGGGCGAAGGGGAGGTGCGCGGCAAGGGCGGCTGGTGGGACTGGCATCCGTCAAAGACGGCTCTGGAATGGCTGTGGCGGACCGGGCAACTGGCCGTGGCGCGGCGAGACGGCTTCCGCAAGGTCTATGACCTGACCGAGCGTGTCATTCCGGCAGAGCATCTTGCCGCCCGCATCCCGCCGGAAGCGCATCTTGACTGGGCCTGCACTTCGGCGCTGGAGCGGCTAGGCTTTGCCACCTCGGGCGAGTTGAAAGCCTATTGGAATGCCATCACCCCGGAGCAGGCCCGCGACTGGTGCCGCGCGGAACTGGCCCGCGGCGCGCTGGACGAGATCGAGGTGGAGGGCGCCGACGGCAAGACCCGCCGCGCCTTTTGCCGCCCCGGCACGCTGGACGAAGCGGCGGCGCTGCCGGCCTGCCCCAGCCGCCTGCGCATCCTGTCGCCCTTTGACCCCGCGCTGCGTGACCGTGACCGGGCCGAGCGGTTGTTCGGCTTCTACTACCGGATCGAGGTTTTCGTGCCGGAACCGCAGCGGCTCTGGGGCTATTACGTCTTCCCGGTGCTGGAGGGGGAGCGGCTGATAGGGCGGCTGGATGCCAAGGCGCACCGGGATGAATCCGTGCTGCGGGTGCGCGCCTTCTGGCCCGAGCGCGGGGTGAAGCCGGGGCCGCAGCGTCTGGCCCGACTTGAGGGGGAGCTTGACCGGCTGGCCCGGTTCGCGGGCTGCGACCGGGTGGAATATCTGCCCGACTGGCGGCGCGAAACGCTGTCTGTCGCCTAGCCACCCTTCCCCTTTGCCACCAATCGGCTATGCAGAGGGCAGCCACATGAGGCCACCATGGACCTTGCCCCCGAACCACCCGCTGAACCTGCCGCCGCCCCGCGCAAACAGCCGCGCGATACCCGGCGCCAGCAACTGATCGAGGCGACCATCGCCACGCTGGCCCACAGCGGCTATGCCCGCATGACGCTGGCCGAGGTCACGCGGCGGGCGGGCCTGTCGCAGGGGCTGGTGAACTTTCACTTTGACAGCAAGGAGCGGCTGCTGACCGAAACCCTGCTCTATCTGGCCGAGGAATACCGGCTGAACTGGACGCAGGCGCTGGCCGCAGCCGGCCCGGATGCGGCGGCGCAACTGGATGCCCTGCTGCGCGCCGATTTCAACTCGGCGATCTGCACGCCTGACCGTCTTGCCGCCTGGTGCAGCTTCTGGGGCGAGGCGCAGAGCCGCCCGATCTATCAGGAACGCTGCGGCGCCAATGATGAAAGCTATAACCGCACGGTCGAGGCGATTTGCGCCCGGCTGATGGCCGAAGGCGGCTATTCCGGCGATCCGGTGCGCGTGGCGCGGGTGCTGCGCAACACGGTCGAGGGCACCTGGCTTGACATGATGACCATGACCGAAGCCTATGACCGCCTTGAAGCCGAGGCGACCGTCATGACCTGCGCCGCCATGGCCTTTCCGCAGCATTTCACCCCGAAGGGGCGGATCATCTAGCTGGCCGACGCTGTGCTCTGGCTTGTTTTGCGCCGGGTTCTGCGCCAGAGCAGGACCGCAGGTGCAGTATGATCAAAGAGGGCGGCATGGCAGACAAGGCGGAAATCGCGGCAAAGCTGCTGGCATGGTTCGAGCAGGCGGGTGAGATTGCCACCGGCTGGCTTCTCTCGCCCGCCGCATGGTCGCAATTCGCCCTGCTGGCGCTCTCCTTCCTTGTCGCCCGTATCGCCACCCGCCGCCTGTCGCCCCATGCCGCAAAGCTGATCGACCCCGGCGACAAGGACAACCCTCTGGCCACCGCCCGCCGCTTTGCCGGGCGTTTCCTGCCCTTGATGCTGCCGGTCTTTGCCTATGGGCTGACGGCGATGGGCGAAGAGGTCACCCGCTCGCTCTTCGGGTCGGGTGATGTGATCGCCTTTGGCAAGCGGGTGTTCTTCTTCCTCGCCGCCCGCATCTTTGTGCGCGAGGTGCTGCGCGACACCTTCCTGCGCATCCTTGGCCGCTATGTGCTGATCCCGGTCGCCGCGCTTTATGCGCTGGGCATCCTTGACGATATCACCCTGCGGCTTGAGGAAACCACCGTCGCGCTGGGCAATATCCAGTTTTCCGTGATGGCACTGATCCGCGGGCTTATCGCCGGATCACTCTTGTTCTGGCTCGGCTCGTGGTCGAACCGGCAAAGCGCCGACTACATCAAGAAGCAAGAGGAACTGCGCCCCGCCACCCGCGAGCTGGCGGTCAAGGCGGTTGAGGTGGCGATTTTCGGCGCGGCCTTCCTGCTGTTGATGAGCATTATGGGCATCGACCTGACCGCCGTTGCGGTTTTGGGTGGTGCTTTGGGCGTGGGCATCGGCCTTGGCCTGCAACAGATTGCGGCCAATTTCGTCTCGGGCATCATCCTTCTGGTCGAGGGGCAGACCACGGTCGGCGATTACGTCGAACTGGACGGTGGCGAGAAGGGCACCATCGTCAAGATGACCGCCCGCGCTTGCGTGCTGGAGACCTTTGACGGCAAGTGGATCGTGGTCCCGAACGAGCATTTCATCACCACCCGCGTGGTGAACTACTCCGATCAGGGCAGCGCCAACCGCTATGAGGCGCTGTTTTCCGTCAGCTATGACACCGACATCAACCTTGTCCCTGTCCTGATCGAGGCGGCGGTGGGCCGCCTGCCATTCGTCCTGCAGGCACCCGACGGACCGGATTGCGAACTGCGCGGCTTTGGGGAATCGAGCGTGGATTTCGCCGTGGAATATTGGGTCAGCGGCATCGATGACGGCAAGAACAAATACGGCTCTCCGGTGCTGTTTGCCATCTGGAATGCGCTGAAAGAGGCCGGAATCGAAATGCCCTTCCCGCAGCGTGTGGTGCATGTGAAGGGCGCACTGGCAGGCAGCGGCACATGACAGAAACGCCCGACGCGCTGGTGATCGGCGCCGGGCCGGCGGGCCTGATGGCCGCCGAAGAACTGGCCCGTGCCGGTCGCCGGGTGCTGGTGACCGAGGCCAAGCCCTCACCGGCGCGCAAATTCCTGATGGCGGGAAAATCCGGGCTGAACCTGACCAAGGATCAACCGCTGACCGCCTTTCAATCCGCCTATCCCGGAGACTGGATACGTCCCTATACGGCCGAATTCGGGCCGGTGCAGGTGATGGACTGGTGCCGCGAACTGGCGCAGGAGGTGTTCACAGGTTCTTCGGGCCGGGTCTTTCCGGTGGTGATGAAAGGCTCCCCCTTGCTGCGCGCATGGCTGGCGCGGCTGGCAGGCATGGGGGTGGAACTCCGCAGCCGCTGGCGGTGGGAGGGGCTTTCAGGCCCTGCACTGCGGTTTGAGACGGCTGAGGGCGAACGCCTGCTGACCCCGCGCTGCACGGTTCTGGCCTTGGGCGGCGCAAGCTGGCCCCGCCTCGGCTCGGATGCCGCATGGGTGCCGTGGCTGGCGGAGAGGGGCGTGGAAATCGCCCCCTTCCGCCCGGCCAACATGGGCTTTGCCGTGGATTGGTCACCGCATATGGCCCGCCATTTCGGCCAGCCGGTCAAGGGCGCGGCGCTGATGGCGGGGGCGCAGCGGGAGCGGGGGGAGTTCGTGATTTCGGCCCGCGGGATCGAAGGCGGCGGGGTCTATGCCGTCTCACGCGCGCTGCGCGAGGGCGCGACGCTGCGGCTTGACCTGATGCCGGACCTTGACCCCGCCGAGATCGCCGCCCGACTGGCCCGGATGCGGCCCGGCGAAAGCCTGTCGAACCGGCTGCGCAAACTGGGCCTGTCGCCGGTCGCCGTGGCCCTGGTGATGGAATTCGGGCGGAGCCTGCCGCCAGAACAGGCTCTAAAGGCCCTGTCAGTGACGATTCAGGGCGCCTATCCGCTGGCGGAGGCGATTTCGGTGGCAGGCGGCATCACGGCCCAGAGCCTGACCCCGGATCTGGAGCTTCGCACGCTGCCCGGGGTCTTCGCCTGCGGTGAAATGCTGGATTGGGAGGCGCCGACAGGGGGCTATCTCTTGACCGCCTGCCTTGCGACCGGGCGCCATGCCGGGCGGGCCGCTGCGAGAGTCGGGGTAAACCCCGACCTACCCGCGTAGGTCGGGGTTTACCCCGACCCCCTATTGCAGCGGTGTCAGCGCCGGCAACGGCACCCAGCCCAGCGCCTTGCCATCCTTGGCAATGCGGGCAAAGCCATCTGCTTCATCAGCTTTGAACACGCCAAAGAACACGCCCGACGGAATTTCCTGCACCACCGCCCCGCCCGGCGCGTCCAGAACCGCCGTCCCCCCTGCCACCACATGGCTGAGGGTCGCGGGGAAGCTTTCGGGCGCCTCACCCAGCACCGCCACCGTGGCGCCAAGGGCAAAGTCACTGCCCCGGATCGACATTTGCGGCACCTGCCGGAAGCCGAAGGCAGCCGAGGAAATCTCGGGCACCTTGGCATCCAGCCAACCGGCAAGCTCGGTCACCTCGATCGTGGCATTGCCATTGGCATCGGCCTGCCCCAGCGCGTCCAGCATCGCCCAGGTCATCACGCCATGGCCCTGATAGCCCTCCAGCGCCGGGGCATCGTCGGTCGATGCCGACAGGACGGTGCGCCCCATGGCCCGGGTCAGCCGCTCAACCGCCGCGGTCTGTGCCATAGCGGCATCGACGCTGCGGGTGCCGGTCAGGCTGCCGCTTTCGCAGGTGTCATAAATCAGCACCGACTTCTTCGCCCTGACCCGCGCCGCCCATTCCTGCCAGCGATCCTGATCAATCCCGCCCGCGCGGATCGGGTCATCGCCCTGAAAGCGGAAATCCTGCGGGATGAAGTAATACTTGCCCTCGACCGTCTTGCCATGGCCCGCAAGGAAGAACAGGAACACGTCCTGCGGTTTCACCCTTGCCCCCAGATCGGCAAAGGCGGCGTCCAGCCGGGCCTCGGTCACCTCAGCATCGAGCAGCGTCACCACCTCGACCGAGGTGAACAGCCCCGCCCCCGCCTTTTGCATCGCGGCGCCAAAGGCGCGGGCATCGGCGGCGGCATAGTTCAGCTTCAGCCGCCCGTCGGCATAATCATTCACCCCCACCGCCAGCACATAAAGCGCGGGCGGGACGGTGCTGGCCACCCCGTCCCATTGCACCACAACCTGACGCGGCGCCGAGGCCAGCAGCCCGGCGGCATTATAAGCCACCACCTCGATCACGTTCTGCCCCGGTTCCAGCGCAACTCGGGCCTTGGCCTTGGGCGTATCTTCGTCCAGCGCGGCGGCGGCGCGGGTGGGTTGCACCTCTACCGTCAATCCATTCACCCGCCATTCCACCCGGCCCACACCGCCGCCTTCGTCGGAAATCTCGGCCTCCACCTCGATCTCCGGGTCCGGCGCCTTGAACCCGTCCAGCGGAAAGGAAAACCGGGTGATCGGCGCGGGGCCCGAGCCGAGGACGGTGGACAGGTCCAGCACGGCGGCGGCCTTGGCAACCTCGCCCCCCGGGTCGCCCGCCAGCTTGGCCGCGACCAGATCGGGCCGGTAAAGGGCCTGATAGACCTGATCCACCGAAAACGCCCGCATCCCCGACGAGACCGATACCAGCCGCGCCCCATTCGGGCTCGCGGCAAAGAACCCCTCTGGCGTCAGGATCAGCCATTCGCCATCGGGTGTGGCCAGAAAATCCGCCAGCTTGGCACCCGTGGTCAGGTCATAGACCTGCTGGATGCCCACCGTCTGCGCCGTGACCGCCAGCCGCCCGCCCGCCAGCGGTTTGGCCAGCGCGGTTTCGGGAAATGTCATCAGCCGGGCCATCACCTGATCGGGGTAGCTCTGGCTGCTGTCAAAGTCGAAGCCCTCGGCAAGGCGGGCCTGATCCTCGGGCGTCAGGGGAACAGGTTGCAGGGTCTCCATGTCGAACCCGGCGACCGCGCCCGCATCCAGCCCGGAATAGAGGTAGAAGCGCCCGCCATCGGGCTCCATCATTTCCTCGACGCCAAAGGCGGCATCGGGCAGTTCGATCACCCCCTCCAGCCGCGCCTCAGCAAAGTTCCAGATCCAGACCTTGCCATTGCCATCGGTCTGGAACCAGCGGTCACCGTCCAGCATGGCGGTGCCGCCCTGCGCGGGGGTCAGCGGCTCGCCAAAACTGGCGGTCAATTTGCCCTGCCGCGGGTCAAGCATCAGGATGTCGCCGCCCTCCATCCCCACCACGACCAGCCCGCCCGAAGGCGAGAAGCCCAGACGGTCCACCGAAAAGATACTGCGACCAAGGCCCAGCCCCGTCGCCTTTTCGCGGTCCATCACCTGCGAGAACGCCGGGGCACCGCTGGCAATATCCACGACTTCAAGCCGGGCGATCCAGCTTTCCTCGCTCTGGCTGCCGGCATAGGCGAGCAATTGGCCATCGGCCGACACATCCAGCGTCAGGATATCGCCGACGCCCTCGGCAAGGGGCAGGCTGCGCCGGCCTTCGGGCGTGGTGATCTGCGCCTGCGAGACCTGTGCGTAAAACCCGTCCGGCTGCTGCACCAGCTCGGTGAACAGGCTGACCAGCACGCCCTGCGGCGACAGTGCCAGTTCCGAAACCGCATCAGGTTGCGGCCCGTCGCCGAACTCGATCTCCGGCCCCTCCTCGACCTGCGACAGCGCCGCGCCATCCAGCCCCAGTTTCACCAACCCACCCCGCCGCGTGCCCGCCCAGAGGGCCAGAGAATCGTCACTAAACCGCAGTTTGTGTGCCTTTTGCACGATGGTAGGCCCGGCCGTCCCGGTGGCGGCATCCCAGAGCTGCACGCTTTCGGCATCCGCCGTGGCCAGCCATTTGCCATCCGGCGACAGAACCATGTCGATCACCGCATTGCGGTGCGGGCGGATGCGGTGCAACTCGGCCCCCGTCACCGCATCAAGGATCAGGAGATGCCCGGTGGACAGACCAACCGCCAACAATTGCGAGCCGGGCAGCAGGGCCGCCTGCGTCGCCTGCGGCACCGGGAATTTGCGGATCAGCCGCTGGCTTTTCATATCCCACAGCGCGATCTCGGCGTCATTGCCAAGGGCCAGAGTGGTGACCATCACCGATTCGTCGGCGGCAAAGCCGATCGAATGGATCGAGGCGATGTCCTGAAAGAAATAGTAATGCGGGTTCGAGGGTTGCAGGCTGAACTCTGCCGCGCGGCCCGCCTGCGCCGCCGTCAGATCGGCCAGCGGCAGGTTCAGACGCGCTGCCGGGTCGGTCGCTTCGGGTGCGATCACGCCCCAAAGGTCGCCCTGCCGCACCGGCACCACCCCGCCCTCGTGCCGCCAGAAGTCCTGAAACTGCGGCTCGGCGGCAAAGCGGCCATCGGCGGTGATAAAGCCGCGCAGGTCGCCCACGACCACCCCCGCCAGCCCGTCGGAAAAACTGTAGGCCTGATCGAACTGCGCGGGAATCACCCAGGCGCCGGTCCGGTCGATATAGCCCCATTTGCCGCCCTGATCCTGCACGGGCGCCAACCCTTCGGCAAAGTCGCGGGCGGCAAGGAACTGATCGGGAATTTCAAAATAGCTGTCCCAGGGGCCGATATAGCCCCAAAGATCGCCCGTCCGCGCCGCCGCGAACTCTTCGGAAAAGCCGCGCACCTCGGCGAACACCGCCTGCCCGTTCTTCACCGCGCCATAAGCGCAATCCAGATGGCCGACCTTGCCTGCGATGGCCACGGGAACGCTGCCATTCTGCGGCACGCCCATCGCCGTGACCCCTTCGAGGCTGCTGGTGGCAGGTTCGTCGCCGCGATGCACGGCCACGGGCACACCTTTGGACGTGCCCACCATACAGGTGCCGTCATTGCCGATCAGCGTGTCGAAGGGCAGCACCTGTTCGTCGGCCTGCCCGCTGGGCCCGACGGCCCACCATTGCCCCTGCCAGAGCATCGGCGTGTAGATGTCCGGCTTGCCGATGGCATCGAACTCGAACGGGGTGGCGGTGCCGCCTGCGATGTCCACCACGCCCCATTTGCCGTTCTGCCGCACCGGAAAGCGGCCCATGCCCGGCGTGCCCACCGCCTCAAACTGCGGCTGCCAGACCCATTGGCCGTCAGCCGCCATCAGCCCCCAAAGATCACCCTGCCGCAGCGGCACCACCCCCTGATGGGCAGAGCCTGCATCCTGAAACTGCGGGGTCACCACCCAGCGAAAGCCGTCTTCGGCCAAGGCTGGCGCGGGCAGAAAGGCAAGCAGGAACAACAGGCGACGCATGGCAAATCCTCGGGTCCGGGCGCGGCCAGACTGACCGAAGCGGGCCGCCCGGGGCAAGTGACAGTTGCGGTCATCCTGCCCGGCGCCTAGCCTGCCGCAAACGGAGGCACCGATGCAGCTCTACACCTCGCCCACCACGCCCTTTGGCCGCAAGGCCATGCTGATGCTGCTGGAGACGGGCCTTGCCGGGCAGACCACGCTGCATGAGGTCGCGGGTTCGCCGACCGACCCGGGAAACATGCCGGTCGATCGTAACCCCTTGGGCAAGATTCCGGCGCTGGTGCTGGAGGACGGCCGGACCCTGTATGACAGCCGGGTGATCTGCCGCTATCTCGACGCCCGTTCGGGTGCGGGGCTTTACCCGCAGGGCGAGGCGCTTTGGGATGTGCTGACGCTTGAGGCGACGGCGGACGGCATCATGGAGGCCGCCCTGCTGATCGTCTACGAATCCCGCCTGCGCCCCGAAGAGCGGCGCCATGCCCCTTGGGTCGAGGGGCAATGGGCCAAGGTCGCCCGGGCGCTGGACGCCATCGAGGCGGGCTGGATGGCCCTGCTGGAGGGGCCTCTGACGGCGGCGCATCTCGCCCTTGCGGCGGCGCTGGGATATCTTGACTTCCGGCATGACGCGCGGGGCTGGCGCGCAGGGCATCCGCAGCTTGCGCAATGGGCCGAAACCATTGCCGCGCGCCCGTCGCTGATGGCCACCCGCCCCCCGGTTTAGCCGCCGTTAGGAAGCCGGGGCTGCGCCTTCAAGGTCACGCCCCACGACAAAGCGGTTTTCCGCGCCCCTGCGCGCCTTTGACCGCTGGACGGGCCGCCCTTCCTTGGGTAAACCCGCCCGGCAAGGCTGCGGGAAACTGCGGCCGCATCGGTATATGGGTCGCAAGCCCGGCGGCCCCGGAAGGGAGAAGTTCTCGTGTCCCACGCAGACGATCACGCAGGCACCCGCAGGGATTTCCTGTATTACGCAACCGCCGGGGCCGGCGTCGTTGCCACCGGCGCAGCGGTCTGGCCGCTGGTCAATCAGATGAACCCCTCGGCCGATACCCGCGCGCTGTCGTCGATCTTCGTCGATGTCTCGGCGGTCGAGGTCGGCACGCAGCTCACGGTGAAATGGCGCGGCAAGCCCGTGTTCATCCGCCGCCGCAGCGCGGACGAGATCAAGGCAGGCCGCGATACCGCGCTGTCCGATCTGGTCGATGCCAAGGCCGAAAACGCCAACAAGCCCGATGCCGACGCCTCGGACGCCAACCGCACCCTCGACGAAGCGGGTGAATGGCTGGTGATGATGGGCGTCTGCACCCACCTCGGCTGTGTGCCGCTGGGCGATGGCGCGGGCGATTTCGGCGGCTGGTTCTGCCCCTGCCACGGCTCGCACTACGATACCGCGGGCCGCATCCGCAAAGGGCCGGCGCCGCGCAATCTGGACATTCCGGTGGCGCAGTTCACCGACGCCACCACCATCAAGCTCGGGTAAGGAAACAAAAGATGGCCGGTATTCCGCACGACCATTACGAGCCCAAGTCGGGCCTTGAGAAGTGGCTCCACACCCGCCTGCCGGTGGTGAGCCTTGTCTATGACACCCTGATGATTCCCACGCCCAAGAACCTGAACTGGATGTGGATCTGGGGGATCGTCCTTGCCTTCTGTCTGGTGCTGCAAATCGTCACCGGCGTCGTGCTGGTGATGCATTACACCCCGCATGTGGACATGGCCTTTGCCTCGGTCGAGCATATCATGCGCGACGTGAACGGCGGGCACATGCTGCGCTATCTGCACGCCAACGGCGCTTCGCTGTTCTTCTTTGCCGTCTACCTGCACATCTTCCGCGGCCTCTACTACGGCAGCTACAAAGCGCCGCGCGAAGTGACCTGGATCGTCGGGATGCTGATTTACCTCGCGATGATGGCGACGGCCTTCATGGGCTATGTGCTGCCCTGGGGACAGATGTCGTTCTGGGGTGCCACGGTGATCACCGGCCTGTTCGGCGCGATCCCCGGCGTGGGTCCGACCATTCAGGAATGGCTCTTGGGCGGCCCGGCGGTGGACAATGCCACGCTGAACCGCTTCTTCTCGCTGCACTACCTTCTCCCCTTCGTGATTGCGGCGCTGGTTGCCGTTCACATCTGGGCCTTCCACACCACCGGCAACAACAACCCCACGGGTGTTGAAGTGCGCCGCGGCTCGAAAGAAGAAGCGCAGAAAGACACCCTGCCCTTCTGGCCCTATTTCGTGATCAAGGACCTGTTCGCTCTGGCGGTTGTGCTGGTGGTGTTCTTCGCGGTCGTCGGCTTCATGCCGAACTTCCTCGGCCACCCCGACAACTACATCGAGGCGAACGCGCTGGCGACCCCGGCCCATATCGTGCCGGAATGGTATTTCCTGCCGTTCTACGCTATCCTGCGCGCCTTTACCGGCGACGTCTGGGTGGTGATGCTGGTGAACTGGGTGACCTTCGGCATCGTGGACGCCAAGTTCTTTGGCGTGCTGGCGATGTTCGGCGCCATCGCCGTTCTGGCGCTGGTGCCGTGGCTGGACACCAGCCGCGTGCGCTCGGGCAAATACCGGCCCAAGTTCAAGGCGTGGTTCTGGCTTCTGGCCATAGACTTCGTGGTGCTGATGTGGGTGGGCGCGATGCCGACCGACGGGATTTATCCCTACATCTCGCTGATCGCCTCGACCTACTGGTTCGCTTATTTCCTCGTGATCCTGCCGCTCTTGGGCGTGCTTGAAAAGCCGCTGCCGCAACCGGCAACGATCGAGGAAGACTTCAAGGCCCACTACGGCACTCCGGCCGAGTGAGAGAAAGGAACTGACTGAGATGTTTCGTAAAATCGCAATCAGCGCCGTCTCTGCCCTCTGCTTGGCAACCGGCGCGGCCTTTGCGGCAGGTGGGGAAGTCCATATCGAGGATATCCCCTTCTCGTTCGAGGGGCCGTTCGGCACCTTTGACGAACACCAGTTGCAGCGCGGCCTTCAGGTCTTCACCGAGGTTTGTGCAGCCTGCCACGGCCTGAAATACGTCCCGATCCGCACCCTGTCGGATGAGGGCGGCCCTGCCCTGCCGGAAGATCAGGTGCGCGCCTATGCCACCCAGTTCACGGTGATCGACAAGGAAACCGGCGAAGAGCGGGAAGCCAAGGCGACCGACCACTTCCCGGCCAACACCGGGGCGGGCGCACCGGACCTGTCGCTGATGGCCAAAAGCCGGGCGGCGTTCCACGGTCCCTATGGCACCGGCATCAACCAACTGTTCCGCGGCATCGGCGGGCCGGAATATATCCATGCCATCCTGACCGGCTATTCGGGCGAGGAAAAGACCGAGGCGGGTTCGACCTTCTACGAGAACCACGCCTTCTCGACCGGCTGGATCAAGATGCCGGCGCCCCTGTCGGATGATCTGGTGACCTATGCCGACGGCACCAAGGCCACCGTGGACCAGATGGCGCAAGACGTTTCGGCCTTCCTGATGTGGACCGCCGAGCCGAAGATGATGGCGCGCAAGGATGCTGGCTTCAAAGCCGTGATCTTCCTGATCGTGCTGGCCTCGCTGCTTTACCTGACGAACAAGCGGCTCTGGTCGGGCGTCAAAGGCAAGAAGCACGCCTGATCTGTCAGACTTCGGAAACCCCCGCTTCGGCGGGGGTTTTTCTTTGCCTATATGCCCAGATAGGCCCGCAAGGCCGGGGGCGGATCGGCGAAAAGTTCCGCAGTGGGCCGTGGGGCATGGGCGATGCCATCGGCCACCAGAATGGTCTGATCGGCAAAGCGCCGGGCATCCGCCGGGTCATGGGTGACCATCAGCACCGTCGCCCCATCCGCCAGTTCCGCAACCAGATCCAGCATTTCCGCCTTGAGCGCGGGGCCAAGCGCCGCAAAAGGCTCGTCCAGAAGCAGAAGCGGCCGCTCCCGCAGCAGCGCCCGCGCCAGTGCCGCCCTGCCGATCTGCCCCCCCGAAAGCTGTGCCGGTTTGCGCGCGCCCATACCCGCAAGCCCCACCCGTTGCAGCGCCTCTTCCACCCGGGCGCGCTGACCTGCGTCAAGCCGCAGATCGGCGCGCAGGCCAAGGCCAAGGTTTTGCGCAAGCGTCAGATGGGGGAACAGGTTCTGATCCTGAAACAGGATGCTCAGGGGCCGGTCTCCGGGCGCCCGCCCTGCCAGATCTTGTCCGGCCCACAAAACCCGCCCAGCGACCGGGGCAAAGAACCCCGCCACCGCCATCAGCAGCGTCGATTTCCCCGCGCCGGACGGCCCGATCACCGCCACCCGCGCGCCCACAGGCACCGTCAGATCGGCTTGCAGACGGAAGTCGTCCTGCCTCAGGTCTAAATGCTCAAGCCGCAGCATGGCGGGCCCCCCATCGGTCAAACAGCCAGAACAGCGCGAAACTGAGGCCCACCAGCAACAGCGCCGCCGAAGCTGCCGCCTCCATCCGGTAAGCGCCGGTGAGACGCTGCACCAACAGCGGCAAGGTCACCCCCCGCTCTCCGGCGAAGAGCGCGATCACCCCAAGGTCGCCCATCGACAGTGCCGCAGCCAGCCCGGTGCCAAAGCCCAGCGGCCGCGCCAGCCGGGGCAGCACCAGAAGCCGCAGCCGGGCAGCCCCCCGCAGCGACAGGCTCTCGGCCAGCCGCGCATAATCGGCCTCAAGCCGCAGCGCCTCGGGCAAAAGCAGGCGGAACAGATAGGGCAGCGCCAGCGTCGCATTCACCAGCATGGTGACCGGCAGGGCCAGCCGCTCCACCGGGGCGACGGGCTGCACCAGCAAAAACAGCCCCGTCCCCATCACCAGCCCCGAAGCCGCAAGCGGCAGCATCGCCGCCAGTTCCGCCCAGCGCCGCCCGGCAACCCGGGCCTGCATCAGAACCAGCGCCGCCACCGCGGCCAATACTGCCGAAAGCACCGCCACCACCAGCGACCTTGCCGCCGCCCAGCCGACCGAAGGCGGCAGCGCCACCACCCCCGGCGCCCCGCGCCAGACCACCGCCAAGAGCGGCGCCAGCAGGAACCCCGCAGCCAGCACAATCATCAGCGCATCCACGCCCCGACGCCAGCCACCCGGCGCGGGCATCTCCACCTCGCGCCCCAGCCCGGCGCCAAAGCCCTCGACCCGGGCCAGCCGCATTGCAGCCAGCGTCACAGTCGCGCAAAGCGCAAATTGCACCGCCGCCAGCGTGGCCGCCTTGCCCGGCAGGAAATCGAACCGCAGCGCCTGATAGATCGCCAATTCCACCGTGCTGGCCTTTGGCCCGCCGCCCAGCGTCAGGGCCACAGCAAAAGAGGTCAGGCACAGAAGGAATACCAGCGCCGCCGCACCCGGCAAGGTCGCGCGCAACATCGGCAGCTCAAGATGCCGGAACTGCGGCCCCGGCCCCATGCCGAGCGCCTGCGCCAACCGGAACCGTTCGGCCGGGATCGCCTGCCAGCCGTGAACCAGCATCCGCGTGACCAAAGGCAGGTTCAGGAACACATGAGCCAAAACCACGCCATGCAGCCCAAAGACCGACAGCGCGGGCAGGCCCAGAACCGCCAGCAGGCTGTTCACCGGGCCCGAGCGGCCAAAGACTGCCAGCAGCCCCAGCACCGCCACCACCACCGGCAACAGAAAGGGCGCCGCCATCAGCCGCAGCAACAGCCCCCTCCCGGCAAAGCGCCGCCGCACCAAAGCCCGCGCCAGCGGCACCGCCAGCAGGGCCGAAACCGCCGCCGACAGCGCCGCCTGCAACAGGGTGAACCGCAGCGCCGCCCAGTCCGCCGGGCCAAGCCCGCCGCCGCCGCCCCAAACCGCCGTCACCGCCGCGCTGCCCAATGTCAGCGCGACGATGATCAGCGCCAGAAGCGCCGGGATCAGCGCGACAGCGCGGCTTGCCATTCCGCCACCGCCGCCTCACGCAGCGCGCCCGCCTCGTCGGAGGAGAAGAGCAGCGATTTGGCGGGCTGGATCAGCGTGCCGAACCCCTCGGGCAGACCCGCGGCAGGGACATTCGCCGGATACATCCAGTTCGTCGTCGGGATCACCGATTGCGCCGCATCGCCCACCAGATAGGCGAGGAAAGCCTTGCCCAACTCCGGCTGATCAGACCCCGCCAGCAGGCCCGCAACCTCGACCTGAAGATAGTGCCCTTCGGCAAAGGGGGCCGCAGCCTTGCTATCATCGCTTTCCGCGATCAGGTGATAGGCGGGCGAGGTGGTGTAAGACAGCACCATATCCGCCTCCCCCTCAAGGAACATGCCATAGGCTTCGGACCAGCCGGGGGTGACGGTCACGATGTTATCGGCCAGCGCCGCCCAGATGTCCGGCGCGCGGTCGCCGTATGCCGCCTTGACCCACATCACCAGACCAAGGCCGGGGGTGGAGGAACGCGGATCCTGAATCAGGATCTTCACATCCGACGCCGCCAGCGCCTCAAGGCTCGCGGGCGGGTTCGGCAGTTTTGCCTTGTCATGCACGAAGGCGAACCAACCCCAGTCAAAGGGCAGGAACTGCGCATCTTCCCAAGCCACCGGCAGGCCGGTGACGGCAGGCTGCCCATGCGGCGCGAAAAGGCCGCTCTCGGTGGCGGCGGCGGTCAGGTTGGTGTCCAGCCCGACAACCACATCGCCTTCGGATGCGGCGCCTTCAAGCTGCACCCGTGCCAGAAGGGCGGCGCCGTCGCCCGCAGTGACAAAGCGCAGGTCACAGCCGCAGGTCGCCTCGAACCCTTTTTCGATCGCGGGGCCCGGGCCCCATTCCGAGGCAAAGCTGTCATAGGTCATGACGGTAAGAACGGGCGTTTCGGCGCCTGCGATGGTCGCAAGGCAGGTAACAGCCGCAGCGAGGGGGAGCGTCTTCATGGTATCCTCCAGGTGCGACGGAATGGTCGGGCTGGAGGCTGTCCATGCACCTTCCCTCCGCCGGTATGATCCGGTTCAGGTTCGACGGGTTCGCTTGCGCATCTCAGCCCCTTGCAGGGCTCCCCGAGGTGAGGAGGAACATAGCGCCGCTTTCGCCGGGCGCAAGGGGCGGGTTCAGCCGGCCGCGCTGCGCGGGCCGGGTGTGGCCAGACCCCGATCAAACGCCGTTTTGGACGCAGCATAGCTGTGGCGGATTTCCTGGAGATCGGCAGAAGCATCACCCTGCGCGGCCCGGCGCTCCCCGATCTGGCAGAGGCTGGCGAAATCGGCAAAGCCAAGGTTCAGCGCCGCACCTTTCAGGAAATGCAGATCGGCCTCAAGCCGCGGAGCGCCCAGAAGGTTCGAAAGGCGGCTGACAACCTCATCCGCTTCTTCAAGGAAAAGCGTCACCACTTCGGCGAAATCCGTCGCGCCGATCTCATCACGCAATGCGTTCACTCTGCCCCAGTCGATCATGGTTCATCCCGCCCACAGCGGCCTCTGCCCAGCAAGCCCCAGATAACCCTGCCGCGACAGATTTAACAATTGGTGACCGCGCCTGCAGCCGAAAGCGCGAGTTTTAGATTTCACCTTCCCTTAAGCCCTTGGGCCCAAAACGGTGCGAAGGAATGGGGGCCAACCGTGGATCTGTCGTCAACACCGCAGCCAAATCCCGACCGATTCGGGCACTCCGCCGGCGCGGGCCAATCGGTTCTGGTCGTCGATGACAGCCGCGCTCAGCGCCGGATGCTAACTGTGCAACTTACCCGCTGGGGCTATCGCGTGACCGAGGCCGAATCAGGCGAGGCGGCGCTGCGGCTGCTGACCGACACCGGATTTGACCTGATTCTGTCCGACTGGATGATGCCGGGGATGAGCGGGCTGGAATTCTGCCGCGCCTTCCGGGCGCTGGGGCGCGAAAGCTATGGTTATTTCATCCTGCTCACCTCGAAATCCGACAAGGCCGAGGTGGCCGACGGGCTTGAGGCGGGGGCGGATGACTTCCTAACCAAACCCGTCAGCGCCGATGAGCTGCGCGCCCGCCTGCGCGCCGGGGAACGGCTTTTGGCGATGCAGCGCGAACTGGTGGAAAAGAACCGGCTGCTCGGCGCCGCTTTGGGCAAAATCCAGCAGCTTTACGATTCGCTCGACCGCGACCTGATCGAGGCGCGCAAGCTGCAACAGACCCTTGTGCGCGAAAGGTTCCGCGACTTTGGCGGCGGAACGGCCAGCCTGCTCTTGCGGCCTTCGGGCCATGTCGGCGGGGATCTGGTGGGCAGTTTCGTGATCAACCCGCGGCGCGTGGCGGTCTATTCGGTGGATGTTTCCGGCCATGGCGTGGCGTCGGCGATGATGACGGCACGGCTGGCCGGGCTGCTCTCGGGCGCTTCGCCGGATCAGAACATCGCGCTGACCAGCGCGGCGGACGGGCGGCGCGATGCCTGGCCGCCCGAACTTGTCGCGGCCCGCCTGAACCGCATGATGATCGAAGATTTGCAGGTCGATCAGTATTTTACCATGGCTTATGCCGAAATCGACCTTGCCACAGGCCAATGCATGATGGTGCAGGCCGGCCATCCCCACCCGATGGTGCTGCGCCATGACGGCGCGGTCGAGGTGCTGGGGCAGGGCGGCCTGCCGGTGGGGCTGATCGAGGGGGCAAGCTATCAGCGTATCGCGCTTAGGCTTTTCCCGGGCGACAGGTTGATGCTGGTGTCGGACGGCATCACCGAATGTCCTGACCCCGCGGGGCAAGAGCTGGGCAGCGAAGGGTTGCAGACGGTGATGCAGCATCACGCCGCCCAGCCCTCACCACAACTGCTGGAAACGCTGGTCTGGGATCTGGTGCGCCATGCCGGAACCGATGAATTTCCCGATGATGTTTCGGCCCTGATCTTCGATTTCCGCGGCGGGGGTTAGCACGCCAGAATCCGTGCCACCATGGCACGGTCGCCCGGATTGCCCAGCTCCTGCACCGCCGCTCGCGCCTCGATCCAGACCGCCTGATGCCCGGGTTCCGTCGGCGGGCCGACGCGCAGCACCGGCCGCGCGACATAGACCGTGCAGAGCTTTTCGGCCCACAGATCATATTCCGGCATATAGCAGAACCGCCGGAACGCACCAAAGCGGCGGATGCCCGCGATATGCCAGCCGGTTTCCTCCATCACCTCGCGGTGCAGGGCGGCAATCGGATGCTCTCCCCTGTCTATGCCGCCACCCGGCAGTTGGAACTCGGGCACCGGGGCGGCCTGATGGGTGACCAGCATCGCATCGCCATCCAGCAGCACCGCATAGACGCCCGGCCGCCGCCTGTAGCTCTGCCCCGCCTTCACCGCTTCGCCATACCGCCGGATCGACATGCCCCTTGGACCTTTCGTTGCCCTGCCTATATAGGCGCGGTATGCCAACACTGGCAGCCTTAGGAAACCCCGATGAATCCCGAACAGATCGCATGGGACGATACCGTCCTGCCTTTCCAGCTTGACCGCTCTGACATCCGCGGCCGCGTGGTGCGGCTGGATGGGGTATTGGAACAGGTTCTGCACCAGCACAATTACCCCCCGGTGATCGAAGCCTTGGTGGCCGAGGCCGCCCTGCTGACCGCGCTGATCGGGCAGTCGATCAAGCTGCGCTGGAAGTTGAGCCTGCAAATTCGCGGCAACGGTCCGGCGCGGCTGATCGCCACCGATTACTACGGCCCGAGCGACGAGGGCGAGCCCGCCCGCATCCGCGCCTATGCCAGCTATAACGCCGAGCGGCTGGACCACGAGGCGCGGCCCTTCAGCCAGATCGGACAGGGCTATTTCGCGGTCATGCTCGATCAGGGCGAGGGCATGGTGCCCTATCAGGGCTTTACCCCCATCGCCGGAGGCAGCCTTTCCGCCTGTGCAGAGACGTATTTTGCCCAGTCCGAACAATTGCCGACCCGGTTTGCCCTGCATTTCGGCAAAAGCCAGGTTCCGGGCGGGACCAGCCATTGGCGCGGCGGCGGCATCATGCTGCAACACATGCCGCCAGCGGGAGGTGCGGTCGCGGCCGAAGGCGGATCGGGGGAAGGCGGACTGTTGTCGCACAGCGATATCCTCTCTGGCGATCAGTCGGAAAACTGGACCCGGGCGAATGTGCTGCTGGATACGGTCGAGGAACTGGAGCTGATCGGCCCCTCGGTGACGCCTGCCGACCTTCTGGTGCGCCTGTTCCATGAGGAAGAGCCGCGGGTGTTTGACGCCCAGCCGCTGCGCTTTGGCTGTTCCTGCTCGGAAGACAAGGTGCGGCAGGCGATGTCGATCTATTCGCAGAAGGACATCGCGCATATGACCACGCCCGAGGGCAAGGTCACCGCAGATTGCCAGTTCTGCAGCGCGCATTACGAGCTGGACCCCAAGACCCTGGGGTTCGAGGGCAAGAATGCCTGAGATTGATCGCCTCCGCGCCGCGCTTACGCGCCCCGGGGGCGATTCGTCTGACTTCGACCTGAACCCGGGGCTGGTCTTGCCACCGGGCCGCGTGCTGCGGCCTGCGGCGGTTCTGGTGGCCATCTGGCAGGATCGGCTGATCCTGACCAAACGCGCCTCGCATCTCAAGCACCACCCGGGACAGATCGCCTTCCCGGGTGGCAAGGTTGATCCCAGCGACGACAGTGCCGAGGCCGCCGCCCTGCGCGAGGCCCGCGAAGAGATCGCCCTTCCCTCCGCCACGGTCGAGCTTTTGGGCCGCCTGCCCGCCCATGAAACCGTGACGGGATTTAGCGTAACCCCCATTTTGGGCCATATCAGAGACGCTTTTTCCCCGGCGCCAGAGGCGGGTGAGGTGGAAGAGGTCTTTACCGTGCCGCTGTCCCATGTGCTGAACCCGGCGCGCTATGTAGTGGAGCGGCGGCTTTGGCGGGGGGAGTGGCGGCATTATTACGCTGTGCCCTATGGCCCCTATTACATCTGGGGCGCAACGGCCCGTATTCTGCGCGGTCTGGCCGAGCGGGTTGGGCCATGAAGGTTTCGGGCGATTGGCTGCAGGCCGAGCCGACACAGGCGCTGTGCGCCGCGCTGGAGGCTGCGGGGTTTCAGGCCCTGTTCGTGGGTGGCTGCGTGCGCAATGCGCTTTTGGGCGTAGAGGTTGGCGATATCGACATTGCCAGTGACGCCACACCCGAAACAGTCTCTGACATTGCGGTTTATGCCGGTTTTCGGGTGGTGCCGACCGGCATCGAGCATGGAACGGTGACCGTCATCGCAGGCGGTATCCCGCATGAGGTGACAACCTTCCGCCGCGATGTCGAGACCGATGGCCGCCGCGCGACCGTCGCCTTTTCCTCGGATGTGGCCGAAGACGCGGCGCGGCGCGATTTCACCATGAACGCGCTTTATGCCCGTGCCGATGGCAGCGTGATCGACCCCCTGGGTGGCCTGCCCGACCTGCTGGCGCGCCACGTCCGCTTTGTCGGAGAGCCCGAGGCGCGCATCCGCGAGGATTACCTGCGCATCCTGCGGTTCTTTCGCTTTCATGCCCATTATGGTGATCCGAAAAACGGAATTGATGCCGAGGGGCTGGCCGCCTGTGCGGCTCTGAGTGCGGGTTTAGAGACACTTTCAGCCGAGCGCGTCACCTCTGAAACCTGCAAGCTCCTGGCGGCGCCGGACCCTGCCCCGGCGGTTGCCGCCATGGCGCAGGCGGGTGTTCTCGCCCGGATTCTGCCCGGCGCCGATCCCCGCGCGCTGGCGCCGCTGGTGCATCTTGAGGCGGGCGCCCCGCCCCGCTGGCACCGCCGCCTTGCCGTGCTGGGCGGGAATGCGGAGAAGCTGCGCCTGAGTCGCGCCGATACAGTCACTATAACGGCGATCAGAGACGAAATTGGCAGCATGAACAGCCCCGCCGCGCTTGGCTTTCTGCATGGCGCAGTCACCGCGACGGATGCTGTCCTAGCGCGTGCCGCCCTGCTGTCGCCCCTGCCACAAGACTGGCAGGCGGCCATCGCAAGGGGCGCCGCCGCCCGCTTTCCCGTCGCAGCCGCCGATCTGCCCGACCTTGCCGGCCCTGCCCTTGGTGCCCGTCTGAAACAGTTGCGCGCGCGCTGGCTGGCCAGCGACCTGCGACTGAGCAAGGAAGAACTTTTAGCCTGACTGTTTCCCTCGGGAGAAAAAACCTCTATATCCGGGGTCCAATTCCAGGTGAGATCATGTTCCGCTTCTTCGAGGGTCTGGTTGACCCCTACGCCACCTATACCCCCACCGACACGCCCCCGCGCAAGCTCTGGCCCTTTCTGTGGGATTATATCGTTCCCTTCCGCTGGGTCTTTGCCGCGACGGGCACTGTCGCCATTGCCAATGGTGCGCTGGATATCGCGCTGATCTGGTATGTCGGGCGTCTGGTAGATCTGTTGTCCACAGGCAGCCCGGCGCAGTTCTGGGCCAGCCACTGGGCCGAGGTGCTGGGCGTGGCGTTTGTGGTTCTGGTCATCCGTCCCGCCGTGGGCGTGACCGGGGTTGCCCTTTTGCACAACACCATCCTGACCAATTTCGGCACCATGATGCGCTGGCGCGCCCATGCCCATGTGCTGCGTCAGCCCGTCGGCTGGTTCGAAAGCGATTTTGCTGGGCGGATCGCCAACCGGATCATGCAGGCGCCGCCCGCCGCCGGGGAGGCGGTGTTCCAGACCTTTGACGCGGTTGCCTTCGCCTCGACCACGCTGGTCGGTGCGGCAATCATGCTGGCGGGGTCGGACCCGCGGCTTCTGGTGCCGCTGATCCTGTGGTTTGCGGGTTATATCGCGCTGATGCGCTGGACCGTGCGGCGTGCCGGCCCCGCCTCGACCGCCAGCTCCGAGGCGCGATCCGCGGTGACGGGCCGGGTCGTGGACGCCTATTCCAACATCCACTCGGTCAAGCTTTTCGCCCATACCGAGCGCGAGCTGGAATATGGCCGCGAGGCGATCGAACGGTCGCGCACCACGTTCCAATCGGAAATGCGCATCGTCACCACGATGGATCTGGTGCTGACCGTGCTGAACGGTTTCCTCATCGTCTCGGTCATCGGCTGGGCGATGTGGCTATGGTATGGCGGCGGCGCTTCGGTGGGGGCGGTGGCGGCGGCTGCGGCGCTTGTGCTGCGGCTGAACAGCATGACCTACTGGATCATGTGGGCGACGACCAACCTCGTGCAGAATCTGGGCACCGTGCAGGAGGGGATGGAGACGATCACCCAGCCGGTCACGCTGGTTGATGCGCCCGGCGCCAAGCCGCTGGCCTTCACCCGCGGCGAGGTGCAAATCGAAGGTGTCAGCCATCACTATGGCCGCGGTTTCGGCGGGTTGCAGGATGTCAGCCTGAACATCCGCCCGGGCGAAAAGATCGGTCTGGTCGGCCGCTCGGGCGCCGGGAAATCGACGCTGGTGAAGCTGATCCTGCGGTTCTACGACAGCGAGTCGGGCCGTATCCTGATTGACGGCCAGGACATTTCCCGCGTCACACAAGACAGTCTGCGGGCACAGATCGGCATGGTGCAGCAGGACAGCAGTCTGATGCACCGCTCGGTGCGCGAGAACATCCTTTACGGCTTCCCCGATGCCTCCGAAGCGCAGATGATTGCTGCGGCCAAACAGGCCGACGCGCATGAGTTTATTCTGGGTCTGGAAGATCCGCAGGGCCGCAAGGGATATGACGCCCATGTGGGCGAGCGGGGGGTAAAGCTTTCGGGCGGGCAGCGGCAACGGGTGGCTCTGGCGCGGGTGATCCTCAAGGATGCGCCGATCCTGATTCTGGACGAGGCAACCTCGGCGCTCGACTCCGAGGCAGAGGCGACGATTCAGGATGCGCTGTTCGGCGTGATGCAGGGCAAGACGGTGATCGCCATTGCGCACCGGCTGTCCACCATCGCAGAGATGGACCGCATCGTCGTGCTGGAAGATGGCAAGGTGGCGGAAGTGGGCAGTCATGCCGAACTTCTGGCTCTGAACGGCCTTTATGCCCGGTTCTGGGCCCGCCAATCGGGCGGTTTCATCGGGATGGATCTGGAATGATGAACCTCATACTCGGGCCTCGTATTCCGCCTTTCGCCGAGGCGGAGGTCCCGCCGCCGCCCCGGATGTGGGCCTTTTTCGGCTGGGCCCTGAAAGGGGCCTGGGCCGGAATCATCTGGGCTGCGCTCTGGTCGGCGGCGGCGGGTTCGCTCGAGGCGGTTTCGGCCACCATTCTGGGCCATGTGATCGACGCCGCCACCAGCGCCGAACCGGCAACGGCGCTGGCGAACCACTGGCACCTCGCGCTGGGGTTCCTTTTGTTCTATCTGCTTCTGCGCCCGGCAATTTTCGGAATGAACACCGCTGCCGCCTCGGTTCGGCTGGAGCCGAACCTGTTTCCGCTGATCCTGTCGCGCATCCACCGCTGGACCATGGGGCAGGCGGTTACATTCTTTGACAATGATTTCGCCGGACGCATCGCGCAAAAGCAGATGCAGACGGCACGGGCGGCAACCGATGTGGTTTCGGGAACCATCGAAACCGTGGCCTTTGCGCTGGCTTCGGTGGTGGGGTCGGTTGCGCTGCTCTTGGCGATTGACGTGCGGGTTTCGGGCCTGCTTGTGCTGTGGGTGATTGCCTATGGGCTGTTCATTCGTGGGTTCCTGAAGCGGATCAGGGCCGCTTCGGGCGCGCGGGCGGCGGCGCGGGCGATGGTGACGGGGCAGATCGTCGATACCGTCACCAATATGAAAACCGTCAAGCTGTTCGCCCATGCCGAGCATGAGGACCGCGTGGCGCTTGAGGCGATGGCGAGCTTCCGCGAAAAGGCCACCGAATACGGCATCATCTCAAGCTGGTTCCGGCTTGCACTGATGGCGCTGGCGGGGGTTTTGCCGGTGATGTTGGTGGGTGGCACCGTGGCGCTCTGGTTGCAGGGCCATGCGACGGCGGGCGACATCGCGGCGGCGGGGGCAATTTCCTTCCGGCTGGCACAGATGACGGGCTGGGTTTCGTTCAGCCTGATGGGCATTTTCGGTAATCTGGGCGAGGTGGAGGATGGTATCCGCACCCTGACCCCGCCCTATACGCTGGCCGATGCGCCCGACGCGGGCGAGATGCCGCGCGTCACGGGAGATGTGCAGTTCGATGCCGTCAGCTTTGCCTATGGCCGGCGCAGCGAAAGCGGTCGCGGCGGGGTGGACGGCATCAACCTGCACATCCGCCCGGGCGAAAAGATCGGCGTGGTCGGGGCTTCGGGTGCCGGCAAATCGACACTGGTTTCGCTCTTGTTGCGGCTCTATGATGCCGAACAGGGTCACATTCTGATCGACGGGCAGGATGTGCGCGACGTGACGCAGGAAAGCCTGCGGCGGCAGATCGGCATGGTCACGCAGGAAACCGCCATGTTCAACCGCACGGCGCGCGAGAACATCCTTTACGGCAACCCCGAGGCGACCGAGGCACAGATGATCGCCGCCGCCCGCGCCGCGGAGGCGCATGACTTCATCCTCTCGCTGCGCGACCATCAGGGCCGCGCCGGCTATGACGCCTATCTGGGCGAGCGGGGGGTGAAACTGTCGGGCGGGCAGCGGCAGCGGATCGCGCTGGCGCGGGCCTTCCTGAAAGACGCGCCGATTCTGGTGCTGGACGAGGCAACTTCGGCCCTTGATTCCGAGGTCGAGGCCAGCATTCAGGACGCGCTGGCGCGGGTGATGCAGGGCAAGACCGTGGTGGCCATTGCGCACCGTCTTTCCACCATCGCCGAGATGGACCGCATCATCGTGCTTGACGCGGGCCGCATCGTCGAGGAAGGCAGCCACAACGAACTTCTGGCGCGGGGCGGGCTTTATGCGCGCTACTGGAACCGTCAGTCGGGCGGCTTCATCGGCACCGAGGAAAAGGAACCGGCGTGAGGATCACCATTGACCGGCTGGGCCATCTGGGCGACGGCATTGCGCTGACCGACAGCGGCACGATCTATGCCAGTGGCCTGCTGCCCGGCGAGGTGGCCGAGGGCGCGTTGCAGGGCGATACGCTGATCAACACGCGGATCGTCACACCCTCCGCTTTGCGGGTCAAACCGCCGTGCAGTCACGCAAAGACCTGCGGCGGCTGCCTGATGCAACACGCAACCGACGCCTTTGTGGCCGAGTGGAAGGAAAGCATCATCCGCGGCGCGCTGGCCGGTCAGGGGCTTGAGGCGCCGTTCCGGCCCATCGCCACCTCCCCCGCCCGCTCGCGCCGCCGGGCAACGCTGACCGGGCGCAAGACCAAGGGTGGCGCGCTGTTGGGGTTTCACGCCCGGGCGTCGGACCTGCTCTTGCCGGTGCCCAACTGCCAGCTTTTGCACCCCGATCTGATGGCCACCTTCCCGGGGCTTGAGGCGCTGGTGCGGCTGGGCGGCAGCCGGACGACCGAGCTGCAACTGACGGTGACCCGCAGCCTTGCCGGGGCCGATGTGGCGGTCTCGGGTGGCAAAGACCTCGATTCAACCCTGCGGCTGGAACTGGCCCGGGTGACCGAGGCGCACGGCTTTGCCCGTCTGACCTGGGGCGATGAAACCGTGGCCCTGCGCGCCAGCCCGGTGCAGCGGATGGGCCGCGCGCTTGTCACCCCGCCGCCGGGCGCCTTTCTGCAGGCCACGGCCGAAGGGGAAACTGCGCTGTTGCAGGCGGTGGCGCTGGCCATCGGTTCGGCCCGCAAGATCACCGATCTTTTCGCCGGCTGCGGCACCTTCGCTCTGCCCTTGGCCGAACGGGCCGAGGTTCATGCGGTGGAAGGTGAAGCCGCCATGACCGCCGCCCTCGACAAGGCCGCCCGTCAGACCGAAGGGCTGCGCCGCGTCACCGTGGAAACCCGCGACCTCTTCCGCCGTCCGCTGGAACCGGATGAGTTCAAGGGGGTGGAGGCCGCGGTGATCGACCCGCCCCGCGCGGGGGCCGAGGCGCAAGTGGCGCGGCTGGGTGCCGCGAAGGTGCCGGTCATCGCCATGGTATCCTGCAACCCGGTCACCTTTGCCCGTGACGCCCGCAGCCTGTGTCAGGCCGGTTACCGGCTGGATTGGGTGCAGGCGATCGACCAGTTCCGCTGGTCCGCCCATGTCGAGCTTGCCGCGCGCTTCGTTCTGACAAAAGCGTGAGCGGCCATCGCCCTCTGGCCTGAGCCGATGTTTTCGGCTATGGCCAGAAAAAAACGGGGCAGAGCAGCATGGCCTTTCTGAGAATACTTCTGATTGTAGCCGCTTTTGTGGGGCTCGCGTCCTGCGGCGGCAAATTCCGCACCTATCATGGGCCGGAAATCACATCGATTCAGGTCCACAAGGCCGACCGCAAGATGTATCTCTTGCACAACAGCAAGGTCGTGAAGACCTATGACATCGGGCTGGGCGGCAATCCGGTGGGTCACAAGCAATTCGAGGGCGACCTGAAAACGCCCGAGGGCAGCTATACCATCACCCACCGCAACCCGAAATCGACCTATCATCTGTCGCTGGGCATCTCTTACCCCAATGCCAATGACCGCGCCTATGCGGCTTCGCAGGGCAAACAGCCGGGCGGAGACATCTTCATTCACGGCGCCCCGCCCAAAGCGGTGCGGAAATCGGTGCGCGACAATGACTGGACCGCGGGCTGTATCGCGGTGACCGACAAAGAGATCGAGATGATCTATGCCATGGTCAAGCCGGGCACGCCGATCCATATTCTGCCCTGAGGCGGAAAAGGCAAAGGGCCCCGCTGGGCCCTTTTTCGTCAGACGGGGTGGCGGGTTCAGCCGCCGGTCAGCATCGTCCACCAGATCTTGCCACCCGGCTCCTGGAACCAGGCGAACCCCGCCTCCCGCGCGCGGGCATCAAGAATAACCTCGCGGGTGTCCGGCTGCGCCATCCAGGCGGACAGCGTTTCCAGCTCGGTCTGATAGGTCTCGGAAATCAGCTCGCCCAGAAGCTGGCCGGTATAGCCGACGCGCTGCACCCGAACCAGCGGTGACGAGCCGTCCGAGCCGAAATGCCAGGGCCGGTTCTGCACCGACATATCGCGTGCATGGGTCAAGGCAGCCGCGTTCAGTGCGGCGTTGAAGTTCAGCGCCGGCGCGCCCTTGGCCTGACGCAGCGCATTCACGGCATCCAGCAGGCGATATGGAATCTTGGCCGCCTCGGCCCCCGAAATCACATAGACCTGCGGCAAAGGCTTGCCATCCGAGCCAAGGCGCGGCTCGGCCGACGTGGCCACACAACCCGACAACGCCACCGCCGCGCCGCCGATCATCAGAACTGTCCGTCTGTCCATCATCTCTCTTTTCCGTGCCCGCCCGGTGAACCCCGGTTCTTGGCAGCGCCTCTGCCCGTGCCTGCCCTCGTGCTTATCCAAAGCTGCGGCAAGGATCAAACAGCCTGTGCAATCTTTGGCCGATTGCCGCGCGTTTGATTGCTGGCGCCCCGCCACAAGAGTAGAAGGCGGCCAAAGACCCGCTTTGGAGACCTGCGGATGACCGCCGAACGCCACCCCGGCCTGAACCGCCGCCGCTTTCTGACCACCTCCGGCGCGCTGATCGGCGCCGCAGCCCTTGCCGCCCCCGCCCTTGCGCAGGGTGTGATGGAGGGCACGACCGAATTCGCCTCGCTGGCGACGAACCCGGTGCGCAACAACATCTCGTCCTTCACGATGAAGGAGTGGCGCGATTATTTCGACAATCTGCGCAACGGTGCGATTCTGGCCGACCTGACCAGCCGCGCCGTGCATTTCTGGAGCGAGGATGAGTCGATCTATCGGCTTTACCCCTCGTCGGTGCCGCTGAATGAGGAACTGACCAAGCGGGGCCGGACCACGGTGATCCAGAAGGTCGAAAATCCGGTCTGGATTCCCACCAAGGACGAGCTGACCCGCAACCCCGACTGGCCCCGCCGGGTCGAGGGAGGGTCGCCTGAAAACCCGTTGGGTGTGCGGGCGCTTTACCTTGGCTGGCCCGCCTATCGCATCCACGGCACCCATGACACGCGCAAGATCGGCCGCCGTTCGTCCAATGGCTGCGTCGGCCTTTATAATGAGCATATCCTTGAGCTTTATGGCTATGCCAAGGTCGGAACGCAGGTTCTGTTCCTGTGATCGTGACTGGACAGGGCGGCGCCCTGTCCCCATATCGTGCCGTAATGAGTGACGGAGTATCCCCATGACCGACAAGACCCCGGCCATCAACCGCCGCCTTTTGCTGGCCGCCACGGGCGGCGCGCTGGCCGCAGCCACCGTTCCGGCCCGCGCGCAGGACAACAGCACCGAATTTGTGCCCCCGGCCGACAGCCCGGTGCGCAACAACATCTCGTCTTTCCGCATCCTGAACTGGCAGGACCATTTCGCCTCGACCAAGAACGGGGCGATTCTGGCCGACCTGACTTCGCGCGCGCTGCACTACTGGAGCGAGGATCTGTCGATCTATCGGCTGTATCCCACTTCGGTTCCCCTGAACGAAGAGCTGACCCGGCGCGGCAAAACCGAGGTGATCCAGAAGGTGGTCAATCCGCCGTGGCGGCCCACCGCCTCGATGAAGGAACGCAATCCAAGCTGGCCTGATCTGGTCGAGGGCGGCTCTCCCGAAAACCCCCTTGGAACGCGGGCGCTTTACCTTGGCTGGCCCGCCTATCGCATCCATGGCACCCATGACACGCGCAAGATCGGGCGCCGTTCGTCCAGCGGATGCGTCGGGCTTTACAATGAACACATCGAAGAGCTGTTTTCCTTTGCGAAAGTCGGCACGCAAGTGTTGCTAATTTGACGACATCGGCCAGTGCCTGCCTGTTTGGTAGCCGCGCCAGATTGCAAATCACCGCGCGACATCATTAGAGAGCAAGCACGAGGAACAGTCTTGGGTTCGTGCCGTCACCTCTGTCAAATTGGCCGCACGAGATAACTGGAGGTTAACATGAAGAAACTTGCGCTCGCCGCCGCTCTGTCGCTGGCTGCTACCACCGCTTTCGCCGGTGGCGTTGCTGAACCGGTGATGGAAGAAGAAGTTGTCAAGGCCGCGACCTCGTCGTCGGCTTCGGGCATCATCGTTCCGATCCTGCTCCTGCTGGTCGTTGCGGCTGCCGTGTCGTCGTCGTCGTCGGCTGACTGATATTTCGGCTTTGCCGGAATGAAACGGCAGCCTTCGGGCTGCCGTTTTGCATTTCGGGCTTCACAGTTTGCTTGATCCGCGCCGCAATGTGGCGCAACCCTTGAAAACGGGCCGCCCCATGCGGGGACAGCGCCGGATTTCCGCCAGATTGGAGTTTCCGATGAAAAAGATCGCCCTTGCCGCCGCCCTCTCGCTGGCCGCCACCACCGCTTTCGCCGGTGGCGTCGCCGAGCCGGTGATGGAAGAAGAAGTTGTCGCCGCAGCCACCTCGTCTTCGGCTTCGGGGGTTATTGTGCCCCTGCTGCTGCTCCTGATTGTCGCGGCCGCCGTTTCGTCGTCCTCGGGCAGCGAAGCACCCTAAGGGCTTCGGCGCCTTCCGATACTGTTGTAGGAAAATCGCAACACAGGTGAAACTGTGCTGCGATTTTTCGTTTGTTTGCCAGATGGCGCCGCCTCTGCAATCTTCGGCCTGCCCACTGGCCTTCCGCCAGGAGCGCCGGACACGCATGTCTTGGCCTGCCAAATGGAGTGCTGAATGAAAAAGATCGCCCTTGCCGCCGCCCTCTCGCTGGCCGCCACCACCGCTTTCGCCGGTGGCGTCGCCGAGCCGGTGATGGAAGAAGAAGTTGTCGCCGCAGCCACCTCGTCTTCGGCTTCGGGGATCATCGTCCCGATCCTGCTGCTTTTGGTGATTGCCGCCGCCGTTTCGTCGTCCTCGGGCAGCGAGCCGCGGTAAGCCGACAGGGCTTTGCGGTCACATCCTGACCGCTGACTGTTGTAGGAAAATCGCAGCGCAGGTGAAACTGTGCTGCGATTTTTCGTTTGTTTGCCAGATTGCATTGCCTCTGCAATCTTCGACCTGCCCGCTGGCCTTCCGCCAGGAGCGCCGGGAGTTCTGCCCCCGGCCTGCCAAATGGAGTGCTGAATGAAAAAGATCGCCCTTGCCGCCGCCCTCTCGCTGGCCGCCACCACCGCTTTTGCGGGCGGCGTGGCCGAGCCGGTGATGGAAGAAGAAGTTGTCGCCGCAGCCACCTCGTCTTCGGCTTCCGGGGTTATCGTGCCCCTGCTGCTGCTTCTGATTGTCGCGGCCGCCGTGTCGTCGTCCTCGGGTGGCGGCGAAAGCTTGTGATCAAAGGGCTACGCACCTGTAGCCCGCAGACTTGAAATATTGGAGCTGACCATGAAAAAGATTGCCCTTGCCGCCGCCCTCTCGCTGGCCGCCACGACTGCTTTTGCGGGCGGCGTGGCCGAGCCGGTGATGGAAGAAGAAGTTGTGGCCGCCGCCACCTCATCTTCGGCTTCGGGAATCATCGTCCCGATCCTGCTCTTGCTGGTGATCGCGGCTGCTGTGTCGTCGTCGGGTGGCGGCGAGCGCGGCTGATATGGCGTCTGGCCGGGCGCGTTAGCGTCCGGCCTGCACCCAGCCCTGCAGATTATCGCCGATCACGGCGGTCAGCGCATCAATATGCGCAGCCTCGTCGTTCAGGCAGGGAATATAGGTGAACTCCTCGCCCCCCGCGTGCAGGAAACTCTCGCGGATTTCGCCGTTGATTTCCTCAAGCGTTTCAATGCAATCGGCGGAAAAAGCGGGGGCCATAACCGCAATCCGCTTCTTGCCCTGCCGCGCCAGTTCCGCGACATGCTCAACCGTATAGGGCCGCAGCCATTCCTCGCGGCCAAAGACCGACTGGAAGGTCGTCACGATCTCTCCCTTGTCCCAGCCCAGACGTTCGCGCAGAAGGCGCGAGGTTTTCTGGCACTGGCAGTGATAGGGGTCACCCTCCATCAGATAGCGTTTCGGCATCCCGTGATAACTGGCAATCAACAGGTCGGGCCGCTGCGGCAGCGCGGCATAGGCCCGCTCGACCGATTGCGCCAGCGCCTCGATATACAAGGGATGCTCGAAATATTCGGGCACGGTGCGCGCCGCGGGCTGGCGTTTTTCCTTGGCCAAAGCCGCGAAGAACGCATCATTTGCCGTGGCCGAGGTGGCCCCCGCGTAATGCGGATACAGCGGGAAAAACAGGATCTTCTCGCAGCCCGCCGCCACCATCGCCCGCACCTTTGACGCGGTTGAGGGGTTGCCGTAGCGCATACAGAAATCGACCATGACGGTATCGCCATATTCCGCCGCCAGCCGTGCAGCGATGGCTGCGGTCTGATCCTTGGTAATGGTCATCAGCGGGCTTTCGCCCTTGTCGTGGTTCCAGATCAGCTTGTAATTCGCGCCGCTGGTGAAAGGGCGTTTGGTCAGGATGATAAGCTGCAACAGCGGCTGCCACTTCCAGTCGGGAATGTCGATCACCCGCTTGTCGGACAGAAACTCGCTCAGATACCGGCGCATCGACCAATAGTCATAATTGTCGGGCGTGCCGAGATTGGCCAGCAACACGCCGACCTTGGCCGGTTTCACCGCCGGGTGATCCGCCGGGGCATGGGCCAGACGCCCTGTCCTGTCGCTCATCGCTTGCTCCCTCGCTCGCTTTGCATCCGAGATAACCCGCCGCGCCGCGCGGTCAACCGTTCTCGCGCGGAAGCGGGCGTTCCGCCGCATGCAGCGCCTCTGCCAGCCGGGTCGCGGCCGAGCCGGGGCGCAGCGGTTTCTGCTGGCTGTCATGCGGGGCCCAGCCGGTGAGCGCGATCACCTCGAACGTCGCGGGGATACGGCCGTCAGCCGTGGCGAATCGCTCGTGATAAAGCGCCATCGCCCGGGCCAGCACCGCCCGCCGCGTCGGGCGCCGCAGCCGCGCCATCAGCGCATTGCCTTCCCCCATCGCCCGCAGATCGGCCATCAGGTGCAAGGCATCGCGGTAAAGCACGGTCTTGGTATAGCTGTCGGCCACCGGCAGTGCGAAACCCGCGCGCTGCAACAGCGCGCCAAGGTCACGGATTTCGCCCATCGGCAGCACCCGGGGCGAAAGCCCGCCCGTCACCTCTGCCTCAGCCTCGGCCAGACAGGCGCGGAGTTCGTGCAGCGTCTGGCCGCCGAACATCAGACCCAGAAACAGCCCGTCGGGTTGCAAGGCACGGCGGCATTGCACCAATTGCCCCACCGGGTCATTCGCCCAATGCAGCGCAAGCGCGTGGATCACCAGATCATGGGCGCCCTGATGCAGATCCAGCGTTTCGTCATCCGCCACCACCGGGAAATCCGGCCACAGGGCGGGAAAACCGCTCACCACCACCGGCGTCGTAAAGGTTCTGTTAACCTCGGTGAGTCTCTCCTGAATCTCGTCGCGCGCCTCTTCCTGCAGGAAGAACGCGGTGGCGCGGGCGCGGTGGCGGGCCAAGGCGGCCCGGTCTGTCAGGATCGGCGGCGTCATGGGCGCGGACCATAGGGGGAAGCGATGGGATTGCAAGTGGCGCTGCATCTGGTCTACCCGCCGCAATGCCTTACCTGCGATGCGCTGGTCACCAGCGATTTCGGCCTCTGCGGCCGCTGCTGGCGCGAGACGCCCTTTGTCGCCGGGCTGGTCTGCGATCTCTGCGGCACCCCCCTGCCGGGCGCGGATGACGGCAAGCCGGTGCATTGCGACGATTGCCTTGCCATCGCCCGCCCATGGAGCCGGGGGCGGGCGGCACTTCTCTATAAGGACAATGCGCGGCAGATCGTGCTGTCGCTCAAACATGGTGACCGGCTGGATCTGGCCCGCTCGGCGGCGCAGTGGATGCTGCGGGCGGCGGCGCCGATTCTGCTACCAGGAATGCTGGTGGCGCCGGTGCCGCTGCACTGGCTGCGGCTGCTCAAACGCCGCTACAATCAGTCGGCGCTGTTGTCGGCTGCCGTGGCCCGTCATGCCGGGCTTGACCACTGCCCCGATCTGCTCATCCGCCGTCGCAGCACGCCCAGCCAAGAGGGGCGGGACCGCAACGCACGCTTTGCCAACCTTGCCGATGCGCTGGTGCTGCACCCCCGCCGCGCTACGCGGGTCGAGGGGCGGCATGTGCTGCTGGTCGATGATGTGATGACTTCGGGTGCCACGCTGGCCGCCGCCGCCGAAGCCTGCGTTGCAGGCGGCGCAACGGGGGTTTCCGTTCTGGTGCTGGCCCGCGTTGCGAAGGATGCCTAAATCCTTATAGTTACCGCGACTGCAAAGGATCGGCCCATGAAATCCGTCGAAATCTACACCACGCCCACCTGCCCCTATTGCCTTGCTGCCAAGCGGCTGCTCGCGAAAAAGGGCGTCGGCTTTGCCGAGATTGACGTATCGCGCGACCCGTCGCTGCGCATCGCCATGACCGAGCGGGCGGGCGGGCGCCGCACGGTGCCGCAAATCTTCATCGGTGGCACCCATGTCGGCGGCAGCGACGACCTGCACGCGCTGGACTATGACGGCAAACTGGACCCGATGCTGGCATGATCCGCGCGGCGCTGATCCAGCTTACGGTTTCCGACGATCCGGCGGCCAATCTGGCCGTCACGCAGGCCCGGATTGCCGAGGCGGCTGCGGGCGGTGCGGGTTTCGTGCTGACGCCGGAGTGCAGCAATATACTGTCGTCGAACCGCACGCATCAACGCGCCGTGCTGCGGCAGGAAGAGGATGACCCGACGCTGGCCGCGCTGCGCAAACAGGCAGCCGGTCTTGGTATCTGGCTGCTGATCGGCTCGCTCGGGGTGCTGACACAGGATGCCGATGGGCGGTTTGCCAACCGCAGCCTGCTGATCGGGCCGGATGGCGCCGTGGCCGCGCGTTATGACAAGATCCATATGTTCGACGTGAATGTCTCGGAAACCGAGGTTTACCGCGAAAGCGCGGCCTATAGGCCCGGCGCGCAGGCCGTGGTCGCCGAAACGCCCTTTGCCAAGATCGGCATGACGGTCTGCTATGATGTGCGGTTCCCCCATCTCTACCGCCGTCTTGCCAAGGCCGGGGCGCAGATCCTGACTGTGCCCGCCGCCTTCAACCACATCACCGGCGCCGCCCATTGGGAAACCCTGCTGCGCGCCCGGGCGATCGAGACCGGCTGCTTCGTGCTGGCCCCGGCGCAAACCGGCCTGCATCCCGAAGCGCATGGTCCCGGCACCCGCCGCACCTATGGCCATTCGCTGGCCATCGCGCCCTGGGGCGAGGTGCTGGCCGATGCCGGAACGGCGCCGGGGGTGACCTTTGTCGATCTGGACCTTGATCAGGTGGCCAAAGCCCGCGCCCGTGTGCCCTCGCTCTCTCACGACCGCGAGTTTGACGCGCCATGAACGAGCGCACCGACGATCTGGCGATCACCCTGTTCGGAGAGTTGTTCATGGCCGATCAGCTCGCCCGCAACCGCATCTCCAAGGCGCTGCCCAAGGGGATGGAACTGTCGCATTTCTCGGTGCTGAACCATCTGGCCCGGATCGGGGATGAGCGCACCCCGGCCCAGCTTGCCCGCGCCTTCCATGTGACGCGGGGGGCGATGACCAACACCTTGTCGCGGCTGGAATGGGCCGGGCATATCCATATCCGGCCCGATTGGGATGATGCCCGGCAGAAATTCGTCGCCATCTCGCCCGCAGGCAGGGCGGCGCGCGATGCCGCGGTGGCTGCCGTCGTGCCGCTGATTTCCGATGTGGTGGGCGCCCTTGGCGCCGACAAGGTGCGCGCCCTCTTGCCGGTGCTGCGCGAATTGCGGGTAAAGATGGAGGGCGAGGGCTGACCCCTTGCCGCCGCGCGCGCGCTGGCCCATCCTGACGCCATGCGCATTCCTTTCCTGCCCCCCAACGCAATGGCGGCCTTCTGGCGGTTCTACCGCCGGACCGAGCAGGCCGAGCTTGACCTAATCGCGGCCGGGGTGGCCTTTTACGCCTTTCTTGCCATCTTTCCGGCAGCGGCTGCGGTGATTGCGCTCTGGGGGTTTGTGTCGGACCCGGCGATGATCCGGCAGGAGATGCAGCTTCTGCGGCCCGTGGTGCCGCCGGATGTCTTCACCCTTCTGTCAAATCAGGTCGAGCAGTTGCTGGCGGTTTCCTCCTCGAATTTCGGGCTGACCACACTCTTGCCCACGGCGCTGGCCCTGTGGTCGGCACGGGCCGGGGCGGCGGCGCTGATCCGCGGGCTGAATGCCATTCATCAGCGGCCGAACCGCGCCGGGCACCGGCATCAGTTGCGGGCGATGTTCCTGACCTTCGTGCTGATCGGGCTGGTTCTGGCGGCGATGGTGATGGCGCTGGTGGTGCCCTTGCTGGCCACGTTCCTACCCGAAGGTCCGCTCTGGACACGGATGGCCAGCACCACAAACCTTGGTCTGGCAGTCCTTCTGGGGGTTCTGGCGGTCGGGCTGGCCTTTCGCCTTGGGCCCAACCATGGGCCCAGCGCGCCGCCGCTTCTGTCTTGGGGGCTTTTGGTGGCGGTGGTCCTCTGGGTGCTGGTGACCAAGGGCTTCATGCTCTACCTGTCGAATTTTCCCAGCTATAACAGGGTTTATGGGTCTATCGGCGCGGTGGCCGCGCTGATGATGTGGCTGTATCTGTCCGCCTATGCCGTGCTGATCGGCGCCGCGGTGGACGCCGAGCGCCAACGCGCCCGGCGCCAGTCGCCCTAGGGCTGCGCTTCGGCGCCCGCCCGGGTCACCCGGTAGAACCCGGGCGCCAGCTCCATCCAATCGCCCGCGGCGCCATCTGGCCAGATCACCCGCACCTTGGCCAGCGTCGCCGCACCCAGCCCGAAATGCGTCCAGCCAAGCTGCCCGCCGCCATGGCCGCCGCCCACGGTAATTTCGCGCCGCTGCCTGTGGCCATCCGCCTCAACCTCGATCCATGCGCCGATGGCATTGCGGTTGTCGCCCTCATCAGCCAGCGCGAGTTGCAGGAAGCCGCCCGCCCCCGCCGTCACGTTGCGCCAGATCTGTGCGGGTTCCCAGCGGTTCACCACCACCAGATCCATCAGGCCATCCCGGTTGAAATCGGCCAGCGCACCGCCGCGGGCATTGCCCATGCTGGCCACACCTGCGATATCGCCCATTTCGGCAAACTTGCCATCGGCTTTCTGCACCAACAGGTTGTTGGGGTCTTTCATCGCAAAATCCGGCATGGACGAGACATTGCCCTTGGCCACGAAGAGATCGGCCAGCCCGTCGTTGTTCACATCTTCGAATTGCGCGTGCCAGGCGGTCGAAGGGTGCAGGTCGCCGCCCGTATAGGGCCGGTGGGCGGTAACCCCCCGGGCAAACGCCTGATCCTCATAAACCGGCGCCACCGGCTTGCCCTCGGGCGGCGGCACCAGCGATTGCAGCTTGTTATCGGCCATTGACGTCAGGAACAGTTCGGTATCGCCATCGGCATCCAGATCGCGCGAGGCGATGCCCATGCCCCAGATGCGCAACCGCTTCCAGCCCTCGGCCTCGGTATAAAGCCGGGGGTCTTCGTGGCGCTTGATGTGCCAAAGCTGCTCTTGCCCGCCCTTGTAATATTCACGGTCATTCGAGACCCGCAGGTCGGAAAAGCCCTGACCGGCCCAGTCCGAGAACAGGATCGACAGCGCACAGAAGCTGGGCAGCAATTCCTCGGGTGGGGCGAAGCCGCCGCTTTCGGCGGGCATGTGCAGCCAATTCGGCGTGCAAGAGCCCCATGGGAACGCCTCTTCCTTGCGGTCGATGTAATTGCCCACGGCAAGGGTGGGCCAATCCGCCCCCGGCTCCCACCGCGCAGCAAAGGCGGTGGACCATGCGTCACCGCCGTCAAAGTTCCAGTCGGCGCTGGCATCGTCGAACCGGCAATCGCCCAGCCCTCGCATCAGCTTGTTGGCCCCGACCCGCAGCACCGCCAGATCGACATTGCCGTCGCCGTTGACATCCAGCGGCCAGGCGCCGGTCACCGCGTCGATCTCAAGCCCGCTGTCGCGCTTTTCAAAGCGCAGCGGACCGCCCTTTTCGGACAGGTTGCGATAGAGACCCGAGGGCGCTTCGCCGCCCGACAGGAACAGATCCTGCGCGCCGTCGCCGTCGCAATCGAACACGGCAGCACCGCCACCCACCATATATTGCCAATCGCCCATATAGGCGGTGGACAGGCCCGCCGTGGCGGTTTCCTCAAGGTATTTCGGCGCAAGCGGCTCCTGCGCAAGCGCGGGCGCGGCCAGCAGAATCAGGGCGATCAGGCTGCGCATCATGCCTCCCGGGTTTTCAGTTGCGCGACCTTGGCCGCGATGCAGGCCCCCTGGGCCAGACCCTGCTCGATCGCCGCGCGGAAGTGGATGCCGCCATACAGGCGCGAAATGGCCGCCTCGTTCGCGGCTTCGGCAAAGCTCGTAAAGGGGCGCACCGGCAGCCCGTCATCGGCATGGGCACCATCCTCGAAAGCAAAACCCTCGCCGAACAGCGCCGTCAGCACCCCCGCCGCTGCCCCCGATTGTGTCGAATGCCCCGAGGGATATTCCGGGAAGGGCGGGGTGTTCAGCAACGGCTCCCATTTCGGGTCGATCACCCGGCGGATATAGGTCAGGGGCCGGACCAGATCATAGCGGAACTTGGCATCCCAGCAGGCGATGAAGGCATCGGCCACCGCAATGCCCAGAAGCGCCAGAACCTCGGCCTGCCGGTCAACCGGGGTGGCGTCGCGGGCAAAGATTTCCAGCACAATGGAAATCCAGTGCCCGGGCGGGGTCGAGGACAGCATCGGATCATCCGACCAGAACCGCGCGATCAGCTTTTGCTCATCCGTCAGGCTGCGCGAGGTGTCATAGACCTCTTTCGCCTCGTTATAGAAGGCCGAGCCGGGCTCTTCGCTGTAGTCAGGCGGCGGCGGCAAGCCGCAATCGGCGCCCGAAGCCAGCACAAAGGTCCGCACCGTGCCCCAATAGGGCAGAAGCGGCGCCTGTTGCACCGCCACTTTCGAGGTGGGCACCCATTGCGACGGCAGCTTGTCCTTGGCGGCCTCCATGGGGAAACCCATGTTCTCGATCTCGGCGCCACCATCGGTTTCGGCCCAGGCAAGGATATGGGCGGCAATCGCCGCGCCATGGGCACGGCTGGCCGCCTCGGTTGCGGCATCGGCACCGCCGGACAGCACCTTGTCCTGCTGCGCGGCCATCGCCGCCATGGCACGCTGCCCGGTGGGGCCGGTGCGGCTGAACAGCGCCGGAACCGCCGTGGTGAAGGCCCCTTGCAGCACAAAGGCCGCATCCAGCCCCTTCGGCGCGGCGGGCGGCGGTGTCAGCCCCTGCACCTGCCCCGCCAGCGAGACCAGACCGCCCGGCCCGCCCACAAGCGCCTCGTGCAGGGTGATGCCCAGATAGGCGAAGGACCGGCTGGCCACGGGCGGCGAATAGGTGGCGGTGTGGCGCACCAGCTCCAGCACCAGACGATACCAGTCGGCCAGCACCGCCGCCCCATCCGGGGCCGCCTGCGCAGAGCGGGGCAGCGACAGCAGCAAAGGCATGGCGGCAGCGCCCAGAAGCGCCCGGCGATTGATCCGATGGGTCAAGGGCAAGGCGTTCTCCTCCGTAAACGTTTGCGCTATCAAATAGCCACAAAGCGCCCCTTGCGGATAGATGCCTATTGCAGGCCCGGACCGGGAAATTGATCTGCGGCGGATTGCCCTTTGCGGCCAAGGCTGGGATAATCCTACAACCACTTGTGGGGGATGCGATGTTTGGTGTTGGCGCCCGGGGTCTGGGCCGAGTTCTGGTGCTATCGGCGGCCTTCGGGCTGATCACCCCCGGGGCGGGGGCCTTGGAAACACTGGTTTTTCGGGCGCCCGGCGCAGACAAGGCGCTGGAAGACATCCTGCGGGGCGCATCCGTCCTGCTGGGTCAAGAGAAGGCCGGAAACAGCGCGGCACAAGATCTTTTCGCTGATGCGCGGGCCGAATACGGCGCCCTTTTGAATGCGCTTTATGCCGCCGGGCATTACTCGGGCGTGATCCACGTCTATATCGACGGGCGCGAGGCGGCGTCGATCGCGCCCTTGGACGCGCCTTCACGGATCGACCGGATCGAAGTTGTGGTCGAACCCGGCCCGGCTTTTACCTTTTCGCGCGCCAGCGTCCATCCCCTGCCGCGCGATGCCGAAATCCCCCAGGGATTTGCCCCCGGCAAACCCGCCGAAAGCGGTCAGGTTCTGTCGGCTGTCACAGCGGGCATCGACGCCTGGCGCGGCGAGGGTCATGCCAAGGCGCGCGCCGCCGCGCAGGATGTGGTGGCCGACCACCGCGCGGCCACGCTTTCGGCCGATGTAACGCTGGACCCCGGCCCGCGCCTGCGCTTTGGCCCGCTGACGATCGAGGGCAACAAAAGGATGCGGACCGAGCGGGTGCGCGCCATCACCGGCCTGCCGGAGGGTGAGGTCTATGACCCCGCCGAGCTTGAGGCCGCAAAGTCGCGTCTGCGTCGTTCGGGCGTCTTCAGCTCGGTCACCCTGACCGAGGCCGAGCGGATCCTGTCGCCCGACCTTCTGCCGATCACCGCCACGGTGATCGAGGAAAAGCCCCGCCGCTACACTTTCGGCGCCGAACTTGCCAGTTTTGACGGCGTGTCGCTGACCGGCGGCTGGCTGCACCGCAATCTGTTCGGCGGGGGCGAGCGGCTGCAGATTTCCGGCGCCATCACCAATATCGGCGCGGCAACCAGCGGGATTGACTATACGCTGGGTCTGACCCTGTCGCGCCCGGCCACATTCACGCCCGACACCACGCTGACCTTTGAAACCACACTGGCCAAGCTGGACCAAGAGGATTTCGCCGCCGACCTCTTTGGCGTCACGCTGGGCCTGAGCCATGTGTTTTCCGACAGCCTCTCGGGCAGCGCGGGCTTTGGTTACGAATATGCCCGTGTCACGGACGAAACCGGCGTGAACCTTTATCGCAACCTGTCGCTGCCGCTGGCGCTGACATGGGACCGGCGCAACAGCAAGACCGACGCCACCAAAGGCTTTTATGTGGATGCCAAGCTGAAACCCTTCCTTGGCTTTGGCATCACCGACAGCGGAGCGCGGCTGGCGCTGGATCTGCGTGGCTATCGCGGTTTTGGCGACGAAGAGCGTTTCGTGCTGGCGGCGCGGGTGCAGGCGGGGGCGATATTGGGTGCCAGCCTGCTGGGCACGCCGCGCGACTATCTCTTCTACTCGGGCGGCGGCGGCACGGTGCGCGGGCAGCCCTATCAGTCGCTGGGCGTGAATGTGCTGCGCAACGGGCCGGACAGTTTCCGCACCGGGGGCACCCAGTTTCTGGCCGCCTCGATTGAGGGGCGGGCGAAGATCACCGAAAAGATCGGCGTGGTCGGTTTCTTCGATGTGGGCCGGGTCGATGCGTTGGGCTTCTTCGGCGATGTCGGCGACTGGCACGCGGGCGCCGGGCTGGGCCTGCGCTATGCCACCGGCGTCGGGCCGATCCGGCTTGACCTTGCAATGCCCGCGGGTGGCAAGACCGGCGACGGACTTCAAATCTATGTTGGCTTGGGGCAGGCGTTCTGATGCGGTATCTGGTTCTTGCCATCGGCCTTTTGCCGCTGCCCGCGCTGGCCGATGACCGTGGCTATCTGCAGGCGCTTCTGGAAGACAATCTTTCCGGCGCCGGGCGGCAAGTTTCAATCACCGGCTTTGCCGGGGCGCTGTCGTCGCGGGCGACGATCGAACAACTGACCATAGCCGACGATACCGGGGTCTGGCTGACGCTGAAGGATGTCGCGCTGGACTGGAATCGGTCGGCCCTGCTTTCGGGCGCAGTTTCGGTCAACGAACTCTCTGCTGCCGAAATCGTGCTGGACCGCCTGCCGCAGCCGGGCGAAAGCGCCCCCTCGCCCGAGGCAGGCACCTTTGCGTTGCCTGAATTGCCGGTTTCGGTGGATATCTCCAAGGTCGAGGCGAAACGGATCGTGCTGGGCCCCACCGTTCTGGGCAGCGCGGTGGAGGGCAGCTTTGCCGCCTCGGTCAGCCTGATCGGCGGTGAGGGCAAGGCCAGCCTGACACTGGATCGCACCGACGATGGCCCCGAGGGGGCGATTGCGCTGACAGCCGATTATTCCAATGCCAGTCAGCGCCTGTCGCTGGACCTGTCCGCGCGTGAGGGCGCGGGTGGCATCGCGGCCACACTTCTGGGTTTGCCCGGCACACCTGCCGCTTCGCTGGAAATCCGGGGCGAAGGGCCGTTCAGTGACTTTGCCACCGATGTGGCGCTGGCCACCGACGGGGTGGACCGGCTCGCAGGGCAGATCACCGTCAAGGCGGCAGACAAGGATGCGACCGCCTTTGCCGCCGATCTTTCCGGCGACCTCGCGCCGCTCTTCTTGCCGGAATATGCCGAATTTTTCGGCAACCGCGTGGCGCTGGAGGTGACTGGCCAGCGTGAGGCGGACGGGCGGCTTGACCTTGGCAAGCTTGACCTTTCGGCAAAGGCGCTGACCCTACAGGGCGCTTTGTCACTGGGCGCCGACGGGCTGCCGCGCAGTTTCGCGCTGACCGGGCGGATTGCGGCGGCGGATGGGGCGCCGGTGCTGCTGCCGCTGACCACCGATCTGCCGGTGCGGGTGACCTCGGCCGACATCACGCTGGGCTTTGACGCGGCGCAGGACGAAGGCTGGCGTGCCTTGGCCAGCATTCAGGGGCTGGACCGTGCGGATTTCCGCGCCTCGCGGCTGACGCTTGCGGGGTCTGGCCGGATCGCGCGGGGCACGGCACCGCGGATCGGCGCCACCTTCCGCTTTGATGCCGAAGGGCTTTCTCCAACCGACCCCGCCCTTGCCGCGGCGCTGGGCAGTTTCGTGTCGGGCGATGCCGTGGCCTATTGGACCCAAGGCGACGGAGCCGTTTCAATCCCACGGCTGACCCTGTTGGGCGAGGATTACAGCGCGCGTCTGGGCGGGCAAATCACCGGACTGGACGCGGCGCTGACGATTTCGGGCCGGGCCGAGGCTGAAATGGCCGATATGGGCCGGCTGTCTGGCCTTGCCGGGCGTAAGCTGGGTGGAGCGGGCGTGGTCACCGTCTTTGGCAGTGGCAGCCCGCTGACCGGCGCCTTCGATGCTGAGGTGACTGCCGAGGGCACCGACCTTTCGGCGAGTATCCCCGAACTAGACGGCCTTCTGAAAGGCACCTCGCGCGTTGAACTTTCGGCTCGCCGCGACCAGACCGGCACCGAACTGCGCAAGCTGACCCTTGCCGCGACCAGCCTTGCGGCCACGGCGCAGGGCCGCATCGCCAGCAGCGGCGCCGATCTGACTGCCGATCTGGCCTTTGCCGATCTCTCGGTTATGGGCGCGCGCTATGGCGGGGCGCTCAAGGGCAAGGCACATCTGACCGGCACGCTGACCGAAGGTGCCGCCACGCTGGACGCCACCGGCAGCGGCCTGCGCATTGGCCAGGACGAGGCGGACAAACTTCTGGCGGGGCAAAGCAATGTTTCGCTGGAACTTGCGCTGAAAGAGGGTGCTGTGCAGGTGCAGCGGGCCGAAGTTTCAAACGCGCAACTGCAAGCCAGCGCCACGGGCGCCATTTCGGCAGGGGTCCAGACCCTGGACATCACGGCGCGGCTGGTCAATCTGGGCCTGATCCTGCCCGAATTTCCGGGGCCGTTCACGGTTGAAGGCAAAGTCAGCCAGCAAGCGGCAGGCACCGAGCTGCGCCTTGTCGGCAAGGGGCCGGGCGGTATTGATGCGGTGCTGGCCGGGCGGCTGTCCCCGGACTTCGCCAGCGGTGATCTGAGCGTGACAGGTAAGGCGCAGGCGGCGCTGGCCAATGCCTTTATCGCACCGCGCGCAGTTCAGGGCGGGCTGGGGTTCGATCTGCGGCTGAACGGGCCGCTGGCGCTGTCGTCGCTGTCGGGCACCGTCAATCTGGCCGAGGGCCGGCTTTCTGACCCTGCCCTGACCTTTGCCTTGCAGGGTATCGCCGCACGGGCCGATCTGCGCGGCGGGCGGGTGGTGCTGGATGCCACGCTGCCGGTTACCACGGGTGGCCAGATCGACCTGGCAGGCAGCGCCGGGCTGACCGCGCCTTTTGCGGGTGACCTGACCGTCGGGCTGCGCCGGGTGACTCTGCGCGACCCCGAGCTTTATGAAACCACGGTGAACGGCGATTTGCAGGTAAGCGGCCCGCTTGCCGGCGGCGCGCGGATTTCCGGGCGGCTCGCCCTTGCCGGGGCAGAGCTGCGCGTGCCTTCGACCGGCTTTGGCGGCGCGGCGGGCATCGAGGGGCTGCGCCATCTGGCCGAGCCTGCGGCGGTGCGTGCCACCCGTGCCCGCGCGGGGCAGATGGACGGGCCTGCCACCGGCGGAAATGGCGGCGGCCCGGCCTATGGGCTCGACATCACGGTGTCCGCGCCCAATCAGGTCTTTGTGCGGGGCCGCGGTCTTGATGCTGAACTGGGTGGCGAAGTGCGGCTTTTGGGCAGCACGGCGGCGGTGGTGCCTTCGGGCGCGTTCAACCTGATTCGCGGGCGGCTGGACATTCTGGGTAAGCGGCTCGACCTGTCCGAGGCGCTGTTGCAGATGGAGGGCGAGCTGATCCCCTATCTGCGCATCGTGGCCCAGACCGAGACCGATACAGCCACGGTCGGCGTGACCATCGAAGGTCCGGCGACCGATCCGAAGGTCAGCTTCACCTCGGTTCCCGACATGCCCGAGGAAGAGGTTCTGGCGCAGCTTCTGTTCGGGCAGACCCTGCAAAACCTGTCGGCGCTGCAGGCGCTGCAACTGGCCAATGCGGTGGCCACGCTGGCGGGCCGGGGCGGTTCGGGCGTGGTGGACCGGCTGCGCAAGGGCTTTGGCCTCGACAATCTGGACGTGAAGACTTCGGCGGCGGGCGGGGCCGAGCTGACGGCGGGCAAATACCTGACCCGCAACATCTATAGCGAGGTCACCGTGGACCAGAGCGGCAAGAGCCAGATCAACCTGAACCTTGACGTGTCCAAGTCGATCACGCTGCGCGGGCGGGCCAGTTCCGATGGCACCACCGGCGTCGGCGTTTATCTTGAGAAAGACTACTAGGCGGCGCTTTCGCGCCCGGCACCCAGAATGCTGTCGCTGACATGGGCCAGCGCCAGCGCCGCCGCCCCCTGGGACCACAGAAGATCGCCCCAGGCGTGAATCTCGATCGGGGTCGGCGGGCGGCCGGTGGGGATCACCAGATTGGCCATCTCGGCCAGCGTGTCTTCGGCGTAAAGATAGTCATAGCGCATCCGCTCACCCGAGAGGATGATCAGCGCCGGGTCGAACAGGTTCACCACATTGGCCAGCCCCACCGCCAGATAGCGCCCGGCCCGGCGAAAGATCGACCGGGCCGTCGCATTGCCCGCCTTGGCCTGGGCAAACAGGCTTTCCAGCAGAACCGAAACGCTCTGGCTTTCACGGTGGCCCCAGTTCAGCGCCGTCGTCGCCTCCCGCGCAAGGGCATAGTCGGCCAGATAAGCCTCAAGGCAGCCGCGCTGACCACAGCGGCACAACGCGCCGTCCAGTTGCACCTTGGTATGGCCGATCTCCATGCCCACGTTCCGCGCGCCACGATAGAGCCGGTGGTTCATCACGAACCCCATGCCCACGCCATGTTCCAGCGTGACCACGGCGAAATCCGACAGATCGCGCCCTGCACCGAACCACAGCTCTGCCATGGCCACCAGATTGGCGTCGTTATCGACGGCCACCGGAATCCCCAGCCGGGTCGATGCGGCGGCAGCCAGATGCACCCCCCGCTCGATCAGCACCGAGGACCACAGCACCAGACCTTCGGAAAAATCGACAAAGCCGGGCACGCCGATGCCCACCGCAGAAAGCTGATGCCGGGGCACCCCCGCCTTGGCGCAGACCCGCGACAGCAGGGTTTCCAGATCGTCCAGCAGGTCGCTGGTGCGCATCGGTCCGGGCTGACGCGGGATGGAATCATCGGCAATCATGTTGCCGGCAAAATCGACGATCACCGCCGTCTGCTCGCGGTCCGACAGCTTCATCCCGGCGACGAAATGCGCATTGGCCCGCACGCCCAGCGCCACCGCCGGCCGCCCGCGCCCCTGATCGCCGTCGCGTGAGGCGGAAACCTCTTCGATCAGCCCCGCCGCAATCAGTTCCGAGGTGACCGTGGTGACCGAGGCAGGCGAGACGCCCAGATCCTTGGCGACCTGCACCCGGGCAATCTGGCCCGCGGCGCGGACCCGCTCGAACACCTGTTGGCGCAGCGGGCGTTGCAGATCGGACAGCGGCGTGAACAGCGGGCCAGCGCCCCGCACCCCGTCTTTCGCAATCGCCTCTCTGTTCCGTCTCAGCATTATTTCGCCACTTGAACTAAACTTCGCGGTTTTCGCTGCAATGCCGCCTGATTTTGCTGCGCTGCGGCAGGTTATCGCGTTGTTTCTTGCGCTTCATCAGATTGGACTGCCATTTTTATTTTGACAACTGAATTTATTGGCGGCAATCTTTCCCCCGTTACGGCGAATCCGCCGAACCGGCCCGGGAGAGGCCGTTTCCATTGGGAGGAAATTCATGCGTAATGCGCTTCTCGTCGCCATTGCGGCGGTTGTCGGCTTTTCGTCGGCTGCCCTGGCGGAAGGCAAGAAAATCGGTGTGTCCTGGGCCCAGTTCCAGGAAGAGCGCTGGAAGATCGACGAAGCTGCGATGAAGGCCGCTATCGAAGCTGCCGGCAACGAATACGTCTCGGCCGACGCGCAATCCTCGGCTGAAAAGCAGCTTTCGGACGTTGACGCGCTGATCGCGCAGGGCGTGGATGCCCTGATCATCAACGCCTGGGACAAAGACGCCATCGGCCCGGCCGTGGACAAGGCCGCTGCCGAAGGCATTCCGGTCGTCGGCTATGACCGCTTGATCGAAGACAACCGCACCTTCTATCTGACCTTCGACAACGTTGGTGTGGGCCGTATCATCGCCCAGGAAGTCTTCAAGCTGGCGCCGAAGGGCAACTATGCCATCATCAAGGGCGACCCCGGTGACCCGAACGTCGGCTTCCTGCGCTCGGGCATGGAAGAAGTGATCGGCGCTGCGGTTGCTTCGGGCGATATCAAGATCGTCGGCGAAGCGAACTCGGACGGCTGGAAGCCCGAGAATGCCCAGAAGAACATGGAACAGATCCTCACCGCCAACAACAACGCCGTTGACGCCGTTCTGTCGCAGAACGACGGCATGGCAGGCGGTGCCGCTGCCGCTCTGGCCGCGCAGGGCCTGAACGTTCCGCTGGGTGGCCAGGACGGCGACCTTGCCGCGATCAACCGCGTGGCACGCGGCACGCAGACCGTTTCGGTCTGGAAAGACGCCCGCCAGCTTGGCAAGGCTGCCGGCGAAATCGCCTCGGCTCTGGCCGATGGGGCGGCGCTGGACTCGGTCGCCGGTGCGATCAAGTTCTCGGGCGGCGAGAAGGGCGTTGAAATGAACGCCATCCTGCTGACCCCGACGCCGATCACCCGCGAAACGCTGAACGTGGCGATCGACGCGGGCCACATCACCAAGGAAGCCGCCTGCGAAGGCGCGCTGCCCGACGTCGCTGCCTGCCAGTGATCTAGCCCTTGTCCGGCGCCGCTGACCTGCGGCGCCGGCTCTTTTCCAAGTCGGGTGGTTCTGCGTCCGCATCATGGCGCATCCCGCGCGCTGTTGCGCAGGCGGGCATCCCCGGCCAGATCCCTCTCACAGGTTGGACGAGGACATGAGCGACACCCCCCATTCCGCACAGACATCGGCGCCGGGCGAAGGCGGATTCCGCCGTTTCCTGCGCGCCACGGAAATTGACCCGCGCCTTCTGGGTATGCTGGGCGCCCTGCTGCTGATCTGGCTGGGCTTTCACCTTTATGGCGCGCTGGTGCTGGGCGAGGGATCGTTCCTGACGCCGCGCAACCTGTGGAACCTGTCGGTGCAGACCGCCTCTATCGGGATCATGGCCACGGGCATGGTTCTGGTCATCATCACCCGCAACATCGACCTGTCGGTCGGCTCCATCGTGGGTGTGGTGGGGATGTATACCGGCCTGTTGCAGGTGGAATGGCTGCCCCCCTCAATGGGGTTGGGCAATCCGATGATCTGGATCATCGCGGTGGTCTTCGGCATCGCACTGGGCACGCTGATTGGCTGGTTCCACGGGCTGCTGATCGCCTATCTGGCAATCCCCTCCTTCATCGTCACCCTTGGCGGCCTGATGATGTGGCGCGGCATGGCCTTTCTCGCCTCGAGCGGACGCACAATTTCGCCGGTCGATACGACCTTTGCTCTGCTGGGCGGCGGGCCCTACGGCTCTATCGGGGCGACGGGAAGCTGGATTTTGTGTGCCATCGCTTGTGCTGGAATCGTCTGGGCGATGATGCGCGGCCGCGCTGCGCGCAAACTGCACGGCTTTGCCCTGCGCCCGATGTGGGCGGAATATGTGGTCGCCGGGATCAGCGCCGGTCTGGTTCTGATCGCCACGCTGATCGTGAACGCCTACCCTTGGCCGAAAGGCATCCTGAAGGATTACTACGCCAAGCTGGGCCAAGAGGTGCCGGAAGGTGCATTTGTCGCCCATGGCTTTGCCTATCCGGTCATCATCATGGTGGTGGTGGTTCTGGTGATGACAGTCCTGATGACCCGCACCCGCTTTGGCCGCTATGTCTTTGCCATCGGCGGCAACCCCGAGGCTGCGGCGCTTTCGGGCATCAACACCCGCGCCATGACGGTCAAGATCTTTGCGCTGATGGGCGCTTTGGCCGGGATTGCCGCCGTCATCGCCAGCGCCCGCCTGAACAGCGCCACCAACGCGCTGGGCGATCTGGACGAACTGATGGTCATTGCCGCCGCCGTGGTCGGGGGCACCTCGCTTGCCGGGGGGGTCGGCACGATCTATGGCGCGATCATCGGCGCGCTGGTGCTGGTCTCGCTGCAGACCGGCATGGTTCTGATCGGCTTTGGCGACGGCTCTTACCGCAAGATCGTGATCGGGGTGGCGCTGGTTCTCGCCGTCTATCTCGACATCGTTTACCGCAAGCGCATCAAGTAAAGGGGCAAAGCCATGACAAAAGAAAATCGCGGCACCCCGCTTGTCGAACTGCGCGACATCTCGATTGCCTTCGGCGGGATCAAGGCGGTGGATCACGTCACCGTCGATCTTTACCCCGGTGAAGTCGTGGGCCTGCTGGGCCACAACGGCGCGGGAAAATCGACGCTGATCAAATGCCTTTCCGGGGCCTACAAGAAAGACTCGGGGCAAATCCTGATCAACGGGCAAGAGGTTGAAATCAACGACCCGCGCGACGCCCGCGCCCAGAACATCGAGACGATTTATCAGACGCTTGCGCTGGCCGATAACCTTGATGCCGCCTCGAACCTGTTCCTTGGTCGCGAGCTGGTGAACAAATGGGGGTTCGTCGATGAAACCAAGATGGAGGCCGAAACCCGCAAGATCATGGGTCGCCTGAACCCGAACTTCAAAAAGTTCAACGTTCCGGTTTCGGCTCTGTCGGGTGGTCAGCGCCAGTCGGTGGCCATCGCCCGCGCGGTCTATTTCAACGCCAAGATCCTGATCATGGACGAACCGACCGCCGCCCTTGGCCCGCATGAAACCCAGATGGTTGCCGAACTGATCGACGAGTTGAAGCGGCAGGGTCTGGGCATCTTCCTGATCGAGCATGACATCCATTCGGTGATGAAGCTCTGCGACCGCGCTTCGGTGATGAAGAACGGTCAGCTTGTCGGCACGGTGAACGTGAACGAGGTCACCGATGACGACATTCTGGGCATGATCATTCTGGGCAAGAAACCCGCCAAGGCCGCGTGATGTATATCGGGCTTGACCTTGGCACGTCGGGGCTGAAGGCGGTGCTGATCGGCGCGGACCAGAAGGTTCTCGCCGAGGCCACTGCCCCACTTGAGGTGTCGCGCCCCCATGACGGCTGGAGCGAGCAGGCCCCCGCCCATTGGATTGCCGCTGCCGAAGCAGTGCTGGACGCGCTGGCACCGCAGGGGCTGGCGGGGGTGCGCGGCATTGGCCTTTCGGGGCAGATGCATGGTGCGACCTTGCTGGACAAGGCCGACGACGTGCTGCGGCCCTGTATCCTGTGGAACGACACCCGTTCCCATGCCGAGGCGGCGGCGCTGGACGCCGATCCCCGCTTTCGCGCGCTGTCGGGCAATATCGTTTTCCCGGGCTTTACCGCACCGAAACTCGACTGGGTGCGCCGGCACGAGCCTGCAATCTGGGACAAGGTTGCCAAGGTCTTGCTGCCCAAGGATTACCTGCGCCTCTGGCTGACCGGAGAGCATGTGGCGGAAATGTCCGATGCCGCCGGGACAAGCTGGCTGGATGTCGGTGCGCGCGACTGGTCGGATGATCTTCTGGCGGCCACGGGCCTAAGCCGCGCGCAGATGCCGCGGCTGGTCGAAGGGTCTGCCGTGTCGGGTGTGCTGCGCCCGGAACTTGCCGCGCGCTGGGGCCTGCCTGCGGGCGTGGTCGTCGCGGGCGGCGGCGGCGACAATGCCGCCTCGGGCGTGGGCGTGGGCGTGGTCCGCGCCGGAGAGGCGTTCGTCAGCCTTGGCACCTCGGGCGTGCTGTTTGCCGCCAACAACGGCTATCAACCGGCGCCGGAAACCGCCGTGCATACCTTCTGCCATGCCCTGCCCGAAACATGGCACCAGATGGGGGTGATCCTTGCTGCGACCGATGCGCTGAACTGGTATGCGCGGCTGGTCGGGCAGGATGCCGCCACGCTGACGGGCGAACTTGGCACCTTCCGCGCGCCGTCGCGCACCCTCTTCCTGCCCTATCTGGGCGGAGAGCGGACGCCTTTGAACGATGCCGCCGTGCGCGGCGCCTTCATGGGGCTGGAACATGCCACCGACCGCACGGCAGGCACCCGTGCCGTGCTGGAAGGCGTGACCTTTGCCATCCGCGATTGCCGCGATGCCCTAGCCGCCACCGGAACCCGGCTGGAAAACCTGATCGCGGTGGGGGGCGGCTCGCGCTCGGACTACTGGCTGAAGGCGATTGCCACGGCGCTGGATTGCCCGGTGCTGCTGCCTGTCGCAGGGGATTTCGGCGGAGCCTTTGGTGCCGCACGCCTTGCCCTGATGGCCGCCACCGGCGCCGGGGCCGAGATTGCCAGCCTGCCCGCCATCGCCCGCAGAATAGAGCCTGATATGGCCCTTAGAGACGCATTCGACGCGGGCCATGCCCGCTATCGCGCCGCCCAATCCGCCGCAAGGAACCAGCCATGACCGATTTCTTCAAATCCATCCAGCCGATCAAATACGAAGGCCCGGAAAGCACCAACGAATTTTCCTTCCGCCATTATGACCCGGACGAAGTGCTGCTGGGCAAGCGGATGGAAGAGCATCTGCGATTTGCCGTCGCCTATTGGCATTCTTTCGCTTGGCAGGGCGGTGACCCGTTCGGCGGCCAGACCTTTGAGCGGCCGTGGTATGCCGACACGATGGAAGGCGCCAAGCTCAAGGCCGATGCGGCATTCGAGCTGTTCGACATTCTGGGCACGCCGTTCTACGCCTTCCACGATCTTGACGCCCGCCCCGAGGGGGCAACTTTTGCCGAGTCGAAGCGCAATCTGGAAGAGATCGTCGATTACCTCGGCAACAAGCAGGCCAGCCACAAGGCCAAGCTGCTCTGGGGCACGGCGAACATGTTCACCCATCGCCGCTGGATGTCGGGCGCCGCAACCAACCCCGACCCCGAGGTTTACGCCTATGCCGCCGCGACGGTGAAAAGCTGCCTTGACGCCACGCTGAAGCTGGGCGGACAGAACTATGTCCTCTGGGGCGGGCGTGAGGGCTATGAAACCCTCTTGAACACCGACCTGAAACGCGAGCGGGCCCATGCCGGGCGCTTCCTGCAACAGGTTGTGGACTATGCCCACAAGATCGGCTTCAAGGGTTCGATCCTGATCGAGCCGAAGCCGCAGGAACCGTCCAAGCATCAGTATGACTATGATGTTGCAACGGTTTACGGCTTCCTCAAGGATTTCGGGCTTGAGAAAGAGGTCAAGGTCAATATCGAGCAGGGCCATGCCATTCTGGCCGGCCACAGCTTTGAGCATGAGATTGCGACAGCCGCCGCGCTGGGTATTTTCGGCTCGATCGACATGAACCGGAATGACTATCAGTCCGGCTGGGACACCGACCAGTTCCCCAACAACCACGCCGAAAAGGCGCTGGCCTTCTATGAAATCCTGCGGGCGGGCGGCTATACCACCGGCGGCACCAACTTTGACGCCAAGGTGCGGCGGCAGTCGCTGGATGCCGAGGATCTGGTGCTGGCGCATGTCGGCGGGATGGACACCTGTGCGCGGGCGCTGCGCGCCGCCGCCTATATGTTCGAGGATGGCCCGCTGGAAGCCGCCCGCAACGCCCGCTATGCCGGGTGGGACCGCGAGGGGGCCAAGGCCATGCTGGCCCAGCCGCTGGAGGTGATCGCGCAGGCGGTCGAGGATAACAACATCAATCCCAAACCGCGCTCGGGCCGGCAAGAGCGGCTGGAAAACCTCTGGAACCACTATATCTGACGTGTCTAAATAGCTTTGGGGACGGCGGCGCGCTGCTGCCGTCCTTTCCATTTGAAGGGCCTGCCATGACCTATCTTCCCGCCGAAAACCGCTATGACCGGATGGTTTACCGCCGCTGTGGCCGCACGGGGCTGATGCTGCCCGCGATCAGTCTGGGCCTGTGGCACAACTTTGGCCATGACACGCCCCATGCCACAAAACAGGCGATCTGCCGCACCGCCTTTGACCATGGCATCACGCATTTCGACCTTGCCAACAATTACGGCCCGCCGCCCGGTTCCGCCGAAGAAGCATTCGGCGAGATTTTGCGGAATGATTTCAGCGGCCTGCGGGATGAACTGATCATTTCATCCAAAGCCGGTTACCGGATGTGGGACGGCCCCTATGGCGAATGGGGCAGCCGCAAGAACCTGATTGCGTCCTGTGACCAAAGCCTGAAGCGGATGGGGCTGGATTATGTGGACATCTTCTATTCCCACCGTTTTGACCCTGACACGCCGCTTGAGGAAACCATGGCTGCGCTGGACCATATCGTGCGCTCGGGCCGGGCGCTGTATGTCGGGATTTCCAGCTATAACAGTCAGCGCAGCCGCGAGGCGGCGGCCATTCTGAAATCGCTGGGCACGCCCTTGGTGATCCACCAGCCCAGCTATTCCATCCTGAACCGCTGGGTGGAAACCGATGGGCTGAAAGATACGCTGGCCGAATTGGGCGTGGGGTCTATCGCCTTCACGCCGCTGGCGCAGGGGATTTTGACCAAGAAGTATCTGGGGGGTATTCCGGCGGGCAGCCGGGCGACGCAGGGCAAATCGCTGGACCCAAAGACGATTTCCCCGCGCGCCATCGAATCGGTGCGGGCGCTGGATGCAATGGCACAGGCGCGGGGGCAGACGCTGGCGCAGATGGCGCTGGCCTGGGTGCTGCGCCACGGCGGCATCACCAGCGCGCTGATCGGGGCATCGAAGCCCGAACAGGTGGTGGATTGCGCGGGCGCAGTCGGCAATCTGGACTTCACCGTTGAGGAACTGGAGCGGATCGACGCGATTTCGGAAGAGAAAGACATCAACCTCTGGGCAAAATCCTCATCGGAGTAAGCGATGGATCACCTGCGCCGCGCGCCGTTTCATCTGGATGACGAAGCCATCGCCTGGGTGGCGGCGACGCTGGCCGGCCTGACACCCGACGAAAAGGTCGGGCAGCTTTTCATCCACATGTCGATGGGGCAGGATCCGCAGGAGCTGGCGCGCCTTGCGCGGCTGCATCCCGCCGGGGTGACCCGGTTCTTCACGCCGGATATACGTCACGAAACGGCCTTTATGGACGATATTCGCGCGCAGGCGCGGGTGCCGCTGCTGATCTCGGCCGATCTGGAAGGCAGCCGGATGAGCCTGCCCTTCGGCACCGAACTGCCCAATCCGCTGGCGCTGGCGGCGGTGGATGATGTGGCGGCCACCAGCACCATCGGCCGGATCATGGCCGAAGAGGCCCGGGCAATCGGGATCAACTGGAGCTTCACTCCGGTTCTGGACATCAACGCCGCCTTTCGCAGCCCCATCGTGGCGACGCGCGGTTTCGGGGCAGATGTGGCACGGATCGAACGGCACGCTCTGGCCCAGATCGCGGCGTTTCAGACGGCAGGTGTGGCGGCAACGGTCAAGCATTGGCCCGGAGAGGGCCATGACGACCGTGACCAGCATCTGGTGACCACGGTCAACCCCCTGACGCTTGAGGATTGGGAGGCCAGCCATGGGCGGCTTTACCGCGCGGCGATTGCTGCGGGGGTGATGTCGGTGATGTCGGCCCATATCGCCTTTCCGGCTTTCGTCCGCAGTCTTGACCCAGAGGCGGGGCTTGAGGCGTTTCGTCCGGCTTCGGTCAACCGGGTTCTGAACCAAACCCTGTTGCGCGAGCGGCTGGGTTTCAACGGTCTGATCGTATCGGATGCCACACCGATGGCCGGGTTCGGGGCCTTTGGACCAAGGGCGCAGATGCTGCCCGAAGTGATCGAGAATGGCTGCGACCTGATCCTGTTCTCGCCCGATCCCGCGGCGGATTTTGCGCTGATCTCGGATGCCGTCCGGTCGGGGAAGATCAGTGCCGAACGGCTGGAACAGGCTCTGATCCGGGTGCTGGGGCTGAAGGCGGCGCTGGGGCTGCATCGCGGCCCCGCGGCGCCTGCGGTGGCGCTGGCCCCCGAGGCGCATCGGGCGGCGGCGCGGGCGGTGACCGCGCGGGCGCCGACACTGGTCAAGGATGTGCAGGGGCTGCTGCCGCTGTCGCCGGGCCGGCATCGGCGGGTGTTGGTGATTTCGGGCGGGGTCATCTCGCCCATCCACCCCGAGCCGGCGCCGTTCGATCTGCCCGACCTTTTGCGTGCCGAAGGGTTCGAGGTGACGGATTACACCCCCGGAACACCCATCACCCGTGAGAGCTTTGATCTGGTGCTGTATCTTTTCGGCGAGGAAACCCTGCTGACCCGCGGCCGGATTTTTCTGGATTGGGCGCGGATCATGGGTGGGTTTATGGGCGCAATGGAGCGGGTCTGGCATGAGGTGCCGACGGCGATGATCTCGTTCGGCTATCCCTATATGCTCTATGACGCGCCACGCGCGCCCTGCATGATCAACGCCTATGCAACGATGCCCAGTATGCAGGCGGCGGTGCTGGAATGCCTGTTGGGCCGGGCGCCCTGGCAGGGGCGCAGCCCGGTCGATCCGTTCTGCGGGCTTGAGGATGCGCGGTTCTAGCGTTTGACGCTGGCGGTGACATAGTTCACCGACAAGTCGCGGTCCGACAGCGCCCAGCGCCACGACACCGGGTTGAACACCATGCCCTTGCGGTCTACCGGATCAAGCCCCGCATTGCGGATCAGCGTGTAAAGCTCGTCCGGGGTGATGAACTTGGCCCAGTCATGCGTGCCCTTGGGCAGCCAGCGCATCACCCATTCCGCCCCGACAATCGCCATCATGAAGCTTTTCGGATTGCGGTTGAGGGTGGAGCAGATCATCAGCCCGCCGGGTTTCAGCAATTGCTGACAGGCGGTCAGATAGGCCAGCGGATCGGCGACATGTTCCACCACTTCCATGTTCAGGACGACATCGAACCGTTCGCCCGCTTCGGCCAGCGCCTCGGCGGTGATGTTGCGATAGTCGATGGTCAGGCTGGATTGCTCGGCATGAAGCTGCGCCACCGGAATGTTGCGCGGCGCGGCATCGGCGCCCAGCACATCGGCGCCCAGCCGCGCCATCGGCTCGGACAAGAGGCCGCCGCCGCAGCCGATATCCAGAATCCGAAGCCCGGCAAAGGGCGCCCGCGCGGTCAGGTCACGCCCGAATTCGGCGGCAATCTGGCGGGTGATGTAATCGAGCCGGCAGGGATTCATCAGATGCAGCGGCTTGAACTTGCCATTCGGATCCCACCATTCGGCGGCCATCGCCTCGAACTTGGCAACTTCGGCGGGGTCGATGGTGTTGACGGCGGGCATTGCGAACTCCTTGCACACGCGCGCCAAGCGGCGCAGTCTGTGCCCCGTATATAGGACGGACATGGACCAGAGATCAGGCCAAAAGCGCGCAGTCGAATATCTTTACCCCGCGATTGATCCCTTTGATCAGCGGGTGATGGACATGGGCGACGGGCACCGTGTGTTCGTTGAACAATGCGGCAATCCCGCGGGTGTGCCGGTTCTGGTGCTGCATGGCGGGCCGGGGGGTGGATGCAGCCCGGCGATGCGGCGGTATTTCGACCCGGCGGTCTATCGCGTGGTGCTGTTCGATCAGCGCGGCTGCGGCCGCTCGCGCCCCCATGCCAGCGTCGAGACGAACACCACATGGCATCTGGTCGCCGATATCGAGCGTATCCGGCAGGCGCTGGGGATCGAGCGGTTCATCCTGTTCGGCGGCAGTTGGGGGGCGACGCTGGCGCTGATCTATGCGATTTCGCACCCCGAACGGGCGGCGGCGCTGGTGCTGCGCGGGGTGTTTCTGGCGACGCGGGCCGAACTGGACTGGTTCTATGGCGGTGGTGCTGGTGGATTTTATCCCGACCTTTGGGCGCGGTTTCTGGCACCGATTCCGCCGGCCGAGCGGGGCGATCTGATCGGCGCCTATCACCGGCGGCTGTTCAGCGGCGACATGCTGTCAGAGGGTCGCCACGCCCGCATATGGGCCAATTGGGAAAACGCGCTGGCCTCGGTCCAGTCCGAGAGTGGCATGGGCGAGGGTCCGTCCGACTATGCCCGCGCCTTCGCCCGGCTGGAGAATCACTATTTCCAGAATGCCGCCTTTCTTGAAGAGGACGGCTGGATTTTGAAGAACCGCGGGCGGATTACCCATCTGCCGGCAACCATCGTGCAGGGGCGGTTCGACATGATCTGCCCGCCACATTCGGCATGGAAACTGGCCGAGGGCTGGCCTCTGGCCCGGCTTTGGATGGTGCCGATGGCGGGGCACGCCCTGTCGGAACCCGGCATCAGCGAGGCACTGGTGCGCGCGATGAATGAACTTCGCCCGCAGATCGCCCCTTGAAATGACGCAAGCGTGATCCATGTCTAGGGGGCAGACCGGGCCCCTCTGACGATATCCTATCGTGATGTCGGACTGCATCGAGTGCGCTCGATGGTCATGCCCGGTGTCTTTTCGGCTGCCCTCAGGCGTGCATTGCAACAATGAGGACGGTATGGACCTTCTGACGACGCTATTTCTGGGAACCCCGCTGTGGATGTGGGGAACCTTCATTGCCATTGTGATCGGCCTTCTGGTGCTGGACCTTGGCGTTTTGCACAAGGATGGCGAAACCGAGATCGGGGTGAGCGAGAGCCTCAAGCTTTCGTCGATGTATGTGACGCTGGGCCTGGCCTTTTCCGGCTTTGTCTGGTGGACCAAGGACTGGGATTCCACCGCGAATTACCTGACGGCCTTTGTGGTGGAAAAGACGCTGGCGATGGACAATATCTTTGTCATCGCGCTGATCTTTTCCTTCTTTGCCATTCCGCGCGCCTATCAGCACCGCGTGCTGTTCTGGGGCATTCTGGGTGTGATCGTGCTGCGGGGCATCATGATCGGCCTTGGCGCCACGCTGGTCGCGCAATATGGCTGGATCCTGTATATCTTCGCCGCCTTCCTGATCTTCACCGGCATCAAGATGATGTTCGTTTCCGAGGAAAATCATAGCCTTGAGGACAACCGCCTGCTGCGCTTCCTCAAGCGGCGGATGAATGTGACCGAGAGCTTGCGCGGCAATGCCTTCTTCGTCAACGAACCGCATCCGACCACCGGCAAGCTGACCCGCTATGCCACGCCGCTGTTTCTGGCGCTGATCCTGATTGAGGTGGCCGATCTGGTGTTCGCGGTGGATTCGGTGCCTGCCGTCTTCACCATCACCACCGATCCTTTCGTGGTCTATACCTCGAACATCTTTGCCATACTTGGCCTGCGCGCGCTTTATTTCGCGCTGGCGGCGATCCTGCATCGCTTTGCCTATCTGAAATATGCGCTGTCGCTGCTTCTGGTGTTCATCGGGTCGAAGGTGTTCATTGCCGACTTGATGGGTTGGGCGAAGTTCCCGCCCTCGTGGTCGCTGGGCATCACCTTTGCCATCCTTGGCGCGGGCGTGGTGTTTTCGCTGTGGAAGACGGCGCGCGATACCCGTCTGGCGCGGCCCGCCCAATAGCCTGCTTCCCCCCCGCCTGCGTTTGCGCTAGGCGGGGGGAACGATCAGGAGGGCGCTATGAGCTTCAACACCTTTGGCCATCTGTTCCGCGTGACCACCTGGGGCGAAAGCCACGGTCCCGCGATTGGCGCCACGGTGGACGGCTGCCCGCCGGGCGTGGCGTTGAGCGAGGCAGACCTGCAACCCTGGCTGGACCGGCGCAAACCCGGCACCTCGAAATTCACCACCCAGCGGAAAGAGCCGGATCAGGTGCGGATTCTGTCGGGGGTGTTCGAAGGTCGCACGACCGGCACGCCGATCCAGTTGATGATCGAGAACACCGACCAACGGTCAAAAGACTATGGCGACATTGCGCAGGCTTTTCGGCCGGGCCATGCCGATATCACCTATCATCAGAAGTATGGCGTTCGGGATTATCGCGGTGGCGGGCGGTCTTCGGCGCGGGAAACCGCCAGCCGGGTTGCGGCGGGCGGCGTGGCGCGGGCGGTGCTGGCGGCGCTGGTGCCGGGACTGCGGATCAGCGGCTATATGATGCAGATGGGGCCAAAGGCGATTGACCGCAGCCGGTTCGATGCCGCGGTGATCGAAGGCAACCCCTTCTGGTGCCCCGACCCGGTCGCGGCGGCAGATTGGGCAGTCTATCTGGATGAGCTGCGGCTGGCACATAACTCGGTCGGCGCGGTGATCGAGGTGGTGGCAGAGGGCGTCCCGGCGGGGCTTGGTGCGCCGCTTTATGCCAAACTGGACAGCGATCTTGCCTCGGCGATGATGTCGATCAATGCCGTCAAGGCGGTGGAGATCGGTGATGGCATGGCAGCGGCCTGCCTGACCGGCGTCGAGAATGCGGACGAAATCCGCATGGGCGCCACGGGGCCAGAGTTCCTGTCGAACCACGCGGGCGGCATCCTTGGCGGGATTTCCACCGGGCAGCCGGTGGTCTGTCGTTTTGCCGTCAAGCCGACCTCCAGCATCCTGACCCCCCGCCGCACCATCAACCAGCGCGGCGAAGAGGTGGACCTGATCACCAAGGGCCGGCATGACCCCTGCGTCGGCATCCGCGCCGTGCCGGTGGGCGAGGCGATGATGGCCTGCGTTCTGCTGGACCACCTGCTGATGGACCGCGCCCAGACCGGCGGCCAGCGCGGGCCGATTGGCAGCTAAGGCTCGGGCACATGCAGGATGATGCCGTCCAGCGCGGGTGTCATCCTGATCTGGCAGGACAGGCGCGAGGTGTCGCGCCGTTCCGCCTCGGCCACGTCCAGCATGGCATCCTCAAAGGTTTCCGGGCTGCCGGAGCGGTCGGCCCAGACGGCATCGACATAGACATGGCAGGTCGCACAGGACAGTGACCCGCCGCATTCGCCCACCACGCGGGGCACATTGGCGGCGACAGCGGCCTCCATCAGGTTCTGGCCTTCGCGGACCTCGGCGCTGATCTGGCGGCCGTCGGAGAGTATCCAGGTGGCTTTCATCGCGGCCTCACACATACCAGACATAGAAATCGCGCAGCGCGTCACCTTCCAGCGCGGCAGTCTTGTCCACCTCGGCGCGCTTCATGAAGATGTGGTTCTCGCACAGCCCCTGCCCCACGGCGGCGCAGAGCGCGGTGTCGGTAGCCAGATCGTCCATCGCTTCGCCAAGCGAGGCGGCAACGCCCTGCCCGGCGTCGATCCGGTCAAAGCAATCGCCTTCCTCCATCGGCAGCAGGGGATAGCCGCCCTCGAACCCCAGCCGTGCCGCCTGCAACACCGCGGCGACGGCGGTATAGGGATTGGCAGAGGCGTCCGGCATCCGGTGTTCCAGCCGGGCCTTCTTGCCGCCCTCGGCCGAAACCCGCACGGTCACGCCGCGATGATCCCCGCCCCAGTTGCACCAATAGCCGGAAAGCGAGGCCGGTTGCAGCCGCGCGTAAGACAGGGCCGTGGGCGCCACCAGCCCCGCCAATGCCTTGTGGTGCCGCATCCAGCCCGCGACGCAGCCCCGGGCCAGATCGTTCAGCCGGTCCGGCCCGCCCCGGTCGCCATTGGCAAGGGCGTTGTGGCCCTTGGCATCCTCAAACGACAGGTTGATGTGCATTCCTGAGCCGCCCTTGCCCGCAATCGGCTTGGGCAGGAAGGTCAACAAGACGCCGTGATCCAGCGCCACCTCGCGCGCCATCTGGCGGAAGAGGACAACCTCATCCACGGCGCGCACCGCCTCGTCATAGGAAAGGGTGAATTCGAACTGCGGGGTGTCATATTCGGCGGTGATCAGTTCAAGCCTGAACCCCGCCGCAAGGGCCGCATCCCAGATGGCATCGGTGAACCGCTGCGGATCGGTGAAATTGCCGGTGCCGTAAACCACGCCGCCGGGGGTGTCATAAGGGACAAGCTTGCCCTCGTCATCCTTGACCAGCGCGAAAGCTTCAAGCTCGATGCCGACTTTGGCGGTCAGCCCGTGCTTTTGCCAATCGGCCTGCGCCCGTTTCAGCGCACCGCGCGGGCAGAGCGGCAGGGGAAGGCCGTCATCGCCGTAAAGGTCGCCGAGGACGACGTTTGTGTCCGGCTCCCATCCGGCGCGAATCTCATCGGCCTTCCAGCGCAGGGCCATGTCGGGCAGCCCCTCGCGGCATTTGGTATGCGGAGCGTCGAGCAGCAGATCCTTGTCGTAATGCACCGAGAAGGTGGGCCGGGCGAACCGGCTTTCGTCATCGCGCATCTTGTGGGCGGGAAGGTATTTCCCGCGCATGATTGACAGATGGTCACAGAACATCGCACGCAGGCGGTCGGTCATCGGATACTCCCTGTCGCGGTCTGACGCCGCTATTGCATGGTGATGCGGACGGGCAGTTCCTTGATGCCGCCCACAAAGTTGGAACGCAGGAATTTTTGCTCTCCGGCAGGTTCGATCCTGCGGATCCGTTTCGCAAGCTCTTCGAAGAGAACGCGAACCTCCAGCCGGGCCAGCCACATACCAAGACAGACATGCGGCCCGCCTTGCCCGAAGGCGACATGGCGGTTCACCGTGCGGGCCAGATCGACGCGGAAAGGGTCGCTGAAGGCCGTTTCGTCACGATTCCCTGACAGGAACCAATACAGCACCTTCTGACCTTGCCGCACCTGTTTGCCATGAAATTCGAAGTCGCGGGTGGCCGTGCGGCGGAAATAGATCGCAGGGGTGGCCCAGCGGATGATCTCATCCGCCATCGTGTCCCAGACCTCGCCACGCTGCAATTGGCCCAGCAGTTCGGGCTGATGGGCCAGCGCCTGAATACCGGCTGCGATGGAATAGCGGGTGGTGTCATTGCCCGCAGCAACCAGAAGGCAGAAGAAGTTGCGGAATTCGTGTTCCGGCATGACCTGCCCGTCAGGGCCGGGCTGCAGGATAAGGTTGAGAACGCCCGAAGTATCGCCGCTTTCCGCCTTTTTGCGCATCAGATCCTTGGCATAGACAAAGAGTTCCGCCCCGGCCGGAGAGTTGAAGGGCATCATGCGAAATTCATCCGTTGTCATCTTGTCGAGGACGTGGCTGGTAAAGTCCGGGTCGGTATTGGCGATCAGCGCATCGCCACGTTCGACCAGCCAAGGCAGATCTTCGTCTGGGGTGCCGATGATGCGGCCCAGCATCCGCATGGGCAGTTGACGGGCGATTTCGCGGGTAGCGTCGAAGGTGCCCTTTTCCAGCGCCGCATCAAGGATGGGCCCGCACAGCTCGCGGATCAGCGGTTCGAACTGCGCAATGACGGGTTTCGAGAAGGCTTTGGCAACCTTGATCCGGGTCTGCATATGCTCGGGCGCATCGGTTTCCTGAAAGGTGCGGCGGGCGAGGTATTCTTCATAGGTCTGATCCTCCATTCGAATACCGCGGGCGGAGGAGAGAAGGTCGGGCTGCCCGTTCAGCGCCAGAATGTCCGCGTGGCGGGTAACCGACCAGAAACTTTCCCCCGCGCCCCATTCGGTCCAGTGCATCGGATCGTCGCGGCGCAGGCGGGCAAAGGTGTTGTGCGGCGCGCCGGCAGCAAAGGTGTCATGGCTGGTCAGATCGGCGTGGCCGTCATCGGTGGGGGTCCAGATCGTCACGGGCAGGCTCCTCTTGAGCGGCGGATACAAAATATGCTAATGACATTCATAAATATGTAAAGCGGGAAGATCATGCATATTGCGGTTCTGATGGCGAACACCGACGAAAGCGCCTTTGCGCAGGCCCATCCGCGCGATGGCGAGAAGTTCCGCGCGATGTTGCAGGGGTGCCGGGCGGATTGGCGGGTCACAGTCTTTTCGGTGAAGGACGGGGAGTTTCCGCCCGATGACGCCCGCTTTGACGGTTGGCTGATCACCGGCAGCCCGGCCTCGGTGAATGATGATTCGGCGTGGATTGGGCGACTTCTGGCGCTGATCCGGCGATTGGCGGACGAGGGGCAGCCGGTTTTCGGCGCCTGTTTCGGACATCAGGCGGTTGCAAAGGCACTGGGCGGACGGGTGGGGCCAAATCCCGGAGGTTGGGTGTTCGGGTTGGCGCGAACAGAGATGGAGGGCGTTGGAATCAGTCTCTATGCGGCACATAGGGAGCAGGTTCTGGATCTGCCGCAGGACGCTGTGGTGCTGGGCGGCAATGCGGAATGTGCGGTTGGCAGCTATGCCATCGGCCGGCGCATTCTGACCACACAGTATCACCCCGAGATGGGCCCGGAGTTTGTTGCCGCGCTGGTCGAAGCTTTTGCCGATAGACTGCCGGAAGAGGTGGTTGCACGCGCCCGCGCTTCGATCTCGGGGCGGCAGGCGGATTCGGACTGGATCGCGGAACGGATCGCGCGATTCTATGAAGAGGCGGTCAGATGAGGAATTCGGCCAGAATCTCGTCCCGGGTGATGTCGCGGTAGGCGAAAGCGGCGGCGTCAAGCTGCGCAAAGAGCGCCGCGAAATTCTCGGCCCGGGCGGTTTCGATGCCGATCAGGACAGAACCGAAGTTGCGGGCGGATTTCTTGAGATATTCAAAGCGGGCGATATCATCTTCGGGGCCCAGCATGGCGAGAAATTCCTTCAGCGCGCCGGGGCGCTGCGGCATCCGCAGGATGAAGTATTTCTTGACGCCGGAATAGCGCTGCGCCCGCTCCTTGACTTCTGGTAGGCGCTCGAAATCGAAATTGCCGCCCGAAGTGATGCAAACCACGGTCTTGCCCGCGATCTCCTCGGCCAGTTCGGGCAAAACATCGACGGAAAGGGCGCCGGCGGGCTCCAGAACGATGCCCTCGACGTTCAGCATGTCCAGCATGGTGACGCAGATGCGGTCTTCGGGGGCGAGGAGAACCTCTTCGGGGCGAATCCAGGAGAGATGGGCAAAGGTCTTGTCCCCCAGACGGGCGACGGCAGCGCCATCGACAAAGCTGTTCACGGTCTTGAGCTTGACCGGCTCGGCCGCCTGAAGCGCTGCGGTCAGGCTCGCACCGCCAAGCGGCTCGACAAAGCGGAAGGCGGTCTGCGGCGCCTCGGCCCGCAGATAGGCGGTGACGCCCGAGGCAAGACCGCCGCCGCCCACAGGAAGGATGACCAGATCGGGGGCGCGGCCAAGCTGATCGAGTAATTCGACGGCAACCGAAGCCTGACCCTCGATTACATCCTCATCATCAAAGGGGGACAGGAAATGCGCGCCCTTTTCCGCGCAAAAGCTTTGGCTGGCGGCAAGGGTCTGGTCGAAATAGTCGCCGGTCAGCACGATGCGGACTGCATCGCCGCCAAAGGCGCGGGTCTTGTCGATTTTCTGCTGCGGCGTGGTGACGGGCATGAAGATGGTGCCCTGAACGCCGAAATGGCGGCAGGCGAAGGCAACGCCCTGCGCATGGTTGCCCGCCGAGGCGCAGACGAAATGCCGCTGTGCAGGATTGGCGGCGCGGACCTTGCGCATTGCATTCCAGGCGCCGCGCAGCTTGTAGCTGCGGACTGGCGAAAGGTCTTCGCGCTTCAGCCAGATATCGGCGCCGAAGCGGCGCGACAGATGGTCGTTCCGCTGCAGCGGCGTGCGCGGAAAGAGATCGCGCAGGGCGCGGGTGGTGGAGCGGGCGGCATCGGCAAAGCTGGTCATATGTCAGGCTTGGCCGATGCAGGGCGATTGTGCAAGTCAGACCAGCGGGCGCTGTTCGATGTAATGGCCGTAAAGCGTGGTCAGGATCGAGACCCCGACCATCGTGACGAGCCAGTTGGTCACAAGCTGCCAGAGGATGGCTGTGATCATCAGATGGCCGAAAACCACCATTCCAATCAGGTTTATCACGAAGATCGCCCCGACGATGATCACCGTAAGTTCGGCAAGTGCCCGGTTGTCATGGGCCGTCGCGCGCCAGCCTGCCAGAACCTCGCTCTCGACGCCCAGCGCCTGACCCGGCAGCGCCGCAGAAAGCCGCAGGCCGGCAAAAACCAGCGGCAATTGCACGATCAGTGTCATCAGCAGGACGCCAATCAGGCCAAGCCCAAAGTGGAACAGGCCCGAAAAGAGGACGCCGACAATCATCCCCCAGACGATTGCGGGCAGCAGGATGATCAGGCCAAGCAGCAGGGAGCGCAGGAAATAGGCCAGCATCCGGTCCTGCCGGAAGGTGGGCAGAAGGTCTGGCTTTTCGTTGAGCAAAACATAGCGGTGCCAGCCGACGGCAATCCAGAGGCCGGTAGTCACGGCGACCAGTAGCGTTATCAGCATCCCAAGACCCATGCCGCCGGTCATGCCGCCAGCGCCCATTCCAGCCTGTGCGGCCATGCCGAGACCGAAGATCAGGCCGACAACGGCCTGCACCGCATAGAGCAGCCCCGAAACCCGGAGGGCACCTTCGAGATTGCCCGTGACCTGACGGACGGAGTGGCGGAATATCTGCAAACCCTTCAAATCTGGCTCCATCGGCTGAAATCCGGATCAGTGGCGCAGGAATGCCGCGGCAAGTCAACCTTGGGCTGCGGAGCTGCGAGGGCCCCCGTTGCGGGGCGCGCGGCTTGCCCTTTCGGGGATTTCCCGATAATCGCGGGACAAACCGCGATGGAGCGTCCCATGTCCAAACCGAAGAAAGTCGTCCTTGCCTATTCGGGCGGGCTTGATACCTCGATCATCCTGAAATGGTTGCAGACGGAATATGGCTGTGAGGTGGTGACCTTCACCGCCGATTTGGGTCAGGGCGAAGAGCTGGAACCGGCGCGGCAGAAGGCCGTTCTTCTGGGGATCAAGGAAGAGAACATCCATATTCTGGATGTGCGCGAAGAGTTCGTGAAGGATTTCGTCTATCCGATGTTCCGCGCCAATGCGCTTTATGAAGGGGAATACCTTCTGGGCACCTCGATCGCGCGGCCGCTGATCGCCAAGCATCTGGTGCAGATCGCCCAAGCCACCGGCGCCGATGCCGTGGCCCATGGCGCGACCGGCAAGGGCAATGATCAGGTGCGGTTCGAGCTGGGTGTGGCGGCGCTCGACCCGTCGATCCGGGTTATCGCGCCCTGGCGGGAGTGGGATCTGTCCAGCCGGACCAAGCTGATCCAGTTCGCCGAGGAAAACCAGATTCCGATCGCCAAGAACAAGCGGGGCGAGGCGCCCTTCTCGGTCGATGCGAACCTGCTGCATACCTCTTCCGAGGGCACCGTTCTGGAGAACCCGGCCGAGGAGGCGCCCGATTATGTCGCCCAGCGCGTGGTTGCCGTGGAAGATGCGCCGAACACGCCGGAATATATCGAGATTGCCTTTGAAAGGGGCGATGCAGTGGCGCTGAACGGTGAGGCGCTGTCGCCCGCAACCATGCTGACCCGGCTGAACGAGCTGGGCGGCAAGCATGGGATCGGTCTGCTGGACTTCGTGGAAAACCGCTTTGTCGGGATGAAATCGCGCGGCCTTTATGAGACCCCCGGCGGCACCGTCCTGCTGGCCGCCCATCGCGGCATCGAGCAGATCACGCTGGATTCCGGCGCAGGCCATCTGAAGGATTCAATCATGCCGCGCTATGCGGAGCTGATCTACAACGGCTTCTGGTTCAGCCCTGAACGCGAGGCGCTGCAGGCGCTGATCGACAAGACGCAGGCACATGTGACAGGCACCGTGAAGCTGAAGCTTTACAAGGGGGTCGCCCGTGTTGTGGCCCGGTGGTCGGACCATACGCTTTACAGTGAAAAACATGTGACCTTCGAAGAGGATGCCGGCGCCTATGACCAGAAGGACGCGGCGGGCTTCATCCGGCTGAACGCGCTGCGCCTGCGCCTGATCGCCACGCGGAATGCGCGGGTGGCGAAGAAGGGCTAGGCTGCGTTCCTGCAATGTTTCACGTGAAACAAGGCCGCGCCGGGAAACCTGCGCGGCCTTTGCGTTCGTGACGTAACGGCGCGGTTGCGTCAGCGGGCATCGTGCCTAACCTGCCGGAGAACCGCAGGAGAGATCATGGAAGACATTGCAGCAGGCATTCGCAAAGCGCTGGAAACAAAACGCTTTTCCGGCAGCCTGAAATTCGACTGCGGCGTGGATGGCGTGATCGTTATGGCCGACGGAACTGCCAGCACCGAGGACCGCGAGACGGATTGCACCCTGCGCCTCAGTCAAGAAAATCTGGTCAGCCTGCTGAAGGGCAAACTGAACCCAATGGTTGCCATGGCGACGGGCAAGTTGAAACTGTCGGGCAATCCCGCCGTTGCAATGGGGCTGGCCAAGCTTCTCGCGTAGGATGGGCAATATTGCCCATCCTACAGTTTAAGTGCGGCAAGCCTTTCATAATAGGGCAGTGCCTGATCCGCCAATCGCTGATATTCCGGTGCCAGCGCCGGAAGCTCCCCCTCGGGTTCGTCAAAGCCGGTTGAGGCATGGACGGCATTATACCAATGCGGCGCCCAAGCCCCGTCATAAGGCTTGGGCCCGGCGGGCCAGCGCAGCATCGCCTCGGTAAAGGCAATGCCCAGCGCCGCACAGAGCCGTTCCAGCACCTCGCGCGGGCGGGCACGGATATCGGCGGAATCGACGACCAGCGGCGCATGGCCCAGCCAATCCGCAACTTCGTCAAACAGTTCGGCCTGTTGCACAAAGCCGATATCGGCCAGCACCGGCGCCTCGCGCTTTTTCGAATAGCTGGCCACCACCCGCGCCGGATGCCGGATCAGGAAGACGTTCTGCAGCCCGCGCATGAAGGCCCGGTCAAAGCCGGAAATCATGTGCAGCGTCATATGCTTTTGATAGAACAGCGGCTGCCCGCCCGGATGCGGCCCCAGACATGCCGCCGCAACCGCCTCGGGCGCAATCTGCCCCGCCGCGATCACCGCCTCTTTCATCGGATGGTCCAAGCCGGTCGCAGCAAGATAGGCGGCATAGAACGGCTCATCCCAGACCGCACAATCACCCCGCGCCGCGAAAGCATACATCATCGCGGTCGAAAGGTTCCGCGGGCCGCTCCACATGGCGATCTTCATGGTCATGCCTCCCTCTTTCCCGGCCGCTCACGCACCGACCAGCGACTTGTAAAGGCCCCGGATCCGCTCGGTCACCGGGCCGATCTGCCCGGTTCCGATCACCCGCCCGTCGATGATGCCCACCGGGGTTTGCGCCCCGAACGTGCCGGTCAGAAACGCCTCATCCGCGCCATAGGTGTCCACCAGTGAAAAGTTCCGCTCGTAAACCGGAATGCCGTTCGCCCGGCAAAGCCCGATCACCTTGCCCCGGGTGATGCCGTTCATGCAGTAATCGCCGGTCGAGGTCCAAACCTCGCCCTTGCGCACGATAAAGAAGTTGCAGGCATTGGTGGTGTTCACAAAGCCATGCACATCCAGCATCAGCGCCTCATCCGCGCCGGCCTTTTCGGCGGCGATACAGGCCAGGATGCAGTTCAGCTTGGAATGCGAATTCAGCTTGGGATCCTGCGTCATCGGCAAACCCCGCATATGCGGCACCGTGGCCAGCCGGATCGGGCGCGGCAGGCTGGGGCGCGAATGTTCCATGATGATCACCATGGTCGGGCCGCGCTGGCTGAGTTTCGGATGCTGGAACGGCCGGGTCTTCACCCCCCGCGTCACCATCAGCCGGGCGTGGGCATCGCTGACCATGCCATTGGCCGCTTGCGTTTCCAGAACGGCGGCCACCACCGCAGCGCGGTCCATCCCGATATCAAGGTCGATCGCCCGCGCCGCTTCGAACAGCCGGTCGATATGTTCGTCCAGAAAGCTCCAGCGCCCGTTGTAAAGCCGGATCCCCTCCCAGACACCATCGCCCAGCATGAAGCCCGAATCATAGACAGACACCATCGCTTCGGCTTTCGGCACGACTCGGCCGTTCACCCAGATCAGGATGGTTTCGTTGCGCGCATCCTCGGCGGCCTGATGGGTGGAAACATGGTCGGTCATGGCGGTTCTCCTCTGGCCGCCACGCTATGCGGGCGGGGCGGAAAGGCCAAGGGGGTCTGGAATCCCGCGCTTGTGACGACTCGGGCAGCATGGTCTACTCGCCCGGCATTTGTCACAGCCGCTTTGCCGGAGGTCGCGATGAAATCGACGATCAAATTTCCCCGATTCGATGCCGAACTTGATACCGACTGCTGCGACCCCTACAACAACGCCGAACTGACGCTGACGCTGCGGCTGGGTTTTACCCAGATCAACCCGGCGGGCGGGGCTGCCGCAGGCAGCCATCATGATTATGGCAATGCCGCCAAGCCAACCCGCAAGACGATCAAATGGACAGATGCCGCCTGGAAGACCTGGAAAGACAACTTCTGCAGCACGGCGCAAAGCTTCTGGACGGGCAAATTCTGGCTGGTCAATGATGCCGGCAGTTTTCCCTTCGTGACGAAATCCGGCCAGGGCTATATCCCGAATGTCTGGTGCCGGATGAAGATCGTGGCGCAGGATGGTAGCGCGGCCAACAATCACCACAGCATCAGCGTGGTCCGCCTTGACCCATCCGAAAGCTGGTTCGGCTCGCATTCCACGCTATACGACAGCAAGGACACCGACCTTGTGCAGAAGAACACCGACAGCGCCGGCAACAAGGTAATGCAGCGCGCCCATGTCCATGAGGTGGGGCATCTTCTGGGCCTTGGCCATGTCGATATCGGCAAGGCGCATTGCCCGGCTTCGGGCGACACCAATGCCTCGGCCTGTTATGGTGTGGCCGACAATGACATGAAATCGGTGATGGGTTCTGGCATGGAGCTGCGGCTGGAACATGCCGAGCCTTGGCGCGAGGCGATCCGCGGCTTTTCCATTGGCGAAGTGCTGACCGGCGTGCTTGCCCCGGGCAAGCTCTTCCTGCCCTTCGGCAGGCTGCTGATCGGCGCCAATCCGCTCTTTGCAGTCTGGCCCGCCAAATTCAAGCGCCACTACCCCCGCACCGCCGAAGAGGTTGCGGCGGGCACCCTGATCACCGCCAAACCCGCGAGACCGGCATGACAAGACCCAGCCAACGCAGCATGGCCTTTTTCGCAGCGGCGCTGGTCGCCGCGCTGGCGATCTGGGGAACCAGCCTTGCCCGCGCCGAAAAGCAGGGCACGACGCAGAACAGCGCAGAGGAATGCAAGATGGACCCGGTAGCCCAGTCGATTTGTGTCTATGATCTGATCCTTGACGATATCCGCGACAATTACCGGCAACGCGGCGGCGGCGGCATTTCCGGTATCGTGCAGACCTCAACCACCGGCTTCACCGCCCGGCTGGAACAGGAAGGCCGCGTCGATGTGCGCAGCTATGAAATCCGGTTCGAGGCAGACGGCCGCCCGGCCATCGTTTCGGTCACCGAAGCAACCGAAACGATGTAGGCGCCAGCCTCAGCCCACCTTGCAGGCGGCCATCACCGCCATGTTCAGAATGTCGTTGACGGTCGAATTGGTGCCGCAGATTTGGATCGGCTTCTTCACCCCGGTCAAAATCGGCCCGATCACCGTGGCCCCGGCCATTTCCTGCATCAGCTTGACCGAGATCGAAGCCGAGTGGCGGGCCGGAACCACCAGAATATTCGCGGGGCCGGTCAGGCGGCAGAACGGGTAATGCGCCATCACCTCGGGGTTCAGCGCCACATCCACCGTCATCTCGCCCTCATATTCGAAATCCACCTTGCGCCCGTCCAGCAGGGCTGGCGCCAGATGCATCTTCGTCGCCCGCTCTGACACCGGATAGCCGAAGGTCGAGAAGCTCACGAAAGCCACCCGCGGCTCCATCCCCAGGCTGCGCGCCACCCCGGCGGCCCGCGTGGCGATCGTCGCCAGATCCTCGGGCTCGGGCCATTCATGCACCAGAGTATCGCCAATCAGCACGATCCGCCCCTTGTGCAAAAGCGCCGTCACCCCCACCGCCCCGTCCGAAGCCCGGGCATCGAACACATGGTTCAGAAGGCTAAGAACATGGGCCGATTTCCGTGTCGCCCCGGTCACCAACCCATCGCCATGGCCATGCTGCAGCATTAGTGCCGAAAATACATGCCGGTCACGCGCCGCCAGCCGGTGAATATCGTGCCGGTCAAAGCCCTGCCGTTGCAGGCGGTTGTAGAGAAAATCCTTGTAGGTATCGAGGTGCCGCGAATTGGCGGCATTCACCACCTCAAGTTCGCGCACGGCATCCCCCAGCCCTGCCGTCTCCAGCTTTTCACGCACGTCCGCCTCGCGCCCCACCACCAGCGCCCGGCCCAGACCGGCCCGCTGATAGGCGACGGCGGCCCGCAGCACGCGCGGGTCATCGCCTTCGGCAAAGATCATCCGCGCCTGCGCCTGACGTGCGCGGGCGTGGATGCCCTGCAAAATGCTCGCCGTCGGGTCCATCCGCGCCTTGAGGCTTTGCTCATAGGCCCTCAGGTCGATGATCGGTCGCCGCGCCACGCCGGTATCCATTCCGGCCTTAGCCACCGCAGGCGGAATCACATGGATCAGCCGCGGGTCGAAGGGCGTCGGGATGATGTAATCGCGCCCAAACGAGAGTTTGCGGCCATAGGCCATCGCCACCTCATCCGGCACATCTTCACGCGCCAGAGCCGCCAAGGCCCGGGCACAGGCAATCTTCATCTCGTCATTGATGGCGCGGGCGTGAATGTCCAGCGCGCCGCGGAACAGATAGGGAAAGCCCAGAACGTTGTTCACCTGATTGGGATAGTCGCTGCGCCCGGTCGCCACAATGGCATCGGCGCGGACGGCATGGGCCTCTTCCGGGGTGATTTCCGGGTCCGGGTTGGCCATGGCAAAGATCACCGGATTGTCGGCCATGCTGGCCACCATCGCAGGCGTCACCGCCCCCTTGGCCGAAACGCCCAGGAACACATCCGCCCCCACCATCGCCTCTTCCAGCGTGCGCGCCGGAGTATTGGCGGCATGGGCCGATTTCCACTGGTTCATCCCTTCGGTCCGGCCCTGCCAGATCACGCCCTTGGTGTCGCACATGATGCAGTTGTCATGCCGCGCGCCCATGCTTTTCAGCAGTTCCAGACAGGCGATCCCCGCCGCCCCTGCCCCGTTCAGCACGATCTTCACATCACCGATCTTCTTGCCGGAAATCTCCAGCGCATTGATCAGACCCGCCGCACAGATCACCGCCGTGCCATGCTGGTCATCATGGAACACCGGAATGTCCATGATCTCTTTCAGCCGCTGCTCGATGATGAAGCATTCCGGGGCCTTGATATCCTCAAGGTTGATGCCGCCAAAGGTCGGCCCCATCAGCGAGACCGCCTTGATGATCTCTTCTGCGTCTTCGGTGTCCAGCTCGATGTCGATGGCATTCACATCGGCAAAGCGCTTGAACAGCACCGCCTTGCCTTCCATCACCGGCTTGGACGCCAGAGCGCCCAGATTGCCGAGGCCCAGAATGGCCGTCCCGTTCGAGATCACCGCCACCATATTGCCCTTGACGGTATAGTCATAGGCGGTCTCGGGCCGCTCGGCGATGGCCAGCACCGGCACGGCAACGCCCGGGCTGTAGGCCAGCGAGAGATCGCGCTGGGTCGCCATCGGCGTTGAGGCGACGACATCATATTTGCCGGGGCGCGGTTCCAGATGATAGGCAAGCGCCTCTTCCGGGGTGATTTTCGTTTTGGTCATCAGGGGGCCATCCTGTCTGCAAGGTGTCCGCTCATACCGCCGCATCGCCCGTCTGCATAGGGCGACGATTGGCGCTTTTCGCCACGGGCGGGCTTTTGTAGGGTCTGGGCGGTATCGAGGAGAGCAAGGTGAGCGAAGAAACCGTCACGCCGATGATGGCGCAGTATCTGGAGATCAAGGCGCAGAACCCCGGCGCGCTGCTGTTCTACCGGATGGGCGATTTCTATGAGATGTTCTTTGACGATGCCGTCGCCGCCGCGGAGGCACTGGATATCGCGCTGACCAAGCGCGGCTTTCACATGGGCGAGCCGATCCAGATGTGCGGCGTTCCGGTTCATGCCGCCGAAGGCTATCTTTTGGCGCTGATCCGCAAAGGGTTCCGCGTGGCCATCGCCGAACAGTTGGAAGACCCGGCCGAAGCCAGGAAGCGCGGCTCAAAATCGGTGGTGCGGCGCGACGTGGTGCGGCTGGTCACGCCCGGCACCCTGACCGAAGACTCGCTGCTTGAGGCGCGGCGGCACAATTACCTCGCCGCCTTCGCCGAGGTGCGGGATGCCGCCGCGCTGGCATGGACCGATATTTCCACCGGCGAGCTGCGGGTGATGCCCTGCCCTCCGGCGCGGCTTGGGCCTGAACTCGCAAGGCTTTCCCCCCGCGAGGTGCTGATCAGCGAAGCGCGCGAGCGCGACTGGGCCGAAACCGTCGCCGAGGCGGGCGGCGCATTGACCCCGCTCGCCCGCGGCAGTTTTGACAGCACCAGCGCAGAAAAGCGACTCTGTGCGCTTTGGGGCGTGGGCTCGCTGGATGCCTATGGCAGCTTTGACCGTGCCGAGATCGCCGCGATGGGGGCGATTGTCGAATATCTCGACCTGACCCAGCGCGGCAGACTACCGCTCTTGCGGCCACCGTTGCGCGAATTGCCCGGCGGCACGATGCAGATCGACGCCGCGACCCGTCGCAATCTGGAGCTGACGCAGGCGCTTTCGGGCGGGCGCGAAGGCTCGCTGCTGGCGGCGGTGGACCGCACGGTCACTGCTGCGGGCGCAAGGCTGCTGGACCGGCGGCTGTCGGCGCCCTCGCGCGACCTGTCGGTGATCCGCACCCGGCTGGACGCCGTTCGGCATCTGGCCGGGGATACAACCCTGCGCGAAGCGCTGCGGAGCGATCTGCGCCAAGTGCCCGACATCGACCGCGCATTGAGCCGCCTTGCGCTTGACCGCGGCGGCCCGCGCGACCTTGCGGCGATCCGCGCCGGTCTTGCCCGCGCCGCGCAGATCAGCGAGCGCCTTGCTGAAGCGCCGCCGCTGTTGACCGGCGCCGCGCAGGCACTGCGCGGCCACGGGGCGCTCGTCGATCTTCTGGAGGCGGCGCTGGTTGCCGAGCCGCCGCTTTTGGCGCGGGATGGCGGCTTCATCGCGGCGGGCCATGATGGCAATCTCGACGAGACGCGCACCTTGCGCGACGAGGGGCGCGGCGTGATTGCGCGTATGCAGGCGGATTACATCGCCCGAACCGGAATTCAGAGCCTGAAGATCAAGCATAACAATGTACTGGGCTATTTCATCGAAACCACCACGACCCATTCGGAGCGGATGTTTGCCCCGCCGCTGAACGAAACCTTCATCCACCGCCAGACCACCGCCAATCAGGTGCGCTTTACCACCCTGCCCCTGAGCGAGATCGAGACCCGCATCCTCAACGCCGGAAACCGCGCGCTCGAGATTGAAAAGCGTCACTATGAGGCGCTTAGAGACGCTGTGATGGCGCAATCCGGCCCGGTAGCGCAGGCAGCCCGCGCGCTGGCAGAGATTGATCTGGCGGCAGCCTGGGCCGATCTGGCAATGGGCGAGAACTGGTGTGAACCGCGCATCGACGACAGCCGGGCGCTGAACCTGCGCGGCGCGCGGCATCCGGTGGTCGAGCGCGCCCTGCGGCGCGGCGGCGGCCCCGCCTTTGTCGCCAATGACTGCGCCCTGTCAGAAGGCGAAACGCCGGCCATATGGTTGCTGACCGGGCCGAACATGGCGGGCAAATCGACATTCCTGCGCCAGACGGCGCTGATCGCACTTCTGGCGCAATGCGGCAGCTTCGTCCCTGCCACGTCGGCCCATATCGGTCTGGTCAGCCAGCTTTTCAGCCGAGTCGGCGCCAGTGACGATCTGGCCCGCGGGCGATCTACCTTCATGGTGGAGATGGTGGAGACTGCCGCAATCCTCAATCAGGCGGACGACCGGGCCCTGGTCATTCTGGACGAGATCGGCCGCGGCACTGCCACCTATGACGGGCTATCCATCGCCTGGGCCACGCTGGAGCATTTGCACGGGGCCAACCGCTGCCGCGCGCTTTTCGCAACGCATTACCATGAGATGACGGCGCTTGCGGCAAAGTTGCCGGGCGTGGAAAACGCCACCGTGGCGGTAAAGGAATGGGAGGGTGAGGTCATCTTCCTGCATGAAGTGCGCAAGGGTGCCGCCGACCGCAGCTATGGTGTGCAGGTGGCGCGATTGGCGGGGCTGCCCGCGAGCGTGATCGAGCGGGCGAAAACGGTTCTGGAGGCGCTGGAGAAGGGCGAGCGCGACGGCGGGCGGCAGAAAACCTTGGTAGATGATCTGCCGCTGTTCCGGTTGGCGCCGCCACCTGCGCCCAGACAGGCACCGAAGGAATCGGCGGTTGAAGCGCGACTGAAGGAGATCAGCCCGGATGAGCTGACGCCGATGCAGGCGCTGCGGCTGATCTATGAGATGAAGGAAATGGCCGGGAAGTGACGCCCGGAGGGTCCGGGAGGGCGGGCCCTCCCGGCCGGCACCAATATCAACCGGGCATCGAGGAAACGCCGACCTGTGCCGGGCGCAGAAGGCGGTCGTGCAGCAGGAAGCCTTCGGTCATCACCTGAATGATCTGTCCTGCCTTGGTGCCCGGCAGGGGCGCTTCGAACATCGCCTGATGCATCTGAGGGTCGAAGGTATCGCCAGCCACCGGCGAAATCGGCTTGACCCCGTGCTTCGTCATCACATTGGTCAGTTCGCGCAGCGTCAGCTCGACGCCCTCGATCAGCGCACCCGCCTGACCACGGGTTTCGTCGCTTGCCGCGTCAAGGGCGCGCTTGAGGTTGTCATAAACCGGCAACAGATCGCGGGCGAGGCGCGTGCTGCCATATTGTTCAGCCTCACGCCGGTCGCGGTCGGCACGTTTGCGGGCGTTTTCAGCATCCGCGAGCGCGCGCATGAAGCGGTCGCGCAATTCATCCCGTTCGGCGCGCAGCGCATCAAGTTCTTCTGCCGCGATGAAATCTTCAAGCCCGTCCGGCTCGGTGCCCTCGGGGGCCGGAGTGTCTTGTGCCATGTCCGTCTTCCTTGTCTTTCCGTTCTCTCTCAACCCGCGCCGCGATCCGACAGGAGCCTGCCAACCAACTGCGCCGTGTAATCGACGATCGGGACGATGCGGCCATAGTTCAGCCGGGTCGGACCGATCACCCCTACCGCGCCGATGATCTTTCGATCCGCGTTCATATAGGGAGAGACCACCAGAGAGGAACCCGAAAGTGAGAAGAGTTTGTTCTCGGAGCCGATAAAAATGCGCACCCCCTCCCCCGTTTCGGCCAGTTCAAGGAAGTCGGCGATGTCGCGCTTGCGTTCCAGATCGTCAAACAGGCTGCGGACCCGCTCGATATCCTGCGCTTCGGTGCTGTCGATCAGATTGGCCCGACCGCGCACGATCAGCCGTTCAGCCTGCTCGCCGGGATTTTCCCAAAGGGCAAGGCCGGATTCGACCAGCGCCCGGGCGAGAACGTCAATTTCCTGGCGGTGACGCTCGATCTCTTTGGCGATGCTGCGGCGCAGCTCGGACAGGGTGCGGCCTTCGGCCAGCGCGTTCAGGAAATTGGCCGCCTCGCGCATGGATGAGGGGGTTTGGCCAGCGGGCGGTGTAAAGAGGCGGTTCTCCACCTGCCCGTTGGCCAGCACCAGCACCACCAGCGCACGATCCGGCGACAGCGAGACAAATTCGATATGGCGGATCGGCGCCTCTTGTTTTGGCGCCAGAACCACCGATGCGCCGCGGGTCACGCCGGAGAGGGTCGCGCTGACCATATCCAAGAGCGAAGTCACATCCTGGCCGCCGCTGGCAAGCGCGGAATCCATCACTTCACGATCTTCGGCGGTGACCGAGCCGACTTCGAGGAGGCCATCGACGAAAAGGCGCAGACCCATTTGAGTGGGAATACGACCGGCGGACACATGCGGGCTGCCAAGCAGGCCGAGGTATTCGAGATCCTGCATGACATTGCGGATCGTGGCGGCCGACAGGCGCTCGCTCATGCTGCGGGTGAGGGTGCGGGAGCCTACGGGATCGCCGGATGCGAGATAGCTTTCCACCACGCGGCGAAACACCTCGCGGGAGCGGTCGTTGAGGTCGGTCAGAATCTTGGTGCCGTCGCTCATGTCCGGGATCCGTTCAGACAAGGACTATAGGGAGGTGCCGCGGGCAGCGTCAATGTGGGTTGCATCGGGACAGATGACGGGCCTATCTGACAAAAAGCGGAAAGGACATGTTATGCGGCCCTCTGGACGGAAACTTGATGAACTGCGCGCGGTGTCGATCGAAGTCGGCGTGATGCGGCACGCCGAAGGTTCGTGCCTGATCAAGATGGGCGATACGCATGTGCTGTGTTCGGCCACGATCGAAGACAAGGCGCCGCCCTTTCTGAAGAACACCGGGCTGGGCTGGGTGACAGCGGAATACGGGATGCTGCCGCGCGCCACCAACAGCCGGACCCGGCGCGAAGCAGCTGCCGGAAAGCAAAGCGGAAGAACGCAGGAGATTCAGCGCCTTATCGGACGGTCTCTGCGCGCGGGCGTGGATCGCAGCGCGTTGGGAGAACGGCAGATCGTGGTCGATTGCGATGTGATCCAGGCCGATGGCGGAACCCGCTGCGCCTCGATCACGGGGGGTTGGGTGGCATTGCGGCTTGCGGTGAACCGGCTGCTGAAAAGCGGCGTGATTGCGACGGATCCGATCATCGACCACGTCTGCGCCCTTTCTTGCGGGATCTATGGCGGTCAGCCGGTGGCGGATCTGGATTATGCTGAGGACTCGGTTGCGGGCACCGACGGCAATTTCGTGATGACGGGTCGCGGGCGCCTGATCGAGGTGCAGATGTCAGCCGAGGGGGCCACTTTTTCGCGCGCGGAAATGACCGAGCTTCTGGATTTGGCCGAGGCCGGAGGCGCGGCGCTGGTCGCGGCGCAAAAGGCGGCGCTGGGGCAATGACGCGCAAGTTCGGCGGCGGCCGGCTGGTTCTGGCGACGCACAACCGGGGAAAACTGGAAGAGATCGCCGATCTTCTGGAGCCTTTTGGCGCCTCGGTCGTGTCGGCGGGCAGTTTGGGCCTGCCTGAGCCAGAAGAGACCGAGGACAGTTTTGTCGGCAATGCGCGGATCAAAGCCCATGCTGCAGCGCAGGCCAGCGGCCTTCCGGCGCTGGCAGATGATTCCGGCATCACGATTGACGCGCTGGGGGGTGCGCCAGGGGTTTACACGGCGAACTGGGCTGAAACGCCAGCTGGCCGCGATTTTGCCATGGCGATGCGCCTGACTTGGGACAGGCTTGAGGCGGTTGGCGCAGCATATCCCCGCCGGGCGCAGTTCCGCTGCACCTTGGTTCTGGCGTGGCCCGATGGTCATGATGAGGTGTTCGAGGGCGTCATGCCCGGGCAAATCGTCTGGCCCATGCGCGGTGATCAGGGTCACGGCTATGACCCGATCTTTCAGCCGGACGGTCGGGATCTGACCTTTGGCGAGATGGACCGTTGGGAAAAGAACCGGATCAGCCACCGGGCTGATGCCTTTCGCAAACTGGTGGCGGAGTGTTTCACGTGAAACAAATCTCGACAGGATCGCCATTCGAGGCGCAGCTCGGCTACAGCCGGGCCATCGTGAAGGGCGGCTGGTGCTTTGTGTCGGGCGTGACCGGCTATGACTATGCAACGATGGCGATGCCGGAATCAGCACTGTCGCAGGCACAGAATTGTTTCGCCACCATCGATCGCGTTCTGGCTGAAGCCGGATTCACCATGACCGATATCGTCCGCGTGCGGTATACGATCACCGATGCCACGCTGGTCGAGCAAATCGCACCAGCACTTGCTGCGGCGCTTGGCGCCATCAGGCCCGCAGCAACCATGGTCGTTGCCGGTTTGATCCGCCCCGAGATGATGGTGGAAATCGAAGTCACTGCGTTCCGGGGGTAACGTATGGAAGACTGGCGCCATGGCGGCTTCGGCCTTTACCTGCATTGGCCGTTTTGCCAGTCTAAATGCCCCTATTGTGATTTCAACAGCCATGTTTCTGCCGAGATCGACCAAGATCAGTGGCGCCGCGCCTATCTGACGGAAATTGATCGTCTGGGCGGTGAGACAGGCGGGCGCATCCTGCAAAGCGTCTTCTTTGGTGGTGGAACGCCCTCATTGATGGCGCCAGAGCTGGTTTCGGCCATCATGGACCGGATTCGGGCGACATGGCCAATGGTTAATGACGCTGAGGTGACGCTTGAGGCGAACCCCAGCTCGATCGAGGCCGGGCGATTCGCCGCCTTCCGGCAGGCCGGGGTCACGCGCATCTCGATGGGGATGCAGGCCATGAACGACGCCGACCTGCGTCGTCTTGGGCGCCTGCATACTGCGGACGAGGCGCGCCGGGCGTTCGAGACAGCCCGCAGGATTTTTGATCGTGTCAGCTTTGACCTGATCTACGCCCGACAAGACCAATCGCTGACGGATTGGCGCGCCGAACTCACCGAGGCGCTGGCCCTGACCGTTGATCATCTGTCGCTGTATCAACTGACCATCGAATCCGGCACCGCCTTTGCTGACCGGCTCGCACGGGGCGGATTGCGCGGGCTGCCGGGTGAAGACCTCTCCGTCGAGCTTTATGAGGCGACGCAAGAGCTGTGTGATCGCGCCGGGATGCCTGCCTATGAAGTGTCGAACCACGCGCGTCCCGGCGCCGGGTCGCGCCACAACATGATCTATTGGCGCGGCGGCGATTATGCCGGGATCGGCCCGGGTGCGCATGGACGCCTGACACTGGGCGGAACGCGGTGGGCGACCGAGGCGCCCCGGAGTCCGGGTCTCTGGTTGGCGCAGGTGGGCGCCGAAGGCCAGGGCGAGTTGCCGCGCAGCGCGCTGTCCCCGCTTGATCATGCGGAAGAATATCTGCTCATGTCGTTGCGACTGAGCGAAGGGACTGACCTCGGGCGGCTATCCCGCCTCTATGGCGAACGGTTGGCGCTGGACCGCCTTGCGCCCTTGGTCGAACTTGGCCTGCTGCACGAGCCCGGTACACAGCTTGTCACGACAGAACGCGGCCGGCTTGTGCTGAACGCCCTGCTGGCAGAAATCGCCGCCGCCCTGCTCTAGGTGTCAACCCAGCGCATCACGGCTGGCCTGCGACAGCACACGGCACAGCATATCCAGATCGTCCAGCGTGTTATAGGTGATCGTCAGTCGGCCACGCTCACCGCCCGGCTCGTGGTTGATCGTCACGCCCATTTTCAGATTGGCACTCAGGTCGCCCTCAAGCACGCGGGTATCGGCATCCTTCTCGCGCATTCCGGCAAGCCGGGCCCGGGCCGCCGCCGGCACAGCCGACTTGCGCACCAAAGCCTCGGTCTGCCGCACGGTCAGGCCGCGGCCAACAACCTGGCGCGCAAGCTCGGTGGCGTTTGGTGTGGTAATCAGCGCTCTGGCGTGTCCCGCGGTCAGAGTGCCGGCTTCGACCATCGACTGCACATCCTGCGGCAAAGCCAAAAGACGCAGAATGTTGGCGATGTGGCTTCGGCTCTTGGACAGCGCCTCGGCAATCTTTTCCTGGGTATGCCCGAAGCGGTCCATCAACTGGCGATAGGCTTGTGCCTCTTCGATCGCACTCAGATCCGCGCGCTGAACGTTCTCGATGATGGCGATTTCCAGAACTTCAGTATCGTCCAGCTCCCGAACGATCACCGGCACCTGATGTATCTGCGCCATCTGCGCGGCCCGCCAACGACGCTCGCCCGCGACGATCTCGAATTGCTCGGGATTGCCGGTCGGGCGCACGATCAACGGCTGAATGATTCCCTTCTTGCGCAGGGAATCCGCCAGATCCTTCAGTGCCGAAGGCTCAAACGTCCGGCGCGGCTGGTTGGGATTGGCGATCAGCCGGTCAGTCGCAAGCAGGCGGTCCGGCGCGATGGCACCATCCGCAGCCGTCTGATCCAGACGCACATCCGCCATGAGGGCGGACAGACCCCGACCAAGACCCCGACGCTCCATCTTCTTCTCCATCATCAGACCTCTGTCGGCAGATTGCGCTGCAATGGGTGCCGCAAGAGGATTTCCTGCGCAAGCATCCGATAGGATTCGGCCCCCCGCGACGCCGGATCATAGTCGGTCACCGGCAGCGCAAAGGACGGCGCCTCGCTGACCCGGACATTGCGCGGGATAACCGTCTTGAACACCAGATCCCCCAGCGTGCGGCGGGCATCCGCCTCGACCTGTTGCGACAGGCGGTTCCGCGAATCGGCCATGGTCAGCAGAATCCCCTCGATCCGAAGCCCCGGATTGGCCGCCTGACGGACCTCGCGCACGGTCAGCATCAGTTGCGACAGCCCCTCCAGCGCAAAGAACTCAGCCTGAAGCGGCACCAGAACCGAATGACAGGCCACCAAAGCATTCACCGTCAGCAAGCTGAGGGATGGCGGGCAGTCGATGATCACGAAATCCGGATCAATGCCATCCAGGCCCGCACCCCGAACGGCATCATGCAGCAGAAAGCTGCGTTTTTCATTCGCAACCAGCGTCATATCCGCCGAAGACAGGTCTGCATTCGCCGGGCAAATCCACAGTCCGGGTGTCGCGCTTGGCATGGCCACCTGCGAAACCGGCACCTCGTCAATCAAAAGATCATAGGTCGTCAACTTGCGGTCCGCCGGCAGAATGCCAAGCCCGGTCGAGGCGTTGCCCTGCGGGTCCAGATCCACCAGCAAGACCCTCGCACCCAGCGCCACCAGAGCCGCAGACAGATTGATCGCAGTCGTCGTCTTGCCGACGCCACCCTTTTGGTTGGCGACCGCGATGATCCGCCGGTGATCCGCAAAGAGCCCGCTAGACATGGTGTATATCCGTAATCTTCAGAATTGCCGCGCCGGAATCTGTGACGCTGACGGTTTCGGCGAGCGTGAAGCGCCATGCCCGCCGCGCCTCGTCAATTTCCTGCTGTCGGCCAGCGCCCTTAGAAAACAGGCAGGTTCCATCCGTGCCAAGCAGCGGCGCTGCAAGGGTCAGAAGTTGCGCCAGAGAGGCAAGCGCGCGGGCTGAAACGACATCGGCCCGAAAATCGCTGATCTGCTCGATCCGGCGGCAAAGAACCGTGCAGCGCAGCCCAAGCTCTCGGACCGCCTGCCGCAAGAATACCGCCTTGCGCTGATCGGATTCGACCAAAGTCACCGCGCGTTCCGGGTGGCGATGCGCTGCAAGAATCGCAACCACGATCCCCGGAAAGCCGCCACCGCTGCCAATATCCGCCCAGCTTTGCGCATTCTCGGGAGCGAGACAGTAAATCTGTGCAGAATCAATCACATGACGGTCCCAGATATCCGCGACCGTCGATTTGGAAATCAGGTTGATCTTTGGATTCCATCGCAGAACAAGCTCGGCAAATCGCTTCAGATCCGCCGTTTCACCCGCGCTCAGGGACACCATCGCCGCTTGCTGCGGCATCTCGCCCGTCATGATACCCGAATGCCCGCTGCGCGCTTGCGCAGATGCGCAAGGATCAGCGTCAGGGCGGCCGGCGTCATGCCCTCAATCCGCGCGGCATCGGCCATATTGGCCGGACGGCGACGAGTCAGCTTTGCCGCAAGCTCGTTTGACAGGCCAGGCAGCCCGGTGAAATTGAAATCTTCGGGGATACGCTTTTCCTCATCCTTGCGCAGCTCTGCCACTTCATTCTGCTGGCGATCAAGATACTGCGCATAGAGAGCGTCCCGGGCAACCTGCGTTCTGATCTCAGGCTCCACCGCCGCGTAGTCTGGCACGAGCGCGTCAAGCTGTACCTCGGTCACATCTGGAAAAGCCATGATGTCCAAGGCCGTGCGGCGCGCGCCGTCGGGGCTGACGTGGATTCCCGCGGCAAGCAGTTCGCGTGGGGAAAACCGTTCGGCTGAAAGCACATCGCGCGCGGCGGACAGGGCCGACAACTTGCGCTCGAATGCCACCTTGCGCTCTTCCCCAACGCAGCCGATGGCGATTCCAATGGGTGTCAGCCGCTGATCGGCGTTGTCGGCACGCAGCAACAGACGAAACTCTGCGCGCGAGGTAAACATCCGATAGGGTTCGGTTACCCCACGGGTCACCAGATCATCGGTCATCACGCCGATATAACTGTCGGTCCGGTGCAGCAGGAGCGGATCGCGCCCAAGTGCCGCCAGACCTGCATTGAGCCCCGCAACCAGCCCCTGCGCCGCAGCCTCTTCATAGCCAGTTGTTCCGTTGATTTGGCCCGCAAGGAAAAGCCCGGGAATGGCCCGCAACTCAAGCGTGCGCGACAATTCCCGCGGGTCAAAGTAATCGTATTCGATCGCATAGCCGGGCTGTGTGATCACCGCCTGTTCCAGCCCGTCAATCGAGCGGACATAGGCCTCCTGCACCTCGGCCGGCAGAGAGGTGGAAATGCCGTTCGGATAGACCGTGTGGTCTTCAAGCCCTTCCGGCTCAAGGAAAATTTGATGCGATGCCTTATCGGAAAACCGCACGACCTTATCTTCGATCGACGGGCAATATCGCGGCCCGACCCCTTCGATATGTCCGCCATACATCGCCGAGCGGGACAGGTTGCTCCGCACGATGTCGTGGGTCCGCTCATTCGTATGGGTGATGCCGCAGGAAATCTGCCGTGCAACGGGTGCGCGGCTGAGGAAGGAAAACAGCACGGGTTCGTCATCGCCCGGCTGCTGTTCAAGCTTGCTCCAGTCAATCGTGCGGCCGTCAAGGCGCGGCGGCGTTCCGGTCTTGAGCCGCCCGCGCCGAAGACCCAGCGCCGCAAGCTGCTCTGCCAAGAGAACCGAAGGCCGGTCCCCGACCCGACCGCCAGGCCGCTGCACATCGCCGATATGGATCGTCCCGTTCAGAAAAGTGCCCGCGGTCAGAACAACCGCTTTGGCCTCCAGCTCGATACCGTCCGACAGCACAACACCGCGGCACCGCTCCCCATCCATGCGCAGGGCCGACACTTCTGCTTCGACAACGTCCAGCGTTTCAATGGCATCCAGCGCCGATCCAATGGCCGCGCGATACAGCGCGCGATCCGCCTGCGCCCGCGGGCCCTGAACCGCCGGACCCTTCCGACGATTGAGTAGGCGGAACTGAATGCCCGCCCGATCCGTGGCCACACCCATCAACCCGCCAAGGGCATCAATCTCGCGCACAAGATGGCCCTTGCCCAGACCGCCGATGGCCGGGTTGCACGACATCACGCCAATCCCCGCCCGCCGCAGCGAAACAAGCGCCGTGCGGGCGCCAAGGCGGGCCGCCGCCGCGGCAGCCTCTGCGCCGGCATGGCCGCCGCCGATAACAATGACATCGAAATGTTTCACGTGAAACACTCCTACTTTCCAATACAAAAGCTCGAGAATATCTCCCCGAGCAGGTTTTCCGCGTCGATACGCCCGACAAGGATCTCGAGCGCATGTGAGGCCGCCCGCAATTCCGCCGCGGCCAGTTCAGCCCGCCCATCCTGCATCCGCAAATGGCCTCTGGCGCCATCAAGAGCATTGCGCGCGCGCTCCAAGGCGATACGCTGCCTTTCCCGAATCAGCAACCCGGCACCTGAGGCCCGCTGCGCCAATACTGTCGAAATCCCCGAAAGAAGCCGGTCCAAGCCCTGCCCCGTCACGCCCGAGACAGCATCCGGGTCGCCCGTCAGATCGGCCTTGCCTTGCACCACGATATCGTCCGGCTCTGGCGGAACCATCAGCGTCTCTGCCGCCTCGGTCAGCAGAAACACCCTCAAATCCGCCAGCCTCGCGCGGTCAATCGCACGAGAGATGCCGACCTGCTCTATCCTGTCCGCAGCCTCGCGCAGACCCGCGGTATCAAGCAAGGTGACGGCGAGGCCGCCAATATCCATCCGAACTTCGATAATGTCGCGTGTCGTTCCGGCAATCTCCGATGTTATCGCCGCCTCACGCCCGGCCAGCGCGTTCAAAAGTGTGGATTTTCCGGCATTTGGCGCACCAAGGATGGCCACTTCAAAACCGTCTCTCACCCGCTCGGCAGCCACCGCACCAGCAAGCTCATCAGAAAATTGCACCCGCAGCGCATCTATGATCGCAAGCACTTCGGGCGAAACATCGACAGGAACCTCTTCATCGGCAAAATCTATCGTCGCCTCGACCAGTGCCGCCGCCCGCACCAACTGGCCACGCCAAGCCTCGGCCCGCCGACCGAGTTCCCCCGACATCACCCGCAGGGCTTGCCTGCGTTGCACTTCTGTCTCCGAATCGATCAGATCGGCCAGACCCTCGACCTGCGACAGGTCCAGCCGTCCGTTTTCCAGCGCCCGCCGGGTAAATTCGCCCGCCTCAGCGGGTCGCAACCCCGGTTGTTCCGACAAGACCCGCAACACCCGGGCCACAACCGCCAGGCTGCCGTGCAGATTAAACTCTGCCATCTCTTCGCCGGTAAAGCTTCCGCCCTTGGCGAAAACCACCACCAGAGCCTCGTCGATCACCTCGCCTTGCCAGATCAGCCGCCGCAGCCCCATACGCCGCGGCTCCGGCAAGCCCCCGCAAAGCTTGGCCACCGCATCATGCGCCGCCGGGCCCGATATCCGCACAACGGAAACACCCGCCCGCCCCCGGGCGCTTGCCAGGGCAAAGATCGTGTCCATCGTCATTTAGCGAACTCCGCCCTCAGGCGTTCATCGAATCGAAGAATTCCGAGTTTGTCTTGGTCTGCTTCAGCTTGCCAAGCAGGAATTCAATGGCATCCGTCGTTCCCATCGGGTTGAGGATGCGGCGCAGCACATAGGTCTTCTGCAGATCCACCTTGTCAACCAGCAGGTCTTCCTTCCGCGTGCCCGACTTCAGGATATCGATGGCCGGGAACACGCGCTTGTCGGCAACCTTGCGATCCAGCACGATTTCGCTGTTCCCGGTGCCCTTGAATTCTTCGAAAATCACTTCGTCCATCCGGCTGCCGGTATCAATCAGCGCCGTCGCAATGATCGTCAGGCTGCCGCCCTCTTCGATATTCCGCGCCGCACCAAAGAACCGCTTCGGCCGCTGCAACGCATTGGCATCCACCCCCCCCGTCAGCACCTTGCCGGACGACGGAACAACCGTGTTGAATGCCCGGCCCAGACGGGTGATCGAATCCAGCAGAATGACGACATCCCGCTTGTGTTCAACCAGACGCTTGGCCTTTTCGATCACCATTTCAGCCACTGCAACGTGCCGCGTCGCCGGCTCGTCGAAGGTCGAGGACACAACCTCCCCCTTCACGCTGCGTTGCATGTCCGTCACTTCCTCGGGACGCTCGTCGATCAGCAGCACGATCAGATAGCACTCGGGGTGATTGGTCGCCACAGAATGGGCAATATTCTGCAAGAGAACGGTCTTACCCGTGCGCGGCGGCGCGACGATCAGCGCCCGCTGACCCTTGCCGATGGGGCAGACCAAGTCGATGATCCGGGCCGAACGATCACGAATGGTCGGATCTTCGATTTCCATCTTCAGCCGCTCATCAGGGTAAAGCGGCGTCAGGTTGTCGAAATGCACCTTGTGCCGCGCCTTCTCGGGGTCGTCGAAGTTGATCTTCGTCGCCTTGATCAGGCTGAAATAGCGTTCATTCTCGCGGGGTGCCTGAATCACCCCTTCAATCGAATCCCCGGTGCGCAGGCTGAACTGCCGGATCATCTCGGGGCTGACATAGATGTCGTCTGGCCCGGGCAGATAGTTTGCCTCGGGGCTGCGCAGAAATCCGAACCCGTCCTGCAACACTTCCAGCACACCGTCGCCGCCGATTTCCCAGCCCTCTTCGGCATGTTCCTTGAGGATCTGGAACATCATCTCGCCCTTGCGCATCGAAGGTGCGTTCTCGATCTCCCATTCCTCCGCCATTGCCAGAAGCTCGGCGGGGGTCTTGGCTTTCAGATCGGCCAGGTTCAGATGTTCGATAGTCATGGAAATGCCCTCTTGCGTGCCGCAGGGTGCAGAATCAGCGCTGGATAAGGAAAAGCGTTCGGACCGGACGGCCCCGCTGACCCGGACCTAATGGCGCAAGCAGGCCGAGTCAATCTTCTCAGAACCGAACAATGACCGAAAACACGATGATCAGCATCAAAACCGTCGGAACCTCGTTCATCATCCGGTAACCCCGGCCCGAAATCCGGTAGCGCCCCATCACGAAATCCTTGCGCCGCGCCATCAACCAGTGGTGGAATACCGTCATGCCAAGAACCGCTGTCGCCTTGGTCCAGGGCCAGATCTCGCTCCAGTCAACAATCCCTGGCGTAAACACCAGCGCAAGACCAAAGACCCAGGTGGCAATGCTCGCCGGCCCCATGATCGCCCGCAGCAAGCGCCGTTCCATCAGCTGAAACATCGCATCGGTGGCACTTCCCGGCTCCACCTGTTCGGTGTGATAGACAAAGAGCCGCGGCAGATAGAACAACCCCGCCATCCACGAGATCACCGACACCACATGCAGCGCCTTGATCCAGAAATACCAGTCCGACAGAAAATCGCTCATCTCACCGCACCTTTCTTTCTTCTTAAAAAGGAAAAGAAAGATAAAGAAAAGATGATGATGAAGAGGTTCGGGATAACTGAAATGCGGCAAAAGCCCCCAGAGTTCTGCACAGGCGGAAGTCTGTGGATAGCCGACCGGAGGCGCAAAACTGACATGATAAATCAAATAAAAACAAAAGGATGACGGACAACACAGAGCATTTCGTTCATCCACAGGGTGGGGATTTCAGAACAGTCCAAGCCCCAGCCAAGACCTTGCACACATCGGGATAAGAGGGGCTCGGCGCTTGACAAAAAGCAGGGGATTTCCCCTTGTCTCATCTGTCCCCAAGGACAGCCAAGAGAACATAAGCAGCATATCCACAGCCATGCCCCGCCCGCTCATCCTTGCCTCCGGCTCTGAAATCCGGCTTCACCTCCTCCGGTCTGCGGGGCTGGATGTTCATGCGCAGGTGGCGCGGATTGACGAAACCCTGATCCGCGCCGGTCTTGCCGCAGAAAAGGCCCACCCCCGCGATATCGCGGATATGCTTGCCGAGATGAAGGCCGCCCGGATTGCGGCAAAAGCCCCCGATGCGCTGGTGCTGGGCTGCGATCAGGTGCTGGAGTTCCGGCATGAAGTCTGGGGCAAGCCCGAAACGCGCGATGAAGCCGCGGCGCAGTTGGGCGCCTTGCGCGGACAGACGCATCGGCTGCTGTCGGCACTTGTGCTGTTCGACGCAGGCGAACCGATCTGGCGCCACATCGGTGAGGCGCGGCTGATCATGCGGCACTTCAGCGACGCGTTTCTTGAGGGCTATCTTGATCGTAACTGGCCCCAGATCGGCCATTCGGTGGGCGGCTACAAGCTGGAGGAAGAAGGCATCCGCCTGTTTGATCGGATCGAGGGCGACCATTTCACCATTCTTGGCCTGCCTCTTTTGCCCTTGTTGACCTATCTTGGAACTCGGGGTTTCATAGCGACATGACCGACCTCCCCCGTATCCCTCTGGCCGGCGTGATCGGCCATCCCATCGCGCACAGCCGCTCTCCGGCGCTGCATGGCTTCTGGCTCAAGCGGCATGGGATCAAGGGGCATTACATTCCGATGGATGTGGCACCCCAAGATCTCAAGGAGGCGCTCAACCTCTTGCCGCGGCTTGGCTTTGTCGGGGTGAACGTGACCATTCCGCACAAGGAAGCGGTGCTGCAGCTTGCCGATATCGTGACGGATCGCGCGGCGCTGATCGGCGCGGCCAATACACTCATATTCCGCAAGGATGGCCGACTGCATGCCGACAACACGGATGGCGCGGGCTTCATGGCCAACCTGCGCCAAAATGCGCCGGACTGGAACCCAGCCGCCGGTCCCGCCGTTGTCTTTGGTGCCGGAGGTGCCGCACGGGCGGTGATTGCCGCACTGATCGAAGTTGGGGTTCCGGAAATCCGGCTGACCAACCGCACCCGCCCGCGCGCCGAAACCCTGCGCGCCGATTTCGGGGCCAAGGTTCTGGTCGAAGACTGGACGCAGGGCGGCAACATGCTGGAAGGTGCGGCGACGGTGATCAACACTACCTCGCTGGGCATGGCGGGCAAACCGCCGTTCCGCGTGCCGCTGGATGCGCTGGAACCGACGGCGCTTGTTACCGATCTGGTCTATAATCCCTTGCAGACGCCGCTGCTTTTGGAGGCCGCCGCGCGGGGCTGTCGCACGGTCGATGGTCTGGGAATGCTGCTGCATCAGGCGGCTCCCGGCTTTGAACGCTGGTTCGGGCCGCGCCCCGAGGTCGATCAGGCCACCCGCGACGCTGTGCTGTCGGCATGACCTTCCGGCTCGGCCTCACTGGCTCGATCGGCATGGGGAAATCCACCACGGCCGCACTCTTCGCTGCCGAAGGGCTGCCCGTCTGGGACGCCGATGCAGCGGTCCACCGTCTCTATGCTGCGGGGGGTGCTGCCGTTGCCCCGCTTGGCGCACTCTGCCCGCAGGCCATTCGTGGCGGGAGTGTTTCACGTGAAACGCTCAAACACCACATCGCCGCCGACCCCACCCTTCTCCCCGCCATCGAAGCCGTGGTTCACCCCTTGGTGGCCCGGGACCGCGCAAATTTCCTTGCCTCAAGCCCTGCCGACATTGCCATTCTCGACATTCCGCTCCTCTTCGAGAAAGGCAACGAGGCTGAGATGGACGCCACCCTCCTGGCCACCGCCCCGCCCGCCCTGCAGCGCGCCCGTGTCCTTGCCCGTCCCGGCATGACTGAGGCGCAATTCGCGCTGATCCTGTCGCGCCAGATGCCCGACAGCGATAAACGCGCCCGCGCCACCCATATCGTGGAAACGCTCAGTCTTGATCAGACCGCGGCCTATGTCCGCGCCCTGATTGCCCATATCCGGACCAACCATGCGTGAGATCGTCCTCGACACCGAAACCACCGGGTTTGAACCCTCGGAAGGCCACCGCATCGTCGAAATCGGCGCGGTGGAGCTTTTGAACCACCTGCCCACCGGCAACACCTTTCACCAATATATCAACCCGCAGCGCATGATGCCGAAAGAGGCGTTCGACGTTCACGGCCTCGGCGACGATTTCCTGCGCGACAAACCCCTGTTCCGCGATGTCGGTCAGGCGTTTCTCGATTTCATCGGCGATGCCAAACTGGTCATCCATAACGCCAGCTTTGACATGAAATTCCTCAACGCCGAACTGGAATGGGCCGGGCTTCCTGGCCTGCCGTCGCAGCGCGCTGTCGATACTCTGATGATGGCGCGGTCGAAATTCCCCGGCTCCCCGGCTTCGCTCGATGCGCTGTGCCGCCGCTTCGGTGTGGACAATTCCCGCCGCGACAAACACGGCGCGCTTCTCGACAGTGAAATTCTGGCTGAGGTCTATCTGGAGCTGATCGGCGGCCGGCAACCCGATCTGGTCCTGGCCCCGACCCGCCCGACCCCCAGCCAGACGCAGGCCCGGGTTGACACCAATTGGCGGCCGAAACCCCGCCCCACACCGTTGCCCCCGCGCCTGACCGAAGCTGAGATGGCCGCGCATGAGGCATTTGTGGCCAAGCTGGGCGATGCCGCGATCTGGAAGCGCCGCCTGTCCTGACCGGCAAATGAAAAGGCCGCCCCGAAGGACGGCCTGCCCACCCCAAACGGGATATGTCAGTTCGGCTGGGCCTGCGCCGCCTGCGCCTGATTGCGCCGCGCCACTTCCTGCCGGTAAAGCGCAAGGAAATCCACCGTATCGATGTTCAGCGCCGGGAAACCGCCATCGCGCGTCAGATCCGAGATGATCCGCCGCACGAAGGGGAACAACAGCCGCGGGCATTCGATCAACAGGAAGGGGTGCAGTTGCTCTTCCGGCACGCCCTCGACATGGAATATCCCGCCGTAATCCACTTCGCACAGGAACAGCGTTTCGCCATTCGCCTTGTTCTTCGAGGTGACCTTGTATTTCGAGATCACGTCATATTGATGATCCGCCGGGCGCTTGCGCGCGTCCAGACTGACGACCACCTGAATATCTGGTGCCACCTCGGACGAGGTCACACCCTTCTGCGCCACCATGTTCTCAAAGGACATGTCCCTCACGAACTGCGCCAGCACCGACATACGGACCTGCGGCGCGGCGCCGTTTTCTTCGGCCATACGAAACTCTCCTCTCACTCCGGGTTGTTTCGTTCCTAGCAGGTCGCCCGCCAGTCCTCAATGCCGCGCCTCAATGCCGCGTCCAGCCCGAAGGCGGCCGCAATTCCCGGGTTTCCGGCTCGATTTCATAGAATTCGCCGTCGATCACCGTCGCATCGGTCCGCCGACCCGCACCTGCAGCCTGCAAGCGCATTGCCAGCACCCCCACCACCAGCCGCCGCACCAGCGGCACCAGCAGGATCAGACCCAGCGTATCGGTCAGAAATCCGGGCAGGATCAGCAGCATCGCCGCCACCGCCAAAAGCGCCCGCTCCGCCAGCGGTGAAAGCAGATCGCCCCGCACCCGGTCAATCGATGGCGCCCCGATCCGCCGCAGGATCGTCACCCCCAGAACGCCGCTGCCCACCACCACGGCCAGCGTTGCCCCAAGCCCGATCCAGCCGCCCACCACGACGAACAGGGCTATTTCCGCCAAGGGAAGCACCAGAAATGCCGCGCCGATCCACTTCATGCCAACTCCCTTGGCCGGTTTCTGCCCGGCACGGTAGACTTGCCCGTCTTCCCACCCTACATAAGGGCGCAGCGCCCGGATCGCCAACCCCCGGGCCCCCGAGGTGCCGATGAATTCCTCCCTGATCCAGCTTCTCGTCCTGGCCGGGATTGCCGTGTTCCTGATCCTCAAGCTGCGCTCGGTTCTGGGCACGCGCGAAGGATTTGAAAAGCCACCCCTGCCTGTCGAAGACGCCCGCCCCCGCGGCAAGCGCGACTTCGAGGTGATCGAGGGCGGCCCTGACCGCGACATCATCGACCATGTCGCGGATGGCAGCGATGCCGCCAAGGCGCTTGCCGCGATGAAACTGGCCGAGCCGGGTTTTTCGGTGTCCGAATTCCTCTCCGGCGCCCGCGGCGCCTATGAGATGATCCTGATCGCCTTTGAACATGGCGAGCTGGACCGCATCCGCCCCTTCCTCTCCGACGAGGTTGAGGCAAGCTTCGCCCAAGCCATCAATGCCCGCGAGCGGGAGGGCCTGACAGTCGAGGCGAATTTCGTCGGCACCCGCGAACTCACCCTCGCCGATGCCGAATACAACCGCGAAACCCAGACCGCCGAGATCACCGTGCGCTTCCTTGGCGAACTCACCTCGGTCGTGCGCAACAAGGCCGGTGAGGTCGTCGAAGGCTCCACCACCGAGATCAAGCGCCAGCGTGACGCATGGACCTTCTCGCGCCGGATGGGGGTTTCCGATCCGAACTGGCAGCTTGTCGCCACCGGCGAGTGAGATGCGGCGATGCGCGCGCTTCTCCGCTCGCTTTCGCTGGTGGCGGCCGTGACCGCCGCCAGCCCCGCCCCGGCCCAGATGCTCGACTTCGAGGCTCTGGCGGGCTGGGAAGAGGATGACCACCGCGCTGCACTGACCAGCTTTCTGGAAACCTGCGACCGGCTCGATGCCGCCGACTGGACGCCGCTCTGCCGCCTCGCCCCCGAGGCGGCCAAGTCCGAAGCCTCCGCCCGCGCCTTTTTCGAGCTTTTCTTCCGCCCTGTCCTGATCGGCACCCCGCCGGCCCTGTTCACCGGCTATTACGAGCCGGAACTCAAAGGCTCCCCCACCCGCACGCCGCGCTTTGCCTGGCCGATCTATCGCCGACCACCCGAATTGCAGGATGGTCAGGTCTATCTCGACCGTGCCGCCATTGAGGCTGGCGCCCTGCGTGGCCGTGGCCTTGAGATCGCCTGGCTCGAAGATCCGGTCGAAGTGTTTTTCCTGCATATTCAGGGCTCTGGCCGCATCCGTATGCCCGACGGCCATGTGATCCGCGTCGGCTATGCAGGGCGCAATGGCCACGCCTATCGCTCGGTCGGGCAAGAGATGGTCCGCCGCGGCACCCACCGCCCCGATCAGGTTTCGGCACAGGAAATCCGTGCCTGGGTCAAGCGCAGCGGCCGCACCGGCATGGATATGCTGAACTTCAATCCCTCTTACATCTTCTTTCGCAAACTGGCCGACCTCCCCGCTGACAAAGGCCCGATCGGCGCCATGGGCCGTTCGATCACCGCATTCCGCTCGATCGCCATCGACCCCGCCTTCACCCCGCTCGGCGCGCCGGTCTGGATCGAAAAAGACGGCGAAAACCCGATCCGCTCGCTGATGGTGGCACAGGACACCGGCGGCGCCATCAAGGGGCCACAACGTGCCGACATCTTCTTTGGCACCGGATTTGACGCCGGAGAGGCGGCAGGAACCGTCAAGGACGGCGGGCGGATGATCGTCTTGCTGCCCATCGACCGCGCCTTCGCCATGCTGCCCGAGGGCTGATATGGCCCGCCGCCGCAATCTTCACCCTGATGAGGAAGACCTCTGGCAGGCCGTCGCCCGCACCACCCGCCCGCTGCACCCCAAGCCGCTGCACCGGGCCCCCGAACCCACGCCGCTGCCGCACAAGCCCGAGCCGCACCCTGCGCCCCGCCTGCCGACCTTTCGGCTCGGTGAAAAGGCCCGTGTGATGCCTGCCGCCCCGCAACTCAGCCCCACCCCGGCCGAGGCGCTTGCAGCCGCCGCCCTGCGCATGGACGCCAAGACCCACGCCCGTATGACCCGCGGCAAACTTGCCCCCGAGGCGCGGATCGACCTGCACGGGCTTACCCTGACCGAAGCGCATGGCGAACTGGTGCATTTCGTGCTGAATGCGCAATCCGCCGGGCTGCGGCTGATTCTTGTCATCACCGGCAAGGGCAAGCGCGGACTGGATCACGGCCCGATCCCGCAGCGCATCGGTGCCCTGCGCCATCAGGTGCCGCAATGGTTGCGCCTGCCGCCGCTTGGCCCGGCGGTTCTGCAGATCACCGAAGCGCATCTGAAACACGGCGGCGCGGGCGCCTATTACGTCTATCTGCGCCGTCGCTAGCGGGTCAGCTCGCTGCCCACCGTGGCGATCGGCTTCAGCACCACCTGCGTCGCACTTTGCACGGTCATCACCACGCCGGGCAACAGGCCGACCCGGGCGGCACGGTCCGCCTCGAACGCGCCCTCGATCTCGGAAATCCGCTGCATCAGCAGGATCAGCGCGGGGGAATCGCCCACTGTGAAATGGGCCGCGCCCGCCGCAAAGGCGCTGACATCCAGAAAAGTCACCTTCAGATCGGCCACCTGCGACAGGTCCGACAGGGAACCCAGCCGCTCCCGCTGCCCGGTCAGGCCCGCAGATATCCGCAGAATCTTGTCGCGGTTCGATCCGAAGATGACGAAAGGTTGCGGCAATTCGCCCATCGCCCTGGCTTGCGCGCGGAAGACATCCACGTCGATATCCGGCGAAATCAGGATCACCCCTGACAACCGTCCCAACGCCTTGCTGTCCCGCTGCAACGCCACCGTGCGCAGCGCCTCCATGGTCAGCGCCGAGCCCATGGAATGCGCCACCAGCAGAACGCGCGTCGCGCCGGCATCGGCAAGCTGATCCAGCAGCGCCGCAAGCCCGTCGCGCGCAAAGATCGCCGAATCCCGGTCATAGACATAGCCCAGCGGCTCTGCCGCCGAGGGCCAGGCGTAATGCACCACCACCCCCGGTAACTCCAGGTCATGGGCAAACTGCGCCACCCGATAAAGCCCTTCCGAGAAGTTGTTGTTATAGCCATGGACAAAGACCACCGCTTCGCCGCCTTCGGCCTTCAGCGCCGCGGAAAGATCACCGCGAAATGCCGGTTCGTCGGGATAGGTCCGCGCCGAAACCGTCAGAAAATCCCGCTCGGGGTCTGGCTTGGCAAAGCGTGAGGGCCAATTGATCTCGCCCAGCTTGCGTTTCGGCGGGATCGACACGGCATAGCGGGCAAACCGGGTCACCTCTGACCGTTTGTTGCCATAGGTTCCGTCCGGCTGCAGATCGCGTGTGGTGCCGATGAAGATGGTCTCAACCTTGCCGACCTTGCCGGCCTCGGTATCGACCGTCATCTTGCCGCGCGGCGCACAGGCCGCCGCCAGCACAAGGCACAACACAAGAAGAAGTCGTGTGGTTGGGGTTTTGCGCGTCATCTGGTGCCAGTTGCGCCGCCTTCGCCCGTTCGGTCAAGCCCGCAACGGCGCATCGGCAAGATGCCGTTACAGCACATAGCGCGAAATATCGGCCGAGCGCGCCAGTGCCCCCACATTGGCCTCGACGAAATCGCCGTCCACCTGCACCCGATCGCCCGAACGGTCGGGTGCGGTAAAGGAAAGCTCCTCGAACACCCGCTCCATCACGGTATAAAGCCGCCGCGCCCCGATATTCTCGACGCTGCGGTTCACCTCGGCGGCAATCCGGGCAATTGCCGCGATCCCGTCTTCGGTAAAGCTCACGGCAACCTCTTCCGTCGCCATAAGCCCGGCATATTGCCGGGTCAGCGCATTCTCGGTCTCGGTCAGGATGCGGATGAAATCCGCCTCGGTCAGCGGTGACAGTTCGACCCGGATCGGCAGACGGCCCTGCAATTCCGGCAACAGGTCTGAAGGCTTGGCGATATGGAACGCGCCCGAGGCGATGAACAGGATATGGTCGGTCTTCACCGGCCCGTATTTGGTGGAAACCGTCGTCCCCTCGATCAGCGGCAAGAGATCGCGCTGCACCCCTTCGCGCGACACATCGGCGCCGCGGGCATCGGCGCGGGCGCAAATCTTGTCGATCTCGTCCAGAAAGACGATGCCGTTTTCCTGAACCGCTTCCAGCGCCGCCGCCTTCACCGCCTCGTCATCCAGCAGCTTGTCGGCTTCCTGCCCGATCAAGAGGTCATAGCTCGCGGCCACCGTGACCCGCTTGCGCGCCATGCGTCCGCCGAACGCCTTGACGATGTCCTGCAACCCCTGCATCTGGCCTTCCATCCCGGGGCCCAGCGGCAGGGCGGGCGCAGGTTCCTGCACCTCGACCTCGATCATCGTTTCGTCCAGCTCTCCGCGGCGCAGCTTGGCACGGAACATCTCGCGGGTCTGGGCGCGGGCCTCTTTGCCGGCCAGTGCCTCGATCACCCGCTCTTCCGCCGCCTCGCGGGCCCGGGCGCGGACATCCTCGCGCATCCGGCTGCGGGTTTCGATCATCGCGGCATCGACCAGATCGCGGATGATGCTGTCCACATCGCGCCCGACATAGCCGACCTCGGTGAACTTGGTTGCCTCGACCTTCAGGAAAGGCGCCCGGGCCAGTTTGGCCAGCCGCCGCGAGATTTCCGTCTTGCCCACGCCGGTCGGCCCGATCATCAGGATATTCTTCGGATAGACCTCTTCCCGCAGATCGTCGCCCAGCCGCTTGCGCCGCCAGCGGTTGCGCAGCGCCACGGCCACTGCCCGCTTGGCCTCGCGCTGGCCGATGATGAAACGGTCCAGCTCGGAAACGATCTCGCGCGGGGTCAAATCGGTCATTTGGTGATCTTCTCCACCGTCAGATTGCCATTGGTGTAAACGCAGATATCGGCCGCAATCGCCATGGCCCGCCGTGCCACCTCTTCGGCGGAAAGATCGGATTGCATCAACCCCCGCGCTGCGGCCAGCGCGAAATTCCCGCCCGAGCCGATGGCGGCCACGTCATGCTCCGGCTCCAGAACGTCGCCCGCGCCGGTGATCACATACAGGTCGGCGCCGTCGGTCACGATCAGCATGGCTTCAAGGTTGCGCAGATACTTGTCCATCCGCCAATCTTTGGCCAGATCGACACAGGCCCGCGCCAATTGCCCCGGGGCAGCCTCAAGCTTTTTCTCCAGCCGTTCCAGCAGGGTAAAGGCATCGGCGGTCGATCCGGCAAAGCCCGCCACCACCGCATGGCCACCGGGGTTCAGCCGCCGCACCTTGCGCGCCGTGCCCTTGATCACGGTCTGGCCAAGGCTGACCTGCCCGTCGCCCGCCACCACCACCTCGCCGCCACGCCGCACGGCAAGGATTGTCGTGCCGTGCCAGCCGGGAAACCTGTCGTCCATCCGCGCCCCCTTTGAGCTTTCGCTCTATATGGAAGGCCGCCTGCCCCCGTGCAACCAGACTTGCCGCTGGATCGCGGAAGCCCGCCCGCGTATCCATGGCGCATGAGCGCCGCGCAAACCCTCCACTTCCACCTGCCCCCCTGGCATATAGATCGCATCCGGGCGGGCAAGGGCGGCATCCTGAACCGGGTGGTTGAAACGGTTGAGGCGCGGGGCTGGACTGCGGTGCTGCAGGCCGAGACGGAAACCGCCGCCCTGCCTGTGGCCGAGGGGTATCACCTTGTCCTCAACCGCCCGGTGATCGGCGCCAATACCCTCACTCTGCGCCGCTGCCTGCGCGACCCGTTCTGGCGGATCGAGGCGACGAATGACCGTTGGGATTGGCAGATCGCCCGCAAGCCCTTTCGCCCCGGACAGGTCACAGGGTCATGCGGGGCTTTCATGGCAAACTGGCGCGGCCGGATCTTCGGCGACCTGCCCTTGTCGCCGCAGGGCCATGTCCTGATCCCGCTTCAGGGCAAGTTGTTGGAACATCGGCATTTTCAATCGATGAGCCCGATCGGCATGATCCGCGCTACACTGGCGGCGGAACCTGACCGCCCGCTGATCGCAAGCCTGCATCCCAAGGAAACCTATTCGGAAGATGAGCTTGCCGCCCTTGCCGCGCTGATCGCCGACGAGCCCCGGCTGACACTTGCCACACGGCCCACGCCCGATCTTCTGGCGGGCTGCGACTATGTGGTTACCCAGAATTCCTCGACCGCCCTTGCCGGTTATTTCGCCGAAAAGCCGGCGGTTCTGTTCGGGCGGATCGACTTTCACCATATCGCCGGATCGGTGCCCGATTTGGGGGTGGATGCCGCCTTTGCCCGCGCTTTGGGCCCGGCACCGGCCTTTGCGCGCTATCTCTTCTGGTATTTCAAGCGCAACAGCATCATCGCCTGGGCCGATGACGTGCAGGACCGTATCGCAGACAGTCTGCGCATGCAGGGCTGGCCGATATGAAAAGGGCGCCCGAAGGCGCCCCGATCCACAATCGCAAAAGGCTCAGATCGCCGAGGCAATCCAGTTGGCCAGCGCCGCCTTGGGCGCCGCGCCAACCTTGTTCGACACCACCTGACCATCCTTGAACAGGAAGAGCGAGGGGATGCCACGCACACCCAGAACCGCCGGGCTGTCGGGGTTCTCGTCCACATTGACCTTTACGATCTTGACCTTGCCGGCATATTCCGCCGCCAGCTCTTCCAGAGCCGGGCCGATCTGACGGCAGGGGCCACACCACTCGGCCCAGAAATCGACGACAACCGGAATATCCGACTTGCGGACTTCGGTGTCGAAAGTGGCATCGGTCACTGCAACGGTATTGGCACCCATGGCGGGGTCTCCTGAGGGAAAGGGTCGGTTAAGGAAGCTAGGGATCGCGGCGGGCAACGTCAAGGGATAGCGGCGCGCAGCATAGCAGCCCTCACAATATCGGGAGGCAGCGGCATGAGCATGGCCTGTCGGGTCCAGAGGATCGCGGTTTCGATCCGCCGCCCGGGCCAGATCTGCGCCAGTGCCGCCGCATAGGCGCCCATCTGGCGCAAGAGCCCCTCGGGCACATCTTCGGCGCGGTCGGGAATCATGTTGTTGGTCTTGAAATCCACCGCCAGAACCCGATCCGTCGTCACCACCAGCCGGTCGATGCTGCCCAGCATCCGACCCGAACCCAGCGGGGCCGTCACCCCGACCTCCGCCAGAGTGCCCTCGGCGAAAAGTGGCGCAAGGGCAGGGTCGTCCAGCACCGCCAGAGCCTCGGGCAGCACATCGGCGCGCAACGCGGGGTCGGGCAGCAAAACCGCCGCCCGCGCGGCCCGCGCGGCTGCCGGCAGGCCGGCAAGCTGTTCGAGCAGCAGATGCAGCGCCGTGCCGCGCGCCAGCGCCGCCGCCTCTTCCAGCCCCTCACCCGGCAATGCCTTGGCGCCACCCAGATTGGAGGGCGACAGGGGCCGCCCGGTTTCGGGCGGCGGGGGTGCAGTGACAGACGCCCAGCCGGGCAGCGTGACTGCGGCGGGGCCAGCCGCCTCTGGTGCTGTTGGCAGCGGGTCGGGCCAGTCGCCGGTTTGATAGCGCAGGCGTCCGGCAGGTCCGGGCATGGCCCCCACCGCCTGCATTCCGCGCCGCACCTGCAGATACCAGCTCCAGTCGAGCGGTGCCTTCGCCCCGGCGCCGGTTTCCATCGCGGCCTTGCCCGCCCCCGCCACGATCAGCCAGCAGCGCGCCCGCGTCAGCGCCACATAAAGCAGACGCAGACTTTCCTCGGCCTGCCGCCGCATCCGCGTGTTGCGGGCGGCGGCGATGGGTGCCGGGCTGTCCTCTTTCGGCAGTTTCCAGGCCGGCAATCCGCCCTCGAGCAGGAAAATCTCGTCCCGTTCGCGTCTTTCGCGGTCGGCGGTGTCGGGCAGGATGACGATGGGCGCCTCAAGCCCCTTGGCGCCATGCACCGTCATCACCCGGATACGGCCTCCGGCGCCATCGGCCTGCCGCTTGACCTCGACCTCTTCCGAATCCAGCCAGATCAGAAAGCCGGTCAGGCTGGGCACTTCGGTTTCCTCATAGGCCAGCGCCTGTTGCAGCAATTCGTCGATACCGTCCTCAGCCTCGCTGCCAAGGCGGGCAATCAGGCGGCGGCGGCCATCATGGCGGGTCAGCGCCCGGTCGATCAGATCGAAGGGCCGCAGGAAATCGGCCTGATTGCGCATATCCTCCAGCATTGCGCGGGCCGTCTGATTCGGCCAGTCGCGCAAAGCCTCCCAGAGAAAACCCTTGCGCCCCTGCGCGAGCCGGTAAAGCGCATCCTCGCTCCAGCCGCACAGCGGGGAGCGGAGCAGCGCCGCCAGCGACAGATCATCCTCGGGCGTTGCCAGAAAGGCCAGAAGGGCGCGCAAATCCTTGACGGCCAGTTCCTCGCCCAGCTTCAGCCGGTCCGCCCCGGCAATCGGCAGCCCGGCCTTCTTGCAGGCGCGGATGATCGCCGCAAACAACGCATCCCGGCGCTGGACAAGGATCAGGAAATCCCCGGCGTGAACCGGGCGGGCGCCGGACGGGTCTTCCTTGCGATCGACGGGAATCTGCACGCCCGAACGGATCATCATGCCGATTTCAGCGGCAATCTGGCCGGCAAGCCGGGCGCTGTGGTGGGTTTCAGCAATCAGATCGACGGGATTGTCCCAATCCTCATCAGCTTCGGTCTTGACCGGCTCAATCAGCGGCCAGAGATCCACCCGTCCCGGCATCGCATCCTTGAAAGCGATGTGGTTCAATGGATCACCGACGGCCTCCGGGAAACTGTCGCCGAAGGTCTCATCAACCAGACGCAGCACGGCGGGCGAGGACCGGAAGGAATATTCCAGCTCCAGCGACTGGAACTGCTGGCCTGCCGCGCGAAAGCCCTCGGCAAAGGCCAGATGTTTGCGATCAAAGGCGGCAACATCGGCGCCCTGAAAGGAATAGATCGACTGCTTCTTGTCGCCCACCACGAAAAGCGTGCGCTCTCCGGCCCGCGCGCCTTCGCCGGCGGTGAATTCGCCGGTCAGAAGCTCGATGATCCGCCATTGGTCGGGCGAGGTGTCCTGCGCCTCATCCACCAGAATGTGGTCGATGCCGCCATCCAGCCGGAACAGCACCCAGGCCGCGACCGAGCGGTCTTCCAGCAGCGCCTTGGCCCGGGCGATCAGATCGTCAAAGTCGAGATAGCCGCGGGCCGCCTTGGCCGCCTCGTAGCGCGGCAGGAAAGCAGCGGCAAAGCGGTGCAGCGTTGCCGTGCGCTCGGCTGCGCGCAGGGCGAGGCGCCGGGGCCGGGCCGCCTCGACCCGCTGCATGAAGTGCTGAAGCGGCTCAAGATCGGCGCCAAGCGCCGCGCGGCAGTCTTTGGTGGGCAGCCGGTCCAGCTTGGCGCCATGCGGCTGTTTGGTTTCCGCGCCATAAAGGAACAGCCCTTCAAGCGCCGCGAGCGTGGCCGGATCGGGGCGCAGCAGATCAAGCGTGGCGAGCTTTTGGGCAAGGCCCACATCGGTGGATTTTCCGGCCAGCAGGACCGGCGCGATCCGTTCGCGCAGCGCCGCTTCGCCGCCAAGAAAGACATCCTCCATCACACGGGCAAGGTTTGCTTCACCATCAAGGCCGAAGGCACGGCGGGCTATCGCTGGGTCTGACATGTCAGCAAAAGCCGCGCGGTGACGGATGATCTCGGCGGTCAGGCGCGAAAAATCCTCTCCTGTAAAGGCCGCGGCCACCTCTGCAATCAGGTCGGGCGCGGCGCTGTCGGCCAGATCTTCGACGATTTCCGCCCGCAGAAGCTTGGCAGAACGGTCGTCCATTTCGCGGAAAGCCGGGGCGACGCGGGCTTCGAGCGGAAAGCGGCGCAGCAGCGTGGCGCAAAAGCTGTGGATGGTTTGAATCCGCAACCCGCCCGGCGTTTCAAGGGCCCGGGCAAAAAGCCGCCGCGCCTTGGTCAGATCGGCAGCAGACAGGGTGCCCTCATCGCCCAGCTCTTGCAAAGCGTCACGAAGCGGCCCGTCGGGCATCATCGCCCAATCGCCAAGCAGGCGGAACAGGCGGTTCTGCATCTCGGTCGCGGCGGCCTTGGTATAAGTAAGGCACAGGATATGCTGCGGCTCGACCCCGCCCAGCAGAAGCCGCGCCACGCGGTCGGTCAGCACCCGGGTCTTGCCCGAACCAGCATTGGCAGCAACCCAGGTCGAGGCGCGGGGTTCGGCGGCGCGGACCTGACGCTCCGAGGCGGCATTGCGGATCATGGCGCGTCCTCCGGCCCGACGGGCGCGGGTGCGGCGCGGTCCGACATCTGCCATTCCCCGTAGCGCGAGAGATGGTCGTAATCGCCTTCGTGGCGCTCTTCGAACAGCGCGCGGCGGGCGGTGTAGCCGGTGCTGCGCTGATGATAGCGGCGGATCAGGGTGACGAAGCGCCGCCATTCCGCCTCGATCCGTTCGGGGGTGAGGGCGGTTTCCACCACCTTCTCACCCGCGCCAAGGCCGACATAGCTGATCAGGGCAACCTCGCTTGGCCCCAGATCGGGAAAACCGCCGCGTTCGGCCATTGCGGCGGCCAGAAGCAACTGCTTTTCATAGATTTTCTGCTGGTTTTCTGTCGGGGTCTGACCGGATTTGTAGTCGATCAGATGCAGGCGGCCATCGGCAAGCCGGTCGATCCGGTCGGGCGTGCCGAAGAGGGTAAAATCAAGCTCTTCGACCTGCGCGCTGCCGCGGGTTTCGACCTTGAGCGTGGTGCCGCCATGCTTGCGGTCCTGTGTCAGCACATGATCCGCCACGCGCGCCAGTCGCGCCAGCCAGAGGGCGCGGGCGCTGGGGAAAGGGGTTTCTTCGGCCAGAACCTCGGCTGCAAGCGAAAGGAGACGGCGGCGCGCGGCATCGGTGTCTTCCTCCGGGGGGCGCTCGCCGGCGAAACGTTCGAGGATGCGGTGATAGGCGGTGCCGCGGTCGCGGGCGTCGGCCGATGGGTGCAGCGGGTCCAGCGGGTAAAGCCGCAGCATGTGGCGGGCATAGATTGCATAGGGGTCGCGGATCAGCCGCGCGATGGCGGTAAGCGGCAGGCGACGCGGTCGATCGGCCACGGGCGGCATGGGCGCTGGGCGGGACGCGGGCGGAGCTGGAGGCGTGGATTCGAGACAAACCGCCCTGTCGAGCCAGATTTTGCCGCGGTCGCGCATGGCGGCAAGTGCCTGTGGGCCGCCCTGCCCGGGCAGGCCGGACATCAGATTGGTCAGCCGGTTCAGCCAGCGCGAGGGAACGGTTTCCGCCTCGGCATCGCGCTGGGCGCGGGTCAGGACCACCTGCGGTGCCCCGATGGCCTGCTGATAATCATGGGCGGAAAGACCGATCCGCCGCTCGGGCAGAAGAAGGCCGGCCTCTTTGCGCATGGCGCGGTTCAGCCAGGGGTCCGGATCGGGCAGGCGCGGCCATGTGCCGTCGTTCAGCCCGCCCAGAATGACCAGCTCTGCGCCTTGAACCCGGGCCTCGATCGTGCCCCAGAACCGGATGCCCGGATGGCTTTGCGCGGGTTCGCGCACCTCGCCGCGGGCGATCAGGGCGCGAAAAAGGTCGCGGTATTCGGCGGCGGTCATGGCGCCGCCGGAACCGGCCTCGGCGGCAAGCTCGTCCATCAGATGCAGCGCTTCCTCCCCTGCGGCACGGTCCCAGAGGGCGCCGGAACCGTCGGCGGCGGTGCCCCGCGCCAAGGCTTCGGCAAGATGGCGATGGCGGGTGACATGGCGGGCCAGCGGTTCGGGCGCATCCGCCACAGGGGGCGGCAGACAGGCGGACAGGGCGGCGGCCCAACCCTCGGCGGCAGGGTCGTTGAGGCTGGCGGCCCAATGGCGCAGGTCGTCGGGCAGCGGGAAAGCGGGACCATGGCGGCGCAGGCGCAGCTCAAGCTCCCGCGTAAGGCGCAGATGGTTGCCGCGGTCGCCGCCGCAGGCTGTCAGCGGGTGTTTCAGCAGCACCAGAAGCCGGTCCGCCGAAAGGCGGGTGCAGATGAGATCGGCGACATGGCGCAGAAAACGCCCGGGCGCCGACAGCGCCAAGGGCCGACCCGCGGAATCGTCGGGCAGGATGCCCCAACGGTCGAGTGCTGCCGCAACCCGGCGTGTCAGCATCCGGTCCGGCGTGATCAGGGCCGCGGATTTTCCCATCTCGGCCGCTTCGCGCAATACGAGGGCTATGGCCAGGGCTTCGGCCCGCAGACCCGGCGCCTCTATCAGCGTCATATCGGCGGTGGCTGCGACCAGATCGGGCAGGTGCGGCCCTTCGGCGAGCCAGCGATCGGTGACCGGTGCGGGGCGGAGGGACAGGGAAATCAAACTGTTGCGGGCGGGGCTCGGTGCCGGTGCTGTCGTCCAGCCTTCGAGCTTGGCGGGGTCAAGCCCCAGAGTAGCCGCGAGACGACGATAGCGGAACTGCGGGTGATCCTCGGCGGTCAGGATATCCGAAAGCGCATCCCAGGCAGAGGCGGGCATGTCGCCGTCATATCCGGGCAGAACCAGGGCGCCCTGCTGCAGCGCGGCCACCGCCGCCATCAGCCGTGCCGTGGTGCCGCGCGACCCAGTCGATCCGGCAACGATCACCGGATCGACGGGCGGTTCGGCCTGCCAGCGGGCGATGGTCCGCTCCACCGCCAGACGTTGCCGCAGACCGGCGTCGGGGTTCGACATATCCTCAAGCTGTGGGGCGATGATGCCGAGGAAGGCCTGAATCCGTGCCCAATGTTCGGAATGGTTCGCCACGTCCAGTGCGGCAATGGTCTGCGTGCTGACCTCTTCGGCCTGCATTTCGTCCATCAGTTGCGCAAGGCTGTCGGCCAGGTCGAAAGTTGCGGCGCGCGGGGCAAGGTCGGGTTGGGCATCAAGCAGCCGCGCCACCAGTTGCGCCAGCAACAGGCGGCGGCGCAGGGCCGGCACCGGCGGCGGCAGGCCGAGTGCGGGATCGTCGGGCAGATCGGTGATCAGCCGCAGCCGCGGTAAAAGGAGGGCGCCACGCTGTTGGAAGGCTTCGATCACCCGGCTGCGCATCCGGGCGGTGTTGAGGTAAAGCGTGACGCGCGCCATGGCTTCGGGCGGGGTATGCGCCATGCGCGTGCAAAGTCCCGCGACCAGTTCGGCGGGAAAATCGGCACCGGGCGGCAGGGCATAGGCGCCGGGCGCGATCATGCCTCGCCTCCGGCCAGCAGGGCTTCGGCTTCGGCGATGCCCTCGGGATGGCCGACATCGCACCAGCCGCCCTGATGGATCAGACCGTAAACCCGACCGCGGGCAATGAGGATGTCCCAGAGGCGGTTGAGCGAGAAGATCTCTTCATCAATCTCGGCCAGCCCCCCGGTCCGCAGAATCTGGGCGCCGAGATAGACAGGCGCTTCGGCGCCTTCGGCGCGGCGCAGGCGGCCATCGGCGCCGATCAGAAAATCGCCCCGGCCGCTGTGGCCGCGGGCCTGCGCCCGGGGGGCCAGCAGGAGGAGGGCATCCATCCGTCCATCGTCCCACGCTTCCGCCAGTTCCTGCAAAGGATTGCGGCCGGTCCAGACGGCATCGGCGTTCAGCGTCATCACCGGACCCTTGCCCAGAAGTGGCAGCGCCTGCCGCAGGCCGCCGCCGGTCTCCAGCAGGATCGGTTCGCGGCTGAGGGAGATGGGCCGGGCGCAGAGGTGGCGGGCGATCTGTTCGCCCAGATGGTGGAGGTTCACCACGATGGGCCGCGCGCCCGCGGCATCTGCCAGCGCCAGCGCGTGGTCGATCAGGGGCCGCTCCGCGACCTCGATCATCGGCTTGGGTCGGGTCGCGGTCAGGGCGCCCATCCGGGTGCCGCGCCCGGCTGCAAAAAGCATCAGCGGAAATGACCGCATTTTTCACCTATCCGTCGCAGCACGCCGGGGTCCGGTGCCGGAAGAAGCTGGTCGCACAGGCGGCGCAGCGGGGCAAGTTCGGGCTGTGCCAGATTCTCTTGCAATTGTGCCCAGACCCGGGGCATCAGCGGCAGGTATCCCGCCTTGCCTGCAACAAGGCACAGCCGGGCAAAGATCCCCAGAATCCGCAGCGCGCGCTGGGCGCCAAGTGCTGCATAGGCGGGCCGGAACCGCGCCTCCTCTTGCCCGGTCATTGTCAGAAAATGCGCCTGCGCCTTGGCAACGGTTTCACGTGAAACATCCCGCCGTGCATCCTGCAACATCGAGACCAGATCATAACCGGGCTGGCCAAGCTGGGCGAGCTGGAAGTCCAGCAGGCCGACCCGCGCCAGGCCCGTGCGATCCGGCAGCCAAAGCAGGTTTTCAGCATGGAAATCACGCAGGATCATCACCCGCGGGCCGTCGGCATGGCGCTGCAGCAGCCCGGTCAGCAGGGCGCGGAAGGCCGTGCTGTCCATCCGGTCGCCCGTGGCCGCAAAGCGATACCAGTCGAGCGCAAAGGCGGCGGCATCGGCCCAGTCCGCCGCCGACAGATCGGGCAGGCCGGGTGGCGGCGGCGCGGCCTGTAATCGGAGCAGCACATCAACCGCCGCCCCGTAAAGCCCAGGCTCGGCCTGCGGGTCGGCGGCCACCAGTCGCGCAAAAAGCCCGTCGCCAAGATCCTCAAGCAGCAGAAACCCCTGTGAAAGATCACGGGCAAGACAGCGTGGCGCCGAAAGGCCAAGCTGCCGCAAATGGTCGGCAATGGCCAGAAACGCCGCAGGATCATCGCTCTTTCCGGGCGGCGCATCCATCAGGACCGCCGTTTCGCTGCCGCGCCAAAGCCGGTCATAGCTGCGGTCCGAGGCGTCTCCGGCCAGAAACGCGCGCCTTGCTGCGCCCCATCCTGCTTGTTGCAGAAAGCGGTCTGAAATGGCGCGGCGATCAGGCATTGGCAGCCCATTCGGCGGCCAGCGCCGCCGCCAGTTCCGGGCGCCCCGGCAGCGCGATCAATGCCTGCCGCCCCTCTCCGGCGGCACTCAGCCGCAGCCGCATGGCATCCCGCGGTGCAGAGTCGCCCAGCCGTTCGGGCCATTCGATCAGCGTGATGGCATGGGTCATGGCCTCGTCCAGCCCAAGCTCCAGCGCTTCATCCGGGTGGGTCAGCCGATAGAGGTCGGCATGCCAGATTTCCACATCCTCCGCCTGATAGCTTTGCACAAGGGTAAAGCTTGGCGAGGGGACGTCTTCCATCCGGCCCAGCCGCGCCCGGATGATCGCCCGCGCCAGATGGCTTTTCCCGGCGCCGATCGGCCCTTCGAGCAGAAGGCAATCGCCCGCCCGCAGCCGGGGCGCCAGCCAGGCACCCAGCCTGTCGGTGGTGGCCTCATCCGTAAGAAACAGCGTCAGTTCAGGGGGGCGGGCTTGGTCCATCCCCCAACACTACCGCCCCGCGCCGCGACCGCAAGCCAATCAGGCGCGGCGGCGATCCTCATCGCGCGAACCGCGCGTGGCTTCGCTGCGGTTCGCGGCCAGACGGAACGCCGTCAGCGTCGCCCCTCCCGCAAGGGGCGCAAAGCGGCAGGTCAGGAGCCGCCCGTCCAGAAGCCGCGCCTCCGCCTGCCAAGCCAGCCGATCCCCTACGGTCGAGACATAATCCTCAACCTCGGACCAAAGCGCGGCCGGCGCGGTCATCTCGCGCCAATAGCGGGCCAGCGCCCGCACCGGAACCTCGCCAACCGTCATCGTCGGATCATGCGTCCACAGGGCGGCATAGGCGGCATTGGTCATCACAAGATGACCCTCGCGGGAGAAGACCGCCACACCCTCTTCCATGGCGTCGATCACTGACTGGCCAAGCTCCAGATCGGCGCGATAGCGCCGCGTGCGCAGCATTTCGGTCGAAATATCCTCGATCATCAAGGCCAGTGCGCCGTTGGGATGCGGCCGCCCGGTCACGCGAAAGGTCTGGCCATCGGCCAGATTCCAGGTGTCCTCATACAACCCCTGCGAGGCCGCGCGTTCCATATCCACCAACTGCCGTCGCCAGCCGCGATAGTCCTTCGGCTCGGGCAGCATGTTGCGGTCGCGCAGCGCATCCAGCACAGACAGCAGCGATGGCCGCAGCGTCAGGAAATCGGGCGGCAGTCCCGTAAGGTCCAGCAGCGCCGGATTGAAAAGCTGCAACTGTCGCTGGCTATCGAAAATCGCCAGACCGATCGGCAGTTGTGCAAAGGTCTTCGTCAGCGTCTGCATGAAATCGCGCAGCGCCGTTTCCGCCTGCACCAGCGCGTCGGTCGAGCTGGCGAATACCAGACGGTCGCCATCCGTCCCCGTTACCGCCGTCACATCGAACCATCGCGTCGCCCTGCCCGGAGGGTTGAGGGCAACCCGCTGGCCCAGCGCCAGCTCCGCTGTCGCCCGCCGCTCGAACAGCCGCGGAAGCGGCCATGTCAGCTCGTGGCCGGGCGGCAGATTCTCCATTGCCGCCACAAGATAGGCTGCATTTGTCCAAACCACCGCGCCTTCCACATCTTCGCGCCAGCACAGCCCAGGCATTCCGGCAACCACCCGGCGCAGCGTTTCCACCTCTTCGGCAAGTGCGTTGTGGGTGAAAGGGTCCGGCCCCGCCCCCGTCGCGGCACCGGGCACGCTGAGTTGCAGCCGCATCAATCCGCCCCGCAACTCGGCCTGCAAAAGCGCGGGCGGGCCTTTACCCGGCTGCGATACCAGGTGCAGTGTCCCCTGTTCGGTCAGATCAGTCAGCCCGGTTTCCAGGTTGGGAAAGCGGGCAGAAAGATGCCGGATCAGCTTTGCCCAAGGGCCACCGGAACCCTGAAGCGAGTGGATCAGCGCGCGGGCCGCGCCGCTTCCATCTATCAGCGCTTCACCGTCGAACAGGAAGACAGTGCCGGGATTGCTGTCGGAAAAGATGCTCTGCGCGACGGGCCCGCGCCGTTCGGCGGCGGCGGCATGAATGAACAGCCCGGCCAGCGCCGACAGAAGTCCTGTTGTCACCAGCCCAACCGCAAGAATGAAACCCACGACGGCACTCCCAAGCCCCAGAATCTCAACCTAGGCGCGATTTTGTTAAAAGTGTGTTAAAAGTTTGAGCGCAACCCCGAGTTTAAAGATCAGGTGATCAGCCGGTTCTCGCCCAGAGCCTGCCCTTTCGGTGCAAAGATCGCCGAAGCCGGCCAGATCACCTCGACAATGGCACCGCTGCGGTCCGGCCGCTCTTCCGGTGTCAGGAACGGGTCGCCGGCATTGGCAAAGGACAGGTCGGCGCCGGTCCGCTCCAGCAAGGTCTTGGCAATGAACAGGCCCAGACCCATCCCCTCATATCCCGGGCGCGCTGCGACATCCTGCGCGCTGCGGCGGGCCCGCACGAAAGGGTCGCCGATCCGCCCCAGAACGCCGGGCGGGAAGCCTTCGCCATCGTCAATGATCCGCAGCGTCAGGTTGCGCAGCGTCCAGCTTGCATCGACCCAGACCCGGCTGTGCGCGAAATCCACCGCATTCTGCACCAGATTGCGCACGCCATGAATCAGTTCTGGCCGCCGCAGGATGATCGGCTCGGGCAGGTCGCCCCGGGAATCCGGGGCAAAGGTAAAGATCACCTCCTTGCCCCGCGCCAGATGCGGCTCTGCCGCCTCGCGCAGCACGGTGCCAAGGGGGGCCGCGCGCAGATGAAGGTCTTCCTTGCCGGCCTTGCCCATCGACCGCAGGATATCCCGGCACCGATCGGCCTGTTCGCGGATCAGTCTGGCATCGTCCAAGAGGTCGGGATTGTCCTGCAATTCGTCGATCATCTCGGAGGAAACCAGTTTGATCGTGGCCAGCGGCGTGCCCAGCTCATGCGCCGCGGCGGCAATCACGCCGCCCAGATCGGTCAGCTTCTGTTCCCGCGCCAGCGCCATCTGCGTGGCCAGCAGTGCATCCGACATCGAGTGCATTTCTGTTGCCACCCGGCGCGAATAAAGCCCCAGAAACAGAATCCCGATGATCAGCGACAGCCAGAAGCCAAAGCCGAAAATCCCCGGCACCTGCAACACCTCACCCGAGGCGGCGCGCAGCGGCACGTTGAAGAATGCGATCAGCGTCACAAAGAACACCGCCATCGCGCCCAGAAGGATGGTGGAGCGCAGTTCCAGCGCCGAAGCCGAAACGGTAACCGGCGCAAGGATCAGCAGTGCGAAGGGGTTGGTCAGGCCGCCGGTCAGATAAAGCAGGAAGGAAAGCTGCGACAAATCGAACAGCAGCGTCAGCATCGCCTCGGTTTCGGTCAGCCGCTTGTTCTGCGGAAAGATGTAGATCGAGACCAGATTGGCGATCACCGCCGATCCGACGGCCAGCAGGCAAAGCCCCAATGGCAGTTGCAGCCCGTAATGCCGGTCTGCCACCAGAAGGGCTGCCATCTGCCCGACAATGGCCATCCAGCGCAGCAGGATCAGCGTGCGCATCCGCAGCCAATCGGCCCGTTCCGGGCGTTCGTAAAGGGGGGAGGCTGCGGTCATGGCGGGCCCTGCACTCTGGTCATTGCCTGCCAAGGGTGGCAACATGACGGGGTGATTGGCAAGAGCGGTCGGGAGATGGCAATGGGACGGGTTTATGCGGCGCTGGCCGTGGCGGTGACGGCGGCTTTTGTCGGAGTGCCCGCTTGGTATTACTATCAGAACCGCGCCAGCGACCCCTTTGCCGATTGCCGTGGCGGGGCTGTTGGAGGGGGTGCCATCGGCGGGCCGCTCTCGCTTGTGGATGGTGCAGGCAAGGCGGTTACGGAAAAGGACATCTTCACCAAACCGACGCTGCTTTATTTCGGCTATACCTTCTGTCCCGATGTCTGCCCGATGGACAATGCCCGCAATGCCGAAGCGGTCGATATTCTGGAAGAGCGGGGATATGACGTGCAGCCTGCCTTCATTTCCATCGACCCGGCCCGCGATACGCCCGAGGTGGTGCGCGAATATGCCGAAAACCTGCATCCCAAGATGATCGGGCTGACCGGCTCGGAAGAACAGATCAAGGCCGCTTCGGCCGCCTACAAGACCTATTTCAAGAAGCAGGAAGATGGCGACCCGAATTTCTATCTGATGGACCATTCGACCTTCACCTATCTGGTGCTGCCCAAGGCCGGCTTTGTCGAATTCTTCAAGCGCGACGACACCGCCGATGCGATGGCCGACCGCGTGGCCTGCTATGTTGACAAGGCCCCGGGTTGAGGCATTTGACGCTGCCGCGCAAGCAAACTAGCTTGGAAAATACATCTTCGGGAAAAGGGGGCCGGCATGGCGGATGAGCTTGGCGCGGAATTGGGCGTGGATCGCACCCTGCTGTTGGTCGATGATGACGAGCCTTTTGTAAAACGGCTTGCCAAGGCCATGGAAAAGCGCGGCTTTCTGCCGGAAACCGCAGGCAGCGTTGCCGCTGGCCGTGCCATAGCCCTGACCCGCCCGCCGGCCTATGCCGTGGTTGATCTGCGGCTTGAGGACGGCAATGGGCTGGATGTGGTCGAGGCGCTGCGCGAACGGCGGCCCGATTGCCGCATTGTCGTGCTGACCGGATATGGGGCGATTGCGACCGCCGTTGCCGCCGTCAAGATTGGCGCCACCGACTATCTTTCCAAACCGGCCGATGCCAACGATGTGACCAATGCCCTGCTGTCGCGCAGCGAGGCGCTGCCGGAGCCGCCGGAAAATCCGATGTCCGCCGATCGTGTGCGATGGGAGCATATCCAGCGTGTCTATGAAATGTGCGACCGCAATGTTTCCGAAACCGCCCGGCGGCTTTCGATGCACCGCCGGACGCTGCAACGTATTCTGGCCAAGCGCAGCCCGAAATAAGCCAAATCGAATGGCGCGCATTGGCTCTGTTGCACAAATCCCGTGAGGGATTCATCTCGTGAATCCAGCGTGGTAGCCGGCGTGCATGAGCAGACCCAT
>NZ_JABUHN010000009.1 GCF_013328815.1 Tabrizicola fusiformis
GCGGCCGAACCGGCCCCCGCCCCGCGCCCCGCGGCCGAACGTCCGGCGCCGCAGCCGGCCGCAGCCGCCCCGGCCTCGGGTGCCACCGTCACCCCGCTGCCGGTGCGCAAGGCGATCATCCCCGCCGGTCAGCCGCTGCCGCCGCAACCTTCGGCCAATGAGATCAGCCCCGAGGCGCTGGCTTCGGTGCGCGAGGTCGAAAAGCGCGCCCGCAAGCTTACACTGATGGAACTGACCGAGCGCACCTGCAAATGGCCGATCGGCGACCCGGCAACCGAAGACTTCTGGTTCTGTGGCCTGCCCAGCCTGCCCGGCAAACCCTATTGCGAGGCACATGTCGGCGTCGCCTTCCAGCCGATGAGCGCGCGGCGCGACCGCCGCCGCTGACCCATGCGGCGGGTGGAGCCGCTTTATCGCAAGGTCAACACCCTTGCGCGCGGCGTCCGCCACCAAAGCGGCGGCGAAGCCCGCTGGCAGCGCAACACCAAGGCGGAAAAGGCCGAAACCGATGCGGGGCTGACCCTGGGCAAGATGGCGCAAGGGGTGCGGCGCGGTCTGGATTATACGCCGCTCTTTCGCTTTCTTCTCTCGAAGGTCGGGCAGGATTGGGACGCCGTGCAGGCAGAGGCCATTGCCCGCCTTGACCGGCCCGATCCGATCTATTGGCTGGTCGCCCGCACCGAAGAGGCGCGTCAGCCTGTGGTCTGGCTGGGCGAAAGCAGCCGCTACAGCGGGCTTTGCATCGACGATCAGAACCGGCTGCAACGGGTTGATCCCACGCTCACGATCAATGATCTGGAACCGACCTGCGCCTGTTGCACGCATACGTTCAACGGTCAGCGCCTGACCCGGCCCTATCGCCCGCCGGAGTAGCGCTCAGACCGACAGGGCCGTGGTCTGCACCACCGTCCGCAGGGCAAAGCTGGAATGCATCTGCCGCACGCCGGGCAGGCGGGACAGATACTGGCGGTGGATGCGGGCAAAATCCTCGGTGTCTTCGGCCATGATCTTGAGCAGGTAATCCGCCTGCCCCGCCATCAGATGGCATTCCAGAATGTCGGGGATGCGGGCCACCTCACGCTCAAAGGCGTCCAGCAGCTCATCCGCCTGCCCCTGCAGGGTGATTTCGACGAAAACCGTGGTGGGCTTGCCGATCTTGCGGGTGTCGAGCAGGGCGACGTATTTGCCGATGAACCCCTCTTCCTCAAGCCGCTGCACCCGGCGATGGCAGGCCGAAGGCGACAGGTTCACCCGCTCGGACAGGTCGGCATTGGTGATGCGGCCTTCCTTTTGCAGCACGGTCAGGATGCGGCGGTCGGTTGCGTCAAGCTGGGGCGTCATGGGATTTTCTGCGTCAATTTAGATTCTTCTGCGAAAAATCTACCACGCCACCGCCCGGACGCCACAGGAAATTCAAAACTCGTGCAACGATTCTGCGTCACGCTTTGCCGCAAGGACATCAGGTCCGACAGGGAGAGAGAACATGAAAATCGGTTGCCCGAGAGAAATCAAACCGCAGGAGTTTCGCGTCGGGATGACTCCCGACGCGGCACGCGAGGCCATCGCACATGGCCATGAGGTGATGATCGAGACCAAAGCCGGCCTGGGTGCCGGCTTTTCCGATTCCGATTATCAGGCCGTGGGCGCCAAGATCGTCGCCACGGCGGAAGAGGTTTTTGCTGCCGCCGAAATGGTGGTGAAGGTGAAAGAACCCCAGCCGGTTGAGCGCAAGCGTCTGCGCGCCGGGCAGCTTCTGTTCACCTATCTGCATCTGGCGCCCGACCCCGAGCAGACCGCCGACCTTCTGGCCTCGGGCGTCACCGCCATCGCCTATGAGACGGTGACGGATGACCGCGGCGGGCTGCCGCTCTTGGCGCCGATGTCCGAGGTGGCCGGTCGCCTTGCGCCGCAGGTCGGCGCCTGGACGCTGCAAAAGGCCAATGGCGGGCGCGGTGTGCTGCTGGGCGGGGTGCCGGGCGTTTTGCCGGCCAAGGTTCTGGTGATCGGCGGCGGGGTGGTGGGCACCCATGCGGCCAAGGTTGCCGCCGGGATGGGGGCGGATGTGACCGTCATCGACCGCTCGGTGAACCGGCTGCGCTATCTGGACGATGTGTTCGGGCATTCGTTCAAGAACGCTTATGCGAGCGCCGGCAACACGATTGCGCTGGCGCGCGAAGCCGATCTGATCATCGGCGCCGTGCTGATCCCCGGGGCGGCGGCGCCCAAACTGATCAGCCGGGCCCAACTGTCCGAGCTGAAGCCCGGGGCGGCGCTGGTCGATGTGGCGATTGATCAGGGCGGCTGCTTTGAGACCTCACGCGCCACCACCCACCAAGACCCGATCTATGAAGTGGACGGGATCATGCATTACTGCGTGGCCAACATGCCGGGCGCGGTGGCCCGCACCTCGACCCAGGCGCTTGGCAATGCGACGCTACCCTTCCTGCTGGCCTTGGCCGACAAGGGCTGGAAACGCGCCTGCGCCGAGGACCGCCACCTTCTGGCCGGGCTGAACACCCATGCGGGCAAGCTGACCTATGCGGCGGTGGGCGCCGCGCTGGGTCTGCCGGTGATCACGCCGACCGAAGCCTTGGCCCTGTAAGCGACGGAAGCCGCGCGCTGCGGCGTATATGGGGCATCTTGCACAGGGTGCCCCATGTTTTCCTACCAACGTTCGACCTATATCCTCTGGGCCGTGATGGCCCTTCCCGCGCTGACCATGGCCGGGGCGCTGTTTGGCGCCGATGCCCGCGCCTTTCACGGCCTGTTGCATCCGACCGGCGAATGGGCGGCGCGGCTCATGATCATCGGCATGATGGCCTCGGGATTGGTGCTGCTGTTTCGCGGGCAAAGCTGGCCGCGCTGGCTGTTGCATCACCGCCGCGACATCGAGGTGGCGGCCTTTATCTATGCCGCGCTGCACACGATCGTCTATGTGATCGACCGCGGCACTCTGGAGCGGATTCTTGCCGCGCTGCCCGAAACCACCATCTGGACGGGCTGGCTGGCGATGCTGCTGTTCGTGCCGCTGGCCGCCACATCGAACAATGCCGCGCAACGCTGGCTGCGGACAGGGTGGAAACAGGTGCAGCGGCTGGCATGGCCCGCCGCGGTGCTGGTGCTGATCCATTGGGCCGCGCTGCACGATTGGGGCGGCTGGGCCCCTGCGATGGTGCATTTCGGCCCGCTTCTGGCGCTTTGGGCCTATCGGTTGTGGTTCTGGAACCTGCGGCAGCGCCCCCAGCGCCCCGCCGCGGCCTGAACCACGGGCGGCCCGCAGGGAAACCTGCGGGCCGCTGCTTTTGCTGGCTTACTTCCTCAGCGCCGCCAGAATGTCCTTCAGCAGGTCCACTTCCGACGGGCCGGCCGGAACCGCCGCCGCCGCTTCGGCCGCCTCTTGCTTGGCCGTCGCCGCTTTCAGCTTGTTCACTGCCTTGACCAGCAGGAACACCACCCAGGCGATGATCAGGAAGTTGATGACCGCCGTCAGGAAAGCCCCATAGGCAAAGACCGGCGCTCCCGCCTCCTTGGCTGCCGCGAGCGAGGCCGGATTGGTCCCCGACAGGTCGATGAAGAGGTTCGAGAAGTCGATCCCGCCGGTGATCAGACCGATGATCGGGTTGATCAGATCGCCCACCAGCGAATTGACGATGGCCGTAAAGGCCGCGCCGATGATGATACCTACCGCCAGATCAACCACATTGCCCTTGGCGATAAAAGCCTTGAATTCGTTCAACATTCCACTGTTCCCCTTGAGATGTCCCGCGCCTGTTCACGCTTGGCCCCCGGATCATGCCACAATTACGCCGTGAACTTCACGGGGAAATTACAGCAATGCCGACCCGCAATTGCACCTTTCGAAATACTCCCGCCGGAGGCATCGCCGCCAGCCGCAGGCATGGTCACTCGCCATAGGGCACCCAGATGGTCTTGACCTCGGTCGCGCGGGCCAGAAACTCACGCCCCTCACCCGCAGCCCCGAACCAGTCGCGCGCCAGCCCGTTGTTCACCCATGTCCGTTTGAGGTTGCCGGCACTCTCAGCCTCGATCAGGCCCGAAACCGGCGCCGAGGTGAAGGACCAGAGTGCATCAAGGTCCATATGCCCCGCCAGCGGCTTGGCCAGTTCGCCATGGGCGCCGGTGACGATGTTGACCACACCGCCCGGCACGTCCGACGTATCCAGCACCTGATAGAAGTCGGTCGCCAGCAAAGGCGCCTCTTCCGAGGGCACCAGCACACAAGGGTTGCCCATCGCCATCGCCGGCGCCATCACCGAGATCAGCCCCAGAAGCGGCGCCTCCTGCGGGCACAGCGCGCCGATCACCCCCACCGGCTCGTTCATCGCCAATGCGACACCACGGATCGGCACCGGCTTGACCGCGCCTTCGTATTTGTCGGCCCAGGCGGCATAGGTGAAGAGGCGCCGCACCGCCGCCTCAACCTCGGCCTCGCCGGGCTTGCCGGTGCTGGCGCGCAGCCGGGCGGCAAACTCATCGGCGCGGGCCGAGAGGTTTTCGGCGATGTAATAGATCACCTGCGCCCGGGCATGGGCGGTCTGCCGGGCCCAGCCCCGGGCGGTCTGCGCCGCCTCGACCGCATTGCGGATGTCCTTGCGGTTGCCGATGCCGACATGACCCAACAGCGCCCCGCGCGCGCCGATCACCGGGCGGGAATAGCCGCCATCGGGCCGCGCCTGCTTGCCGCCGATGTAAAGCTTGGCGGTGCGGTCCAGCCCCGCAACCTCGGCCAGTGCGGGCGCCTCGGCCCGCGCTGGTTTCAGGCCCTGAGCGCGCCCCAGCGGGCGCTGATAGGCCGCCAGCCCCTCCCAGCCGCCCTCGCGGCCAAAGCCGCTTTCGCGCATCCCGCCAAAACCCGCCGCGGCGTCAAAGAGGTTGGTGGCATTGACCCAGACCACCCCGGCGCGCAGCTTGGGCGCCATGTCCAGCGCCAGATTGACATTCTCGGTCCAGACACTCGCCGCAAGTCCATAGCGGCTGTTGTTGGCCAGTTCCACCGCCTCGCCCGGGGTGCGGAAGGTCATGCTGACAAGAACCGGGCCAAAGATTTCCTCTTGCATCAGGGGCGAGGCCGAACCCAGCCCGGTGATCAGCGTCGGCGGATAGAAGCAGCCCTCGGGCACCGCGCAGGCGGCATGATAGACCTCACCGTCGCGGCACCCTTCGACCAGCGCGCGGATATTAGCCAACTGCACCGGATCGACGATCGCGCCTACGTCGATGCATTTATCCAGCGGGTCGCCCAGCCGCAGCCCGTCCATCCGGCGCTTCAGCTTGTCATGGAAGCGCGCTGCAACGCCTTCCTGCACCAGTAGGCGGCTTCCCGCACAGCAGACCTGCCCCTGATTGAACCAGATCGCATCCACCAGCCCCTCGACCGCGCTGTCAAGATCGGCATCGTCAAACACGATGTAAGGCGACTTGCCGCCCAGCTCCAAAGTCAGCGCCTTGCCGCTGCCCGCCGTGGCGCGGCGGATCGCGCGGCCCACCTCGGTTGACCCGGTAAAGGCCACCTTGGCCACATCGGGATGCGCCACCAGCGCCGCCCCGGTGTCACCATGGCCGGTGACGATGTTCAGCACGCCCTTGGGCAGGCCCGCCTCGCGGCTGATCTCGGCAAAGAGCAGCGCGGTCAGCGGGGTATATTCGGCCGGTTTCAGCACCACCGTATTGCCCGCTGCCAGCGCCGGAGCCACCTTCCACGCCAGCATGAGCAGCGGGAAGTTCCACGGGATCACCTGCCCGCAGACGCCCAGCGGGCCAAAGCCCGGCCGCTCGGCCTCGACCAGTTGCGCAAGGCCCGCGTGATAATAGAAATGCCGCGCGACCAGCGGCAAGTCGATGTCGCGCGCCTCGCGGATCGGCTTGCCGTTGTCCATCGTCTCCAGCACGGCCAGTAGGCGGGAATGCTTCTGCACCAGCCGGGCCAGCGCATAAAGATACTTCGCCCGCTCATGCCCCGAAAGCCGCGCCCATTTCGGCTGCGCCCGCTTGGCCGCCGCCACCGCCGCCGCAACATCGGCTGCGGCCCCCTCGGTGACCTCGGCCAGAACCTGCCCCGTCGCCGGGTTCTTCGTGGCAAAAACTTCGCCCGGCGCGGTGAAGGCGCCGTCGATCCAATGCCCGAACCTGCCTTGATGCCCGGCAATCCAGGCCAGCGCCTCGGCATTGCCCTCCGGCGCGGGACCATAGCACATGCTGTCGAAAATTTCCTTGATAGTCATCTCAAAACCCACTTTCGACCTGAGAGACCCAGTCGCCCTTGATCCCTCAGGGTCTGCCCGGCCCATCGCATATCGTACTGCCACGTATAGAAAATATCTCCTGACCGCCTGAGCTCCGCTTCATGCGCGGCCCAAATCGCCTTCGCGACTTCAACCAAAGTGGCCTCGCCACCCAGACCCTTGAGGGCAGTCACAACTATCTCGGGGAAGTCCGCTCTGCTAATTGGCATTACCCTACCCCATCGCGTGGCGGTTGGCGGCCGAGTAATGGCCGGTCAGGTGGTGTTCCAGTTGCCGCTCGATATCGCCCAGAAGCGACGAGGCGCCAAAGCGGAAGAGGTCGGGTTGCAGCCAGGGGTGGCCCAGTTCATCCTTCATCAGCGCGAGGTAGAGCAGCGCATCCTTGGCCTTGGAAATCCCGCCTGCGGGTTTGTAGCCCACCTTGATGCCGGTGCGGTCCTGATAGTCGCGGATGCAGCGGATCATGGTCAGCGTGACCGGCAGCGTGGCGTTCACCGTCTCTTTGCCGGTCGAGGTCTTGATGAAATCCGCCCCTGCCATCATGCAGACCAGCGAGGCGCGGGCGACGTTGCGCAGCGTGCCCAGCTCGCCGGTGGCGAGGATCGCCTTGACATGGGCCGCCCCACAAGCCGCCCGCATCTCGGCCATCTCGTCATAAAGCGCCTGCCAGTTGCCGGTCAGCACATGCCGGCGCGAGATCACAATGTCGATTTCCGCCGCCCCGGCCCGGACACTTTCGCCGATTTCGGCAATCCGCAGCCGGTAGGGCGACAGCCCCGCCGGAAAGCCGGTCGAGACCGCCGCCACCGGAATGCCCGAACCTTCCAGCGCGCGGACGGCGGTTTCCACCATCTCGTGATAGACGCAGACCGCGCCGGTGGTCAGGCCCTCCATCCCCAGCGCGGCGAGAAGGTCCGGCCGCACCGGCTGGCGCGCCTTGGCGCAGAGGCGCTGCACCCGGCCTGCCGTATCGTCGCCCGCAAGGGTGGTCAGGTCGATCAGCGAAATCGCCTTGAGGAGCCAGGCCGCCTGATAGTCTTTCTTAACGCTGCGCCGCCCGCCCAAGGTGGCCGCCCGCCGCTCGATCGCCGAGGTGTTGGCCTGCACCGAGGCCACCCAGTCAAGGTCAAGCGTCATGCCCGGATTGCGCGCATGGGTCAGTTGCGGCAACTGGCTGCGCGTCTGCTCGGTCGTCTGCATCCTGCCGGCCCCCCGCGTGGTGATCTTGGGATCAGGCTGGCATGGTCGCGGCAGGCTGGCAAGGTGGCGGGCGGCGCAGCGGCAGGAATTTGACTATCGGGTCAGCTTTCGTGGCGCCGCCGCATCGGACCGAAACCGGACCATTCAGGGACCAGCCTCAGGCATCGTCCAGAGTGTCATCCTGCGAGGCCCAGCGGGCGCCGGTGCCCGGCTGCGGCAGGCTGCGGCGGTCCACCGTGCGGTGCATATGGGTGCGCGCCAGATAGAGCGCTGTCAGCGGCGCGGTCAGGTAAAGGAAGGCCGCCACCAGAACCTCACCCAGCGAGAAGCTGCCGTTTGCCCAAGGCAGCGCCAGCGCCGCCGCCAGCATGGCCGCCCCGACGCCCACCGTTGTTGCCTTGGTGGGGGCGTGCAGCCGCTGCATCGGGTCGCGCAGCCGAAGCAGCCCCCAGCTTCCGATCAGGCCGAACAGGCCGCTGAGGATCAGCAGGGCGGCAAGGGCAATGTCGATCAGCAGGCTCATGGCATCCTCATTCGATGATGCTGCCGCGCAGCAGGAATTTGCAGAAGGCCACGGTCGAAACGAACCCCGTCATCGCCAAAAGCATCGCCGCCTCGAAATTCAGGCCCGAGGCGGTCTTGACCCCGTAAAGCACGATCAGCGCGATGGTGTTCACCACCATCGTATCCACCGCAAGGATGCGGTCCGGCAGGGTTGGCGCCCGCAAAAGGTGGATCAGGTTCAGCAGAAGCGCCACGGCAAAGCAGCCGAAGGCAAAGGTCAGGGCAAGGGCCATCATGGTTCAAAGATCCTTTTCAGGCGGGCCTCGTATCGGGTGGCAACCTCATCGCGCAGCGCGTCGGGATCGGGGGCGTGCAGGGCATGGACCAGCAGCACCTTGCCATCGGCCGAGATATCGGCGGTCAGGGTGCCCGGCGTCATGGTGATGGTGCCCGCGAGGATCGACACCGCCTCGGGCGAGGTCAGGGTGACGGGCACCGCCACCCAGGCCGAGCGGATGCGTTCGGGCGGCCAGAACAGCACGATCCGCGCCACCTGAAAATTCGCCTTGATCACATCGACCAGCACCAGCCCCAGATAGGGCGGCAACAGCCATGGCCGATAGAGACGCGACTGGTCCGGCCAGTAGCGCGCCGTCAGAAGCGGGATCGCCGTGGCGAGGATCAGCGCCATCACCAGCGAGCCAAGCGCCGGGCGACCAACCAGCATCAGCCAGAAGATCACCAGAAGCAGGCTGAGGAGCGGATGCGGAAACAGGCGGCGCAGCATGGGTCAGCCTCCGCTTTGCGGCGCGGTGGCCGCGATATAGGGGGCCGGATCGGCCAGCCCTTCGGCGACGCCCTTCAACCACAGGGTCAGCGGCCCGGCGAGCAGCGTCATGGCAACCAGCCCCGCCAGCAGCAGGCCAGTCGCGGCAAGGGCCAGCGGCTCTGCCGCCGTGGGGGCGGTGCCGCGCGCCTTCCAGAACCGGGCCGAGCCGGTGAGGGCAAAGCCAAGGATGGTCAGGAAACTGGCCAGCAGAACCGCGCTCCAGATCAGCGGTGCCTGCGCCTCAAGCGCCTGCAAGAGCAGGATTTTTCCCAAGAAGCCCGACAGCGGCGGCAGGCCCGCCACGGCAATCGCGCTGGCCATGAACAGCGCCGCCACCGGGCCCGAGGCGCCCCGCCGCCCCGCCAGATCGGCGACAAGGAACAGCGCCGCCCCGGCGAGGGTCGAATGGATCAGGTAGTAAAGGGCGGCCACCGTCGCCCCGGGTGTTGCGGCCGCCACACACAGAAACACCAGCCCCATTGAGCCGATGGCGGCAAAGGCGGCCTGCCGGGGCAGGTCGCGGCTGCCCAGCACACCAACGGCGCCCAGCGCCAGCGTGGCCAGCGCCGCCGGTTGCAGAAGTTCGGCCCACATCCCCGCCGTCGGCCCGGCGTCAAACACCAGCCAGCCCAGCCGCAGCGCCGCGTAGGCGCCGACCTTGGTCATGATGGCAAACAGGGCGGCTACCGGCCCGGGGGCGGCGGCATAGGTGCCCGGCAGCCAGAATTGCAGCGGCACCAGCGCGCCCTTTACCGCAAAGACCATCAGCAGCAGCACCGCCGCCACCCGCGCCAGCGCCTGATCTCCCGGCGGCAGCAGCGGCCATTTCTGCGCCAGATCGGCCATGTTCAGCGTGCCGGTCACCGCATAGATCGTCGCCAGCGCAAAGAGAAACAGCGTCGAGCCGACAAGGTTGAAGCCGACATACTGGATGCCCGCCCGCAGCCGCCCTGCCCCGCCGCCATGCACCATCAGCCCGTATGAGGCGATCAGCAGCAGCTCGAAGAACACGAAGAGGTTGAAGGCGTCGGCAGTCAGGAAAGCGCCGGCCAGCCCGGCCAGCAGGAACAGGAACAGCGCATGGAAATGCCTGCCCCGCGCGTCCCAGCCGCTGGCCATGGTATAGACCAGCACCGGCAGCGCCACCACCGCAAGCAGCAAAAGCATCAGCACCGACAGCCCGTCGGCAATCAGCACGATGCCAAAGGGCGCCGGCCAGTTGCCAAGGTGATAGGCCACAGGCGCTCCGCCCCGCCCCGCCAACAGCAGCGCCAGCGCAAGAAACCCCGCTGCCCCGGCCAGCGCGATCAGCCGTTGCAGCGCGATCCCGCGCGCCACAAGCAGGATCAGCCCCGCCAGAACCGCAGGCAGCAGGATGGGCGCGATGACAAGATGGCTCATTCCCCCGCCTCCGCATCATCGCGCAGGTCCACCCGGTCATGGCCCGCCCCCAGATGGGCGCCAATCGCCATCAGCACCAGCACCGCCGTCATGCCAAAGGAAATCACGATGGCCGTCAGCACCAGCGCCTGCGGCAGCGGGTCGGTATAGCCGGGCGCGGCCTTGTCGATGATCGGCGGCAGGCCGGGGGCAAGGCGGCCCGAAATGAAGATGAAGATGTTGACGGCATAGGACAGGAAGGTCAGCCCGAGGATCACCGGGAATGTCCGCAGCCGCAGGATCAGATAGACCCCGCAGGCGGTCAGCAGCCCGATGGTGACGGCGATGAGCAGGTTCATGGCCGATCCTCCCGCTGCGCCAGAACGTCATGCGGGGCCGAAGCCACCCGCTCCCCCCCGCGCTGCGCCAGCCGGGACAGTTGCGCCAGCGCCAGCATCACCGCCCCCAGCACGCAAAGGAACACCCCAAGGTCAAACACGGCAGCGGTGGCCCATTCGAACTCTTCCAGCGGCCAGGGGTGAAGATAGCCATAGGCCGAGGTCAGGAAGGGCCGCCCGGCAAACCACGCGCCGATGCCGGTGGCACTGGCCACCAGAACCCCGGCGCCGATCAGCAGATGCGCGTCCAGCCGCCGCCGCGCCTCGCTCCAGCCATAACCCGAGGCGAGGTATTGCAGCATCAGCGCGATGGCCGCCACCAGCCCCGCCACAAAGCCGCCGCCCGGCATATTGTGCCCCCGCAGGAAGATATAGGCAGCCACCATCAGCGCGACCGGCAGCAAGAGCCGCGTCGCCATCACCAGAATCACCGGATGGCGGTCGCCCGCGATGCCCGGGTCTTCGCGCCGGGCCAGCAGCCGGTCATTGGCCGGGCCCGGCGACAACAGCGCATCAGCCAACGCAAAGATGATCAGCGCCGCGATGCCCAGAACGGTAATCTCGCCCCATGTATCAAAGCCGCGGAAATCGACGATGATCGTGTTCACCGCATTGGTGCCGCCCGCCCCCGGCTTGGACTGCGCCAGATGATAGGCCGAGATCGGTGCGAACGCGGCATCGCGCGACAAAAGTGCAAAGGCCAGCGCCGCCGTGCCCAGCCCCGCCGCCGCCGCCAGCACCAGATCGCGCGCACGCCGCCATGGGTGGCTTTCGGCGGGCGTCTCACGCGGCAGGAACGACAGCGACAGCAGCATCAGCAGCACCGTCACCACCTCGACCGTGATCTGGGTCAGCGCAAGGTCGGGCGCGGCAAGATAGGCAAAGCCCAGCGCGATCAGCAGGCCGACCACCCCGATGAACAAAAGCGCCAAGAGCCGCTGGCGATGCAGGACCACCGTCGCAAGGCTCGCCACCGCCAGAACCGCCGTGGCCGCCAGCACGGCAAGGTCCATCGGCACCGGCGGCCTTGTGCCGGCCATATGACTGCCGGTCAGGAAGGCCCAAAGCCCGCCCGCCAGCATCGCGCCCACCGCAATCGCCAACGCCCCGGACAGCCTCCCGCTGTCCGCCCGGGCCAGAACGGCCCGCGACAGGGCCAGCGCGCCGGCCACCAGCGCCTCAAAGATCGCCTTGGCGTCGGGGCGCGGGCTGGTCTGCCACAGCGTCGCCAGACGCGGCCACAGCCCCCAGAGCGCCAGCCCCGCCCCCACAGCGCCCAGCGACAGCCAGAGCGCGGGCACTTCGGCCCCATGCCACAGCGCCAGATGCAGATGCGGCACATGGCCCGTCACCGCCCCCGCCGCCGCCTGCGCCAAGGGCGCCAGCAGCAGCATCGGCGCGAGCCCGGAGGCGACAACCAGCGCCACCAGCAGCGCAGGTGCGAGCCAAAGCCCCGGCCCCGGATCATGCGGCGGATGGTCCAGCGGGCCGCGCGTCTGGCCAAGGAACGTCGCGGACCAGAGCCGCAGCGTATAGCCCACCGACAGGGCGGCACCCGCCACCGCTGCCACCACCACCCAGCCCCCGGCATGGGCCGCGGCCTCAAGCATCAGTTCTTTCGACAGAAAACCGTTCAGGGGGGGCAGGCCCGCCATCGCCGCCGCCGCCAGCGTCGCCAGCGCGAAGGTCAACGGCATCTGTTGCCGCAAGCCGCCCAGCCGGTCAATCTCGCGGGTATGCGCCGCATGGTCGATGATCCCCGCCAGCATGAAAAGCGCCGCCTTGAAACTGGCATGGGCAAGGATATGCACCATCGCCGCCGCCGCGGCCGCTTCGGTTCCCAGCCCCAGAAGGAAGGTGATCAGACCCAGATGGCTAACCGTGGAATAGGCGAGGATCGCCTTTAGGTCGGTCTTGAACAGCGCAATCGCCGCGCCAAGGATCAGCGTCACCAGACCCGCCCCGGCCACCAGCGCCGTCCACTCCGGCGTGCCCGCCAGCACCGGCCAAAGCCGCGCCATCAGGAATAGCCCCGCCTTCACCATGGTTGCCGAATGCAGATAGGCGGAAACCGGCGTGGGCGCCGCCATGGCATGGGGCAGCCAGAAATGGAACGGAAACTGCGCCGATTTGGTGAAGGCGCCCAAAAGAATCAGCAGCAGCGCCGGCAGATACACCGGGCTGGCCTGAATCTGGTCGCGCGCAGCAAGGACCGTGTCCAACTCGAACCCGCCCGCGATCCGGCCCAAAAGCAGCACACCCGCCAGCATGGCAAGCCCGCCGCCGCCCGTCACCGCCAGTGCCATCCGCGCGCCCTGCCGCCCATCGGGCCGGTCGCTCCACCAGCCGATCAAGAGGAAGGAGGTGAGCGAGGTCAGCTCCCAGAAGACCGCCAGCATCAACAGATTGCCCGACAGAACGATGCCCAGCATCGCCCCCTGAAACAGCATCAGATAGCTCAGGAACCGCCCCATCGGATCGGCGGCGTCCAAATAAAAGCGGGCGTAGAGGATGATCAACAGCCCGATGCCCAGAATCAGCGTGGCAAAGAGCAGGCCCAGCCCGTCCAGCCGCAGGCTGAACATCAGCCCCGCCTCGGGGAGCCAGCCCGCCTGCCAGCGGATCACCTCGCCCCGCAGCACCGCCGGGGCGTGGGACATCACGCCATAAAGCGCCAGCGCCGTTGCCAGAGCCGCCGCGAGTGCCGCCGCCCCGCGCCCCGCCCGCAAGGCCAAACCGGGCAGGAACGCGCCCAGAAAGGGAAGCGCTGCAATCAGGGCAAGCGTCATGTTTGCGGCCTTCCTTCGTCGAGGCGGTGCGGATGCGTCGCGGCGAATTTCCTGCAAGATGGCGCCTAAGTGCCGCCGTTTCAAGCAAATGCGACCGAATACCCACCCAGCCACCGCACCGCAAAGCGCGGGCAGGCCCATTTCCGGGCTTCAGACAGGCCGCGGCGGGGGGCGGCGCTACATCGCCCCTAGCCCCTCGCGCAGCGCGGCGTTCTGGTCCAGCAGGTAGCGCTGCGACAGGGGAATGGCCGCAGCGCCCAGCGAGCGGGCCTGCGCGCCCACCGTGCCTTCGCGGATCGCCGGGGGGGAAACCCCTGCAAGGTCCAGCCGGTGCAGCGCGGCATGGGTGCGGCGGGTGACCTCTGCCCGGATGGCGGAGGGCATCCAGCCGTCGATCAGGATCGCCTCAAGCTCCAGAAGCGTCGCCGCCGACAGGGCCGCCGCTGCCAGCCCCTCGGCGGCCAGAGTCATCCAGCCGTCCAGCACCGGCGCCGAAACGGTCCAGCCATCGGGCTGTTCCCAGAGGTGATCGGCGCTTTCGCCCGCCGCCTCCATCCTTGCCGCCAGCACCGAGAGCGAGGCGACATCGAAAAGCCGCCGCATCCGGCCATCACCGCCGGGCACCGGCATCGGCCCCACGCCGGCGGCATTGCCGGTGCGGCCCAGAAAAAGCTGGCCGTTCAGCACAAGCCCGCCACCGATGAAGGTGCCGAAGTAGAAATAGAGGAAATCCTTGGGCCGCTCGCCGGTGCCGAAGATCAGCTCCGCCCCGCAGGCCGAGGTGGCGTCGTTCTGCACATAGACGGCCATGCCGGTGGTCGCCGTCAGCTCCGCCTGAATGTCGCGGTCGCGCCAGGCGTCCATTTCGGCCTGCGGCGCGCCCAGTTCCTCGACCCAACTCCACAGTTGAAAGGGCATCGCCACGCCCAGCCCGCCGATACGGTCGCGCAGCGCCTCGGGCAGCACTGAGAGCAGGCCCGGCAGCGCCTCGGCCACGAAACCGACAATGCGGTCGGGGGTGGGATAGCGGTAAATGCGGCGCAGGGTGTTGCGGACCCGCCCCAGAAAGTCGATCAGCGTCAGATCGGCCGACCGCCGCCCCACCTTCAGCCCGACAAAGAACGCCCCCTCGGCATTCAGCGACATCGGCACCGAAGGCTGGCCGATCCGCCCGCGCACTGGCTCGCCGCGCTGCAAAAGCCCCTCTTGTTCCAGCGCGCGCATGATCACCGAAACCGTCTGCGCCGACAGGCCGGTGATCCGGGCAATATCGGATTTCGCCAGCGCCCCGTTCTGCCGCACCAGCGACAGCACCAGACGTTCGTTATGCGCCCGCATCCCCGACTGATTCGTCCCGCGAAGCGCGGTCGCCTCGGCAAGCGAAAGGTCTGGAGTGGCGTCCTGCATGACGGGCCTGTCGGTTTGAACGGGTCAGCTTGACCCATCTGGGAAAATGACACCTTTGCGAAGGATCACGTTGCCGTAAAGCGCGGGCTCGCCCGTGGCAACCACTGTATGCGCGGCGCGGATACGGGGATAGAGAGCGTCGCCCGAAAGCGGCACCACGGCAAAGTCGGGCACCATCCGGGCGGCAAGCGCGTCGATTTCATGGTGGATCGGGGCGGCCTGTGCCGGGTCATTGTTCAGACTGGCACGGAACACCGCCTGCGGCACCGCCCGGTCCAGCGGCAAAAGCCGCAAGATCGCCGCCATCAGCGCCAGAACGCCATGGCCATCGGCCCGCACCAGCCGCCGCGCATGGTCCTGCGCGGGGTAATTGCCATCGACCAGCGCGATTTCGTCGCCATGCCCCATCGCGCGCAGGGTGGCCAGCAACTCCGGGCCAAGGATGGAAGGGATGCCGATCAGCATCGGGGCTCTCCGTTTGTGGACTGCCGCCATTTTGCGCGACCTTTGGGCCGCGATGGCGCTTGAAGAGGCAGATTGCGGGGCGAGGGCGGGCCTGTCAATATTAAATCACTCTGATTTATTTATCTTGACGCAGGACCGGGAATCAGGCCATCTGAGCGACGACGCCGGGTCGGGAGCCTGTCGCCAAGCCTAAACCGGGGGGCATGACCCCCACCCTTGGGAGGACTGCAATGAAACTGAAAACCACAGCCCTGTTGGGCGCAGCCGCGCTTGCCCTGATGGCAGGCACCGCCTCGGCCGCCGATCTGGCCTGCCTGATCACCAAGAACAACACCAACCCCTTCTTCGTGAAGATGAAGGACGGCGCCGAAGCCGCCGCCACCGCCGCTGGTCTGGACTTCCAGGCCTATGCCGGTGAGAAGGACGGCGACGCCGCCCCGCAGATCACCGCCATCGAGAATTGCATCGCCGCCGGCGCCAAGGGCATCCTGATCACGCCCTCGAACGACTCGGTCGGGCCTGCCCTGAAAGACGCCCGCGCTGCCGGCATTCTGGTCATCGCGCTGGACACGCCGCTTGCCGATGCCGAAGCGCAGGACATCACCTTTGCGACCGACAACTTCGAAGCGGGCCTGCGCATCGGCAAATGGGCCGCGGCCAAGCTGGGCGCCGAAGCAGCCAATGCCAAGATCGCCATGCTGGACATCAACAAGGACAACATCTCGGTGGACGTGGCGCGCGACACCGGCTTCCTCGTGGGCTTTGGCATCGAAGTGCCGAACCTTGCCGTTCTGGCCTCGGAAACCGACCCGCGCGTGGTGGGGCATGAAACCTCGGACGCGAACCCCGAAGGCGGTCTGCGCGCGATGGAAACCCTGCTGGCCAAAGACCCCGACATCAACGTGGTCTACACCATCAACGAACCGGCCGCCGAAGGTGCCTATCAGGCGCTGAAGGCTGCGGGCAAGGAAGGTCAGGCGATCATCGTTTCGGTTGACGGCGGCTGCCCGGGCGTTGCCTCGGTCAAGTCGGGCGTGATCGGCGCCACCTCGCAGCAATACCCGATGCTGATGGCATCCAAAGGCATCGAGGCGATCGTCGCCTATGCCAAGGACGGCACCAAGCCGATGGTTTCCGAAGGTCTGTCCTTCTTCAACACCGGCGTGAACCTTGTCACCGACCAGCCGGTCGAAGGCGTCGAGTCGATCGACACCACCAAGGGCACGGAGCTGTGCTGGGGCTGATCCCGGCTTCCATCTGACTTGATTAAATGAAGGGCGGCTTTACAGTCGCCCTTCTTCATAGCCGGGGCTGCCCTGCCCCGTCGGCCATCACGGGGGAACCGCAGAGATGAGCGCAGAAGACACACCGACCAAGACGATTTCCGATTACGAGGCCGTGCTGACCAAGGCGAGTTCCGCCGTCGCCGCCTTTGAAAAGGACGACAAGACACTGGTTCACGTCGCGCGGGGTTATCTGCGCAAGAACCCCACGTTGATCCCGGCCCTGGTGCTGCTGATCTCGATCACCGCCTTTTCCATCATCGCGCCGCGCTTTCTGGGGATCGGCGCGCTTTCGACCGTGCTGAAACAGGTCACCGTCACCGGCTTTGTCGCATTGGCGCAGACGCTGGTGATCCTGACGGCGGGGATCGACCTTTCGGTGGGCGCCATCCTTGTGATCTGTTCGCTGATCATGGGCAATCTGGCTGTCTTTTCCGGGGTGCCGGTGCTGCTGGCGGTGCTGATCGGGCTGTTCTTCGGTGGGCTGATGGGCCTGTTGAACGGGGTGCTGGTGGCCAAGGTCAAGCTGCCCCCCTTCATCGTGACGCTGGGCACGCTGTCGATCTTCAACGCGCTGAAACTCTGGTATTCGCAGTCGGAATCCATCCGCAACGTCGATATCACCGAAAAGGCGCCGGGCCTTCTGTGGTTCGGCAATGGGTTCAACCTTGGCGGCGCCTCGATCAGCTATGGCGGGATCACCCTGATCCTCTTGGCGGCGCTCTTGTGGTATGTGCTGAACCATACCGCCTGGGGCCGCCATGTTCATGCCATCGGCGATGACCCGGATGCGGCGATGCTTTCGGGGATCCGGGTGAACCGGGTGCTGATTTCGGTCTATTGCGTGGCGGGCGTGATCTGCGGCTTTGCCGCATGGATTGCGGTGGGCCGCGTCGGCTCGATCTCGCCCATCGCCTTTGACACGGTGAACCTCGGCTCGATCACCGCAGTTGTGATCGGGGGCACCTCGCTCTTCGGCGGGCGCGGCTCGATCATCGGATCGGTGCTGGGTGCGTTCATCGTGGGGGTGTTCAACACCGGCCTGTCGCTGGCCGGCGTGGATGACTACTGGCAGATGTTCGCCGCCGGTTGCCTGGTGATCGTCGCCGTCGCTCTGGACCAATGGCTGCGGAGGGCTTCGCAATGACTGCTGTTCAACCTGTCCTGAAGGCCACCGGCCTGATGAAGCGCTATGGCACCGTGGTGGCCATGAACGGTGCCGACTTTGACCTGATGCCGGGCGAGATCTGCGCGGTGATCGGTGACAACGGCGCAGGCAAATCGACGCTGATCAAGGCGCTGTCGGGCGCCGTGACGCCCGACCATGGCGAGATCCTGCTGGACGGCCAGCCGGTCCACTTCCGCAGCCCCGACGATGCCCGCGCGCTGGGGATCGAAACGGTCTACCAGAACCTTGCCATGTCGCCGGCCCTGTCGATTGCCGACAACATGTTTCTGGGCCGCGAATGGCGCAAGCCCGGCATCATGGGCAGCCTCTTTCGCCAGATGGACCGCCCGCGGATGGAGAAATTCGCCCGCGACAAGTTGAGCGAACTGGGCCTGATGACCATTCAGGACATCAGCCAGGCGGTGGAGACGCTTTCGGGCGGCCAGCGGCAGGGGGTTGCGGTGGCACGGGCGGCGGCCTTTGGCTCCAAGGTGGTGATCCTTGACGAACCCACCGCCGCGCTGGGCGTCAAGGAAAGCCGCCGGGTGCTGGAGCTGATCCGCGATGTGCGGGCGCGGGGGATTCCGATCATCCTGATCAGCCACAACATGCCACATGTGTTCGAAGTGGCCGACCGCATCCATATCCACCGTCTGGGCCGCAGGCTCTGCGTGATCCGGCCGCAGGATTATTCGATGTCGGATGCCGTGGCCTTCATGACGGGCGCCAAGCTGCCCGAAGGTGTGAGCGAGGCGGCATGACCCCGCAGGCGCTGGCCGATCTGATCCGCCGGCGCGCGGAAAACAATGGCCCGGGGCGGTTCCTGACCGCCCTGGCCGGCCCGCCGGGCGCGGGCAAATCCACCCTTGCGGCGGCGCTGGTGGCCGCTTTGGGCGCAGGCGCCCGGGCGGTGCCGATGGACGGGTTCCATTATGACGACGGCCTGCTGATCCGCCGCGGGCTGCGCGACCGCAAGGGCGCCCCGGAAACCTTTGACGCAGCGGGCTTTCTGCATCTGTTGCAGCGCCTGCGGGTTGAGGACGAGGTGGCCATTCCCCTCTTTGACCGCGATCTGGAAATTTCCCGGGCCGGGGCCGATGTGGTCAGCCCCGAAGACCGTTTGCTGGTCGTCGAAGGCAACTGGCTGTTGCTGGATGAAGCACCCTGGAACGCCGCCCGCTATGACCTGACCGTCTTCATCGACGTGCCCGAGGCCGAGCTGGACCGCCGCCTTGTCGCCCGCTGGGCGCATCACGGCAAGACCCCGGAACAGGCCCGCGCATGGATCGACGGCAACGACCTGCCCAACATCCGCCGTTGCATCGCAGGCTCGCGCCGGGCCGATGTGGTGATCGGCTGGGGATGATCCCGGGCGGGATGGGCAGATTGCCCATCCTACGCCGCCCGCCTGTAGGATGGGCAATCTGCCCATCCCCCTCCCCCGGAAATGAAAAACCCCCGGACCAGCCGGGGGTTGATCGGGCGGGCATCGCTGCCCCAGTGTCGCTTGAACGCCTTAGAGAGCGCCTTCGCGTTGCGCCTTCTTGCGCGCCAGTTTGCGCGCACGGCGGACCGCTTCGGCTTGCTCGCGCGCTTTTTTGACGGAGGGTTTCTCGAAATGTTGCTTGAGCTTCATTTCGCGGAACACGCCTTCGCGCTGGAGCTTTTTCTTGAGGGCCCGGAGGGCTTGCTCGACGTTATTGTCGCGGACGCTGACCTGCATGTGGTTGTCACCACCTTCCTAAGTTAGAGTTGCACTAGATGTGCAGGCGCGGCCCACTTATCAAAGGGGCGCCGCGCTGTCTACAGCGGGCTGGGGCCGGAGGCGAAATGGATCAGGAATACAGCGCAGATCAGGCAAAGGACCGGGTTCTGGAGGCCGCTTTGGCCCATGTGCCGTTTGACGGCTGGTCCGAGGCCACGCTGGCCGCCGCGATCACCGATTCGGATGTGGCCCCCGCGCTGGCCCGCGCACTTTATCCGCGCGGCGGCATCGACCTTGCCGTGGCCTATCACCGGCGCGGCGATGCCCGCATGGCCGAGGCGCTGGCCGATCTGCCATCCCTGCGCTACCGCGACCGGGTGGCGCTGGCGGTGATGCTCCGGCTTGAAGCCGCCGAACGAGAACTGGTGCGGCGCGGTTCGGCCCTTTTCGCGCTGCCCCAGCACGCAGCCGAAGGGGCGGGTCTGATCTGGGGCACCGCCGATGCGATCTGGAACGCGCTGGGCGATACCTCGCGCGATGTGAACTGGTATAGCAAGCGCGCCACGCTTTCGGCGGTTTACGGGGCGACTGTGCTTTACTGGCTGGGCGACACATCTGAAGGCAATGCCGACACCCGTGCCTTTCTGGACCGCCGGATCGAGACGGTGATGCAGATCGAAAAGGTCAAGGCGGGGTTCCGCGCAAATCCCCTTGGCAAGGCGCTGCTGAACGGGCCGCTGGCCTTTCTCGACCGGCTGCAGGCGCCGCAGGGCACGGGTGACCTGCCCGGCCAAACGCCCCGCTGAAGCCCCCCCCCGACCGAAGGATCGACCATGACGCTTTCCCACAGCATGACCGCCATTGCGATCAGCGAACCCGGCGAGCCGGATGTGCTGCACCCCGTCACCGTGCCGGTGCCGGTGCCCGGCCATGGCCAGATCATCGTGCGGCTGGCCTATGCCGGGGTGAACCGGCCCGATGCGCTGCAACGCGCCGGGGCCTATGCACCGCCGCCCTCCGCCTCGCCCCTGCCGGGGTTGGAAGGGGCGGGCACCGTGGTTGACCGTGGCCCCGGCGTGACCCGCTGGAAGATCGGCGATCAGGTCTGCGCCCTGTTTCCCGGCGGCGCCTATGCCGAATATGCCGCCTGCGCCGAGGCCCATGCCCTGCCGATCCCCGCCGGGATGAGCCTGCGCGAAGCCGCCTGCCTGCCGGAAACCTGCTTTACCGTCTGGTCCAATATGGTGACGCGCGGCGGCTTGCAGGCCGGAGAGCGGTTTTTGGTCCATGGCGGCACATCTGGCATCGGCACCACCGCCATCCAGATTGCCCGCGCCCTTGGCGCCCGGGTCTTTGCCACCGCCGGCAGCGACGAAAAGGCCCGCTTCTGCGAGGAACTGGGGGCAGAGCGCGGCATCAACTACCATGACGAGGATTTCGTCACGATCCTCAAGGCCGAAGGTGGGGCGGACCTGATCCTTGACATGGTGGGCGGCCCCTATCTGCCGCGCAATATCCGCGCGCTGGCCGATGACGGGCGGCTGGTGCAGATCGCCTTTCTGCAAGGCCCCAAGGTCGAGGTCAACTTTGCCGAGATGATGACCCGCCGCCTGACCCTGACCGGATCAACCCTGCGGCCGCAATCAGATCAGGCCAAGGCCCGCATCGCGCAGGCGGTGGAAACCCATGTCTGGCCGCTGATCACACGCGGCGCGCTGCGTCCGGTGATCGACAGCGAATTTGCCCTGACCGAGGCCGCCAAGGCGCATTGGCGCATCGAAAGCCCGGGGCATATCGGCAAGATCGTGTTGAAGGTTGGTTAGGATGGGCAGATTGCCCATCCTACGCCAGCGCGTGTGATGGCCCCGCACAACCGGACGGCACCCCGCGTAGGATGGGCAATTTGCCCATCCCGCCGATCCCTCAATCGCCCAACTTGCGATGCACCTCGTCCAGGTCGACCTCACCCACCGGCATCTTGTTGTCGGGATCGTCGAAGTCATATTTGAAAAGCTGGAAATCCTTCTTGTAGATTTCCCAGATCAGGTGCCGCGACAGATCATCGAAATAGTCGCTGACCGGATGGGCGCGCTTCGGCCCGTGCCCTTCGCTTTCGTTGAAACGAGGGATCTTCTTGAGGTCGATCTTGTGCTTGGGCTTGATCCGCTTGACGACCTTCTGCATCCCTTCATCGAATTTCTCGGTGTGGAAGATGCTGTCATAGCGCCCGCCGTTGACGATGAAGGTCGAGATATGCCCCGACATCGCCGACCAGTGGATGTCCGGCTCCATCGGCTTGCGGAAGCGGATGGTGTCGCGCGCGAACAACAGGAAGCGGCGAAAGCTCTTGATCTGGTCAAAATCGAACCCGTTCTCGGGCGTGCCCGTCTCAACCCCGTATTTCTGCATCAGGAGCGGCACCAGATTGCCGCGATAGCGCTTGCCGTTGCGCTGGATGCCGCAAATCTTGTCGAAATAGGACGAAAGAATCCGGGCATAGGGGTTGCGCACGCAGGTAAAAGCATAAGACTTGTGGGTCTTGACGTTGCGCTCGATCAGCGGCTGGCTGGCCTCCAACGCCCATTTGTGCATACCGCCCGTCGCATCGTGAATGTCCCCATCGAAGAACACCCCATGGTCCGAGTAATACATGATCTGGCCGATCGTCGAGCAGGCGCATTTCGGCACCACGCGGTAAACCACGCTTTCGCTCTCCGTCATCCAGGTGCCGGGAAACCCCATCGTCTTCAACCTCCACGCGCGCAGATGCGCAACAGGCGCAGCTACCATTCAATCGGCGACAAAAAAGCAAACAAACTCTGTCTTTTCAATGTCCCTTGGAGGTAATTAAGGAAACAATGACCCGTCGGACCCCATACTGTCGCTGAAATGGCAAAAATAGCCTACATCCTGCTGTGCCACAAAGACCCCGAGGGCATCGTCGCCCAGGCCCAGCGCCTGACGGCGGCCGGTGATTTCGTGGCGATCCACTTCGATGCCCGCGCCCCGAAAGAGGCGTTTGACAAGATCCGGGCCGGTCTGGCCGCAAATCCCTCGGTCACCTTCACCCGCAAGCGCATCAAATGCGGCTGGGGGGCCTGGAGTCTGGTCGAGGCCACCCTTCTGGCTGTCGAGGCCGCGGTCGAGGAATTTCCCCGGGCCACGCATTTCTACATGCTGTCGGGCGACTGTATGCCAATCAAATCGGCCGAGTTCGCCCATACCTTCCTTGACCGCGAAGAGGTCGATTACATCGAAAGCTTCGATTTCTTCAAATCGGACTGGATCAAGACGGGCATCAAGGAAGAGCGGCTGATCTACCGCCACTGGTTCAACGAACGCACCAGCAAGCGGTTGTTCTACGCCTCGATGGACTGGCAGAAGCGGCTGGGGCTGGCGCGGGGGGTGCCTTCGGACATCGCCATGCAGATCGGCAGCCAGTGGTGGTGCCTGCGGCGGCGCACGGTGGAATGGGTGCTGGACTTTGTGAAGTCGCGCAAGGATGTGATGCGGTTCTTCCGCACCACATGGATTCCCGACGAGACCTTTTTTCAGACCATCGTGCGCCATCTGGTGCCCGAACATGAAATCCGCACCCGCACCCTGACCTTTCTGATGTTCACCGATTACGGGATGCCGGTCACCTTCTACAACGACCACTATGACCTGCTCTTGTCGCAGGATTATCTCTTTGCCCGCAAGATCAGCCCCGACGCCAAGGATCTGAAGGAACGGCTGGGCAAGCTTTATGCCGCCAAGGGGGTGCGCTTCGGCATCTCGAACGAGGGGCGCAGCCTTTTCACCTTCCTGACGGGCCGGGGCCGGATCGGCCGCCGCTTTGCCCCGCGCTTCTGGGAAACCGAGGCGAGCCTTGGCCGCGAGCGGACGCTGATGATGGTGACCTGCAAGAAATGGCACGTCGCCAAACGTCTGGTGGAACGGGTGCGGCAGGTCACCAACATGCCGGCGGTGGATTACCTCTTCAACGAGGCGTCCACCCCGATCCCCGATCTGGGCGGCATCCAGTCCACGCTGGAAAAGCGCACGCGGCACCGCCGGGCGCTGGTGCGGATGCTGTATGACTACTGGCAGACCGACCGGCTGATCTTCTGCATTGATCCGGCCATGGTCGATCTGATGCAGGATTTCTACAACGACAAGGCCAAGGTCCGCCTTCTGGAAATCGAATGCGACTTTACCGATGACTACCTGCTGGGCCATGCCCGGCGGGTCGGTCTGGCAGGCGAACGCACGCCGCAGGAAACCATCGACCGGCTGCTGCCGACCATCCGCTATGATGTGCGCTTTGAAAGCGACCGCATCCGCGATGCCGGATTCTCCGGCTTTCACCGCATCCGGCAAAGCGCCTCGGTTGACGAAAACACCGTGCCGCTGGCCGAGTTCCTTGATATCCCGGTCGACAAGGCGCGCGAGATCGCCGGCACCGACTATCTCTATGTGGACTGAGACATGGCCTATAGCTACGACCCGCAGAACATCTTCGCCCGCATCCTGCGCGGGGAAATCCCGAACAAGACCGTGGTGGAAACCGCCCATACGCTGGTGTTTCACGACATCCGCCCCCATGCGCCGGTGCATGTGCTGGCCATTCCCAAGGGCGCCTATGTGAATCTTGACCATTTCGCCGCCGAAGCTTCGGCGGAAGAGATCGTTGATTTTCACCGCACCGTGGCCAAGGTCATCGCCGATCTGGGGCTGGCCGGTGAGACAGGCTATCGCGGCATCACCAATGCGGGCCGCGACGGGATGCAGGAGGTGCCGCATTACCACCTGCATATCCTTGGCGGGCGGCTGATGGGGCGGCTGATCGACCCCGCCTGAATAAGCAAGGATCGGGTCGCGCGGCGGTGGCGGCGCGGCCTATAGCGGAACCAGACCGAACAGGAGGTTCCGATGATCCGCTTTACCCCGATCCCGACCGAAACCGTCCGTGCCTTGCAGGCCGGCGGACCCGATGCCAATGGCCAGTTGCCCGAGCGGCACATCAGCGACGGCGGCGGCAACCCCTGCCGCCATTGTCTGGCGATGATCCCCAAAGGTGCGGGAATGCTGATCCTGTCGCACCGCCCCTTCCCGGCGCCGCAGCCCTATGCCGAACAGGGGCCGATCTTCCTGTGTGCCGATACCTGCGCGCCGGGCGGCGGCGCGACCCTGCCCGAGATGCTGGCCTCACCCGACTATATCGTCCGGGGTTACGGGCCGGATGACCGCATCGTCTATGGCACCGGCGCCGTGGTGCCGACCGACAGGATTGCGGAAGAGGCCGCAACCCGGCTGACCGACCCACGCGTGGCTTATGTCCATGTGCGGTCCGCCCGCAACAACTGCTATCAGCTCAGGATCGACCGGGGGTGACCCCGGTCAATGCGCCTCGGCCCAGTTCCGGCCCTGCCCCGCATCGACCACCAGCGGCACCTTGAGTTTCACCGCAGGGTCAGCCGCCCCTTCCATCACGTCGCGGGCGGCCTTGATCAGCGGTTCCACGGCCTCTTCGGCCACCTCGAACAGCAATTCGTCGTGGACCTGTAGCAGCATCTTCGCGTCGATGCCCGCGATGGCGGCGGGCATCCGCACCATGGCGCGGCGGATCACATCGGCCGCCGTGCCTTGGATCGGCGCGTTGATCGCCGCCCGCTTGGCAAAGCCTGCCCCCGGACCCTTGGCGTTGATCTCGGGCGTGTGGATCTTCCGCCCGAACAGGGTCTGCACATGGCCATTCTCTTTGGCAAAGGCAATCGTGGCGTCCATATATTCGCGGATGCCCGGGAACCGCTCGAAGTAACGGTCGATGAAGCCCTGCGCCTCGGCCCGCGGAATCCGCAGGTTGCGGGCAAGGCCAAAGCCGGAAATGCCATAGATCACCCCGAAGTTGATCGCCTTGGCCTTGCGGCGGATGTCGGAGGTCATCTGCTCCAGCGGCACGTTGAACATCTCGCTCGCCGTCATGGCGTGGATGTCGAGGCTGTCGCGGAACGCCTGCTGCAAGGCCGGGATATCGGCGATATGCGCCAGAATCCGCAACTCGATCTGGCTGTAGTCAAGGCTGACGATCACCCGCCCTTTGGGCGCCACGAACGCCTCGCGGATGCGGCGGCCTTCCTCAGAGCGGACGGGGATGTTTTGCAGGTTCGGATCGGTTGAGGCAAGGCGCCCGGTGTTCGCCCCGGCGATGGAGTAGGACGTATGCACCCGCCCCGTTTCGTGGTTGATATGGTCCTGCAAGGCATCGGTATAGGTGGATTTCAGCTTGGCCAACTGCCGCCAGTCCAGCACGCGGGCGGGCAGTTCGTGTTCGGTGGCCAAGTCCTCCAGAATGTCGGCGCCGGTGCCATAGGCCCCGGTCTTGCCCTTTTCGCCGCCCGGCAGCGCCATCTTGTCGAACAGGATTTCGCCCAGTTGCTTGGGGGAGCCCACGTTGAATTTCTCGCCCGCAAGGGTCTGAATCTCATCCTCAAGCTGCGCCATCTTCTGGGCAAAGGCGTTGGACATCCGGCTAAGGGTATCACGGTCCACCTGCACGCCCGCCATTTCCATATCGGCCAGCACGGGCACCAGCGGGCGCTCAAGCGTCTCATAAACCGTGGTCACCCGCGCCTTGTGCAGTTGCGGCTTGAACAATTGCCAAAGCCGCAGCGTGACATCGGCATCTTCGGCGGCATATTTCACCGCATCGTCAATGCCGACCCGATCAAAGGTGATCTGGGTCTTGCCCGACCCCAGCAGCGATTTGATCGGGATCGGCGTGTGGTCAAGGTAATGTTCCGACAGGTAATCCATGCCGTGATTGTGCAGCCCCGCGTGCATCGCATAGCTCATCAGCATCGTGTCGTCGAAGGGGGTGATGCGGATGCCGTGGCGGGCAAAAATCTTCCAGTCGTATTTCATGTTCTGGCCGATCTTCAGGATCGACCCATCCTCCAGCACCGGCTTCAGAACCTCCAGCGCCTCATCCAGCGGAATTTGCCCATCGACCAGATCGCTTGAGCTGAAAAGGTCGCCACCGCCCTGTTTGTGGCCAAGGGGAATATAGCACGCCTTGCCCGCCTCCACCGAAAGAGAGATGCCCACCAGTTCGGCACGCATTTCATCAAGGCTGGTGGTTTCGGTATCCACCGCCAGAACCCCCGCCTCTTGTGCCGCCGCGACCCAGCCGCGCAGCGCCGCCAGATCGCGGACCGCTTCATAGCTGGCGGGGTCGAAAGGCAGGCGCTCGGCGGCGGCGGGCGCCTCATGCGCGCCGGCCACCTCATATCCCTTGCCCTCGGCAATCACGGGCGCCTCGATTTTCAGCTTGGTGGCCACCCGCGCGGCCAGCGTGCGGAATTCCATCCGCGCAAGGAAGTCGATCAAGGTCTGCGGCTCGGGCGGCTGCACCGACAGATCGTCCAGCGCCACCGGCACTTCGACATCGGTGCGCAGCCGGACCAGTTCCTGCGACAGGCGGATTTTCGCGGCGTTATCCACCAGCGACTCGCGCCGCTTGGGCTGCTTGATCTCGCCCGCCCGGGCGAGCAGGGTTTCCAGATCGCCATATTCGTTGATCAGGAGCGCCGCCGTCTTCAACCCGATCCCCGGCGCGCCCGGCACGTTGTCCACCGAATCCCCGGCGAGCGACTGCACATCCACCACCCGCTCTGGCCCGACGCCGAATTTCTCGATCACCTCGTCGCGGCCGATCGCCTTTTGCTTCATCGGGTCATACATGCCGATCCCCGGCCCGACGAGCTGCATCAGATCCTTGTCGGACGAGATGATGGTGCAATCCCCCCCCGCCGCCTGTGCCTGAAGCGCCAGCGTGGCCATGATGTCATCAGCCTCGAACCCCTCCATCTCGATGCAGGCGATGTTGAAGGCGCGGGTGGCATCGCGGGTCAGCGGGAATTGCGGCCGCAGGTCTTCGGGCAGTTCGGGGCGGTTGGCCTTGTATTCGGGATAAAGATCGTTGCGAAAGGTCTTGGACCCGGCATCGAACACCACGGCGATATGGGTGGCATGAGCCTTGCCCGCGGCGCCCGCGGTGATCTCGCTCCAGATCAGGTTGCAGAACCCGGCCACCGCCCCCACCGGCAGCCCGTCAGACTTGCGCGTGAGCGGCGGCAGCGCGTGATAGGCGCGAAAGATGAAAGCCGAGCCGTCGATCAGGTGAAGGTGATGCCCCTTGCCGAATGCCATGTGCCCGCGCTCCCTTTCGTGTCAGGATGCAGTATTGGCACGAAGCGGCGCGGGCTGCCACCCGCGAGAGGGGGAAGGGATGCGGACCTTTCTGTGGATCGCCGGCGGGTTTGTTCTGGGGGCCGGGCTGGCACTGGGGATCGGCGTGGCCTTGCCGAAGATCATCAGCGTTTCGCAGGCCGAAGGGGCCTATGCGATGGGGGTGGTGTTCTTCTGGATGCCGGCGGGGGCGATCCTTGGCGCGCTGGCGGGTCTGGCGGGACGGCTTCTCAGCCGGGGTTAGGCAGGTGCCACCAGAGCGCCAGCGTCACCGCCTGCGGCGTCGGCGTCCAGCGGCCAAAGGGCAGACCCGCCGCGCGCAACTGTTCGCCCACCCAGTCATTGCAGGGGTGCAGCAGGCTGAAATGCCCGGTGCCGCGCCAGAACCCGTCGCTGCCCGTCAGCCCTGCAACCGGCAGCGGCTGCGGCTGGCCATCGTCCGCCCGGACAAAGCTGGCTTCGATTCCGGTCAGCAGCCGGGCATATTGGGCAGGCGTGATGTCAAGCCAGCGCGGCCCCTCGGCACCGGCAGGAAACGCCGCCAGCACATCCACCCGCATCACGGCATCATCGCCGGTGGCCGCAGTCCAGACGGCACCCGCCGTGATGTCGGCATAGCTGCCCGCAGTGGTGTAGAACGCCGCGCTGCCCCAGCCCAGCACGATCCAGCGCGCCTGCGGATGCGACACCGGCACCCCCTTTTGCGCTTCGGCAAAGGCAAAGGCGGGGCGGGTCCGTTCATCCACCGGCAAGAGGAAATCATAGTGGATCGGGCCGCGCAGCAAACCGATCCGCACCGTCGCCGGCCCCTCAGCCCCCTCGCCGCCGCCGGGGATCAGCGCTCCGACGAAACCTGCCAGAAGATAGAGGACCGGCAGCGCCAGCACCAGCGCCGCCAGCCGGGTAAGCCAGCGGCCCATGGCACTAGTGGTCGTCGTGGGCGTGGTCGCGGTCGATCACATAGCGTTTGTCGCAATAGCCGCATTCGACAAAGCCGGTATCTTCGGGAATGGTCAGCCAGACGCGCGGATGGCCCAGCGCACCTTCGCCCCCGTCGCAGGCCACTTTCCAGCGGGTGACGATTTGGGTTTCCGGCGCAGAGGTGGTCATGGGGCTATCCTTGGCTGAAATGCTGCTCACATTCTAGCGATTGGGCCGTCCGGGGCAAGGGTGGCCGGTGCGCAGCCTCCCCCGGGCGTTGACATCGCCCCGCCCCTCGCCCAACAAGGCGCCATCTGAGGCCGAGGAGCGCATGTCCTACATCCCCTTCCCCGAGATTTCGCCCAACATCTTCTCGATCCCGCTGGGGCCGGTGACGCTGACCCTGCGCTGGTATGCGCTGGCCTATATCGTGGGCCTGATCGTGGGGTGGAAGCTGATCACCCGCATTCTGGCCACGCCGCGGCTGTGGTCCGGCACGCCCCCGGTGACCGCCGACCAGATCGAGCGGCTGCTGACATGGGTTATCGCCGGGGTGATCCTGGGCGGGCGGCTGGGCTATGTGTTCTTCTACCAATGGGATTTCTTTGCCGCCAACCCCAGCCACATCTTCCGGGTGTGGGAGGGGGGGATGTCTTTCCACGGCGGGTTCCTTGGCGTGGTCGCGGCGGGGGTGCTGTTCTGCCGCCGCGAAGGCATCCCGATGCTGACCATGGCCGACCTGATGGCCATTGCGACGCCCGCCGGGCTGTTTCTGGGGCGCATCGCCAATTTCATCAATGCCGAGCTTTGGGGCCGCCCGACGCACCTGCCCTGGGGAGTGGCTTTCCCGGGCGAGGCGGCGCAGACCTGCCCCGACATGCTGACCGTTTGTGCCCGCCATCCCAGCCAGCTTTATGAGGCGGCGCTTGAAGGTGTGGTGCTCTTCGCGCTGCTGGCCGCAGCCATCTGGCTTTGGGGCTGGCTGCGCTGGCCGGGCCGGGTCGCGGGGCTGTTCTTTGCCGGCTATGGCCTGTCGCGCTTCCTCGTCGAATTTGTCCGCCAGCCCGATGCGCAATTCGTCACGCTGGGCAATCCGCTTGGCCTTGCCGTGCATGTGCAGGGCTGGGGCCTGACCATGGGGCAGCTTCTGTCGCTGCCGATGATCGCGGCGGGCCTGTGGTTCATGCTGCGCGCCCGGCGCGCATGACGGCGCTTGCCGATATCCTCCGGGCGCGGATCGCCGCAACCGGACCGATCAGCCTGGCCGATTACATGGCCGAATGCCTGCTGCACCCCCAGCATGGCTATTACACCACCCGACCGCCTTTCGGGGCCGAGGGCGATTTCACCACCGCCCCCGAAATCTCGCAGATGTTCGGCGAATTGCTGGGCCTGTGCCTTGCCCAACACTGGCTGGACCTTGGTCGCCCCGCGCCCTTCACGCTGGCCGAGCTTGGCCCGGGGCGCGGCACGCTGATGGCCGATGTGCTGCGCGCCACGCGCGGGGTGCCCGGGTTTCATGCCGCGGCGCAGGTGGTGCTGGTCGAAGCCTCGCCCCGGCTGCGGGGCGTGCAGGCGGCCACGCTGGCACCCCACGCGCCGCTCTGGCTGGATGACACCGCCGATCTGCCCGACCGGCCACTGTTCCTGCTGGCGAATGAATTCTTTGATGCCCTGCCGGTCCACCAATACCAACGCGACGCGCGGGGCTGGTGCGAGCGTCTGGTGGGTCTGCGCGACGGCGCCCTGTGCTTTGGCCTCTCCGAGCCACAGTCGCGCCCCGACCTGACCGCCGCCTTCCCCGGCGATCCGCCCGGAACCGTGGTGGAAACCTGCCCCGAGGCGCAGCGGCATATGGCCCATATCGCCCGCCGCCTGCGGGATCATGGCGGGCTGGCACTGATCCTCGACTATGGCGGCTGGCAGTCCAAGGGCGACACCCTGCAGGCGCTGCGCCACCATGCCTTTGCAGACCCGCTGGCAGAACCCGGGCTGGCCGACCTGACCGCGCATGTCGATTTCGCCGCACTGGCCGCCGGGGCCGACGGGCTGGCGCACCGCTATACCGCCCAAGGCCGCCTTCTGCGCGCGCTGGGGATCGAGGCGCGGGCGACCCGGCTGGCACAGGGGCTGACCGGCGCGGCGCTTGAGGCGCATCTTGCCGCGACACGCCGCTTGACCGACCCCGCCGAAATGGGAGAGTTGTTCAAGGCGCTGGCGGTTCTGCCCGCCACCGCACCGCCGCCGCCGGGATTCGACTGATGCTGGAATTCATCACCTCCGACGCGCTGCCGGTCAGGCATGGCTTCTTCACCCGCAAGGGGGGGGCATCGTCCGGCATTTTCGCCGGGCTGAACTGCGGCACCGGCAGCTCTGATCTGGCCGAGATCGTGGCGATCAACCGGGCCCGCGTGGCCGAGGCGATGGGTGTCCCCCCGGATCAGATGATGACGGTGCATCAGGTGCATTCGCCCGATGTGCTGACGGTGACCGCCGCCCAGCCGATCCGCCCGCGCGCCGATGCCATGGTCACCGCGACGCCCGGCGTGGCGCTGGCGGTGCTGACCGCCGATTGCCAGCCTGTGCTGTTCGCCGATGCTGCGGCGGGCGTGGTGGGGGCCGCCCATGCCGGCTGGCGCGGGGCAAAGGACGGTGTGCTTGAGGCGACTCTGGACGCGATGGAGGCATTGGGGGCCAAGCGTGCCAACATCGCCGCCGTGATCGGCCCCTGCATCAGCCAGGCCGCCTATGAGGTCGGACCGGAGTTCTATGAGACCTTCACCGACGACGACCCCGAGACGCGCCGGTTTTTCGCGGGTGGCAACGGCGACCGGATGCTGTTCGACCTGCCCGCCTATGGGCTTTGGCGGTTGCGTCAGGCGGGGGTGGGCCATGCCGAATGGACCCGGCATTGCACCTACCGCGACCCCGAGCGATTCTATTCCTACCGCCGCACTACCCATGCCGGTGAAGTGGATTATGGCCGTCTGATCTCGGTGATCCGGCTTTAGGGCAGAAAACGGCCCGGATTTGCCGCAATTCAGGAAACAATCGCACGGCACTGTTTCCTGAACTTGGTTTATCCGATAGATAACAACGGGTTGGAACAGGAAAGCCGCCGCCACAATCGCGGCACCCCGCCCCCTGACTTGGGCGAAAATTCCACAATTGCAGCCAAAACGCCGCCGCAAAGCCGGGCGATAGTGGCCTCAAGGTTGAACAAGCCAACAGATCACGCGCAGGAGCCCGCCATGAAAAAAGAACGCCGCTGGATGAAATCGGTCCTCGCCGCCTCGACCGAGGTGCAGGTTGCGATGCCTTGGGCCCGGGGCGCCCGCCGCCGCCCGCAAGCGATGAAGCCTGCCATCGCGCAGCCGGTAAGCCGCGCCCTCGCCGCGCGCTAACCCTGCCTCTGATTCGCGCCGAAGGGCCGGGATCTTCCCGGCCTTTTGTCATTTTTCGGCCCGGCGAATCGCGGGGCGGCGTCACAACCTGCGGGATTGTTCGCGCAGCGCAGAACAATCCCCGCCATCCGCCCCGCGCCGGTTTCAAAGCCTGATCAATTAAGGATTAATTTTGACAGCGGGTCGCGTTTCCGCCATCTTCCGCCCTACAGACGTCCCTCTGTGAAATGGCGGAAACGGGAATGGTAAGACCTTCGGGCAGCCCCAACCGCACCGGACCTTCCCGTCCGGTCATGCTCGGTCAAGGCCGCCCCGGTGTTCTCTGGCACCATCACGGGGCGGCCTGAACTTTTCCGGGTTACCCCTTGAACCAACCGGCATATTCGGCGCGCAGCAGGTTCTTCTGCACCTTGCCCATGGTGTTGCGCGGCAGGCTTTCGACCACCAGCGCGCCCTTCGGCTGCTTGAACCGCGCCAGCCGGTCGCGCAGCCCCGCCAGCACGGCGCCTGCATCAAGCGTGACGCCCTTCTGCGCCGTCAGCACGGCAAAGACCGCCTCGCCGAAATCGGGATGCGGCAGGCCGATCACCGCGCTTTCCAGCACGCCGGACTGTTCGTCGAGCAGCATCTCGACCTCTTTGGGATAGACGTTGTAACCGCCGGTGATGATCAGATCCTTCGCCCGCCCGACGATGGTGACATAGCCGTCGGCATCCTGCGTGCCCAGATCGCCGGTGATGAACCAGCCATCCTCGCGCAGTTCCTCGCGGGTTTTTTCCGGCATCTGCCAGTAGCCCTTGAACACATTCGGGCCGCGCACCTCGATCACGCCAACCTCACCCCGGGCCACTTCACCCGCCTCACCCATGATGCGCAGTTCCACCCCCGGAAGGGGCAGGCCAACCGTGCCCGCCCGCCGCTCCCCGTCGTAGGGGTTGGAAGTGTTCATGTTGGTTTCCGTCATGCCATAGCGTTCCAGAATCCGCAGGCCGGTGCGCTCTTCAAACGCGCGGTGCGTTTCGGCCAAAAGCGGCGCCGAGCCAGAGATGAACAGCCGCATATGCCCGGTCAGCGCCCGGTCCAGCCGGGGATCGTCCAGCAGCCGGGTGTAGAAGGTCGGCACGCCCATCATCGCCGTCGCCTGCGGCAGAAGGCCGATCGCCTGATCGGTGTCAAACCCCGGCAGGAAAATCATCGACCCGCCGGTCAGCAGGCTGAGGTTCGAGGCCACGAAAAGCCCGTGGGTGTGAAAGATCGGCAGCGCGTGCAGCAGCACATCCCTGTCGGTAAAGCGCCAGAGATCGGCCAGAACCCGCGCGTTGGACAGCAGGTTGTCATGGCTGAGCATCGCCCCTTTCGAGCGCCCCGTGGTGCCCGAAGTGTAAAGGATCGCCGCCAGATCCTCTGGCCCGCGCGGCGCGACGGCCAGCGTATCGGGCAGACCGGCGGCCAATTCAGCCAATTCACCGCCGCCTGTCACCCCCAGGGTCAAAAGCCGCGCACCATGCTGTGCCGCAACTGGCGTCAGCGCCGCCTGCCGGACCGAATCGCACAGGAACACCCGCGGCGTGGCATTGCCAAGGAAATAGCCAACCTCTTCCGGCGTGTAGGCGGTGTTCAGCGGCAGGAAGACCGCCCCCGCCGCCACCGTGGCGCCGTAAACCGCCAGCGCCTCGGGCGATTTGGCGACCTGCACCGCCACCCGGTCGCCCGGCTGCACCCCTGCTGCGCGCAGCGCATGACCGAACCGCGCCACCATCCGCAAAAAGGCATCACCGGAAATCGAGCCCCCCGAGGCCAGTTTCAGCAGCACGGTCTGGCGCCCGGCAAGCGGTGCGAAGAGGGCATCGTAAAGCGTGTTCGTCATGGGGCGGCTCCTTCGGCTCTGCCGTTCTCGCACGGGGGAAGGCCGGTCCTCAAGCCGGTGGAAACCGATTGTTGCCAGATCGCGCGGAACGGGAGCGAAATGACCGCAAGACGGTCATGTTCCTGCCGCGCTTCACCGTCAGGTTGATCCCGACACCGCATCCAAGGGAGGTCAACATGACCCGCGTCCGCGCCCTCTTTGCCCGCATCGGCCTTTTCGCCCGCAAGGCGCAGGCCCCCGATCCGTTTGAGGGCCGCCTGATCCGCATTGGCATCCGCGAGCGGCGGCGCGACGGCGGCTGCCCCTATCAGCTTTTCAGAAACTGACCTCGACGCCCGGCAGTTTCAGCGCCTTCATCAGGTCGCGCACTTCCTGCCGGGCCGCCACGTTGGACAGGTTCAGCACATCCACCCCGGTGTCGCGCAGGTCCAGCACGGTCAGCCCGCGCGGGAAAAGCTCGCGGAAGATCACCCGCTCGGCAAAGCCGGGCGCCACGCGAAAGCCGATGCGGCGCGACAGGTCTTCCAGCGCAGCCCCCACCTTTTTCTTGTTGTGCATCGCCTGCGCCCCCAGCCGGTTGCGCAACACGATCCAGTCGATCGGCTTCAGCCCGGCCTGCGCCCGCAATTGCCGCGCGTTCCACACCATCTCGGAATAGATCGACGGCCCCTTGACCTTGCCCGTCTCGGGATCGACGCGCGCCAACAGGTCGAAATCAACGAAACTGTCATTCAGCGGCGTGATCAGCGTGTCGGCAAGGCTGTGGGCCACCTGGCTCAACCGTGTATGGCTACCGGGGCAGTCGATGATGATGAAATCGCTGGTCGGCTCCAGTGCGGCGACGGCGGCCGACAGCCGCGCGTCATAGGGATTTTCCCCCGCCGGAATCTGGGCCGGGGCAAGGTCGGGCAGATCGCGGTAATCGGGCACCGGCAGGTCAAGCCCCTGCCGCGCCAGATAGGCGCGGCGGTTCTCGACATAGCGGCCAAAGCTTTTCTGCCGCAGGTCAAGGTCCAGCGCCCCAACGCGGTGGCCCAGCCGCGCCAGCGCGGTGGCCACATGCATCGAGGTGGTCGATTTGCCCGAGCCACCCTTTTCGTTTCCGACAACGATGATATGCGCCATGCTGCGACTTCCCCAGAACCGGCCGATCTCGGCGGACTTCCGCTATAAGGGGCCGGCGCCGCGAAGGGAAGCGTTCCGCGACGCGCTATGAGGTCGGCGCCTCTTCGCCGCAACGGATCGTCACATTCACGCAGCGCCCCGCAGGCCAGTCGGTGCGGCCCCAGCAATAGCCGTCCAGTGCCGCCACCCGCCGCATGATCCAGACCGCCGGGGCACCATCCTCGGTCAGCCGGGTTTCCCCTTCGATCCGCATGGTGACCATGTCGGCATCATGGCTCAGAACCTCATAGCTGCCTTCCAGCCGCTCTTCGCCGCGAAAATCGGTGATCGGATGGTCCCAGACAAAGAAAGCCCGGCTGCGGGCGGCATCAAAACTCACGCGATGGGGGTTTCGCGCGCAGGTGTTGGGATTGAAGGTTGCGCCGAAGCGGCCCGACAGATCGTCAAAGATATCTGCCCGGGCGGGCACTGCGGCCAGCACGAGGGCAAGGCACAAAAGGCGAATCGGCATCATCCTCGAACCCTGTCGCCTTTCGCCGCCCCCCGCAAATGAAAAGGCGCGCCCCGGGGGACGCGCCTTGATCGCTGCATGGGTCAGGCTCAGAAGCCCAGACCGGCATATTTGTTCTTGAACTTCGACACGCGGCCGCCGGTGTCCATCAGCTTGGCCGACTGGCCGGTCCAGGCCGGGTGCGCCAGCGGGTCGATGTCGAGCGCCAGCGTGTCGCCTTCCTTGCCCCAGGTCGAGCGGGTCTCGTAGGTCGAACCATCCGTCATCTTGACGGTGATCGTGTGATAATCGGGGTGAATACCGCTTTTCATCTGTCCGCTCCTTACTCGTCTTTGGCTTTGTAGTTCGTGACTTCCGCGATCCGGGCCGATTTGCCGCGACGCGAGCGCAGATAGTAGAGCTTGGCGCGACGGACCTTGCCGCGACGCACCACTTCGATGCTGTCGATGTTGGTCGAGTAGAGCGGGAACACGCGCTCGACACCTTCGCCGAACGAGATCTTGCGGACGGTGAACGAGGCCGAGATGGTCGCGCCACCCTTGCGGCCGATCACGACGCCTTCGTAGTTCTGCACGCGCGAACGGGTGCCTTCGGTCACTTTGTAGCCGACGCGAACGGTGTCACCGGCCTTGAAATCCGGGATGGTCTTGCCGAGGGCGGCGATCTGCTCCGCCTCGATCTGTGCGATCAGGTTCATCGCAAGTCCTTTCGATGCTCGGGGTAATGCCCCGAAGATGATGCCGCACCAGCGCTCTTGGTCTTCGACCGGGTCCCTACCCTTTCAGGGTAAGCCCGCCAGAGATGGGGCCTGCTTTTGGGGGCCGACCCCGGGCTGACCCCCGGCGAAGCGGATGAGGGCAAAGGCCATGGGAATCGGGTCCGGCGGGCCAAGGCCCCGGACAGGGCGCGTATAGGGGTGACAGGGCCGACGGTCAAGGGATTTGCCCGGCGGGACGGCATCGGCACCAGGCCCCGTATTGCCTGCCACAGTCGCCCGGCCATGTCTGCCCCCGTCTGCCCAATTCGGCCAGATCAGGTTGCGCCGCCCCATTGCCTGTGCCTTTATGGCGCAAAACAGGCGGGGCCCCTGCCCCGGCCAAGTGCCAGGAATATCGCACATGCGGGTTATGCTGGTTGGAACCTCCAACTCGATCTTCAAGGACGGATACCGCGCCGAGTTTGAAAGCAACAGCGCTGTCACCCGGTTTAAATATCATGGGATGGGGGCGTCCTCTTCGATCATCCTGCCGTATTTTCTGGCGAACGAGGATCTGGCCGAATTCGACTTTCTGGTGATCGAAACCTCGATCAACGATGTGCTGCAATACATCAAGGGCGTGCTGAGTGCCGATCAGATCCGCGACAACCTGCGTTGGGCGTGTGCAAGGGCCGTCAGCGCCGGGTGCAAGCCCGTGGTCATGATCATGCCGACGCTGGGCGGTGTCCGAAAGCGCAACATCGCCGATGTGATCCACCGGCAGGTCGCGGCGGAATTTCAGGCCGGCTACATCGACGGCTACGATTTTGTGCGCACCGCCACCCTGTTCAAACCGCAAAAACCGGCCGGTTTCTTCAAGGACCAGTCCCATCTCAAACCCGCGATCGGACGGATTGTCGGCAAACTGGCGATTGCCAAGATGAAAAGCCTTGACGGCGCCGCGCTGCCGCCGGTTACGCTTGGCCACGATTTCCGCACGATCCTTGCCGGCGATCTTACGGATCAGCCGCTGGTGCGCACCAATTCGCTGATGACCATTTCCAGCCATGTGCTGGGCGAGGGCGATACCCTGACGGTCGATATCGGTGCCGGAAACGCCCTGTCGGGGCTTGCCATGAACCGGGTCGAATCCTGGGGTTTCCTGAACTTGCGCGGCAAGACTTCGGCGACCATGCCTCTGACGACCCGCTATTCCAAGCTGGCGGTCAGCTTTCTGGCCGGGGTCAAGGCGGTGCCGGCGCTTTTGCCGGATGCCGAAGGGCGGATCACCCTGTCGATCTCTGCCAAACCACAGTTCGGCACCTTGGTCAGCGTGCCGCAGAGCAGCAACAGCGCCGGACCGGAGGGCGCGCAGGTTGAGCTGATGGGGCTGGTGCTGCGCCGCGACCTCTAGCTGCGCGGCAAGCGCGCCAGCAGGTCAGGCCGCCGTTCGCCGGTGATGCGCAGCGCCTCGGCCCGGCGCCAGCGGGCGATTTCGGCATGGTTGCCGCTGGTCAGCACCGCCGGAATCTCGCGCCCTTCCCAGACCTGCGGCCGCGTATATTGCGGATGCTCCAGCAGCCCCTCGGAAAAACTTTCCTCGTCGGTTGACGCCTGATTGCCGAGCACGCCGGGCAACAGCCGCACGGTGGCATCCAGCACGGCCTGCGCCGCAATCTCGCCGCCGGTCAGAACGAAATCGCCCAGCGAAATCTCTTCGATATTCCAATGGTCCAAAAGCCGCTGGTCCACCCCCTCGAACCGGCCGCAGAGCAGGGTCATGCCGTCGCAGGCGGCCAGCCGCCGCGCCGCCGCCTGATCGAACGGACGGCCCCGCGGGGACAGATAGACCACCGGCCAGCGGGCGCGGTCGGGCGTATCCTCGGCCGCGTGGCGTAGGGCGCGGTCCAGCACATCGGCGCGCAGCACCATGCCTGCACCGCCCCCCGCGGGCGTGTCATCGACATTGCGATGCTTGCCTTCGCCGAATTGTCGCAGATGGATGGTCTGCAACCGCCAGAGCCCGATATCCAGCGCCTTGCCGGTCAGCGACAGGCCCAGCGTGCCCGGAAACGCCTCGGGGAAAAGGGTGATCACCCGTGCCTCCCACGCGCCTTTCAGGCGGGGCGCCTCTTCCATCAGGTCGCGCGGTTTCAGGCTGGCGCGGATCGACAGGCGGCCATGGGATTTCGTCGGCTGGGGTGCGGGTTCGTCAGTCATGCCCGGGTTCTAGTCGATCGGCGGCCCGCTGGAAAGCGGCGGCTTGCCCTCGACCAGCAGCCGGGCCAGCGTGACCATCTCATGCTTGATACGGTCAAGCTCGTCGGGGTCCAGCCCGGCCCGGTTCAGCCGCACGAAGGTATCGGCAAGATCCACCGGCGTGTTGCGCCCCACCGGCGGCACCGGGGACAGGGTGCTGCGCAGGGCATCGGGCAGGCGGATCAGATCATACAGCGCCTCGACCGGGCCAAGACGGCGCGGTGCCAGCAGTTCAAGCGGCACCTCATGCAATCGGGCCGGGGCCAGCAGCGGCACCAGATCCCGCAGAATCGCGCCGGGATCGGCGGCGGCGGCATGGTTGCGGGCAAAGGCGCGGGCGGTCAGCACCATGTCGGGATGTTTGGACAATTGCCAGTGGATCGAGCGCAGCCAGTCCGGCCCGGCCCGCGTCGTCAACAGCACCTCGACCTCGGCGGCGGGAAAGCGGCTTTGCAGCGCCTGCACCACCTCGGGCAGCAGGAACCTTGCGGCGGCATAATCCATGCGGCCAAGGCGCCCGGGCATGTGGCCCACCAGATCCTCGCATGAGATCAGCAAGCCCTGATGCGACCGCAACCGCAACCCGCCCAGCCAAAGCGCCAATGCGTTGCGCAAATCCGGCAGGGCGGACGGCTCAACCGAGGTGGCAAGTGCCGCCCTGCCCGCCGCCGCCAAAGGGCGCGACAGGGCGGCGGTCTGCACCAGAAAGCGCGGGCCAAGCGCGGCACGATGGGCTGCGAGGGCGGCCTGCACGCTGCTGGTGCCCGTCTTGTGAAACCCCGCGTGCAGCACGATGCGCATGGCCTATTCCCGGGGGGCCAGATCCATGGTCAGCGCCAGAAGGTCGCGCAGCGGCATTTCGGCCGCGCTGTCCGCCACCCGGTCGATCCGCGCCATCAGGGTTTCAGGACTGGGGCAGGCATCCCAAAGCCCGGGGTCGTCCGACAGGCTGCGGACCAGTTCGGTTGCATAAAGCGTCAGCAAGGCGGGGTCGTCGGGCAACAGCATCAGGCAGCGGGTGGGATAATCGCCGCCGCCGAAATGCACCGCGCTGCCCTCGGTCGCGTGCAGGATCAGCGCCTGCCAGTCGGCCCGGCGCGGCGTTCCGGCGACGCGGGCGAAAAGCCGCTCTTGCAGGGCGCGGGGGTCCAGCTCTTCGATGGCGCGGTGCATCAGCCGGGCCACCGCTGCGGGGGCATCGTCGGGCAGCGCGTCAAGTTCGGCCAGAAAGCGGTCGATCATGCCGCCATCCGGCGGCGCCTCTCGCGGCAGCCCCTCGATCTGCGCCAGCGCCCCGGTCAGGAAGGCGTCCATTTCCGCTGCCTTGACCGGGTTCCAGACCAGCCGCGCCACGGGAATCGACAGCAGCGACAGACCCAGCGGCAGCGCCACCGGCAGGGGCGGCAGAAAGCCCATGACCCCGCCGATCCCCCGGCCGATGCCGAACATCAGCGCCACCAGCAGCACCTGCACCACCACCTGCCCCAGCGCCCGCACCGGCACCTCGGGGCGGGCCCAAGCCGACAGGTCACGCGGCCAGTCGCCGGGCCGCATCGTGATCAGCCACAGGGTGAAGATGGTGGCAAAGGCATAGACCATCGGCCAGCCAAACCCGGCCAGCCCCGCCAGAAGCGGGCCGAGATAAAGCAGCGCCGTCGCCGCCATCAACATCCTGATACGCATGGTTTGTCCCGCCTTTGCCGCGCAAGGTGACGGCGGATGCGGCTTTAGTCCAGCCCCTCGGGCAGGTCGGCGATGATCCGGCGCGCGGCCAGATCGACCGTCGGCACCGCCGCGCGGGTGAAGGGGATCATCAGCGCCACCTTGCGGCCATTGCCCGTCACCTCAAGGATATCGCCCGCGCCGTGGTTGTGGATCGCGTGCAGCAGGCCCAGCAGGGCGCCGCCGGTGTCGCGCACCTCAAGCCCGATCAGATCGGCGTGGTAGAATTCATCGGCGGGCAGCTTGGGCAGCCGCGTCCGGTCCACATAAAGCCCGGCACCGCGCAGGGCATCGGCCTCTTCCTTGGTCTTCACGCCCGACAGGCGCGCGCCAAGTCCGCCTGCAACAGGGCGGCTCAGGGTAATCTTGAAGCTGCGGCTGCCGTCTTCGGTAAAGACGGGGCCGTAATCGGCAATCGCCGTCGGCTCGGCGCAGAAGCTTTTCAGCCGCACCTCGCCGCCAACGCCAAAGGCGCCCGCGATGGAACCGATGCAGATGCGGTCGCTGTCAGCAGCCATGACGGCCCTCCGCTGTGGGGTGGAGGCGGCCCTGACCGTAAACGGGGGCCGCCTCTGACGGGATATTATTCCGAAGCCGGAGCGGCAGCGCGGGCGGCCTTCTTGGCGGCGCGCTCCGCCATCTGCTTGCCGGGGACGGCGGCCTTGGTGTTGGCACGGACCTTCTTGGCCAGAACGCCGGCCGATTCCAGGAAACGCGCAACGCGGTCGGTCGGCTGGGCGCCTTGGGCCAGCAGTTCCTTGACGCGGTCGAGGTTCATCACCACGCGCTTTTCGTCGTCCTTGGCCAGCATCGGGTCATAGACGCCCAGCTTTTCCAGGAAACGGCCATCGCGGGGCATCCGCGAGTCCGACAGGACGATCGAGTAGTGCGGGCGCTTCTTGGACCCACCGCGGGCGAGACGGATTTTCGTTGCCATTTTGGTTCTCCTTGGGATGGCAGATGTAGGATGGGCAATATTGCCCATCCTACGGGGTTTCATTTCTGTAGTTTCTCGTGATGCCTGATGACTTCGGAGATGATGAAGTTCAGGAATTTCTTGGCAAACTCGGGGTCAAGGTTCGCCTCCTCCGCCAGCCGCTCCAGCCGGGCGATCTGACGTTCCTCCCGCGACGGGTCCGAGGGCGGCAGCCCGTGTTCGGCCTTGAGCCGGCCCACGCCCTGCGTGTGCTTGAACCGCTCCGCCAGGGTGAAGACCAGAATGGCGTCCAGCCGGTCGATCGACTCGCGGTGTTCCTTGAGCAGCGCGGCGGCGCGGGTGGCGGCGTCAACGGTCATGCGGTCCTCACGGGTTGGGCGGCGGGGCGCCGGGTATCGGGGCGGATCGGGAACGGCATCAGGCAAAGGCCCTCCGCGGCGGGTGGCGCCAGACCTGCATCGGGCCGTGCTGCGCGTGGGTGTATTCGTCTTCCAGCGTGCAGCCCATCCGCCTGGCCAGCGCCGCCGAACGGTCATTGCCGACCGCAATCAGGCTAATCGCCGTGGTCCAGCCCAGCACCGAATAGGCCCAGTCGCGCGCCGCCGTCGCCGCTTCAAAGGCAAAGCCCTTGCCCTCGGCCTCGGGCGCCCAGACGGTCCAGCCGATTTCCGGCTCGGGCCAGCCTTCGGGGAACCACGGACCGCACATGCCAAGGGGGGCGTCCGTCTCGCGGTCGGCAAAGACGAACATCGAATAGCCGCGATGCACCCAATGGCCGGTCAGATGGCAGAAGGCCCGCCACGCCAGATTGCGGTCGATCGGCCCGCCGATATAGCGGGCGCGGTCGCTGCCGGCGCAGGCGGCCCAAGTCTCGAAATCGCCCGACTTGGGCGCGCGCAGCACAAGGCGCGGGGTTTCCAGCCGGGGAATGCCACGAAGCTCGATCATGCCAGCCCCCGCAGGTCATGGCGGATCACCACATCGGTCGGGTCGGCGCCGGGGGCATCGGTGATCACCCCGCCCAGCCGCTTGCCCAAAGCGATCGAGCGGACATTGCCCGGGTCGATGTAATTGTCGATGTGGTCCCAGCCGAAACTTGCCCGCGCCCATGCCATCACGGCCCGCGCGCCTTCGGCGGCGATGCCCTGCCCTTCGGCGGCATCGGTCACGAACCAGCCGAGTTCGGGTTCAGGATAGCCCTCGGGCTGATAGATGCCGACCTCGCCGACGTAAGTGCCGCCCATCTCCATCGAGAAGGGGCCGAACCCCATCAGCGGCCATTGCCCCACTTCCGAAGCAAAGATGCGCCATGCCTGTTCGGCGGCAAACGGCCCGCCCTCCCAGACCGCGCGGTCCGAGGCGTAGAAGGCCAGCCGATGCGCGAAATCGGCATAGACCGGCATCCGCAACGTCAGGCGTTCCGTGGTCAGAACGGGCGCCGAGGGGAAGGCAATGCTGTCGGGGCGGCGGATCATGCAGCGGCCCCGTCAAACAGGTAAATCGCGCCTTCGTCCATCCAGACGGGGCGCATATCGGGCGCCAGCCGCCCACCCAGACGCCGGGCGATGGCATGGGAGGCGGCGTTGTCCCGATGCACTTCGGCGCGCGCCGAAGTCAGGCCCAGCGGGCCAAAGACCCAAGCCTGCATCGCCGTGGCCGCCTCGGTGGCAAGGCCCCTGCCCTCGGCCGCAGCGGTCCAGAGCGACCATGTCAGTTCGGCCTGCGCGTCGTCTTCCCATTGCATCGGGCCGACGTGGCCAACGGGCAGCCCCGCCGCACGCTCTTCGATGATCAGACGGCCAAAGCCGCGCAGCACCCAATGGCCAAAGAACGAGGTGAATTGCTCTGCCGCCTCGCGTTCCTTCTTGGGCCCGCCGGTAAATACCGTGCGCTCCGACAGGCGGTAATCGCGGAATGCAGGCCAGTCGGCCGCAACAGGCGCACGCAGAACCAGCCGCTCTGTTTCCAGAACGGGCAGGCCGGTCAACTGCGGGCGCAGGGCGGTGGTCATTTCTTCTTCATCAACCCCGACAGGCCCGAAGGCAGGCTCATCCCGCGCGGCATTCCGGGGAAGCCGCCGCCCATGCCCATGCCCTGCTGCACGCCCTTGGCGGCTTCGGCCATTTCCTCGGGCGACATTTTGGAGATGTCGGGCATTCCGCCCTTGCCCATCATCTGCTTGATGGCCTGTTTCATCATGCCACCCTTGCCCATCTTCTTCATCATATCGGCCATCTGCTTGTGCTGTTTCAGCAGCTTGTTCAGATCGGCGACATCCAGCCCCGCCCCGGCGGCGATGCGCTTCTTGCGGCTGGCGGCCAGAAGATCGGGGTTGGCGCGTTCTTTCTTGGTCATCGACTGGATCAGCGCGATCTGACGCTTGAGCATCCTGTCGTTGAAGCCCGCCTCTTCGGCCTTCTTGGCCATGCCGCCCATGCCGGGCAGCATCCCCATCAGCCCCTGCATCCCGCCCATCTTGAGCATCTGTTCCAACTGCATCCGCAGGTCGTTCATGTTGAACAACCCCTTCTGGAAGCGTTTGGCCATCCGCTCGGCCTGCTCGGCCTCGAACGTCTCGCGCGCCTTTTCCACAAGGGCCACGATATCGCCCATGCCCAAGATGCGGCCCGCGACGCGCTCCGCCTCGAAGGTCTCGATGGCGTCCATCTTTTCGCCAAGGCCGACAAAGCGGATCGGCTTGCCGGTAACGGCGCGCATTGAGAGGGCGGCACCGCCGCGACCGTCGCCGTCCATCCGGGTCAGGACCACACCGGAAATGCCGACCTTGGCATTGAACTCGGTCGCCACGTTCACGGCGTCCTGCCCGGTCAGGCCATCGACCACCAGCAGCGTTTCGCGCGGGGCGGCGATGTCGCGCACCGCCTGAACCTCGTCCATCAGCACTTCGTCGATGTGCAGACGACCGGCGGTATCGAGGAACAGCACGTCATAGCCGCCCAGATTGGCTTGCGTCTTGGCTCGCTTGGCGATCTGCACCGCGCTTTCGCCCTTGACGATGGGCAGGCTGTCCACCCCGATCTGGCTGCCCAGAATCGCCAACTGCTCCATCGCCGCCGGACGGTTGGTATCGAGCGAGGCCAGAAGCACCCGCTTGCCGTTCTTTTCCTTCAGCCGCTTGGCCAGCTTGGCCGTGGTCGTGGTCTTGCCCGAGCCTTGCAGACCGACCATCAGGATCGTCGCAGGCGGGTTGTCGATCTTCAGCGCATCCGGCTCGCCCTCGCCCGCCAGAACGCGGACCAGCTCGTCATGTACGATCTTGACGACCTGCTGACCGGGGGTGACCGAACGGGTCACCGCCTGCCCGGTGGCCTTGCCCTTGACCGCCTTCACGAAATCACGCGCCACCGGCAGCGAAACATCGGCCTCCAGCAACGCGACCCGCACTTCGCGCAGCGCGGCATCGACATCGGCTTCGGACAGGGCGCCCTGTTTGGTCAGACGGTCGAAGACGCTGCCAAGGCGTTCTGAGAGGCTTTCAAACATCGCGGCGCTCCTGCTTGCGGTCTGGCCCCCATATGGGAACCGGCGGGGATTTCCCAAGGCCAATGCAAAACGGCACCTGTGGGCGCAACGCGCTGACAGGTGGCGATCCCGGCATGTGCCAAGGGACCGGAAGCGGCAAGCCTCCGGGGAATTCAGGCGCGGATACGCCGGTCTGCCGCGCGAGTCAAGCGCCGCCCTTGCTTTCGGGCAGGTTGATGGGGCGGCGTGGCGCCGGATCGCCCTCCATCCAGCCGTTGATGGCGGCGGCAACGATATCGGCGGCGGGGCCGCTGGAATACATCTCGATCAGCGGTTCGCTGCGGCCGGTTTGCCAGACCAGCACCGGGCGGAACACCCGCACATCGGGCCGACGCTTGGCCAACCGCCCGTTCACCCGGTCGCGCCGTGTCGGATCGTCCTTCATCAGCGTGGCCTGCACCGAGGCGCCGCGCAGCCCCTGCAAGGCATAGCTCTTGCGCGCGGCGCCGAAAATGCCACGCTGATCGACCGTCACCTGCCCCGTGCCCCGGTCCAGTGTGATCACCTGCCGCTTGACGAAAACGCCAAAGCAACCGACCAGCAGGATCAGCGCAATCCCCGCCAGCACCGCCGCCGCCAGCCACATCTGCGCCCGCAGATAGCCGAAAGCCATCAGCGAGGGCACCGCCATGACCGCGATCAACCCGAGGGCCAGACCCCATGGAAAGGCCCGCAATTGCAGCCGCGTGGCGGAATATTCGGTGATCTTCATGGGCGCCTCCCTTGGGGAATTCTGCGCCTGTCGGGCGGGTCTGGCAACAAAAGCCTCTTGCCGAAGCGGCCATATTGCGCCTTTTCTGTGCGCAGACGCACAAAGGGCTTGCCATGGAAAACTGGGACGAGATCCGAACCGCCTATCAGGTTGCCCGGCTGGGCACCGTTTCGGGCGCGGCCGAGGTGCTGGGCGTGCATCATGCCACCGTGATCCGCCATATCGATGCGCTGGAAAAGCGGCTGGGGTCCAAGCTGTTTCAGCGCCATGCGCGCGGCTACACCCCCACCGAATCCGGGCGTGACCTGTTGGCGGTGGCGCAGACCACCGAAGAGCAGTTCGGCCAGCTTGCCAGCCGCATCAAGGGTCAGGGCGAAGAGGTCGCGGGCGAAATGGTGGTGACCGCCATCACCGGCGTCGCCGATCTGTTGACCCCGGTTCTGGCCGCCTATCAGGCCGCGCATCCCAAGGTGGTGATCCGTTTCCTGACCGATATGCGGGTCTTCCGGCTGGACTACGGCGAGGCGCATGTGGCGATCCGCGCCGGCGACACCCCGCAGGAACCCGACAATGTGGTGCAGCCTCTGGGCCGGATGAAGAACGGGCTTTATGCCGCGCGCAGCTATATCGCGGCCAACGGGATGCCGGCCTCGGTCGAGGAACTGGTGCATCACCGCTTCATCGGGCCCGATCAGCCCGACAGCCGTGCCCCCTTCTACCGCTGGCTGCGGGAACGGGTTCCGGCGGACCGCATCACCCTGCGCATCACCGAACCTTCGGCCAATCTGGCCGCACTTGAGGCCGGGATGGGTCTGGGCTTTTGCAACAGCCACTATGCCTCGACCCACCCCGATCTGGTCGAGGTGATGGCGCCGATCCCGGAATGGGAGGCGCCGCTCTGGATCGTCACCCATGTCGATCTGCACCGCACGCTCAAGGTGCAAAGCTTTCTTGCCTGCCTCAAGACGGCGGCAACCGGCTGGGCCTGCGTGTGAGCCTTTCGCCCCCTGCCCGCGGCCATTTGGCGATGCTGGCATTTTCGGCATTGGTGGCGGGGTCGTTCAGCCTCGGCGCCATGGCGGCGCCGCTGGTCTCGCCGGCGGCGCTGACGGTGGCGCGCTTTGCGCTGGCGGGGGCGCTGGTGGGGGCGGCGGCGCTGACCACAACCGGGCTGCCGCGCGGCGCGGCGCGCGCGCCCTGGCGCTATCTGGTGCTGGGGGCGCTGCTGGCGGCCTATTTCGTGCTGATGTTCGAGGGGCTGCGCACCGCCGCCGCAGTGCCTGCGGCGGCGGTCTTTACCCTGACGCCGATCCTTGCCGCGGGCTTTGGCTGGCTTGTGCTGCGCCAGATCACCACGCGGCGCATGGCGCTTGCGCTGACCCTTGGCGCGGCGGGCGCGCTGTGGGTGATCTTTCGCGGCGACTGGCGGGCGGCGGTCGGGCTGCATGTCGGCCGGGGCGAGGTGATCTATTTCTGGGGCTGCGTCGCCCATGCGCTTTACGCCCCCATGGTGCGCCGCCTGAATCGCGGAGAGCCTGCGGTGGTCTTTACCTTTGGCATGATGCTGGCGGGTTTTGCGCTGCTCTGCCTCTGGGGCTGGCGGGCGGTGCTGGAAACCGACTGGGCCGCGCTGCCGCCCATCGTCTGGATCTGCCTTGTCTATGTCTCGGTCGCGGCCTCGGCGATGACCTTTGTCCTGTTGCAATATGCGGTGCTGCGGCTGCCTGCGGCCAAGGTGATGGCCTATACCTATCTGGTGCCCTCATGGGTGATCCTGTGGGAGATTGCGCTGAACCATGGCGCGCCGCCGCCGGTGGTGCTGATCGGGGTGGCGCTGACGGTGCTGGCGCTGGCCCTGCTGCTGAAATCCGAACCTGAAACCCGTGGTGATCATGTCCTCCGACCCCAAGCCCCGCGCCCGTGACCTTGGCCTGCCCTTTCCCGGCACGCCCGGGCCGCTGAATGCCATCACCGATGTCGCAGGCGTGCAGGTGGGCTTTGCCACGCTGACCGACCCGGCGCGCAAGATGCGCACCGGCGTCACCGCCGTCCGCCCCCGCCCGGATGCCGGACAGCCCCTGCCGGTTCGCGCCGGGGTTGCCGTGCTGAACGGCAATGGCGAGATGACGGGAACGCATTGGATCGAGGATGCGGGCTATTTCATCGGCCCGGTCTGCATCACCAACACCCATGGCATCGGCGCGGTGCATCACGGCGCCACCCGCTGGATGATCGACCATTACGCCGATTTCTTCCGGCACAAACATGGCTGGGCCATGCCGGTCGTGGCCGAAACCTATGACGGCATCCTGAACGATATCAACGCCCTGCATGTTCGCCCCGAAGACGCCATTGCCGCCATTCAAAGCGCAAAGGGCGGTCCCGTCGCCGAAGGCTCGACCGGCGGCGGCAATGGCATGATCGCCTATGAGTTCAAGGGCGGCACCGGCACCGCCTCGCGCCGGGTCGGGATCGGCGGGGCGGACTACATGCTGGGCGTTCTGGTGCAGGCCAATCACGGGCGGCGCGACTGGCTGCGGATTCTGGGCCAGCCGGTGGGACAGTTGCAGCCCAAAGGCGCGTTTCAGGTCAAGGAAACGGGTTCTGTCATCGTGGTGATCGCCACCGATGCACCGTTGAGCCGGGTCTCGCTGCGGCATCTGGCGCGGCGGGCGGGCATGGGCATTGCCCGGGGCGGCACCCCGGGGGGCAACAGTTCGGGCGACATCTTCATCGCCTTTTCCACCGCCGACATCGGCCCCCTGCCGCAGGAAAGCCCTGCCCTGCTGACGCGGGTGGAGCTGAACAACGAATGGATCGACCCCCTGTATCTTGCCGCGGCCGAGGCGGTGGAAGAGGCGGTGGTCAATGCCATGGTGGCAGGCGAGCCGGTGGCCAAGGTCAAGCCCGAGGGCGAAATTCTGCCCGCCATCGACACCGAGGCGCTGCGCACCCTCTTCGCCGGTCAGGGCTGACAGCCCTGGTCAGCCGCGCCACAACATCGCAAGCGCCGCCCGCGTGGTCATTTCCGGCTGAAAGCGCCCCTGTTCCAGAAAGCTGGCCACCTGGGCGATCACCAACGGGTTGATCATCAGGAACGTATGCGTCACCGGCAGCACCAGATGGGCGCGCATCCCGGCAAGCCGGGTCGAGGCGACCGAGACCTTGCCGTCATCCTCGCCCGGGATCAGTTCGGAATAGGCGGGGTTGAGCGAGAGATTGCCCGCAATCACCCCCAATTCATAGCCTTCCGCCCCCGGCAGCCCGCGCGGCACCGAACCCGGCCCGGTGCCCAGTTCCGCCCCCGCCGGGCCGTTGATCCAGTCAAACAGCGCCAGATCACCCAAGGCATCCACCAGTTCCGAACCCTGATTGGGCGGCGCCAGCATGACGACCCGGCCCACCGGCGCGTCAGGATGGGTGGCAAGCCAGTGCCGCAGCACAATCCCGCCCATCGAATGGGTGACGAAATGCACCCGCGCGCCCGGTGCGCATTGCGCGACCTGCCCATCCAACACCCGCGCCAGTTCGGCAATCGGCGCCGAGGTGGAGCCATAACCCTCGTTCACCACCTGAAAGCCGCGCGCCTGCAGCACCTGCGCCATCGGCTCCAGCGACATCGGTTGCCGCGCCAGCCCATGCAGCAGGATCACGCAATCGCCCGCCGAAACCGGCAGCGCCATGACTGCCCACAGAAGAAATGCCCTGAACATGGGTCCGCAAATGGCCAGACCCGCCCCCGGATGCAAGGAGGGATGGACAAAACCGCCGCTGCGTCACAGGTTTGGCCATGGCCAGACGCGCTCTCCGGGTGGCGACCCGGGCCTTGATCCTGCAAGACGACCGGCTTTTGCTGGTCAACGCCTATCCGGGCGGGCGCTCCAACTTGTGGTGCGCGCCGGGCGGCGGCGCCGAAAGCGGTGCCTCGCTGCCGGTCAATCTTGCGCGGGAAGTGCATGAGGAAACCGGCCTGACGGTGGCGGTTGGCGCACCGGCGCTGATCAACGAATTTCACGATCCGCGCAGCGGCTTTCATCAGGTGGACATCTTCTTTCGCTGCACGCTGGTCGCAGGGCAGCTTTCGCCCAACTGGCGCGATCCCGAAGGCGTGGTGACCGAGCGACGCTTTTTCAGCCGGGCCGAGCTTGAGGCGCGGCTGGTGCGCTTCAAACCCGACAGCCTGCCCGCCGCCGCCTGGGGCACGGGCTGTCTTTACGATCCGTTGGAGGTGATCGTGCGTTAGGCAGGCCCCTTGCCCCGCCGCAGCATTGCCGCCACTCTGCACCAAGGGGCAGATGCAAGGGGATCAGGATGAGCCGCGCCTTCGTCAAGGAGGGAACCGCAGAGCTTGAGCCGCTGCCGGACCTGCCGCTTTCGTCGCATCCCAATGTCGTCACGCTGCGTGGTCTGGCCAGCCTGCGCGCAAGGCTGGCGGCAACGCAGGCCGAACTGACCCGCCTGCGCGCCCGGGCCGAACGGCTGGACCGCCTGCCCGAAGCCGCTGCCGAGCGCGATATCCGCTATCTCGAGGCGCGGCTGCGCTCGGCGATCCCGGTGGACCCTTTGGCACAACCGCTCTGCGAAGTGGCCTTCGGGCTACGGGTGACGGTGGCAGACGGGGACGGTCAGGAAACCACCTATGAAATCGTCGGCGAGGACGAGGCGGATGCCGCCCTTGGCCGCATCGCCCCGCAATCGCCGCTGGCACGGGCGCTGATGGGTGCCGGTCCGGGGGATGAGGTGGTCTGGCGCCGCCCGGCGGGCGACCTGCGGCTTGAGGTGCTTGCAATCGCCTATCCGGCAGAGGCAGGCGGCTGACATGGTGATCCGCCCGCTTGATCCCTTGGCCGATGCCGCGCTGCTGACCGGGTTCTTCGCGGCGGCGGCCGATTATATCGCGCTGGAACGCGACAGCGCGCCGGGGCCGGAGTTGCTGGACGAATTCTTCAACGACGCGCCACCGGGCTGCGATCCCGCCGCTTCGGCCCGGCTGGGCATGTTCGGCGACGACGGTCTTCAGGCGATTGCCGAAATGGGTTTCGGCTATCCGCAGCCACGGGACGCCTATCTGGGCCTGATGCTGCTGCACCCCGCAGCGCGGGGCAACGGAAACGGCGCCCGCTTCCTGCGCCATCTTGAAGAGCTGGCCCGTGGGCGCGGCATGGAGCGGTTGCTGCTGGCGGTGCTGGAGATCAACCCACGCGGCCGCGCCTTCTGGGAGCGGGAGGGATTCCGGCTGGAGGTCGCCAACCGCGAGGTGGAACTGGGCGGGGTGAAGCGGATCGCGCACCGTCTGGCCAAACCGCTTGTCCCATAGGGCGGACGAGGCGCCCCTCCCCCACGGTCATGTGATCAGGCCCGCCAGATGCGCCATGCGGCGGGCAAATTCGGTTTCGAAATCATGGGCGGCGGCAAAGGCGCGGGCGCGGGTGGCGGCGGCGATCAGGTTTGCGCGGTCCTTGGCCAGATCCGCCACGGCTTCGGCCAGCGCCTCGGGCCGGGCCATCGGCCGCACCCAGCCGGCGCCGGAAACCTGCGCCAGACGCCGCCACATCGCATTGTCATAGCCCAGAACCGGCACACCGCAGCCCATGCTTTCAAGATAGCTGCAAGACGGGTCCGCCTGCCGGTGACAGGACAGGAACAGATCGGCATGGGCGGTAACCCAAGGCACCAGCCCGCTTTCGAAGGGCAGCGGTTCATGCAGGCGGACGCGGTCGGACAGGCCCGCCTCGGCGATGCCCCGGGCAATGGCGGGGGCAAGACTGCCGGCACCGAAAATGTCGAGCGTGAAATCCACCCCGCGCGCCTGCAGGGCGCGGACCACCGGCACCAGATCCTGCGCGCCTTTCAGCGGCTCCAACCGGCCGGAATGCACCAGCCGCAGCGGCCCGCCCCCCGTCAGATGCGCCGCCCGCGCCGCCATAGCCGCCGGGGGCGCCAGCATGGCGGTTTTCATCCGGCCATCGAGGTAGAGCAGGCAGTCGCGGTTCAGCCCGGCATAGGCGGCCTCGGCCGGATAGCCGTTGACCTGCAATGCATCGGCGGCGCGGAAGGCGGCCCTGCGGCGGCGCTCCTGCATCAGATGCCAAAGCGCCGAACGCAGGCGGCGCGGCGCAGACAGCCCCGGATCAAGCCGTAGGATGGCGAGGCGGGTTTGCAGCGTATATTCAACCACATAGCACAGCCGCACGCCCGCCGCCCGGGCCAGAGGCGCCAGCCCCAGCGTCTGGTGCATATCCGCCGAAGCGGCGATGACCGCCGCCCCCGCCAACTCCGCCGCCGTAATCGCGGCGCCGGCTGGCAAGAGGCGCAGGCCAAAGCCCAAATCCCCGGGCGCGTGATCGCTGCCGAACGGGATCGCCCCCCCTTGCCAGAGCAGGCATTCCACCGGCCCGTCCCAGAGCGCGGCGTGCAGCCGCATCCCTTCGACGAATTTATCGTCGAGCCGCAGGCGCCCATCGGGCAATTGCGCCGCCGGGGCGGGGGCGATCATCAAGAGGCGCGGGCGGGTCATGCGCATGTCCTTCGGGCGGCAGATCGGGCTGACGGGGCGGGACCGGAGGGTTTCGCACCCTCCGGACCTCCCGCGGGATATTCGGGCCAAGATGAAAGCAGGGCGGCGCGGCGCATGGGTCAGCCCCCCCCGCGATAGGCGGCGGCGATCAGGGCCATGAGGTTCTGTTCCAGCCGGGCCCAGTCGCTGTCGGTTTGCAGCGGCAGGCCGACCAATGCACCGCTGGCGGCGGCAGAGAGGATGGCCGCCTCGATGGCGCCAGCCAGCAGGGCGTGCAGCGCGGGAATATCGGTTCCCGCCGGGGGCGGCAGGGCCGGGCGGGTGCGCACGACCCAATCCTGCAAGACCTGGCCCCGCGCCGCGACAAAGGGGGCAAGGCGACCGGGCGGGCTGGCGAATTCGGCAGCGCGGATGCGGCCCAGCAGCGGATCGGCCCGGCAGGCGGCGAGGAGGCCCCGGGCGAGGCTTTGCGAGAAGCTGGGCCAGTCGGGCGCCGGACTGTTGCGCGCCTCGGCAAGGCGGCTGGCCAGCCGGGTGGCCACGGCTTCGCCAAGGGCGGCCATCACCCCGTCGAGCCCGTCGAAATAGCGGTAGATCAATTGCTTGTCGCAGCCCGCCTCTTTGGCCAGCGCGTTGACGCCCAGCGCCGTCGCGCCGTCGCGGGCAAGGATCGTGGCCGCAGCGGCGATCACCCGGGCGGCGGTGGCGTCACGGTCGCGCCGGTGGTCGGTTCGGTCGGTTGCGGGCATGGGTCTCAGCTTTGTCACCGGATGGTGATAACAGGCTTGACGAATGTCACCAATAAGTGACATGCGCAAGTCACCGTATAGTGACAAAGGAATCACCCCATGACCCCGCTTCAGATCCGCCTGCTTGGCCTTGCCACCATCGGCGAGGCGCTGCTGTTCAATCTTGCTTTCGCCCGGCTGGCGGCGCGCTTTGATTATCCCGATATCCTGCGGCGCCCGGCGGAAGAGGTGCTGGCGCGTTTTGCCGAAGGCGGAGCGGCCTTGATTCTGGACTGGTATGGGCTGGCGGCTTCGGCGCTGATCATGGTGCCGATTGCGCTGGGGCTGGCGCTGCGGGGCGCGGCGCTGCACCCGCGGCAAGTGGCGGCGGCGATTCTGGGCAGCCTGGCCGGGCTGGCACAGGCGATCGGCCTGTTGCGCTGGGTCTTTGCGGTTCCGGCGCTGGCGGCGCTGCCGCAGGCGGATGCGGCCACCTTTGCCGTGCTGAACCAATGGGGCGGCGTGGCGATTGGCGAGCATATCGGCGCGCTGGCGACGGCCGGTTTCCTGATTGCGATGGCGCCGCTTGCGGGTGGGCGGATTGCGACGGCACTGGCCCGGCTCTCGGCGGCGCTGATGATCTTTGGCGCGGGCGAGGGGCTGATGCTGGCCACCGGGCATGACGGCAGCCTCTTTGGCCTTGCCGCGATGGTGGGGTTTCTCGGCTTTTCGGGCTGGCTGGTGCTGGTGGGGGTCAGCCTGCTGCGCCGCCCGCAGGGCTGATCCATGCAAAAGGGGCCCGCAAGGGGCCCCTTTCGTCTTTCCGGTAAGGAAAAAGCCGGATCAGAAGTCCATCCCGCCGCCCATGCCGCCGCCCGGCATCGCCGGAGCGGCCTTGTCGGCCGGCTTGTCGGCGATCATGGCTTCGGTGGTGATCAGGAGCGAGGCGACCGAGGCCGCATCTTCCAGAGCGGTGCGCACCACTTTGGCCGGGTCGATCACGCCGAAAGCGAACATGTCGCCATATTCTTCAGTCTGCGCGTTGAAGCCAAAGGACTTATCCGAGGATTCGCGGACCTTGCCAGCAACCACAGCCCCGTCAACGCCCGCGTTCTGGGCGATCTGGCGCAGCGGCGCTTCCAGAGCGCGGCGCACGATGGCGATACCGGCATTCTGGTCGGAGTTGACGCCGGTCAGACCGTCAAGCGACTTGCCGGCCTGGATCAGGGCCACGCCGCCGCCGACGACGATGCCTTCCTGAACCGCAGCGCGGGTGGCGTTCAGCGCGTCGTCAACGCGGTCCTTGCGCTCTTTCACTTCGACTTCGGTCATGCCGCCGACGCGGATGACGGCAACGCCGCCTGCCAACTTGGCCACACGCTCTTGCAGCTTTTCGCGGTCGTAGTCCGAGGTGGTTTCCTCGATCTGCGCGCGGATCTGGCCGACGCGGGCTTCGATCTCGGCCTTGTCACCAGCGCCATCGACGATGGTGGTGTTGTCCTTGTTGATCGAAATCTTCTTGGCACGGCCCAGCATGTCGATGGTCACCGATTCCAGCTTCATGCCCAGATCGTCGCTGATCACCTGACCGCCGGTCAGGATGGCGATGTCTTGCAGCATGGCCTTGCGGCGGTCGCCGAAGCCCGGAGCCTTGACGGCAGCAATCTTCAGACCGCCGCGCAGCTTGTTGACGACCAGCGTGGCCAGAGCCTCGCCTTCCACGTCTTCGGCCACGATGACCAGCGGGCGCTGCGACTGGATCACGGCTTCCAGCAGCGGAACCATCGGCTGCAGCGACGAGAGCTTCTTCTCATGCAGCAGGATGAAGGCGTCTTCCAGCTCGGCAATCATCTTGTCGGCATTGGTGACGAAGTAGGGCGACAGATAGCCGCGGTCGAACTGCATGCCTTCAACCACGTCGGTGGTGGTTTCCAGGCCCTTGTTCTCTTCGACGGTGATCACACCCTCGTTGCCGACCTTCTGCATCGCATCGGCGATCTGACGGCCGATTTCGGCCTCGCCATTGGCCGAGATGGTGCCGACTTGTGCAACTTCGGCGGTGTCCTTGACCGGACGGGCGGCGGCCTTGATGGCCGCGACAACCTTGGTGGTGGCCAGGTCGATGCCGCGCTTCAGATCCATCGGGTTCATGCCGGCGGCAACCGCCTTCATGCCTTCCTTGACGATGGCTTGCGCCAGAACGGTGGCGGTGGTGGTGCCGTCACCCGCTTCGTCATTGGTGCGGGAAGCGACTTCCTTCACCATCTGGGCGCCCATGTTCTCGAACTTGTCGGCCAGTTCGATTTCCTTGGCAACCGACACACCGTCCTTGGTGATGCGCGGCGCGCCGAAGGACTTTTCGATCACCACGTTGCGGCCTTTCGGGCCCAGGGTCACCTTCACGGCATCGGCAAGGATGTTCACGCCGCGCAGCATGCGGTCGCGGGCATCGGTATCAAAACGAACGTCTTTCGCACCCATAGTGCAGACTCCTCAGAATTGGGTTTCGCGTAGGATGGGCAATCTGCCCATCCCGGTTCGGGAAGGCGTCCTCAGGCGATGATGCCGAGAATGTCGCTTTCCTTCATGATCAGCAGTTCCTGACCGTCGAGGGTAACCTCGGTGCCCGACCATTTGCCGAACAGGATGCGGTCGCCGGTCTTGACCGACGGTGCGATCAGCTCGCCCGAATCCTTGCGCGCGCCTTCACCGACGGCCACGATCTCGCCTTCAGCGGGCTTTTCCTTGGCGGTTTCCGGGATGATCAGCCCGCCCTTGGTTTTTTCTTCGGACTGGACACGCTTGACCAGCACGCGGTCATGCAGCGGTTTGAAAGCCATCTGGTAACACTCCCTAAGGTTTCCAGGTTTGATTGCGATTAGCACTCAGCCAAGGCGAGTGCTAACGAAGCTGTAGCTAGGCAAGGACCGGGCGCGAGTCAACACCCGGCTGCCGAAAATCCTTGGGTTTGCGCCGCTGCGGCAGGCTCTTTTCCGCGCAGACCGGGGGCGATCGGCCGCCCTGCCCCCTTGGCCCGGGCGGCGGCGCGTGCAAGGCTGCATCCTCATACAGGATGACCTGACCATGCGCCGCCTTCTTGCCCTTGCCGCCCTTTGCCTTGCCCCGCTGCCTGGCCTTGCCGATTGTGTGGGCAACGACCTTATCGCCGCCCTACCTGTCACCCAGCAGGCCGCGCTGCGTGCCCGCGCTGATGCGGCGCCCTTTGCCCGGGGCAATCTCTGGCAGGCCAGCCGGGACGGGCAACAGGTGATTCTGGTCGGCACCTATCATCTTGACGACCCGCGCCACGCCGAAACCCTGACGCAGCTTGCCCCGGCGCTGGACAAGGCCACGCTCCTTCTGGTCGAGGCCGGCCCCGAGGAAGAGGCAGCCCTCAAGCACCGGCTGGCCAAAGAACCCGGGCTGATGGTGCAGACCTCTGGCCCGACCCTGCCCGAAACCCTGCCACCCGAGCAATGGCAGGCCCTGTCAGAGGCGCTTCAAGCGCGCGGCATTCCTGCCTTCATGGGGGCCAAGCTGAAACCTTGGTATCTGACGCTGCTGCTCTCGGTTCCGGTCTGCGCGCTTGAGGCGGCCACGCAGGGCAGCCGTGGTCTGGACGGTATGCTGATCGAGGCCGCCGCCGACCGCGGCCTGCCGGTGCGGGCACTGGAACCCTATGACACCGTGCTGCGGCTGTTTGACGACATGTCCGCCGGCGATCAGATCGAAATGGTCACCTCCACCCTCGCCATGGAGGCGCGATCCGAAGATATGGGCGCCACCCTTGCCACCGCCTATTTCGCCGGAGAAAGCCGTCTGGTCTGGGAGTTCATGCAGGTGCAAAGCCTGCAACTGCCCGGCCAGACGCCCGAAACCGTTGCCGAAGAGTTTGCGCAGATGGACAGGGCGATGATTTCCGGCCGCAACCGGGCATGGGTGCCGATCATCGAAGAGGCGGCAGCGCGCGGGCCGGTGCTTGTCGCATTCGGCGCGCTGCATCTCTCGGGTGAGGCGGGGGTGCTGAACCTCTTGGCAGAGCGCGGCTTTGCCATCACCCCGCTTGCGCCATAAACCGCCGACCAAACCCTAACCAGAACCACGGGGACAAGCGTGCAGCACATCGCCGACCATCGCCTGAGCGCGCTTTTCGTGCTGGATTTCGGGCTGTTCGATGTCGGCCCGGGCAAGCGCCAGATCGGGATTCCCGGCTTTCTCGCCCGCACCGACGGCGGGGTGAACCTGCTGATCGACACCGGCTTTGACCCGCTTTACGCGACGGATCCCAAAGCGGCGGCGGCGCGCGACGGGCTGGCGGGGTTCGGGCGGTTGATCGGCCATTCGGCGGCGCGGATCCTGCCGGGGCAACTGGCGCTGCTGGGACTGACACCTGCCGATATCCATGGCTGCATCCTGACCCATGGCCATATCGACCATGCCGGGGGCCTGCCGCTCCTCTCCTGCCCGCTCTGGCTGGGGGCCGCCGAAGCTGCCCTGCCCGCGCCGATCTGGTGGAACGGGCGCAGCCCGTGGGCATGGCCCGCCGCGCTGCGCATGCAGCCCGTCACCGCGCAGACGCAGCTTTGCCATGGCCTGACGCTGATCCCGACACCGGGCCACACGCCCGGCCATCTGTCGGTTCTGGTGGAATTGCCGGATCAGCCGCCGCTGATCCTGACCGCCGATGCCATCAACCGCGCCAGCGAACCGGACGAAGGCTTTCCCGATGCCGATGACCCGGTTGAGGCTGCCCGCTCTGCCGCGCGCCTGTTTGCGCTGCGCGATGCGATGGGCGCCCGGCTGATCTATGGCCATGATCCGGCGCAATGGCCCGGCCTGCCCAAGGCACCGCATCCCATGGGTTTGCACGCATGACACAGCCGGCAACCGCCCGCCTTGCCGGGCTGATGGTCTTCGGCTCGGCCCTTGGGTGGAGCACATCTGGCCTGTTCAGCCGCGCGATCCAGACCGATACCGCCACGATGATCCTGTTTCGCGGGCTTTCCGGGGCGGCTGGGCTGTTCATCCTGCTGCTGGCGCTGCGCGGTGTCGCGGGCCTGCGCGACTTTGCCCGGCTGGGCTGGGCCGGGGTCAGCTATGCGCTGGCCTCGGGGCTGGGGATGCTGTTCTTCATCGGGGCGCTGCAAAACACCTCGGTCGCGCATGTCTCGATCATCTATGCCACCGTGCCCTTTGCCGCGGCTGCCGTCGGCTGGCTTTTCCTGTCCGAAGTGCCGTCGCGGGCGGCGATGATCGCCTCGGCCCTCGCCCTTCTGGGGGCGGTGGCGATGGTGGGGCTGGGCAGCGACGGCCACTGGACGGGCGACCTGATGGCGCTGGGAATGATGCTGACAGCGGCCGCGATGATGGGGATTGCCCGCGCCAATCCGGGGATGCCCACACTGGCGGCCGGCACGCTTTCGGCGGTCTGGGCGCCACTGGTCTGCCTGCCCTTCGCGCGGATGGAGGGGCTGGATGGCCCCATGCTGGGGCTGCTGGCGGCCTTTGGACTGGTAAACACCACGATGGCGCTGGCGCTGTTCATTCTGGGCTCGCGCCACCTGCCGGCGGTGCGCACCGCCCTATTGTCGGCGCTGGAAACGCCGATGACGCCGCTCTGGGTCTGGCTGGTCTTTGCCGAAACGCCGGACGCGGCCACGCTGGCGGGGGGCGCGGTCGTGCTGGGGGCGGTGCTGTGGTATATCCGGCAGGAAGGCCGCGCCGGAACCGGGTGACCGGCAGGCCAGTAGGGCAGCCGGGTTCAACGCCCGCGGCCCTTGCCGGGCACCTCAAGCTGCCGCGCCACGGGGGCTGCGTGCTTGCCCGGGGCCTTGCCCTTGACGGCAAGATGCGGCGGCTTGCCCGGTTTGACGGGAAAGGGTTCCGCCATGGCGGAAAGGCCCACCGGAACGGCGGGGAAACGGATCGTCTTCGGCATGATCTGCCTCGCTGTCTGAAAATTGCAAAACCGCCACGCCAAGCGCGGCGCCGGACACCCCAAAGGGTCAGGCTGTCTTGTCCATTGTCAGGGCACTCCTCTGCCGGATCGCCGTCAGGGCCGCAGCATCCTGCCACAGCCGGGGTTCCTTGCCCGCAGGCTCAGAGCGTGAGGTCCATGATATCCGCCCTCCATCCAGAGGCGCGCAGGTTACCGCCGCACCCGCCCCCCGTCAACCGATGCCGCAATGCAGCAATCCCGCGCCGCATGGCCGCAGGCGGCGGTGCCCACGTGACAAACCCGGGGTCGCTGCTGTAAGTCCGGGGCCAGCACCGCACCCCCTTGCGAAGGAATATCCGATGACCACCCTCGTCCTTGGCCACAAATCGCCCGACACCGACTCGACCGGCTCGCCGCTGATCTGGGCCTGGTATCTGTCCGAAATCCGCAACACCCCGGCCAAGGCGGTGCTGCTGGGTCAGCCCAACACCGAAGCCGCCTTTGTGCTGCGTCACTGGGGCTTTGAACAACCCGAGATCATTGCCGACGTCACCGCCGAAGACAGCGTGGTGATCGTCGATACCAACAACCCCGCCGAACTGCCCCCCTCGATCAACGAGGCCAAGGTGCAGGCGATCATCGACCACCACATGCTGGTCGGCGGGCTCAAGACCAAGACCCCGATCAATGTGATCATCCGCCCGCTGGCCTGCACCGCCACCGTGATGCACGACATCATCGGCGCCGATCTGGCAAAGGCGCCGCGCGCCATCAAGGGCGTGATGTTGTCCTGCATCCTGTCCGATACGCTGGCCTTCCGCAGCCCGACCACCACCCCGCATGACAAAGCGGTGGCCGAGGCACTGGCCGTCGATCTGGGCCTCGACATCGCGGCCTTCGCCGCCGAGATGTTTGCCGCGAAATCCGATGTGTCGGCCTTTTCGGATGCCGAACTCCTGCGGATGGATTCCAAGGAATACAACGTCGCGGGCAAGGAACTGCGGGTCTCGGTTCTGGAAACCACCGCGCCCGCGGTGGTGCTGGACCGCAAGGCCAGCCTGATGGCCGCCATGCCGGGCGTTGCTGCCGAGGATGGCGCCGATCAGGTGCTTCTGTTCGTGGTGGATATTCTGCGCGAAGAGGCCACGCTGCTGGTGCCGAACGATCTGGTCCGCCAACTGGCCGAAGCGAGCTTTGGTGTGAAAGTCAGCGGCGATCAGGTGGTGCTGCCCGGCGTGATGAGCCGCAAGAAGCAGATCATCCCGGCGCTGAAACTGTAATCGCAGGCGCCCGGCGGCAAACCGCCGGGCGCAGGCCGCTCAGGCTGTTTCCAGCAGGCCGCGCCCTTTCAGCAAGGGCTCGACCCCGGGCATCCGGCCACGGAATTTGGTGTAAAGCACATCCGCCTCTTCCGAGCCGCCCGCCGACAGGATGAACGTTTCCAGCCGCGCCGCCGTGGCCGGATCGAACGGGTCGCCCGCCTCTTCAAAGGCGGCAAAGGCATCGGCGTCCATCACCTCGGACCACATGTAGCTGTAATAGCCCGAAGAATAGCCGTCACCCGAGAAGACATGCGCGAAATGCGGCGTGGCGTGGCGCATCCTGATGGCGCGCGGCATCCCGATCGCCTCCAGCACCTCGGCCTGTTTCTGCATCGGATCGGCGGGTGGCGTGCCTTCATGGAAGGCAAGATCGACCAGCGCCGAAGAAATGAACTCGACCGTGGCGAAGCCCTGATCATAGGTGCCCGCCGCCAGCAACCGTTGCAGCATTTCGGCGGGCATCGCGTCGCCCGTCTGCCAGTGCCGCGCGTGCTGTTCCAGCACCTGCGGCACCTCAAGCCAGTGTTCGTAAAGCTGGCTGGGCAGTTCGACGAAATCGCGGGCAACCGAGGTGCCCGAGATGAAGCCATAGGTCACATCTGACAGCATCTGATGCAAGGCATGGCCGAATTCGTGGAACAGCGTCCGCGCATCGTCATAGGACAGAAGGCAAGGCTCGCCCTTGGCGAAGTTGCAGACATTCACCACGATGGGCCGCACCTCGCCGCCCAGTTTCTTCTGGCTGCGCATCGCGGAACACCATGCGCCCGAGCGTTTCGAGCCGCGCGCGAAGTAATCGCCCAGAAACACCGCAACATGGGCGCCCTTGCGGGTCACCTCCCAGCCGCGCACATCAGGGTGATAGAAGGGGCCGGGCAATTCGCGGAACTCCAGCCCGAAGAGGCGGTTGGCACAATCGAACTGCGCCGCCAGCATGGCATCAAGGCTGAGGAAGGGTTTCAGCGCCGCCTCATCCAGATCATGTTCCGCCTTGCGGCGCTTTTCGCTGTAGTAACGCCAGTCCCAAGGCTCCAGCGGCCCGGCGATACCATCGGCGTGCAGCATCGCCTCCAGCACGGCGGCATCCGCAAGCGCCTTGGCCCGGGCCGGTTCCCAGACCCGCATCAGCAGGTCGCGCACCGCCTGCGGCGTCTTGGCCATCTCGGGTTCCAGCTTGTAATCGGCAAAGCTGGCATAGCCCAGAAGGGCCGCCCGCTCGTGCCGCAGGGCGAGGATTTCGGCGGCGATGGCGCGGTTGTCATGGGCATTGCCATTGGCGCCGCGCGCCACCCAGGCCGCATAGGCCCGCTCGCGCAGCGCCCGGCGCGGCGAGAATTGCAGGAACGGCACGATGAGCGAGCGGTTCAGCGTGACAACCGGCCCGCCCGCGTCTTTCTCCACGCCCGCAGCCCGGGCCGAAGCCACCACGAAATCGGGCAGCCCCTCAAAATCGGGCTCTGACAGGACCATGAACCAGCCGCGCTCTTCGGCCAGAAGGTTCTGGCTGAACTCTGTCCCCAGCACCGCAAGCCGCGCCTTCACCGCCGTCAGCCGTTCCGCCTGATCACCCTGCAACAGCGCGCCCGAGCGGACGAACATCTGCCGGTAAAGCGTCAGCACCCGCAATTCCTCGGCGCCAAGACCCAGCGTGTCGCGCCCCTGCCACAGCGCCTCGATCCGGGCGAAGAGGGCGGCATTGTTCGTCACCTCAGACGCGAAGGCCGACATTTTCGGCGCCAGCTCGCGCTGCAACGCCTCGCGCGCGTCATTCGAATCCGCCCCGGCAAGATTGTAGAACACCCCCGACACCCGGTCGAGCAGCGCCTCGGCCCCTTCCAGCGCGGCAATGGTATTGGCGAAATCCGGCGCCTCGGGGTTCCCGGCAATCGCCGCGATATTGGCCCGGGCCTGTTCCAGCGCCGCATCGAAGGCGGGGGCGAAATCGGCATCGGTGATCGCGGCAAAGGGCGGCAGGGCGAAGTCGCCGGTCCAGTCGGTCAGCAGGGCATTCATCGGCAGGTCTCCTTTGGCAGGCAGGCTAGCCCCTGCCCCAGCCAAGTGCCAGCCCTTCCGCAGTCAGCGCTCGCGCTGCCGCAACCGTGCCTCGATCCGCCGCAGGATCAGCGACAGCCCGATGGTCATGGTCAGATAGAGCAGCGCCGCGACGTTATAGGTTTCGAAATAACGGAAATTTCCCGCCGCCGTCACCTTGGCCAGTTGCGTGATGTCGCTGACCCCCAGCACCGAGACCAGCGAGGAATCCTTGACCATGGCCACGAAATCATTGCCCAAGGGCGGCAGGATCATGCGGAACGCCTGCGGAAAGACGATATGGCGGAACCGCTGCCAACCCGTCAGGCCAAGCGCCTGCCCCGCCTCGACCTGCCCCTTGTCCACCGCCTGCAATCCGGCGCGGAAAATCTCGGCCAGAAAGGCGGAATAGGCCAGCATCAGCGCGATCACCGCCCGCGCGATCAGGGGGAAATCCCGGGTCTTCCACAGGGGCAGGCCCAAAGGCTCGGCCACCTGATTGACCAGCCAGACCAGCCCCGGCGCCAGCACGAAGGCGACATAGAGCAGCAGAACGATGATCGGGATGCCGCGCATCACCTCGATGTAAAGCCGCGCGGTCTGGCGCAGCCAGAGGTGGCGCGACAGGCCCATGACGGCAAGACCAAGCCCAAGGGCACAGGCCCCCAGATAAGCCACCACCGCAACGATCACCGTCACCAGAATGCCCTTGGCCAGCGTCCGCAGCGCGGCACCATAGACATCGCTGGTGGCCACTTCCCAGAACAAAACGGCGCCGGTGACCGCAAGGATCACCAGCCACCAGGGAAAATCGCTGTCGGGTTTGGGATTCGGGGTCATCCGCGAGGGGGCGGCGGGCGCGAGGCTTGCCTCGCGCCCGCCGCCGGGCTCAGGTCATTGGCCCATCTTGTAGTCGAGGAACCATTTCTTGTTCAGCGCGTCGATTGTGCCATCGGCCTTCAGGCTGGCAATCGCGGCATTGAAGGGCGCCACGAGGTCGGAGCCTTTGGGAAAGATGAAACCGAAATCCTCGGTCCCCAGCTTTTCGCCGACGATCTTCAGCCCGCCGCCCGAAGCCTCGACATAGCCGGCGCCCGCCGTGCCATCGGTCAGCACAAGGTCCACATCGCCCGCTTTCAGCGCCTCGACCGTGGCGCCGAAGGTTTCAAACAGCTTGATGCGCGGGTTCGCCTCATTGCCGTCCAGCACCTCATAGACGCCGACATAGAAGGGCGTGGTGCCGGGCTGCGCGGCCATCAGCAGTTCGGGATTGGCGGCAAAGCCGGCCTTGTCGGCAAAGCGGGTCTCATCCCCGCGCACCAGCATGACCATTTCCGAGGTCATGTAGCTGTCCGAGAAATCGACCTTTTCCTTGCGGTCGTCGCGGATGGTGATGCCGGTCATGCCAAGGTCATACTGCCCTTCCGAAACGGCGGGGATCATCGCGTCCCAACTGATATTCTCATATTTCACAGTGATGTTCAGCCGCTTGGCGATTTCCGCCACGGCATCATATTCCCAGCCCACCGCCGCGCCCGAAGCATCGAGGAATTGCAGCGGCGGATAGGCATTCTCGGTCACGATCACCACTTCGCGGCCCGCCAGATCGGGCAGGGTTTCGGCAAAGGCGGCGGGGGCAAAGGCAAGCGTCAGGCCCAGAACTTGGCCCAGAAGGGCGGCAGCGATTTTCATGTGAGACTCCCTGTCACGAAGTGATGGCGGACTATGACAGGGCGCCACGGGAAAGTGCAAGGCATCGGCGCCAACTTGTGCAATCCTGCACGTCTTTGCCGCGATAGCGGCCCCTTTCTTTACGTTGCGCGCAAAGCTGCCCTGCCCCATCTTTGCGCCATCCCCGCAATGGAGACCGCAATGACCACCCGGATGCCCACCTATTTCATCAGCCACGGCGGCGGCCCCTGGCCCTGGATGCCCGACTGGCGCGCCATGTTCAAAAACCTCGAAGCCAGTTTCGTGCAGATGGTCAAGGATCTGCCCGAGCGGCCCAAAGCCATCCTGATGATCTCGGGCCATTGGGAGGAAGAGAGTTTTGCGGTGATGACCTCGGCCAACCCGCCGATGGTCTATGACTATCACGGCTTTCCGCCCGAGACGTTTCAGATCAAATATCCCGCCCCCGGCGCCCCCGATCTGGCCCGCAAGGCGGCCGATCTGATCGCGGCGGCGGGGCTGCCGGTGCGGCTGGACGCCAGCCAAGGCTTTGACCACGGCTGTTTCGTGCCCGCCTTCGTGATGTATCCCGATGCCTCGGTGCCGGTGTTCCAGATTTCGCTGCAGAAGGGCTATGATCCGGCAACCCATCTTGCGCTTGGCCGCGCGCTTGCGCCCCTGCGCGATGAAGGCGTGCTGATCGTCGGCTCGGGCCTGAGCTATCATAACCTGCGGCTCTTCGGGCCGGGCGCCAAGGTGCCGTCCGAAGCCTTCGACGCCTGGCTGGCAAAAGTGATGGCCGCCGATCCCGCCACGCGGAGCGCCGCCTTGGTGGATTGGGAAAGCGCGCCCTATGCCCGGGTCTGCCACGCGCAAGAGGACCATTTTGCGCCGATCTGGGCGGTGGTCGGCGCCGCCGAAGGCGAGACCGCGCGGCAGGTCTACCACGACACCGGGTTGTTTGGTGGCGTCACCGCGTCGAGCTATCGTTTGGGGTAAGGCAGGATGGGCAGATTGCCCATCCTACGGGTCCGGTAGGATGGGCAATCTGCCCATCCGCCTCACCCCCTGCGCCGCATCCCGCGCAGGTCGGACAGGCGGAAGGCGCCCAGCGCCATCGCCGTGCCGAAATAGCTGACCATCCCTGCCCCGACCAACAGCGCCAGCGCGCCATAGCGCCAGCCGGGGCTGACAAGCGCCTCGGCCAGAAGCCGCGCCCCGAACCACAGCACGACCGCCATGACCGCACAGGCCACCAGAATCCGTGGTAGCCGCTGGCGCAGGCGGTCGTCCAGTTGCGCCTCGGGCCCGATCCGGCGCGAACCCCACCAAAGCTGCGCCACCATGATCCAGCCCGAAATCGTCGTGGCCCAGGCGGCGGCGGCAAAGCCCAGAACCGGCATCAGACCCAGCGCCAGCCCGGCATTCACCACCATGGAAATCACCGCATAGCGGAAGGGGCTGCGGCTGTCCTCCCGGGCATAGAACAGAGGTTGCAGAACCTTGTGCAGCACGAAAGCCGGCAGACCGGCGCCATAGATCGCCAGCGCCAGTGCCGTTGCCGCCGTATCCGCCGCCCCGAAGGCGCCGCGCTGATACAGCACCTGCGTCAGCGGCAGCGCGATCACCACCAGCGCCACGGCGGCAGGCAGGGTCAGGAACAGCCCAAACTCGGTGCCGCGGTTGAAACTGGCCCGCCCGCCTGTCGCATCGCCGGCGCGCAGGCGGCGCGACAGGTCGGGCAACAGGACGGTGCCGATGGCGATGCCCACCACCCCCAGCGGCAGTTGGTAAAGCCGGTCCGCCAGCACTAGCCAGGTGACCGCCCCTTCGGTATAGCTCGCCACCTGACGGCCCACCAAAAGGTTGACCTGCACAACCCCCCCGGCCAGCACGGCAGGCGCCGCAATCGCCGCCAGCCGCCGCAGATCGGGCGTCAGACGCGGCAGCCGCAGATGCAGCCGGAACCCGATCCGCCAGGCCGAAATCCAGGTGAAGGCCAGTTGCACCACCCCCGTCACCGGCACGCACCAGGCCAGCGTCAGCCCCATATCCCAACCCGCCCACGCCGCCAGCATCATGGCGGCAATGAAGATCAGGTTCAGCAGGACCGGCACGAACCCCGCCTCGGTAAAACGGCCATGGGCGTTCAGCACCCCCGAGAGCAGCGCCACCAGCGAGATGAAAAGGATATAGTTGAAGCCGATCTCGCCATAGGTCACCGCAAGGTCGAACCGCGCATCGCCCGCAAAGCCCGAAGCCATGGCCCAGACCAGCCAGGGCATGGCCAGCGTGCCAAGGATCGAAAACACAAACAGCAGCGCCGCCATGCCGGTAAAGGCATCTTCGGCAAAGCGTTGCGCATCCTCGCCGCCTTCCAGCTTTTTGGCGAACATCGGCACGAAGGCCATGTTGAAGGCGCCCTCGGCAAAGAAGCGGCGGAACATGTTGGGCAGCGAGAAGGCGACGTTAAAGGCATCGGCCACCGGCCCGGCGCCGAGATAGGCCGCGATCATCATGTCACGCGCAAAGCCCACCCCGCGCGACAGCAGGGTCCAGCCGCCGACCGTCACCACCGACCGCATGAGCGAGATGGGTTTCATCGGGACGCCTTTCCGCCGGGCCAGAGGATCAGATCCATTACAGCGTCTGCGCCCGTTCGGCGCCCTCGGTGATGGCCTGCCGCAGCTTGCGGTCAAGGCTTTCCTGCTTGCCCTTGGCGTGCAGCTTCAGCCCGAACATGTCCTTGACATAGAAGCTGTCCACCACCTGCGCCCCATAGGTCGCAATCACCGCGCTGGCGATATAGATGTTGTTGGCCGCCAGCGTCCGGGTCAGATCATAAAGCAGCCCGGGCCGGTCGCGGGTATCAACCTCGATGATGGTGTAGATTTCCGACCCTTCGTTGTCGAAGGTGATATGGGTGGGAAAGCGGAACTCGCGCTCGCGCTTTTTCACCTTGTCACGGCCGGCAAGCGCCTGCCGGGCCACCACCTCGCCGCGCAGGGTCTTTTCGATCATCTGGCGCAGGCGTGGCAGGCCCGCCACCTCATAGGGTTTGCCCTCGCGGTCCTGCACCCAGAAGACCGGCGTCGCATAGCCGTCCTTTGAGGTATAGGTCCGCGCATCGACCACATTGGCCCCCACCAGCGCCAGCGCCCCGGCAAGCCGCGAGAAGATGCCCGGATGGTCAGCCAGCGCGAAAGCCGCCCGCGTGGCATCGCGCCCGGAATCCGGGTGCAGGTCGATGCGGATTTCATCATCGCCCAGACCCTTGAGCATCCGGGCGAAGACCTCTTGCGTGTCGGTGGTCAGCCCCTGCCAATAGGGCGCATAGTGCCGCCCGCATTCGCGGTTGATCTCTTCCGCGGTCCAGTCGGCCAGCCGGGCGCGCAGGGCGGCCTTCGCCTCATCCTCGCGCTTTTCGCGGTTGTAATGTTCCAGCCCGCCTTCCAGCGCCTCGGCGGTCAGCCGGTAAAGCTGGCGCAGCAGCATGGCCTTCCAGTTGTTCCAGGTGTCCGGTCCCACGCCGCGGATGTCGCAGACCGTCAGCACCGTCAAAAGGTCCAGCCGCTTGCGGGTCTTCACCGCCTTGGCAAAGTCGCGCACCGTGCGCGGGTCGCCGATGTCACGCTTCTGCGCCATGTCGGACATCAGCAGGTGATAGCGCACCAGCCATTCGACGGTTTCGCTTTCTTCCTCGTTCAGGCCCAACCGCGGCGCAACCCGCCGCGCAATCTGCGCGCCGATGATGGAATGATCCTCGGGCCGACCCTTGCCGATGTCATGCAGCAGCAGCGCCACATACAGCACCCGCCGGTTCACCCCCGCCTTGAGGATGGAGGAGGACAGCGGCAGATCCTCGATCAGCTCCCCCCGCTCGATCTGGGCAAGGGTAGAGATGGTCTGGATGATATGCTCGTCCACCGTGTAATGGTGATAGACGTTGAACTGCATCATCGCCACGACCGGCTCAAACTCGGGCAGGAAGGCTGACAGAACGCCCAATTCGTTCATCCGCCGCAGCGAACGTTCCGGGTTGCCGTGTTTCAGCATCAGGTCAAGGAAGATGCGCTGCGCTTCGGGGTTGTCGCGCATGTCATCGTCAATCAGGTGCAACTGCCCCGCCACCAGCCGCATGACATTGGGATGCAGCAGATAGCCCGAGCGCAGCCCCTCTTCGAACACCCGCAAGAGGTTCAGCTTGTCGGTCAGGAATTTCGCCGGATCGGCCACGTCGATGCGGCCCTGCACCAGTTTGTATCCCGGTTTCACCTTGTGGCGCCCGAACAGGCCCTTCAGCCGCGCTTCGGGCTTGGCATGGCGGGCCTCAAGCTCGGTCAGGAAGATGCGGGTCAGCTCGCCGACGCGGGTGGCATGGCGGAAGTAATCCTGCATGAAGATTTCGACCGCCCGCCGACCGCCGCTGTCACGGTAGCCCATGCGCGCGGCCACCTCGACCTGCAAATCGAAGGTCAACTGATCGGTGGCGCGGGCGGTGATGTAATGCATATGACAGCGGGCGGCCCAGAGGAACTCTTCGGCGCGCTGGAAGGTGGCGAACTCGTCCGCAGTGAAAAGCCCCGCCCCGACCAGCCCCGCCGCCGAGGGCACGCGGTTGAGGTATTTGCCAATCCAGTAAAGCGTTTGCAGGTCGCGCAACCCGCCCTTGGCCTCTTTGACATTCGGCTCAAGCACATAGCGTTGCCCGCCCTGCCGGCGGTGCCGCTCGGCCCGTTCGGCGAGCTTGGCCTCGATGAATTCGGGCCCGGTATTGCGGAACAACTCAGACCAGAGCCGGTCGCCCAATTCGGCAGCAAGGGGGGCATGGCCCGCGACAAAGCGATGTTCAAGCAGGGCGGTGCGGATGGTGATATCCTCACGCCCCAGCCGCAGGCAGTCCTTCACCGTGCGGCTGGCGTGACCCACCTTCAGCTTGAGATCCCAGAGCATGTAAAGCATCGATTCGATGACGCTTTCCGCCCAGGGGGTGATCTTCCACGGCGTCAGGAACAGCAGGTCCACATCGGAATGCGGCGCCATCTCGGCCCGGCCATAGCCGCCGACAGCAAGGACGGCTATCCGCTCCGCCTCGGTCGGGTTGGCCAAAGGGTGCAGAAGGTCGCGCGCCACCCGCAGGGCCACCCCCACCAGCGCATCGGTCAGCGCCGCCTGCGCGGCGACAAGCGGGCGGGCATCGCGGGGCCGGGCACGAAAAGCTTCGGCAAGGGCCGCATTGGCCGCCGCCTTGGCCACCGCGAGGTGGCGCACGGCAACCGCCCGCGCCGCCCGCGGCTCGCCGCCTTCGGCGAGGATCGGCAGCGCCTCGGCAGCGATGGCGGCCAGAACGGCAACCGGGTCAATCCGCCCGGCACCGGGCAGAAACGGCCCGGCAACCGCGGCCGAGGGAAGCTCACCCATCTCCTGCGGACCGGGCCGGATCAGAACCCGGCGCCGCCGAAGCTGCGCGGGGCAGGGTCGATCACCTGATACTGTCCGCCAGAAATGCGGGCGATGGCCAGACCGCGTTCGTTGGTGCCATCGCCGCGCAGCCGGAAGATGCCGTTCACGCCGACAAAACCCGAACCTTGGGTCAGCGCCGATTTGCTGACCGGCCCGGTCATGCGCGATTTCATCAGCGCGCCGATGGCGGCAATCCCGTCATAGGCCAGACCCGAGATCGGATGCGGCCCCTCGCCGAAGGCGCCCTGATAGCGGCTTTGATACTGGGCATAAAGGCCCGGATCGGGCAGCGCGAACCAGCCGCCCTGCACCCCCGGAAGCGACAGCGTGGCGGCAGGAATGTCCCACCGGGTCAGGCCGATGAACTGCGTCGTCGTGGGCGGCAGGCCGTTGTCGGCCAGCATCTGGCTGATCAGCGGCAAAGCACCTGCGGTATCGGCGGTCAGGAACAGCGCCTGCGCCCCCGAGGACCGGGCCTGCTGCACAATGGCCGGAGCCGCCTGCACCACGCCATTCTGCGAAAACTCATAGCTGCTGACCGCCACGACCGAACCGCCCGCAACCGCCACGCCCCGCTCGATCGCGCCACGGCCAAGGTTTCCGGCCGTGTTGCGGTCATGCACGACCATGATCTTGCCCTTGCCCTGACGCACCGCATAAGAGGCCAGACGGCGCGCGGTGTTGTCGAAGGTCGGGCCAAGCACGAAGACGTTATTCCCCGCGATATCAGTGTTGTTCGAGAAGGCCAGAACGTTCACGCCGCTGGCGGCCACCGCCACCCCCGCCGCATTCGCCTCTTGCGCATAGACCGGGCCAAGGATCACCTGCGCGCCCTCGGCCACCGCCTTGGTCGCCATCGCGGCGGCCTGCGACGGCTGGCCGGCGGTGTTGTAGACCCGCAGGTCGATCTGCACCCCGTTCAGGTCGGAAATCGCCATCCGCGCCGCATTCTGCAGCGACCGCGCCAGCAGCTCGTCACTGGCCTGACCCGAACCCGAGGGCACCAGCAAAGCCACCTGGACCTTGCCGCTGCCCGAGGTCGGCCCCGGAGCGGCGCCCGGCGTGCAGGCCGCAAGGGCAACCGCAGCAAGCGAAAGAGCAAGAGAACCCAGCGACTTGCGGGCGCGGCGCAAAACGGACAACATGGGGAAATCCTCACTCCCAAAGGCACGGCAATTGGGAGGCAAGCCTAAGGCCATCGCCGGGGGAAGTAAACTTGCGTTGAACCAAAGAGAGAGGCCGCGGTGACAATCGGCAAACTGACGCCCGAGACCCGGCCCCTTGCGGCGGGCCTGCATTTCATCTCGACCCCGATCGGGGCGGCGCGCGACATCACCTTGCGCGCGCTGGACATTCTGGCCTCGGCCGATGTGCTGGCAGCGGAAGACACTCGCACCCTGCGCCATCTGATGGAAATTCACGGCGTGGCGCTGAACGGGCGCCCGTTGGTGGCCTATCACGAACACAACGCCCCGCAGGCCCTGCCACGGCTGCTGTCGGCAATGGCAGCGGGCAAGAGCGTGGCCTATGCCTCCGAGGCCGGAACGCCGCTGGTGTCTGACCCCGGCTTCGAACTGGCGCGGGCGGCGGTGGCAGCGGGTCAGACGGTGCTGGCCGCCCCCGGCCCCTCGGCGGTGCTGTGCGCGCTGACCGTCTCGGGCCTGCCCTCGGACCGTTTTCTGTTCGCAGGCTTCCCCCCGGCCGCCAAAGGCGCACGCGAAACCTTCCTCAGGGAACTGGCGCCGATGCAGGCAACCCTGATCCTCTATGAATCGCCGAAACGCATTCAACAATTGTTAGAGGATTTGGTGCAGTTTCTGGGAGGAGAACGACAGGCGGCCGTCTGCCGGGAACTGACCAAGCGATTCGAGGAGGTCAGCCGGGGAACGCTGGCCGATCTGGCGGCGGCCTATGCAGATCGGGAGGTGAAGGGCGAAATCGTGGTGGTGATCGACCGGGCGGCAGTGCGGGCGGCCGATGCGGAAACCGTCGATCAGGCGCTGGGGCGGGCCCTGCAGGAGATGTCGGTGAAAGACGCGGCGGCAGCGGTGGCCGAGGCGTTCGGTTTGCCGCGCAAAGACGTGTATCGGATGGCCTTGGGCCGGGGGGACAAATGAGCGGATTGCAATCCTATCGGGCAGGTCTTCACGCCGAAGAGGCGGTGGAGCGGGTTTACAACCGATCCGGCAGAATGGTCTGCGCCCGGCGCTGGCGGGGCATTTCGGGCGAGATCGACCTGATCGCACGCGACGGTGCCGAAGTGATCTTCATCGAGGTCAAGCAGAGCCGGACCCATGACGAAGCGGCCCTGCATCTGTCGGAACGGCAGATCGCCCGCATATGTGGCGCAGCGGCCGAGTTCATTGGCGGCGAACCCGCCGGGCAGTTGACGCCGGTGCGGTTCGATCTGGCGCTGGTCGATGGTGCGGGGCGTATCGAGATTCTCGAGAATGCCTTTGCCGCGTGACGAATTGCATCCGGGCGCGGTCTGGGTCATCTAAGGGCAATCAAGCCCCGGAGGATGAACATGGCCCTGAAGGTCGCGCTGCAGATGGACCCGATCGGTTCGGTCAATATCAATGGCGATTCAACGTTCCGCATCGCGCTTGAGGCGCAGGCGCGCGGCCATACGCTGTTCTTCTACACGCCGGACAAACTGGCCTTTGTCGAAGGCCGGGTCATGGCGCGGGGTTTTCCCATCGAGCTGCGCCGCGAGATTGGCAACCATGTCAGCTATGGCCCGGAAACCGAGGTTGATCTGGCCGATTTCGATGTGGTCTGGCTGCGGCAGGATCCGCCCTTCGACATGAGCTATATCACCTCGACCCATCTGCTGGACATGATCCACCCCAAGACGCTGGTGGTGAATGATCCGTTCTGGGTGCGCAACTATCCCGAGAAGCTTTTGGTGCTGCGGTTCCCGCAACTGACGCCGCCCACCGCGATTGCCCGCGATCTGGCGACGATCCGCGCCTTCAAGGCGCGGCATGGCGATATCATCCTCAAGCCGCTCTATGGCAATGGTGGTGCGGGCGTGTTCCGGCTGGATGCCAATGACCGCAACCTTTCCTCGCTTTATGAATTGTTCACCGGCTTCTCGCGGGAACCGCTGATCGTGCAAAAATTCCTGCCGGATGTCGCCAAGGGTGACAAGCGGGTGATTCTGGTTGATGGCGAGCCGGTCGGCGCCATCAACCGGGTGCCGCAGGCGGGAGAGACCCGTTCAAACATGCATGTCGGTGGGCGGCCCGAAAAGATCGGGCTGACGGCGCGCGATCTGGAGATTTGCCGGACCATCGGGCCGGTTCTGCGCGAAAAGGGGCAGGTCTTCGTCGGGATCGACGTCATCGGCGATTGGCTGACCGAGATCAACGTGACCTCGCCCACCGGATTGCAGGAGCTGGAGCGGTTTGATGGCACCAATGCCGCCGCCCGCATCTGGGAAGTGATCGAGGCCAAGCGCCGGGCATAGGCACCAATCTGCGCCCGCCGCGCAGGGGCGCTTCAGCCATGCGCCTTCGCCCCGGCGATCAGCCGGAAGCTGACCGCTTCGGCGATATGGGGCAGGCGCACTTCGGCGGTGCCGTCAAGGTCGGCAATCGTGCGGGCCACCCGCATCACCCGGTGATAGCCGCGGGCCGAGAGGCCGAAGCGTTCGGCGACGCGGTTCAGCAGGGCGCGACCTTCGGCATCGGGTGCGGCCACCTCGTCGAGCAGGCGGCCCTCCATATCGGCATTGACGCGCACCCGCGGGTGATCGGCAAAGCGGGCGTTCTGGCGCGCGCGCGCGGCCTCGACCCGCGCGGCAACAATGGCCGAACTGTCGCCGGAGGCGGGCAGATCAAGATCGGTAAAGGCAACCGGCGGCACTTCCACGCGCAGATCGAAGCGGTCCATCAGCGGCCCCGAAATCCGGCCAAGGTAGTCGTCACCGCAGAGCGGAACCCGGGCGCAGGCCCGGGCGGGATCGGTAAGATAGCCGCATTTGCAGGGATTTGCCGCCGCGACCAGCAGAAAGCGGCAGGGATAGCGGATATGGGCATTCGCGCGGGCCACGACCACCTCGCCGGTCTCGATCGGCTGGCGCAGGGTTTCCAGCACCGCCCGGGAAAACTCGGGAAACTCGTCCATGAACAGCACGCCATTATGGGCGAGCGAGATTTCCCCGGGCTTGGCGCCCTTCCCCCCCCCGACGATGGCCGCCATCGAGGCGGTGTGATGCGGTTCGCGGAACGGACGGGCGCGGGAGATGCCGCCTTCGTTCAGCAACCCGGCCAGCGAATGGATCATCGAGGTTTCCAGCGCCTCTTGCGCCGCCAGGGGCGGCAGGATGCCCGGCAATCTGGCCGCCAGCATCGACTTTCCCGAACCGGGAGAGCCGACCATCATCAGATGGTGCCGCCCGGCCGCCGCGATTTCCAGCGCGCGTTTGGCACGTTCCTGCCCTTTGACCTCGCGCAGGTCGCGGCCGCTGGGCAAGGGGGTGACCTCACCCGCCTCGGCGGGGCTGAGGGCGGATTGGCCGGTATAATGGCGCACCACATCGTTGAGCGAGGCGGCGGCAAGAACCTCGGCCGCACCGACCCAGGCCGCCTCGGCGCCGCACCCCTTGGGGCAAAGCAACGTCTTGTCCTCTTCCGCCGCTGCCATGGCCGCAGGCAAGGCGCCGGTGACCGGGATCAACCGGCCATCCAGCGACAATTCCCCCAGCGCCAGCGTGTGTTCGACCTCTTCCTTGGGCAGGATGTCCAGCGCGGCCAGCAGGGCCAGCGCGATGGGCAGGTCGAAATGGCTGCCCTCTTTCGGAAGATCGGCGGGGGAGAGGTTGACGGTGATACGCTTGGAGGGCAGCGCGATCGACAGGGCGGCGATGGCGGCGCGAACCCGTTCGCGCGCCTCGGAAACCGCCTTGTCCGGCAGGCCCACCAGCGCGAAATTCGGCACGCCGGGGGTGACGGCACATTGCACCTCGACCAGCCGCGCCTCGACCCCTTCGAAGGCCACCGTAAAGGCCCGTGCGACCATGGGATGCTCCTTACCAATGGTTAACCGGTAGGGCGCAATGGTTGAGCAAAGGTTAACGACGGCGCAGGACCGGCGCGGGAAAATTCTTCGGCGAAGAATTTTGGCCCGGAGGCCCCGGCGGGGGTGCAGGTGGATGCCTGCGCCTCCGGCGGGGATATTTGGGCCAAGATGAAGGTCAGCCGCGCAGGGCCATGAACGGCGCCCAGGCTTCGGCGTCGGCCACCGTCTTGTCGCGGCAAAAGGCGTTGCAGAAGCCGAAGCGGCGGCCGTCCAGTTCCAGAACATGGGTCACCGGCTTGCCCGAATAGGGGCAGGCGGTGTTTTCGGCAGCAGTACCCTCGACGGCGCGGGCGGCCAGCGGCACCGGGCCGGGCCAGGGGCGGCGCGGCCAGTCGCGGCGGTAGAAGGGTTGGTCGGCCCCATCGACCAGCCCCATCGCCCGCCAGCGGCGGAAGCTGGGATGCGCAAGATGCGCCTGCACATAGGCCATGGCCCGGGGTGACACCGGCAGGTTATAGGTGGCGATCCGCGTCGCCACAGGGGCAAAGAAGGCATCTGCCGTCGAATAGGCGCCGGCAAGCCATGGGTTGTTGCCGGTCTGGTCCCAGGCCCAGCCCCAGAGCGTCTCCAGCCGGGCGAGGTCGGCCAGCACCTCGGCAGGCGGTTCGCAGGTGGTGTAGCTGACGCGCAGGTTCATCGGGCAATGGTTGCGCAGGGCGGTAAAGCCTGCATGCATCTCGGCGGCCAGAACCCGTGCCACGGCGCGCGCCCGGGGGTCGGCAGGCCAGAGGCCGGCTTCGGGGTGGCGGCTGGCCAGTTCTTCGGCGATGGCGATGGTTTCGGGCACCACCACCCCATCCGGCGTGCGCATGGTGGGGGCGGTTTTGCCGGGGAAGAACTCTTTGAGCATATTCGGCAATTCGTCGGAGTAGAGCCGGGCGAGCCGGGTCTTTACCGGAATGCCGAAGGCGTCGAACAACAGCCAGCCGCGCAGCGACCAGCTTGAATAGGCCCTGTCACCGATCACGAGGTCATAGGTCATCATCACTTCCCTTCCTGTCAGAGCCGAAGCTAGGGGGGGTGCGGCATCCTGAAAAGCGATGATTTGTGGGGCGCTCCATCACGGGCGGTGATTGACGCCGAGAAGGCTCCAGCGCCCGCCATCCAGCTGCAGGCAGGTGACCGAGAGGTTGGCGATATCCTGTGCCAGCGCCTCATAGGGGGAAATCGCGGCGGCGCGCTGAACCTGGGTCAGGATCGCGCCGAAATGAGCCACGGCGATGATGTCTTGCCCGGGGTGGGCGGCGGCCAGAGCGTCAGCCGCGGCGTCTATCCGGGCGGCGGCGGCGATCCAGCTTTCGCCGTTCGGCGGGGCGATATGGCCCGGCTCCTCCCAATAGCGGCGCGAGAGGTCGGGCCAGCGGGTGGCGACCTCGGTGAAGGGCAATCCGTCCCAGTCGCCGAAGTGAAACTCGCGCAGGGCGGGGTCATCGGGCAGGCGGCGGCGGCCAGGGCCAAGTGCATCGGCCGTGGCCGAGGCGCGGATCAGGTCCGAGGACACCAAGAGCGCCGGACGCGGCAGATGGGCGTTCAGCCGGGCAAGGGCGGCATGGTCGGACAGGTCGGCGGGAATGTCGCGCCAGCCGGCAAAGGCCCGCGCATGGGTCGGACCGTGGCGGACCCACCAGAGGCGCGTCATATCCCCTCCGGCAATTTGCCTTTGAGAACAAGCGGCAGCCCCGCCATGACCCCCACCACCAGATCGGCCTCTGCCGCGAGGCGCTGGTTCAGCCGCCCCTGTTCGTCACGAAAGGCACGGGCAAGGGCGTTTTCGGGCACGATGCCCCAGCCGACCTCGTTCGAGACAACCACCACCGGGCCGGCAGCTTGGGTAAGCGCCGCCAGCAGGGCCGCAATCTCGGCCTCCAGCTCCGCCCCGGCGAGCAGGGTGTTGGTCAGCCACAGGGTGGCGCAGTCGATCAGCACCGCCCCCCCTGCCCCGGCCAGCGCCCCCGCCACATCACGCGGCGCCTCGATGGTGGTCCAGCCTGCGCCGCGGTCCTGCCGGTGCGCGGCGATCCGCGCACGCATCTCATCATCCCAGGCTTCGGCGGTGGCGATATAGGTCAGCGGCAGGCCAGAGGCCCGCACCAGACGTTCAGCCAACCGCGATTTGCCAGACCGCGCGCCGCCGGTCACCAGCGTCAGTTTCGGGAAATCGGCGGGGGGCGGTGATCCGGTCAAAGATGTTTTCCGTATGAAAGTTTGGCCCGGCAAAGGGCCGCAGGATTGCCAATCGGGGGGCGTCATGGCGCTGGACGGATATAGCGATCAAACCCTGTCGCGCCAAGCGCGGGCGGCAGAGCTTCTGGATGCCGAGACCGAGGCAGCCCTGGCCCGCGCCTGGCGCGATCACGGCGATACCGCCGCGCTGCACCGGCTGGTGACGGCCTATATGCGGCTCGCGATTGCGACGGCGGCGCGGTTCCGCCGCTATGGCGCGCCGATGAACGACCTTGTGCAGGAGGCGGCGCTGGGTCTGATGAAGGCTGCCGAGAAATTCGACCCTGACCGGGGGGTGCGGTTTTCCACCTATGCCGTGTGGTGGATCAAGGCCGGGATACAGGATCATGTGATGCGCAACTGGTCACTGGTGCGGACCGGGTCCACCTCGGGGCAAAAGGCGCTGTTCTTCAACCTGCGCCGGGTGCAGGCCAAGCTTGAGCGCGAGGCGCACGCGCGGGGCGAGGTTCTGGACGCGGCACAGTTGCGCGAAAAGGTGGCGTCAGAGATCGGCGTGACGCTGGCCGAGGTGCAGATGATGGAGGGGCGGCTGGCGGGCATGGACGCCTCGCTCAATGCCACGCAGGCCGAGGATGAGGGGCGCGAGTGGATTGAAGTTCTGCCAGACGACGCCCCGCAGGCCGAAGCACAGGTGGAGGCGGCACATGACCGCGCCCGGCTGCGCGGCTGGCTGGCACAGGCGATGGCCGGGCTGAACCCGCGCGAGCGGCATATCGTGATCGAGCGCCGGTTGCGCGACGAGCCGCGGACGCTGGAAAGCCTTGGCAGCGAGCTGGGCCTGTCGAAAGAGCGCATCCGGCAGTTGGAGGCGGCGGCCTATGGCAAGCTGCGCAAGTCGCTGACCGAAGCCGCGCCCGAGGTGATGGCCTTCCTTGCCTGACCCGTGCGCCCGGCTTGTGCGCCCGACTTGTGCCGCGGCGCCTGCGGGCCTAATGCTTGGCAACGGGCGGCGGGAGAGGCCAGATGCTGGCAGGCAAGCGGATACTTCTGATCATCGGCGGCGGCATCGCAGCCTATAAATCCTTGCTTCTTATCAGGCTCTTGAAGGCCGAAGGCGTGCATGTGACCCCGGTTCTGACCGCAGGCGGGGCCGAGTTCGTCACCCCGTTGTCGGTTTCGGCCCTTGCGGGGGAAAAGGTCTATCAGGCGCTGTTCGACCTCACGGATGAGGCGGAGATGGGCCATATCCAGCTTTCCCGGGTGGCTGATCTGATCGTGGTGGCGCCTGCGACGGCGGACCTTCTGGCCAAGATGGCGGGCGGGCGGGCCGAGGATCTGGCCTCCACCCTGCTGCTGGCGACCGATACCCGGGTTCTGGCGGCGCCGGCGATGAATGTGCGAATGTGGCAGCATCCGGCGACGCAGCGCAATCTTGCGCAACTGCGCGCCGACGGGGTGCTGTTCGTCGGCCCGGACGAAGGCGACATGGCCTGCGGCGAATATGGGCCGGGCCGTCTGGCCGAACCGCCTGCCATTCTGGAGGCGATCCGTGCGGCGCTGGTGCGGGGGCCGCTGGTGGGAAAGCATGTGCTGGTCACCTCTGGCCCGACCCATGAACCCATTGATCCGGTTCGTTATATTGCCAACCGCTCTTCGGGCGCGCAGGGCACCGCCGTTGCGGCGGCGCTGCGCGATCTGGGGGCAAAGGTGACCTTTGTGACCGGCCCCGCCTCGGTTCCGCCGCCCGAAGGCGTGGCGGTGGTGCGGGTGGAAACCGCCGCCGAAATGCGTGCGGCGGTCGAGGCGGCGCTGCCCGCCGATGTGGCGGTAATGGCGGCGGCGGTGGCCGATTGGCGGGTCGCCAATGCCGGGGCGCAGAAGATCAAGAAGGACGGCTCGGGCCGCCTGCCCGTGTTGGAATTCGCCGAGAACCCCGACATTCTGGCTTGGATTTCAAAGGCTTCCCAACGCCCCGCGCTGGTCGTCGGCTTTGCCGCGGAAACCGAGAAAGTGGTGGACCATGCCACGGCCAAGCGGCTGCGCAAAGGCTGCGACTGGATCGTTGCCAATGATGTCTCGCCCGCGACGGGGATCATGGGGGGCAGCGAAAACGCGGTGACGGTGATTGATGCCGAAGGGGCCGAAACCTGGCCCCGCATGGCCAAGGACGCGGTGGCGCGGCGGCTGGCCGCGCGGATTGCGGATGCGGTAAATCGCGTTGAAACAAAGGGTTAAAGCCAAATGACTCCGCTGGTGCAGGTGGTTTGGGAAGATTGGGCCGACCGCAGCCTGCCGCTGCCCGCCTATCAGACGGCGGGAAGTGCGGGGGCCGATATCTGCGCCAACCTGCCACCCGAAATGCGACAAGGGGGGATCGTGCTGCGTCCGATGCAGCGGCTGGTGGTGCCCACGGGCATTCGTGTAGCAATCCCAGTGGGTTACGAAATGCAGATCCGCCCGCGCTCGGGCCTTGCGGTCCGCCATGGCATCACCCTGCCCAACACGCCGGGCACCATCGACAGCGATTATCGCGGACCTTTGGGCGTGGCGCTGGTGAACCTTGGCGAGGCGGATTTCACCGTGCAGCATGGGGATCGGATCGCGCAATGCGTGATCGCGCCGGTCTTGCAGGCCAGCTATGAAGTTGTTGAAACGCTTGACGAAACTGCGCGTGGAGCCGGGGGCTTCGGCTCAACCGGGCGGCGGTGATGCTGGTTCTGGGGCTGGCCGCGGGGCTTTGGGGGCTGGGTTGGCTGCTGCGGGTGCCCGTCGCGCTGCGGCTGGCGGCGCTGGCGGTGCTTTGGGCGGCGATCATTCTGGCGCATCTCGTGCTGCCGGAGGGCGCGGGCCTGCGGCAGACGCTGGGCGGCAGCGCGGCGGGTTGGGCCGTTCTGGGGGGCGCTGCCGGGTTGGTGCTGATTTATGCCATTGGTCTCAAACACTTGAAGGCGCGCACGACACCCGCCGCCTCTGAGGAAGGCCCCTTCCGGCAGGCTGAACTGGACCGCTATTCCCGCCATATCCTCTTGCGCGAGATTGGCGGGCCGGGGCAGATGCGGCTGAAATCGGCCAAGGTTCTGGTGATCGGCGCGGGGGGGTTGGGCTCTCCGGCGCTGTTGTATCTGGCGGCAAGCGGGGTGGGCACGCTGGGGGTAATCGACGATGACCGGGTTGAGGGATCGAACCTGCAACGGCAGATTATTCATTCAGATCAACGGATTGGCATGGCGAAAACCCAATCTGCCGAAATCGCGGTCAAGGCGCTGAACCCCTTTGTCGAGGTGCGCCCCTATCAGCGGCGGCTGGATGCCGAAATTGCCGAGGCGCTGATCGCCGAGTATGACCTTGTGCTGGATGGCACCGACAATTTCGACACCCGCTATCTGGTCAACCGGACCTGCGCAAAACTGGGCAAGCCGCTGATCGCCGGGGCGATGACCCAATGGGAGGGGCAGCTTTCCCTTTACGATCCGGCCCATGGAACCCCTTGTTACGAATGTGTTTTCCCCGAGCGCCCGCTGCCCGGCATGGTGCCCGCCTGCGCCGAGGCGGGGGTCGCGGCGCCTTTGCCCGGCATCATCGGCGCCATGATGGCGATGGAGGCGGTCAAGCATCTGACGGGCGCCGGAGAGACGCTTGCGGGCCGCCTGCTGATCCACGATGCGCTTTATGCCGAAAGCCGGGTGATTGCGGTCAAGCGGCGGGCCGGATGCGCGGCTTGCGGCGCAATGCATTGAGAACGCTGGATTAACCCGGAGATTTCCGCGCTTTTCTCTGTCGTTTTTCCGTCTGTTCTGCGTATTTTTTGCGTAGATACAGCGTAGTGACACAGCGCCGCCGCCCGCGGCGTTAACCAATTGCGCCGAAGCGGCGCATTTTTCCTGCGACAGCGCGCCGCAGCTTTGGCATCCTTGGCCCATCAGACAGGAGGGATGCGGCGTGTTTGCAGGGGTGGACTGGATTGCGGTGGCGGTGGGTGCGGTGCTGGCCTTTGGCGTGGGCTGGTTCTGGTATTCACCCAAAGGGTTTTACCCGGCATGGAGCGCTTCGGCCGGGGTGCAGCATCGGCGCGAAGACCCGATGGGGGCGGCGTTTGGCTCGCTCACGCTGGGACTGGTGCTGTATGCGGTCTTCGTGGGCGTGATGGTGGCGCGGGGAATGACGGGGCCGCTGATCCTTGGCATCGTGGCCTTCATCGTGATGGGCTATTCCAACAATGCTTTCAAGAAGCTGGGCGCCACCAGCCGCAACATTGACGCCGGAAGCTGGGCCGTATCCGGCGCGCTGATGTTGCTGGCGCAATGGCTGATCTGACAGGATAGAGCGCGGAGGGGCGCGTTGGCCCCTCTGCCCGGCTCAGGCGGCGCCCACCTCGGCCAGAAGCTGCGCATTGCCACCCGAAGCGGTGGTGTCGATGCAGACATGCCGTTCAAGCAGCACATGCGCGGTGTCGGGCCGGTCGGTGATCAGCGGCAGGATCGGGCCTTTGCGCCCGGCCAGCGCCCGGGCCCGGGCCCGGGCGCCTTCGGCATCGCCCCACCAGAGCGCACCGCCAAACCCGTCGAGCCGCGCAAGGGCCAAGGGCGCCAGCCCCGGCGCCTCAACCGCGCGGCCGCCAAGGGCGCGCACCGCCTCGGCCTGTGCCAGCGCCGCCTCTGGCGAGGGGCCAAGGCAAAGAAGGGGCAGGCGCGGCAGCGCGGTCAGCCGGTTCGATTCGCCGGTCGGACCGGGCAGCACCCGCGCCTCGGGCATGGCTGCGGGCAGCGCAAGGCGCAGGGCAGTCGCCACCTCGGCCTCGGGCATCTCACGGCTGTCGGGGGCGGTTGCGGGGGCTGCGTTGCGGGTGAAACGGGGCAGGTAATCGGGGCCGCCCGCCTTGGGCCCGGTGCCGGAAAGACCTTCACCGCCAAAGGGTTGGCTGCCCACAACCGCGCCGATCTGGTTGCGGTTGACATAGATGTTGCCGACATGGGCGGCATCCACCACCGCCTGCACCCGGTCATCAATGCGGGTATGCAGGCCAAGGGTAAGCCCATAGCCGGTGGCGTTGATCGCGCCGACCACGGCGTCAATCTCGCCCGCCCTGAAGGTGGCGATGTGCAGCACGGGGCCGAAGATCTCACGCGGCATGTCTTCGATGCCTTTGACGCGGATCACGGTGGGGGCGATGAAATGGCCGGCCTTGGGCGCCGCCATTTCCTGCATCACCCGGCCCTCGGCCCGGGCGGCGGCGATGTAATCGGCGATGCCCTGCTGCGCCTCGGCGTCGATCACCGGGCCGATGTCGGTGAAAAGGTCGGCCGGATCGCCCAAGGCCAGTTCCGCCATGGCGCCGAACAGCATTTCGGTAACGGTTTCGGCAACGTCTTCCTGCACATAGAGGCAGCGCAGCGCCGAACAGCGTTGCCCCGCCGACTGGAAGCTGGAGCCGAGGATGTCGCGCACCGCCTGTTCGGGCAGGGCGGTGCTGTCCACGATCATCGCGTTCAGCCCGCCGGTTTCGGCAATCAGCGGTGCGGAGGGGTCAAGGTGTTCGGTCATTGCGCGGCGGATCAGCAGGGCGGTTTCGGTCGATCCGGTGAAGGCCACGCCTTTCACCCGCGCATCGCGGGTCAGGGCGGCGCCCACCTGCCCGTCGCCGGGCAGGAGTTGCAGCGCCGTGGCGGGCACCCCGGCCTGATGCAACAGACGCACGGCAAAGGCGGCAATCAGCGGCGTCTGTTCCGCCGGTTTGGCCAGCACGGCGTTTCCGGCGGCCAGCGCGGCGCCGATCTGGCCCGAGAAGATCGCCAGTGGGAAGTTCCATGGGCTGATGCAGGCAAAGACCCCGCGCGCCGGATAGGGTTGGGCGGCGCCGGTGGCGTAATAGCGCAGGAAGTCCACCGCCTCGCGCAGTTCGGCCACGGCATCGGCCAGCGTCTTGCCCGCCTCGCGCGCCAGAAGGGCGAAGATTTCGCCGAAATGCGCCTCATAGAGGTCGGCGGCGCGGTTCAGCACCTCAGCCCGGATCGCCGGTTCGGCGGCCCAGGGTTCGGCCAGCCGCAGGGCGGTATCGACATCGGCGGTGCTGGCAAGGGTGACATGGCCGACCGGGGCGCCGGTGGCCGGGTTGGCCACGGCCAGACGCGCGCCGCCCGCCATGCGGCCCGCAAGCATCGGCTGCGCCTCGAACGGGGGGGCCATATGGGGGGCGCGGGCGGCCTCGATCCGGGCGAGATCGCCCGTGTCGGTCAGGTCGAAGCCCGCCGAATTGCGCCGCCCGGGGAACAGGTCCGGCGCGGTCAGGATCGCCGGATTGGCCAGCGATTCCATGCCTTCAAGCGCGGTCAGCGGGCAGGCGGCCACACGCTCGGCGGGCACATCCTCGTCCACGATCTGGTTCACGAAGCTGGAGTTGGCGCCGTTTTCCAACAGCCGCCGCACCAGATAGGCCAGAAGGTCACGATGCGCGCCCACAGGCGCATAGATGCGGCAGCGGGTGCCGCGGTCGGCCAGCACGATGTCATGCAGGCGTTCACCCATGCCATGCAGGCGCTGAAACTCAAAATCGCGCAGGGGAATGCCGGTTTGTTCGGCCATATCCAGAATGGCGGCGACGGTATGGGCGTTATGGCCGGCGAATTGCGGATAGATGCGGTCGGTCATGCCCAGAAGCTTGCGCGCATTAGCGATATAGCTGGCATCGGTGGCCTGTTTGCGGGTGAAGACCGGGAAAGAGGCCAGGCCCAGCACCTGCGCCCGCTTCACCTCGGCGTCCCAATAGGCGCCTTTCACCAGCCGGACCATGATCTTGCGGTCCAGCCGCACCGACAGGCCGTAAAGCCAGTCCAGCACGGCGCCCGCACGGCGGCCATACGCCTGCACCACCACGCCGAACCCGTCCCAGCCCTTCAGCGCCGGGTCCGAGAGTGTGGCCTCGATCACCTCAAGCGAGAGGGCCAGACGGTCGGCTTCTTCGGCGTCGATGTTGAAGCCAAGGCCGGCGGCGCGCGCCAGACCGGCCAGCGCGCGGACGCGGGGCACCAGTTCCTCCATCACGCGGGCGCGTTTGGCGACCTCATAGCGGGGATGCAGGGCCGAGAGTTTCACCGAAATCCCGGGATTGCTGCGGATGTCGCCCTTGTCGGCGGCGGCGGCGATTGCGGTGATCGCCTTGGAATAGGAGAGGTGATAGCGGCGGGCATCCGCCTCGGTCCGCGCGGCCTCGCCCAGCATGTCATAGCTGTAGGTGTAGCCTTTGGCTTCCAGTTCCCGGGCGCGTTTCATCGCGGATTCAATGGTTTCGCCCAGCACGAACTGGCGGCCCATTTCCTTCATCGCGCGGGTGACGGCGGTGCGGATCACCGGCTCTCCCAACCGTTTCATCGCGGCGCGCAGATGGCCGACCACCCCCGGCTCGCGGTCTTCCAGCACCTTGCCCGTCAGCATCAGCGCCCAGGTTGAGGCGTTGACGAGGGACGAGGCGGAGCGGCCAAGGTGGCGACCCCAGTCGGAGGGCGCGATCTTGTCTTCGATCAGCGCATCCATGGTTTCGGCATCGGGCACCCGCAGAAGCGCCTCGGCCAGACACATCAGCGCGATACCCTCTTCGGTCGAAAGCCCGTATTCGGCAAGGAAGACCTCCATCAGCCCGGGCTTTACGCTGGCGCGGATGCGGCGGACCAGATCGGCGCCGGACGTTGCGATGCGGGTGCGATCCTCGGCCGAAAGCCCGGCCTCGGCGATCAGGGTGCGGATCAATGCGGCCTCATCGGCAAGCGACTGATGGTCGATGATGTCCCAGGCCGATGTCATGTCGCGGATCATGGTGCTTCCCCTGCTGCTTTGGCCCATGATACAGGCAATGATGCAGGCTGTTTTCCCGTTCTTGCCAGTTTCTGCGGGCGGATCGGCTGAAATTTTGCGGAAAGGCGGGCCGAATGGATCGGATTGAGATGGATGGTTTCGACCGGGCGATCCTGCGGGAATTGTCGGTTGACGGCAGGGTCAGCGCCACCGAACTGGCGCGGCGGATCGGGCTGTCGAAATCGCCGGTGCAGACCCGGCTGAAACGGCTGGAAGAGGCCGGGGTGATCACCGGCTACCGCGCGATTCTGGACCCGATCCGCATGGGGCAGGCCCATGTCGCCTTTGTCGAGGTGCGGCTGTCGGACACCCGCGAGGCGGCGTTGCAGGCGTTCAACCGCGCCGTGCTGGCGGTGCCGGAGATTGAGCAATGCCACATGATTGCCAGCCGCTTTGACTATCTTCTGAAAGTGCGAACCTCGGACATTCAGGATTACCGCCGCGTGCTGGCCGAGCGGATCAGCGCCCTGCCCCATGTCGCCGCCACCTCGACCTATGTGGCGATGGAGGCGGTCAAGGAGGTGGTCTGAGCGCGCAAGTCAGGCATTCCAGACTTACCCTTGCAAAATCATAGCGCGAGAAATGCAGAGCCATCCACAAGGAATGGTTGAACTCATACAGAGATTTACCATGAAATCGCTTTTTACTGCCTGCGCGCTGGGTCTTTTTTTTGCAACCGCCGCTGTCGCCGGCCCCGACAGCCCGACCTTCACCGCCCATGAGGTGCAGTGCAAGGGTCGGGACTGCTGGGCGGCCGTCGTCAATGATGACGGCTTTGGCGTGATCGTCGAAGGCAAGGGCCGGCGCGCCACACGCAAGGCCGCCGAAGCCAAGGCCGAAGAGCTGAACGCTTCGGGGGGCGAGGGCTCTTTCGCCGATCCCTGCTTTCAGAACCCCGAAACCTGTGGCGGGCTGGCGGGCTGAGGCACGGGCGGCAGCTTGCGTTTGCGCTCCGCCGTCTCTGGTGCCCGCGGCGAGACTTGAACTCGCACACCCGAAGGCTAGGGATTTTAAGTCCCCTGTGTCTACCGTTCCACCACGCGGGCCAGAGGCGGCACCTTAGGGCCGGGGCGCGGCGGCGGCAAGCGGGCGCGGTCAGGTGGGTGGGGCGGCCAGCAGGCGGTGGACCAGTTCAAAGCTGTTTCGCACCATCAGCTTGCGGACCATGTTGGCGCGATGCACCTCGACCGTGCGGGGCGAACATTCCAGCGCCAGCGCGATTTCCTTACTGGTAAAGCCGTTGACCAGATAGCGCGCCACCCGCTTTTCCGCCGGGGTAAGCTGGTTGGCCGGGCCAGCGCCGCTTTCCAGCGGGCGATAGGTCCAGATCGCCAGCCGCTGCGGGTCGTCGCGGTCCAGCGCCGCCCCCCGCCCCTCCATCCAGACCACCTGCCCATCCTTGCGGCGCATGAAGCGTTCGTCATGATAGACCGGCTGATCCTGCATCGCCTTGCGGGCACGGGCGCCGATCACCTCGTAATCGGTCTGGCCGGGGTAAAGCATCCGCACCGACTGCCCCTCCACCTCGCGCGGGGTCCAGCCGAAGACCGCCTCCACCCGCAGGCTGGCATGCAGGATGATGCGGTCGGCCAGGATCAGCGTGGCATCGGGGGCGTTCTGAAACGCCAGCCGCTCAAGATCGCGGGCGCGGGAGGGGGGTGCGGGGGGCATGGGCGCTCCGGCAGGCTACTTAGGCATCTAAGTATTCTTACGGATGGTCGCGGCAAGGGCAATCTTTCAGGATCACCGCATCCGAAAACCCGGTCGGGGGGCGTTCCCCGCAATGGGTGTAGCAAGGTTCGGGCGGAGGGAACCGATGAAGAAAATCTATCCGAATGCCGCGGCGGCGCTTGATGGCCTGCTGTTTGACGGCATGACGATTGCCGCCGGGGGCTTTGGCCTCTGCGGCATTCCGGAATTGCTGATTGCGGCGATCAGGGACGCCGGCACCAAGGATCTGACCATTGCCTCGAACAATGCGGGCGTGGACGGGTTTGGTCTGGGCGTGCTGCTGGCGACACGGCAGGTGAAGAAGATGATCTCCTCTTATGTGGGCGAGAATGCCGAATTCATGCGGCAATACCTGTCGGGCGAGCTGGAGCTGGAGTTCAACCCGCAAGGCACGCTGGCCGAACGGCTGCGCGCCGGGGGGGCGGGGATTCCCGGCTTTTACACCAAGACCGGCGTCGGCACGGTGATTGCCGAGGGCAAGGAGGTGAAGAATTTCAACGGGCAGGATTACATCCTTGAAACCGGGATCGTCACCGACATCTCGATCGTCAAGGCGTGGAAGGCCGATCCCTCGGGCAACCTGATCTTCCGCAAGACCGCCCGCAACTTCAACCCGCCCGCCGCGACCGCAGGCCGGGTCTGCATCGCGGAGGTCGAGGAGATCGTGCCGCTGGGCAGCCTTGACCCCGACCACATCCACCTGCCGGGGATCTATGTGCATCGCCTGATTCAGGGCGACCACGAAAAACGCATCGAACAGCGGACTGTCCGCAAGCGGGAGGTTTGAGCCATGTGGGACCGCAACCAGATCGCCGCGCGGGCGGCGCAGGAATTGCAGGACGGCACCTATGTCAACCTTGGCATCGGGATTCCGACGCTGGTGTCGAATTACATCCCCGAGGGCGTGAATGTGACGCTGCAATCGGAAAACGGCATGTTGGGCATGGGCCCCTTCCCCTTTGAGGGCGATGAGGATGCCGACCTGATCAATGCCGGCAAGCAGACCATCACCGAACTGCCGCAGACCGCCTATTTCGATTCTGCGCAGTCTTTCGCCATGATCCGTGGCGGCAAGATTGCCATGGCGATTCTGGGCGCGATGGAAGTGGCCGAGAATGGCGATCTGGCGAACTGGATGATTCCGGGCAAGCTGGTCAAGGGCATGGGCGGCGCGATGGACCTTGTGGCGGGGGTTGGCCGCGTGGTGGTGGTGATGGACCACACCAGCAAGCATGGCGAGAGCAAGGTGCTGAAATCCTGCACCCTGCCGCTGACGGGCAAGGCGGTGGTGAACCGCATCATCACCAATCTGGGCGTGCTGGATGTGGTGCCGGGCGGCCTGAAGATCGTGCAGATTGCCGATGGCGTGACCGAGGCCGAGTTGCGGGCCGCAACGGAGGCCACAATCGTTGACTGAGATCGTCAAGGAACTGAACGGCCACAAGGGCCGCTATGTGCTGCGCCGCAATGGCGAAGAGGCGGAGGTGACCTTTTCGGTCACCTCTCCGACGCTGATCATCGCCGACCATACCGGCGTGCCCGACAGTTTTCGTGGCACGGGCGCCGGGCTGGCGCTGGTCGAGGCGATGGTGGCGGATGCGCGGGCCAGCGGCTTCAAGATCATGCCGCTGTGCCCCTTCGTGAATGCGCAACGCAAGAAACATCCCGAATGGGCGGATGCCTTTTCAGTCTGAGCCGCAGTCAGGCGGAACGGGTCAGCCCTTGCCGGGCTGACCCTTGTCATTTGCGGCACTGATCACCTTGAAGACGCAAGGGTCGGTCATCAGCTCGGGCGGGCTGAGGCAGAGGCCCTGCGCCACGGACCATGCCGCCAGCACCTTGGGCACATAATCGCGCGTCTCGGCATAGGGCGGCACGCCGTCATTCGCCTCGACCGCGCCTTCGCCGGCGTTATAGGCGGCCAGAACCATCAGCGGATCGCGGTTGAACCGCTTCATCAGCCAGTCGAGATAGGCGACCCCGCCCTTGATGTTCTGCGCCGGATCGGTGGAATCGGTGACGCCAAAGCGGGTTGCGGTGGCCGGGATAAGCTGCATCAGCCCCACCGCCCCCGCGGATGAAACCGCCGCGGGCCGCCCAGCGCTTTCCACGCCGATCACCGCCAGCACCAATGCGGGCGACACCTCGGTTCCCAGTGTCGCCAGCAGGATATCCTTGCCATAGGTGTCGGCGATGTCCTGCATATGCTGCATCCGCGGCCCGGCCACCTGCGCGCCGCCCGGCCCCTGCGACAGCACCGCCAGCGCCAGCGGGAAACGCCCCGAGACCTGATCGCGCTGCGGCGGCACCTTGTCCCAGAACCAGCCATATTGGGCGCCGGGCGAGGGGACGGCGGCGGCGGCCCCCGCGGGCGCCGGCGTATCGGCGGGCGGCTCCACACCGTTGGGGTCAACCTTGGGCAAAGCGGCAAGGGCGCGGGCCTGTTCGGCAGGGTCGATCTGCACCGTGATCCGCTTGCCCGGCAGCCCGGCGCCGACCTTGAGCCGCTTGAAAGTGAAACCGCCGTCACCGGACAGAGCTTCGCCCCCCGCCGCAAGCGGCAGGGCCAGAATCAAGGACGCCGAGATGATGCCTGCCAGTCTTCGCATCGCGTTGGATGCCTGCTTCGCTTTTGTTGGGGGCAGTATGGGTGCAAAGGGGGTGCGAATCTACCCTGCGGCGGGCCGGACCCTGCGTTTTGGCCGCGATCTGGCCACAAAGCCACGCCTCTTTCCGGTGCGCATTCAGGTTTCGCAGAATTAAATCCAGCCTTTTCCTATGGTTGCCAGAAAGATTACGAAAACGTGAATTTGGGCGGAAATGTCAGGGTGTCTCCCAATCACAGCCATGAATCGCTGGCTTATTGCTCTCAAGCCGAAGCGAAGGCGACCGGACCAGAGACCCGGCGCGGGAAACTTCGAAGCGGTGAAACCAGAGCAAAATGCAAACCAAGGGACTGAACCATGAAACTCCTGAACCTCTTCAAAGCCTTCAAGTCGGACGAATCGGGCGCCGTGACCGTTGACTGGGTTGTGCTGACCGCGGCCATCGTCGGCCTGGGCATGGTGGTGATGACCACCGTTGGCGGCGGCATCGAAGATCTGGGCGACGATATCGTCACCGACCTGACTGATGGCTCGATCAACGGCTACGGCCCGAACAACTGATCGGCATCAGGCATCAGCCTGAACCAGTTTTCCGCAAGGGCCGCATCCGCAGGGATGCGGCCCTTCGCCTTTGACACACAACCCCGGCTTGTGCCGCGAGTTTTCCCTGCAATCTTCCCGAAATCACCCCGCGGCCGCCCCAATCGGGCCATGAATCAGGGGCTTACTGTCCTCAAGCCGAAGCGAAGGCTACCGGAGCAGAGACCGGCGCGGGAAAGTTCGAAGCGGTGAAACCAGAGCAAAACGCAAACAAGGGACCTGAACCATGAAACTCCTGAACCTCTTCAAATCCTTCAAGTCGGACGAATCGGGCGCCGTGACCGTTGACTGGGTCGTGCTGACCGCAGCCATCGTCGGCCTGGGCATGGTCGTGATGACGACCGTCGGCGGCGGGATCGAAGATCTGGGCGACGATATCGTCACCGACCTGACTGATGGCTCGATCAACGGCTACGGCCCGAACAACTGATCGGCATCAGGCATCAGCCTGAACCGATCCGCCTGACAGGGGCCGCATCCGCAAGGTTGCGGCCCTTCCCTTTGGCCGGCACGCTCCTTTGCAATGCCCGAATGGCGCCATCTGTGCGCCGCAATCCTGGGGTCTTGTCGGGTTTGGGCCAATTGCGTGCAGGGCAGTCCTGCAAGCGGCATTTCGATGGTGACGATCATGGTGTTTGAAAAGATCCGGTCTGCGCTTCGCTCCGTCATCTTCGATGAGGAAGGCGCCGTGACCGTCGACTGGGTTGTGTTGAGTGCCGCAATCATCGGAATTGCCATGGTTGTGCTGACGCCTATTGCCTTCGAGACAGGCAGCGCCTCGGAACAGGTGGCAGACTACATCGCCGGGGTTCCTTCCGGCTATGGCTCGAATGACTGATCTGCAAGGCCCGTGGGTGGGCGGTGCTGGAAAGATGGTGATGGTATGAGAATGATTTTTGGACTGGTGCTGGTGGCGGGTCTGGCCTTGGCCGGGGCCGCTGTCTGGATGGCAAAGGGCTATATCTCGAAAACCGAGACTGCCCTGCAACAGGAATTGCAGATCAAGGCCAAGACCGGTGGTCTGGTCGAGGTCTTCGTGGTCAACAAGCCCAAATCCTATGGCGAACAGTTGACCAAGGAAGACGTGCAAAAGATCTACTGGCCGAAGAACGCCCTGCCCGACGGCATCTTCATCGAGGATGCGCAGCTCTTCCCGGCAACCACGACCGAGCCGCGCTATGTGGCCCGCGACATGGAGAAGTTCGAACCGATCCTTGCGATCAAGGTGACCGAACCGGGCGTTCAGGCGGGTCTGAACGGCGAGCTGGAAAAGGGCATGCGCGCCTTTGCGATCAAGGTCGAGGCCGCCGACTTCCTCCAGCCGGGCGACCATGTTGATGTCTACTGGACCGGCAGCATCTCGGGCACCGAGGGTGAGTTCACCCGGCTGATCGAAACCGGCATGAAGATCATCGCCGTCGACCGCAACACCAAGAAAAGCTCGTCTCAGGGCCAGATCACCAACCGCACGATGACGGTGGCTGCCACGCCGGAACAGGTGGCGCGGCTGGCGCAGGGGCAGGCAACCGGACGGCTGGCGATGTCACTGGTCGGCGTCGGGGATGAGACCGGCGGCGGGCTGGTCGAGGTGGACAGCAAGGCGCTTCTGGGCGTGGTCGAACAGGCGCCGGTGGCGCAGGCGCCCGAGGCGCAGGTCTGCACCATCCGCACCCGCAAGGGCGCCGAGGTGGTGGAAATTCCGATCCCCTGCACCAACTGAACCGGGAAAAATCGCAAGGCGCGGCCCCATAACTGGTGCCGCGCCTTTGCCTTGCCGCGATGGCTGGGGTCTGTTGCAGGTCATCCACATCAGGAACCGGCTCCAACCAATTGATTCTTGCATAAAAACGCCATTTCCCGCATGATCCGGGGTGGAGCGGGCGAAAAGAACCCGCCCAGAGGCGTGATCGAAAGGGCAGGTCACATGGGAATGCGAAGCCTATTGGCGGCGGGAATGCTGGGGTTGGTCCTGGCATCTTCTGTGCTGTCCCCCGTGCAGGCTCAGACCTTGCGCGTCCTTCAGGGCAGCGAAAGCGCGCCCCTTCAGGTGCCGATGAACCGCGCCGTGGTGGTCGAAAGCGATACGCCCTTTGCCGAGTTGTCGATCGCCAATCCGGGCATCGCCGATATTTCGACGCTCTCGGACAAATCCATCTACGTGCTGGGCAAGACGCCCGGGCGCACGACGCTGACGCTTCTGGCGGCCGATGGCACGCTGATTTCCAACGTCGATGTGCATGTCACCCCCGACATCGCCGAGTTCAAGGAACGCCTCCAACAGATTCTGCCCGGCGAAAAGATCGAGGTGCGGACGGCCAATGACGGCATCGTGCTGTCCGGCACGGTCAGTTCAACCGCCAAACTGGACCGCGCGCTGGATCTGGCCAATCGCTATGCGCCTGAACGGGTGTCGAACCTGATGACGGTGGGCGGCACGCAGCAGGTGATGCTCAAGGTGCGCTTTGCCGAAATGCAACGCTCGGTTTCCAAGAACCTGTCGGCCTCACTGGGGATGGCGGGCGGCAATTCGGTGGGCGTGATCGGCGGTTCGGGGCAGTTTGCCAACCACAACAACCTGAATTCGGTGCTGAACGGCAATACCTTTACCTCTGGCAACGAAGCCGAAGGACGGATGACGCTGGGCTTCTCGGCCGGGTCGCTGGAATTTGCGGTGCTGCTTGAGGCGCTGGAATCGAAGGGTGTGGTGCGGACGCTGGCCGAACCGAACCTGACGGCACTGTCGGGGCAAGAGGCCAAGTTCCTTGCCGGCGGCGAATACCCGATCCCGGTCAGCTCGACCGACGGGGTGGTGACCATCGAATACAAGCCCTTCGGGGTAGAGCTGAACTTCACGCCGGTCGTGGTGGATGGGGATATCATCAACCTGACGATCAACGCCTCGGTCTCGTCGATCGACACCACCGTCACCTTGCAGAACGACGGGTTCAGCCTGAACGCCTTCAAGCGGCGCGAAACCTCGACCACGGTGGAAATGCGCGACGGCGAAAGCTTTGCCATCGCCGGCCTGTTGCAGGACGATTTCCGCGACCTGAACGGCCAGGTGCCGTGGCTGGGCGACATTCCGGTGCTGGGCGCCCTGTTCCGCAGCGCGGAATATGAGCGGGCGCAATCGGAACTGGTGATCATCGTCACGCCGCATCTGGTCACGCCGACCCGGGGCGAGGCGCTGGCCCTGCCGACCGACCGGATCAAGCTGCCGACCGAAAAGGATCTGTTCCTGTTCGGCAATGTCGCGGGCCGTCCGAAAGGCGCTGCGGGCGAAGTGGCCCGGCAGGACTTTACCGGCTCTTACGGCTATGTGATGGAGTAGGGCATGGCTTTGCGCGCGATCCTGATGGCCTCTGTCGCGGCCATGGCCCTGACCGGATGCACCGATACCGATTTCTTCCGCGAGGTCGGCTCTGAGGTGGATGAGGGCGGCTTTGGCAACGCCACCATGAACAACACCATGCTGATGACCGGCCAGATCGAGGCGACGGTGGCGCTTGGCCGCCGCTTTGCCAACGAAGTGCCGACGACGATCAACTTTGCCTTCAACTCGTCGCAGCTTTCGGATGCCGCCCGCGCCACGCTGCGCGAGCAGGCCAAATGGATCCGGCAATTCCCCGAGGTGCGCTTCCGGGTCTATGGCCATACCGATCTTGTGGGCTCTGAGGCGTATAACAAGGCGCTGGGGCTGCGGCGGGCGAATGCGGCGGTGGCCTTCCTTGTGGGGCAGGGCATCGGCTCGGCCCGGCTTGAGGCGGTGGTGTCTTTCGGCAAGACCCGCCCCGTGATCCAGACCCCCGGCCCCGAAGAGCGCAACCGCCGCACGGTGACCGAAGTGGTTGGCTTCGTGCAGGACAACCCGATGGTTCTGAACGGCAAATATGCCGAAATCATCATGCGGGAATATGTCAAATCCGGCAAACGGGAACATCCGACCAACACCACGGTCGGAACCGAGGTTGACCCCTCGCAGTAACCGCAACAGGGGCCGCAATGCGGCCCCTTTCGTTTCCTTTCCGGCACGATCCATCGTTAAAATTCAAAGATTGACGCTTTTTTAGCCCCAATCTCGACAAACTCCCCCTGCACCTTCGGCCTAATGGGAACAGTCTGCCGCAGCGACATGCGGCCGGCCCCCGGGGCCCTGATCGCCGGACGCGATCAGGCATCGGAGGCTGATAGTGGAAGGGCACGAGGCGATGACGAGCGTGGCGAACCTGCAACCCGATCCTGCACCGCTTCTGGCGTGTACGATCTCGCGCGATGTCCAGAATTTCGATCTGCTCATCGACGAGATGGAGCTGGAACTGGGCGAGGCCTGGGGCGACCTGGGATTTGAGGATGCGCTGGTCTTCTTTGGCCAGCCGGATGCGGCGGGGCTGGAGTTCGTGGCCATCGCGGTGAACGGCGCCGACGAGGCGGACCTTGCCACGATCACCGACATCATCCGGGCAGCAAAGGAACGGTCGATCAAGGTGATCCTGATTGCCGATCAGGTCAGCCCGATTGCCCTGCATCAGATGTTGCGGCTCGGTGCCGATGATTTCGTGCCCTATCCGCTGCCCGAAGGTGCCCTGCACGAATCGATCGAGCGTATCCGCAAACCGGCCCCGGCCCCCGAGCCAGCCCCGGTCGCCGCAGCGGCGGCGGCCCCTGCCCCGGCCGCCGATCCCGATGCCGGCACCCATCCCGCCTTCAAGGCCAAGGGCGACCGCGACGGTGTGGTCCTGCCGGTGCATGGGCTGGCGGGCGGCTGCGGCGCCTCGACCTTTGCGACCAACCTCGCCTGGGAACTGGCCACGGTGGACAAGACACCGCCGCGGGTTTGCCTGATCGACTTTGACTTTCAGTATGGCTCGGCTGCGACCTATCTGGACCTGCCGCGCAAGGAAGCGGTGTTCGAGATTCTGACGGACACCGCCCATGCCGACAGCGACACGCTGTTGCAGGCGATGCTGACCTTCAACGACCGGCTGCATGTGCTGACGGCTCCGTCCGACATGCTGCCGCTGGATATTCTGGGGCCTGAAGAGATCGGCAAGATCATCGACATGGCACGCGCCAATTTCGATTTCGTGGTCATCGACATGCCGAAAACCATCGTGGCCTGGACGGAAACCGTGCTGAACCGCGCGCATCTTTACTTTGCGCCGCTGGAGCTTGACCTGCGCTCGGCCCAGAACGTGCTGCGGCTGGTCCGCGCGCTCAAGGCTGAGGGGCTGCCGCATGAAAAGCTGCGCTTCGTGCTGAACCGGGCGCCGAAATTCACCGACCTCTCTGCCAAGAGCCGGGTCAAGCGGATGGCCGAAAGCCTCGACATCAGCTTTGAGGTGCAACTGCCCGACGGTGGCGCGCAGGTGACGCAGGCCAATGACCACGGCCTGCCCCTGTCCGAGAATGCCGGGAAGAATCCGCTACGCCGCGAAATCCAGAAACTGGCCAAATCGCTTTTCGATCTGAACAAGGCGGTCGAGGCCGGCAGGGCCTGAGGCCCGCCGCCACCGCGACACACAGCGACACCTGGGGGAACAGATGTTTTCGCGTTTCAAAAAGCCTGAAGGGGCGCCCGGCCGTCCTGCCGCCACCGCGCCGGTGACGCAGGCCACGCCTTCCGCCCGCCCCGCGGCGGGTGCAGCGGCACCCAAAGCCATGACCGGCGGCCGTGCAGCCGCGGGGGCCACCGTGCGGCCCGCAGCCGAAATGGCCGCGCAGGACAAGGAAAAGAAACGCAAGGACCGGATGCAGGAGCTGAAGACCGAGCTGCACAAGCGTCTTCTGGACAACCTGAATCTTGCCGCGCTGGAAAAGGCCACCGAAGCCAGCCTGAAATCGGAAATCGCCGCCATCGCCGCCGAGGCGCTGGATGAAATGTCGGTCGCGCTGAACAAGGACGACCGCAGCACGCTGAACCAGGAACTTTATGACGAGGTGATGGGCCTTGGCCCGCTTGAGCCGCTGCTCAAGGACGAATCGGTCAACGATATTCTGGTCAACGGGCCGAACCGGATCTTTGTGGAACGCTCGGGCAAGCTGGAACTGACCGACATCACCTTCAAGGATGAACGCCACCTGCTGCGGATCATCGACAAGATCGTGTCGGCGGTGGGTCGCCGGGTGGATGAAAGCAACCCTTATTGCGACGCCCGCCTTGCCGATGGCAGCCGTTTCAACTGCATGGTGCCGCCGGTCGCGGTGGATGGCAGCCTTGTTTCCATTCGGAAATTCAAGAAGGAAAAGCTGGGCGTTCCCGATCTGGTGCGCTTTGGCGCCTTTACCGAGGAAATCGCGCTCTATCTGCAAGCCGCGGTTTCGACCCGGCTGAACATCATCGTTTCGGGCGGCACGGGTTCGGGGAAAACCACCACGCTGAACGCGCTGTCCAGCTTCATCGACAACCGCGAGCGGGTGCTGACCATCGAAGACACCGCCGAATTGCAACTGCAACAGGTGCATGTCGGCCGGATGGAAAGCCGCCCGCCGAACGTCGAAGGCAAGGGCGCGGTGACGCAGCGCGACTGTCTGCGCAACGCGCTGCGGATGCGCCCCGACCGGATCATCGTGGGCGAAACCCGGGGTGAGGAAGTCATCGACATGCTTCAGGCGATGAACACCGGCCATGACGGATCGATGACCACGATCCACGCCAACTCGGCCCGCGACGGCATCAGCCGTCTGGAAAACATGGTCGCCATGGCCGGGATCGAAATGCCGCTGAAGGCGGTGCGCAGCCAGATCGCCTCGGCTGTCAACCTGATCGTGCAGGCCAGCCGCTTGCAGGACGGCTCGCGCCGGATGGTGTCGGTGACGGAAATCACCGGCATGGAAGGCGAAGTGATCTCGATGCAGGAAATCTTCCGCTACGAACGCCTTGGGGTGGAACCGAACGGCAAGATCATTGGCCGCTTCAATGCGACGGGCGTCCGCAGCCATTACTCGGACCGCTTCAAGCAATGGGGTTACGACCTGCCCGCCTCGATCTATGAACCGCTTATCTGAGGAACCGCCATGCAAATCTCAGCCGCGCCGCTGATCTATATCCTGATCTTCGTGGCCGTCCTTGTGCTGGTGGAGGGCCTCTATCTGACGGTCTTCGGCAAGTCGATCAGTCTCAACAGCCGGATGAGCCGCCGTCTGGCCCTGCTGGAAAAGAACCAGAACCGTGAACAGGTTCTGGAGCAACTCCGCAAGGAGATGAGCCAGCATCTGAATTCGCGCGGGATTCCGCTGTATTCCATTCTGGCGGCCAAGGCGCAGAAGGCCAACATCGCCTTTTCGCCGCAGCAACTGATCATGATCATGGGTGGCTTGTCGGTGGTGGCCTATCTGGGCCTGACGCTGGGCACCGAGGCCAGCACGCCGGTCCGCGCGCTGATCGCCATCGCCATGGGGATTGGTGGCGTCTACACTTGGGTCAACAACAAGGCCAAGAAGCGGATGGCCCTGCTGGAGGAACAGCTTCCCGACGCGGTGGAGCTGATGGTGCGCAGCCTGCGGGTGGGGCATCCGTTTTCCTCGGCCATCGGCATTGTGTCCAAGGAAGTGCCCGACCCCTTGGGGACCGAATTCGGCATGATCGCCGACGAGGCCGCCTATGGCCGCGACGTTGCCGAAAGCCTGAAAGCCTTTGCCGAGCGGATGGACAGCCAGGATTTGCGCTTTCTTGCCGTGGCCGTGACGATCCAGCAGCAATCGGGCGGCAACCTGGCCGAGATTCTTGACGGTCTGGCCAAAGTGATCCGCGCCCGGTTCAAGCTGTTCCGCCGGGTCAAGGCCATCACCGCCGAGGCGAAATGGTCGGGCATGTTCCTGTCGGCCTTCCCGATTGGCGCGCTGATCATGATTTCGGTGGTCAAGCCGGACTATTACGACAAGGTGAAAGACACCCCCGCCTTCATTCCCGCGGCGCTGGTCGTGGCGGTCTTTCTGGTGGTCAACGTCGTCTTCATGAAGATGATGGTCAATATCAAGGTCTAGGGCATCATGGATTTTCTGAGCAACCTCAATACGATGCTGACCAGCCAGTTCGGCCCGCTGGGCCCATTCCTGGCGATCGGGCTCTTGGGTCTGGCGCTGATCCTGGTCACCCTGCCTTCGATGCTGAAAAAGCAGGAAGACCCGCTGGCCAAACTCAAGGCGCAGCGTGAAGGCACGGCCCGCGCCGCCAAGGCGGGCGGCGGGGCCGATCTGCGCCGCGGCCAGGACCGCGACAAGCTGGAGAAGTTCGCCGGCTTCCTCGAACCGCAGGATGCCGAAACCATGTCTGCCTCGCGGCTCAAGATGCTGCGGGCGGGGTATCGGGCCAAGAATGCGGTGCGGATGTTCCACTTTGCGCAATTCGCGCTGGGTCTGGGCTTTCTGGCCCTTGGGATGATCTATGCGCTGGTCGTTTCTTCGCAGCAGGAGGTCGGCACGCAATTCATGATCATCGCCACCATCGGTCCGGGGGCGGCGGGCTATTACCTGCCGCAATACTGGGTGCAGCGCCGGTTGCAGGCCCGTCAGGCCGAGATCGTCGCCGGTTTTCCCGATGCACTGGACATGATGCTGGTCTGTGTCGAGGCGGGCCAATCGCTGGACCAGTCGATCAACCGCGTCGCCAAGGAAAGCCGCGCCGGATACCCTGCCCTCGCCGATGAATTCGAGATGGTCGCGCATGAGGTGAAGGCCGGCAAGGAACGGGTGCAGGTGCTGAAGGATATGTCGGAACGGGTGGGCATCTCGGATGTGTCGTCCTTCGTCACGACGCTGGTGCAATCGGCCACCTTCGGCACCTCGATTGCCGAGGCGCTCCGGGTTTATTCGGCAGAAATGCGCGACAAGCGCGTGATGCGCGCCGAAGAGAAGGCAAACACCTTGCCGACCAAGCTGACGCTGGGCACAATGATGTTTACCGTGCCGCCCTTGATGATCATCCTGATCGGACCGTCGGTCTACGGCATTTCGCAGACGCTGAGCGGTGGCGGGGGCTGACAAGACGTGCTTTTGCAAGCGGGCCGGATGGCCCTTATCCTGCCGCTTCTGGCCGCCTGCACATTTGCGGGCGGCCTTGGTGCATCTGACCCGGTGCGCGCGCCGGGGCTGAACAGCCGCGAAGAGGGGGTGGACGGGTTGCTTGTCGGTCACCGCCTTATGGAGGCGGGCGAGTTTGAACTGGCGCTGAAATCCTATCTGCGCGCCGCGGCCCAGCACGGGATGAATGCCGATGTGCTGTCGGCTCTCGGCTCGGCCAACCTGCAACTGGGCCGTTTGGGACAGGCCGAAACCCTGTTGCGCCGCGCGGTCGAGATGGACCCGTCCTTTGTGCCCGCGCTGAACAATCTGGGCGTGGTGCTGATGGAGCAGGGAAAATACGGTGAGGCGCGGGTGGTCTTCCAGCAGGCCTTTCAGGTGGACAGTGGCCAAACGGACTCGATCCGCGAGAATCTGCGGCTGGCTATCGCCCAGACCGAAAATGCGGTATATCCTGACCCCGAGTATCAGGAACCGCGGTATAATCTGGTGCGGCGCGGCTATGGCGAATATGTCTTGCTGACGCAGCTTTAGGCCCGCGCGAAGTCGAGCAGTCAAAAGGACGCAAAATGCGCCACCCTGTCGTGTTTGCCGCCGGTCTGGCGGGGCTGGTCGCATTGGCGGCCTGCAATCAGCGCACCTCGGATGCCGAGGTGCAGCGCGCGCTGAAAAGCGTGAACGTCATCGACGAGTCAAACCTTTCCGACATCATGCTGACCGTGGGCGACCCGAGTGAGGCGGTCGCCTATTTCTCGAAATCGGCGGCGGAAAACCCGGACCGGATCGACCTCAAGCGCGGGCTGGCCAAGTCGCTGATCCGCGCCAACCAGCCGACACAGGCCGCTGCGGTCTGGACCCAGATTCTGGCGATGCCCGGCGCGGGCAATGAGGACCGGGTGGGGTTGGCCGATGCGCTGATCCGCTCGAACGAATGGGGCCGGGCCGAGGCCGAACTGAACAAGATCCCCCCCACCTTTGAGACCTATGAGCGTTACCGGCTTGAGGCGATGGTGGCTGACAGCAAGAAGAACTGGAAGAAAGCCGACAGTTTCTATGAAATCGCCGCCGGGCTGACGACAAAACCGGCCGGGGTTCTGAACAACTGGGGCTATTCCAAACTGACCCGCGCCGATTACGCCGGGGCCGAGAAGCTGTTTCTTGAGGCGCTGACCTATGATCCGGGCATGTTCACCGCCAAGAACAACCTTGTTCTGGCGCGCGGCGCGCAGCGCAAATACGACCTGCCGGTGATCCAGATGACCCAGATCGAGCGGGCGGAGCTTCTGTATACGCTGGCGCTGACGGCGATCAAGCAGGGCGATGTCGCCGTAGGCAAGGGTCTGCTGCAGAACGCCATCGACACCCATCCGCAACATTTCGAAGCTGCCGCGCGCAGCCTTGCCGCGCTGGACGGCTGAACCATGACCGGGCTTTCGCCGCTGGCCGCGCTGGCCTTTCTTGTGTTTTCGCTGCCGATCGGCATCTGGGTGGCATGGTCTGACCTGTCAAAGATGAAGATTCCGAACAAGGCGGTGCTGGCGATGCTGGCGGGCTTTGTAGTGGTGGGGATTTTGGTGCTGCCGATCAAGGTCTTTGGCCTTGCACTGGCGCTGGGGGCGGCGGTTCTGGTGGTGGGCTTTGTCGCCAATGCCGCCGGGCTGGTGGGGGCGGGGGATGCCAAGTTTGCCGCCGCCATCGCGCCGGTCTTCATCGGGGGCGACCTGCGCTTTATCCTTGGCCTGTTTGCTGCCTGCCTGCTGGGCGCCTTTGCCAGCCACCGGCTGATGCGGGCAATCCCGGCCTTTCGCCGCGCCACGCCCGATTGGGCCAGTTGGACCCATGCCGATTTCCCGATGGGCCTCGCGCTGGCCGGGACATTGATCTTCTATCTTCTGGCCGCACTTAGGCCATTTTTCTAGGGTTTCCTTTCGGGCAACAGATTGTCCCGAGGGAATCCGATGAACGTGCAAGTCTCGCCGCCCGCCTCTGGCGTGATCGCCCCGCCGCAGCCCAAGACGCTGGCCGATACCGGGCTGTCTCTGGTGATGATGCGGGAAATCCTGCTCAAGACCATGTTCCGCATGAACATTTCTCTGGTCAGCGATCTGGCCCGGGCAATCTGTCTGCCGCTGCCGCTCACGCAGGAACTGATCGACCTGGCCCGCAGCCAGAAGATGCTGGAGGCGACGGGGACGCTGCATGCCACCTCGGGCAGCGAGATGGGCTATCAACTGACCGATGCGGGCAAGTCGCGGGCGCTGGATGCCCTGAGCCAGTCGGAATATTACGGCGCGCTGCCGGTGCCGCTTGAAGCCTATGGCGCGCAGATGAAGCGGCAATCGGTGCGCGACATCAAGCTGACCCGGCCCGAACTGATGAAGGGGATGGGCCATCTGATCCTGCCGCCCGACCTGATCGACAACCTTGGTCCGGCGGTCACCTCGGGGCGGTCAATCCTGATGTATGGCCCGCCCGGCAACGGGAAATCCAGTATTTCCAACGGCATCCGCGCCGCATTGGGCGACCGCATCTATGTGCCGCGGGCCATCGAATATTCGGGGCAGGTGATCACGGTCTATGACCCGATCGTGCATTCGGCGGCGGTGGAATCGGTCGATGATCCGACCGCCCTGCGCCGCACCGGCGCGCGGTTCGACAACCGCTATGTGCATTGCGAACGCCCCACGGTGATCACCGGGGGCGAATTGACGCTGGACATGCTGGACCTGAAATACAACCCGACCGCCCGCACCTATCAGGCGCCGTTGCAACTGAAGGCTTCGGGCGGGATCTTCATCGTCGATGACCTTGGCCGCCAGTCGGAACCGCCGCAAAAGCTGGTGAACCGCTGGATCGTGCCGCTGGAAGAGGCGCGTGACATTCTGGCGCTGCAATCGGGTGAGAAATTCACCGTGCCGTTCGATACGCTGGTGATCTTCTCGACCAACTTCCACCCGAACGAGATTTTCGACGGCGCGGCGCTGCGGCGGATCTTCTTCAAGATCAAGGTCGATGGCCCCAATCAGGAAATGTTCCTGAAGATCTTCGCCATGGTCGCGCGGAAAAAGAAGATGCCGCTGAACGAGGCGGCGCTCTTGCATCTCTTGAAGGTGAAGTATCCCACCATCGCCATGAACTTCGCCAACTATCAGCCGACCTTCCTGATCGACCAGATGATCTCGGTCTGCGAGTTCGAGGGCATCCCCTATCAGATGACCCCCGAGCTGATCGACCGTGCCTGGGGCAACATGTTCGTGCGTGACGAGGTGATTGCCAAGTAGGATGGGCAATCTGCCCATCCCGCCGATCTATTCGGCGGCCACCGCTTGCGAGCTGAGTTCGCGTTCCAGATTGCCGTTCTTGTCCAGAATCCGGGTCTTGGTGGCCCAGATCACCAGATGCTCGGGGTCAAGCCAGCGTTCGCCCTCGGCCCGGACGGCGGTGGGTGTGCCCATGGTCACCGCAAGGTGCAGCACCGGATAATGGCATTCGCCGACCACCATCGTCTCATGGCCCAAAAGGCGCACCGTCATGGCATAGGCTGTCGCGGTGGCGGGCGTCACCTGCTGGGCGAAAAGCTGCACCTCGCGCCCCGGGGTCAGGCTGGCAGGATCGGGCAGCGCGCCCTGCCAATCATAGCGCACCGCATTGCCGTTGAAGCTGCTCTGCATCGGATAGATGCCCCAGAGCGCCTGCATCTCGGTGGTCTGGTCCGGTTGCGGGTGGGACTGATAGCGCAGGGTGTTGCCCTGCCGGGTGATGCCGTCGATCACGGCGCCATCGGCAAAGGTCACCTTGGCGGGCGTCTTGCCCGGCGGCAGGCAATCGGCCCCTGCCCCGGTGGCCAGTGCGCAAAGGGCGGCGGCAAGGGTTCGCATTACTTTCCTCCGAACAGGCGCAGGCCGGTTTCCGTCACGATGGCATCCAGCGGCTGATCGGTGTCTTCGATCGGCACTTCGTCCACCTCTTGCGCGGCAAAGGCAAAGCCCACGGCCAGCGTCCGGCGCCGGGCGCGCAGCCCCTCCAGCGTGCGGTCATAAAAGCCGCCGCCATAACCCAGCCGGAAGCCCCGCGCATCAAAGGCCAGAAGCGGCACGATCAGCACCTCGGGCTCGATCCAGGCGCCTTCGGCGGGGATCAGCGCGCCGAACTCCCCTTCCACCATCGCGGCGCCCGGGCTCCATTCGCGGAACCGCAGGGGCTGCGCCGCGCCGGGGATCACCGGCACGCCGACGGCGGCGGGATGGGCTGCCATGGCAGGCAGCGGGTCAATCTCGGTGCGCATCGGCATGTAACCGGCCAGCGGGCGGTGCCGATGGGCCGACAGAAAATCGGCAAGGATTTCCGCGGCCTGCCCCTGCTCCTTGGCAAAGGCCGCTTTGCGGGCGGCAAAGGCGGCCTTGCGGGCCGCCGCTTTCAGGGCGACGAGATCGGTCATAGCAAAAGCACCGTGGCAAGGCCGAGGAAGGCGAAGAACCCCATCACATCGGTCAGGGTGGTCACGAAGGTTCCCGAGGCAAGCGCCGGGTCAAAGCCGAATTTTTCCAGCGTCAGCGGCACCATGACGCCGCCCAGCGCCGCCACGATCTGGTTGACGATCATCGCCATGCCCAGAACCGCGCCCAGCCGCATGTCCCAGAAGATCAGCCCCCCCGCCGTGCCGAGGATCAGCGCCAGCGCCAGCCCGTTCAAGAGCCCCGCCCCCAATTCGCGCAGCACCACGCGGCGGGCGTTGGCCGAGGTCAGGTCGCGCGTCGCCAGCGCCCGCACCGCGACGGCCAGCGACTGCGTGCCCGCGATCCCCCCGGTCGAGGCGACAATCGGCATCAATGCCGCCAGCGCCACAAGTGCCGCAATCGTCGCCTGAAACTGCGAGATGACGATGGCCGAAATCGAGGCGGTGAAGAGGTTGATCACCAGCCAGGGCAGCCGCTGCTTCACCGTTTCCAGCGACCCGTCCGAGATCGAGCTTTCTTCGCCCACACCGGCCAAAAGCAGCATGTCTTCCTGATGCTCTTCATCCAGCACGTTCATCGCGTCGTCGATGGTGATCACGCCCACAAGGCGCCCCGCCGCATCGACCACCGGGCAGGAAATCAGGTGATACTGGTTGAAGATATAGGCCACATCCTCTTCGGCATCGGTGGCCTCGATGGTGCGAAAGCTGTCTTCGGTGATGTCGCGCAACCGGGCTTCGCGCGGGGCGGACAGCACGCGGCCAAGGGTGACATAGCCGGTCGGCTTCATCCGCGGATCGGACAGGATGACGTGATAGAACTGGTCCGGCAGATGCTCGGCGGCGCGCAGGTGGTCGATCGCCTCGCCCACGGTCCAGTGTTCGGGCGCCACCACCACCTCGCGCTGCATCAGGCGGCCGGCGGATTGTTCGGGATAGGCCAGCGATTGTTCCACCGCCAGGCGGTCTGCCTGATCCAGCGCCGAGAGGATGCGCACGATCTGCGGCGCGTCGAGGTCTTCGAGGATGTCCACCACATCGTCGGAATCCAGCTCGCGCATGGCTTCGGCGACGACATCGGCGGGCAGCGCCTCGATCACCTCTTCGCGGATGGAATCGTCCAGTTCCGACAGGATTTCGCCGTCGATCTCACGCGAGGACAGGGCCAGCAGCGCGTTCCGCTCGGTCGGGCCGATCTGCTCCAGAAGGTCGGCGATGTCGGCGGCGTGCAACGGCTCCAGAAGTTCGGTAACGCGGGCGGCATCGCCCGCCTCGACCGCCTCAAGAATGGCATCGACCCGGGCTTGTTCCAGCCCGTCCTCTTCCCTGACTGCCAGTTCTTCGGCCATCGGCGCCCCTTTTCGATTACCCCATCCTTAGCGAAAGCTGTTTCGGCAAAACAGGGGGCGGATGGAAATTTACCAAATGCTCATCAATGGCTAGTCTGATCCGGTTGCAATGCGAAGGGGCCCCGATGGCCGATCTCCTTTTGGGGCAGGTTCTGTCCTATGACGCCGATCCTTTTGCCGAAGGGATCGCCGCCGCCCGGCATGAAAGTGCGGGCGCCGTTCTGGTGGAGGGCGGGCGCATCGCGGCGGTCGGCCCGGCCGACCGGCTGCGCGCCGCCCATCCGCAGGCCCGGGTGACCGATTACGGCAAGGCGCTGATTTCGGCCGGGTTTGTCGATGCCCATGCGCATTATCCGCAGACGGCGATCATCGCCTCATGGGGTAAGCGGCTGATCGACTGGCTGAACCTTTACACCTTCCCCGAGGAAATGCGCTTTGCCGATCCGGCCTATGCGCAGGCGGTGGCAGAGCGGTATCTGGGGCTGGTAACCGCGCATGGCACCACTTCGGCTTGCAGCTATTGCACGATCCATCCCGAAAGCGTCGATGCCATCTTTGGCGCCGCCGCGACGCGGGATATGCGGCTTTGGGCGGGCAAGACCTGCATGGACCGCAATGCGCCCGAAGGGTTGCGCGATACTGCCCAGACCGGGCATGACCAATCGGCGGCGCTGCTGGCCAAATGGCACGGGCGCGGGCGGGCGGCCTATGTGATCACGCCGCGGTTTTCGCCCACCTCGACACCCGAACAGCTTGCTGCGATGGGGGCACTTTGGGCCGCCAATCCCGATTGCCTGATGCAGACGCACCTCAGCGAGCAGACGGATGAGGTTGCCTGGGTGCAGGCGCTGTTCCCGCAGGCCCGCGATTATCTGGATACCTATGAGGCGCATGGGCTGCTGGGCAAGGGCGGGCTTTACGGCCATTCCATCTGGCTGACCGATCGCGAAAAGGCCCGGCTGGCTGAGGTGGATGCCAGCCTGGTCCATTGTCCGACCTCGAACACTTTCATCGGTTCGGGCCTCTTTGACATGGACGGGTTGAAACGCGCCGGGCTGCGGGTGGGGCTGGCGACCGATACCGGGGGCGGCTCGTCGTTTTCCATGCTGCGGACCATGGCGGCGGCCTATGAGGTGGCGCAGTTGCGTGGCCGCGCGCTGCATCCGGCAGAGCTTTGGTGGCTGGCCACCCAAGGCTCGGCCCGCAGCCTGCACGCCGACCACCTGATCGGCAACATCGCCCCGGGGATGGAGGCCGATCTGGTGGTGGTTGACCTTGCCTCGACCCCCGCCATCGCGCAGGCAGTGACGCGGGCCGCGGATATCTGGCAGGCGATCTTCCCGACGATCATGATGGGCGACGACCGCGCAATCCGCGCCACCTGGATCAATGGAAAGCCGGTGGCGGCGTGACGGCCGCAAAGGCTGCGCAGAAGTAAACCGGCCGGTTTGAAAGCGTTCGGGCATCACATTTGATCCGAAGGCATACAAACGACCGGAAAAGCGATATCAGGGAGTTGACGATTGCCGCCAAGCGTTACAGGCAGGGCGGAACGCCGGTGGCGGTCGCTGCCCCGGCCTGTTTTTGCCGCGCTGGAGGAACACCATGTTCAAACGCCTGATCATCGCCATCGTCCTTCTGGGCCTTATCGTCGGCGGAATTGTCTGGTTCAAGTTCTTCCGCGACGAGATGATTGCCCAGTTCCTTGGCGGCATGGTCCCGCCGCCGGTGCCGGTCACCGCCGAAACCGTCGAAGGCGTGACATGGGAGCCGGGGATCGACGCCATCGGCACCTCGCTTTCGGCGCGCGGGGTTGATCTGGCCATCGAATCCGGCGGGCTGGTGCGCGAAATCCTCTTTGCCGCCAATGATGCGATCACCGAGGGGCAGAACCTCGTGCAGATCGACGATGACAGCGAAAAGGCGGCTTTGGCCGCCGCGCAGGCCGGGCTGGGCGTGGCCCAGACCGAAGCCAAGCGCGCCAGCACCCTGTCCGAGCGCGGCGTGGGCGCTGCCAACACGGTCGAGGCCGCAGCGGCGCAGGTGGAAAGTGCGCGCGCGCAGGTGGCGCAGGTGCAGACCGCGCTGGACGCCAAGCGGCTGACCGCGCCCTTCGCAGGTGTCATCGGCATTCCGCAGATCGAGGTGGGCCAATATGTCTCGCCCGGGCAGATCTATGCGACCTTGCAGGATCTGGGTCAGATGCGGGTCGATTTCGCGGTGCCTGAACAGCAAATCGCGGCACTTGCGCTGGGTGGCGCCGTTTCGGTCGCCTCCGAGGTGGGCGGGTTCAAGGCCGAGGGCCGCATCATCGCCATCGAGCCGCGGGTCGATCCCAATTCGCGGATGGTTTCGGTGCGCGCCGAGGTGGAAAACCCCTCGGGCCAGCTTTATCCCGGCCAGTTCCTGCGCGTGCGCATCTCGCTGCCCGCCGAGGCGGGGGTGATCGCGGTGCCGCAAACCGCCGTCAGCTCTTCGCTTTACGGCGACTCGGTCTATGTGATCCGGGCCGGCGAGACGGCGGACGAGCTGACGGTCGAGCAGGTCTTCGTCAAGATCGGCCGCCGCGAGGGCGGACGGATCGAGATTGTCAGCGGCCTTGCCGCCGGGGATCAGATCGTGACCTCGGGGCAGAACCGGCTTTCGTCTGGCGCCAAGGTCAAGATCGACACTTCGGTCGCGCTTGGCGCGCCGGCCGGCGAATAAGGGGCAGGCGATGCATTTTTCCGAACTCTTTATCCGCCGCCCCGTTCTTTCGACGGTCCTTGCCGCGCTGATCCTGTTTCTGGGGCTGGCCTCGGTGATGAACCTTCAGGTCCGCCAATATCCCGAGGTCGAGGAGACGGTGATCACCATCACCACGATCTACCCCGGCGCGGCGCCCGACCTGATCCAGGGTTTCGTGACCAGCCCCATCGCGGCGGCGGTCTCGACCACGGAAAACATCGACTATGTGACCAGCCAGTCCACGCCCTCGGCCTCGGTCGTGACGGTGCAGATGAAACTGGGCGCCAACCCCGACATCGCCCTGACCGAAGTGATGTCGAAGGTGCAGCAGGTGCGCGGCCAACTGCCCGCCGATGCCGAAGATCCGGTGATCGTCAAGGGCACGGGCATGACCTTTGCCCTGATGTATCTGGCGGTGCAGAACCCCAATATGACGCCCGAACAGTTGACCGAATACCTTGAGCGGGTGGTGCGGCCACGAGTGACCAATATCGACGGCGTGGCGCAGATGGAAATCATGGGTGCCGCCGAATATGCCATGCGCATCTGGCTGGACCCGCTGCAAATGTCGGCGCGTGGCGTGACCGCTTCGGAAGTGCTGGCGGCGATCCGTTCGTCAAACTTCCTCTCGGCGCCGGGCAAGACCGAGAACGAGTATTTCACCTATTCCCTGACGCTGGATTCCACTGTGCAGACGCCCGAAGCCTTTGGCGCCCTGCCACTGGTAGAAGGCGCCAATGGCACGGTGCGGCTGCGCGATGTGGCGCGGATTGAACTGGCTTCGGGTTCGACCGATGCCATCGTGACCTTTGCCGGAGAGCCGGGCACCTTCATCGGCATCATTCCCGCCCCGGGCGAAAACCAGCTTGATGTGGCCGCCAATGTGCTGACCGAACTGCCCAAGCTGAACGCCACCCTGCCACAGGGCATGACGGTCAAACTGGTCTACGATTCCACCGAAACCATCGCCGCCTCGATCAGCGAGGTGTTCAAGACCATCGCCGAAGCGGTGGCGATCGTGGTGGTGGTGATCCTCTTGTTCCTCGGCTCGTTCCGCTCGGTCGTCATGCCCATTGTCACCATCCCCCTGTCGTTGATCGGGGTTTGTGCGGTGATGCTGATGCTGGGCTATTCGATCAACCTCTTGACGCTTCTGGCGATGGTTCTGGCCATCGGTCTGGTGGTGGACGATGCGATTGTGGTGGTGGAAAACATCCACCGCCATATTGACGACGGCCAAAGCCCGGCCCGCGCGGCGATCACCGGGATGAAGGAAATCACCGGGCCGGTGATTGCGATGACGATCACGCTGGCCGCCGTGCTGGCGCCGCTGGCCTTTACTGGCGGTCTGACCGGCTCGCTGTTCACCGAATTCGCGCTGACGCTGGCGGGATCGGTTGTGATTTCCGGCGTGGTTGCGCTGACCATCACCCCCACCATGTCGGCCCGGCTCCTCAGCCATGGCGCCCCCGGGCGGTTCCAGCGGATTGTGGACCGGGTGCTGACGGGCGTGTCGAACTGGTATGAAAGGCGGGTCTCGTCGTCGCTCGATTACCGGCCGGTGACGCTGCTTATGGTGGTGTCGCTGGTGGGGGCCATGGGGTTCATGTTCCTCAACACCTCGTCCGAGCTGGCGCCGGAAGAGGATCAGGGCGCGCTTTTCGCCATCCTGAACGGCCCGCGCTATGCCACGCTGGACTACACCGACACCTTCACCCGTGAAATCGGCAAGCGGACGGCGGATATCCCCGAGGTGCAAACCTCGTTCTCGGTGGCGGGAATGGGCGGGGCCGGCAATACCGGCTTTTACATCTGGGCGCTGAAGGACTGGTCGCAGCGTGACCGCAGTCAGGCCGCCATTCAGGCCGAGGTTCAGGGCATCCTCGATGGCGCCCCGGGGGTGCAGGGCTATGTCTTTGCCCCGCCCACCCTGCCCGGCGCCGGAGGCGGCCTGCCGATTTCCATGGTGATCCAGTCAATCCACGCGCCCGAGAGGGTGGTGGAAGTGGTCGAGGAAATCCGCGCCAAGGCGATGCAGACCGGCAAGTTCATCGTGTTGCAGAACAGCCTGTCGTTCGACGCGCCGCAGGTCCGCATCACCATTGACCGCGACCGCGCGGCAGAGCTGGGCGTTTCGGTGGCCGATATCGGCAGCACGCTGGGCATCATGGTGGGCGGCGGCGCGGTAGCGCAGTTCGACCGCGATTCCAACAGCTATGACGTGATCACCCAGGTTCCCGCCGAATGGCGCGACAACCCCGAGCGGTTGAGCGAATTCTTCGTGCGCGCCCGTTCGGGGCAGATGGTGCCGCTGTCCTCGGTGGTGAGCATTTCACCACGGGTCACCGCCGCCGCCATCGAGCAGTTCAACCAGTTGAACGCTGCCACGCTGGCGGGGATGCCGATGATCGGCCTCTCCACCGGCGAGGCACTGGCCGAGCTGGAGCGAATCGCGGCAGAGGTGCTGCCGGACGGCTTCTTTGTCGATTATTCCGGCCAGTCGCGGCTGGAAAAGACCGAAGGCAACACCATCCTTCTGGCCTTCGGCGCGGCGCTGATTGTGATTTATCTGGTGCTGGCGGCACAGTTCGAAAGCTTCCGCGACCCGTTCATCATCATGATGTCGGTGCCGCTGTCGATCTTTGGCGCCATGCTGCCCTTGTATCTGGGGGCCAGCACGCTGAACATCTACACGCAAGTCGGGCTGATCACGCTGATCGGGCTGATCACCAAGCACGGCATCCTGATGGTGGAGTTTGCCAATCAGCAGCGCGACGACCGCGGCTTGTCCCGGCGCGAGGCCATCGTGGCCGCCGCCAAGACCCGCCTGCGCCCGATCCTGATGACCACTGCCGCCATGGCGCTGGCCGTGGTGCCGCTGATCATCGCCGAGGGCGCCGGGGCCGCCGCGCGGCAGGCGATGGGTCTGGTGATCTTTACCGGGCTGATCATCGGCACGATCTTCACGCTTTTCGTGGTGCCGATGTTCTACACGCTGATCTCGCGCAGCGACAGTTCCTATGTCCTGCACCGCCGTCAGGTGGAAAAGACCTTCGGCGCAAGCTGATCTGGGCTTGAAGCCCCCCGGCGGCCCCCCTCGCGGGGGCCGCAGCCATGGTCAGAGGTAAATCCGGCCGTCCGCGAATTCCAGCACTTCGACATTCAACACGATGTCGAGACCATCCGGCCCGGCCGAAAGGTTCAGCACGCTGAACCGGCCATCGGCCAGATTGGTGACGGTATATTGCGCCCGCGTGCCAGTATAGAGCGCGGTATCCCAGCCCGCCCCGCCGTCGATCGTGTCATTGCCGCGCCCGCCGATGATGCGGTCATTGCCCAGACCGCCGTCGATGCTGTCACGCCCGGCGCCGCCGTCGATCGTATCGGCACCGTTCAGGCCGAAGATGAAATCATCCCCCGCCAGGCCGCGCAGGATATTGGCGGCATTGTTGCCGGTCAGCCGGTCCACATAGCTGGAGCCGGTCAGGTTCTCGACGTCGATATAGCTGTCGCCCGTCGCCTGCCCGCCGGTGCCGGTGCCTGCCAGCAGGCTGGCGATCACCCCCGAGGCGGCCGAGGAATAGGCGACGGTATCGCGCCCGGTCCCCCCCTCGAACGTGTCATTGCCGCCCGAGCCGACCAGCCAGTCATAATCGCCCAGCGCGCGGATGCGGTTGGCGCCGCCGTCGCCGGTGATCAGGTCGCCGTAAATGGTGCCGGTCACATTCTCGATGCCGGAAAGGCTGTCGGTCTCGCCCAGAATGGTCGCGGTTCCGGCGACAAGGTCCAGAACCACCCGGGCCCGCGCATCGACGTAAGACACCATATCGGTGCCGGTGCCGCCGACCACGCTGTCAACCCCCGCCCCCGGCGTCAGCCAGTCGCCGCCCGCGCCGCCGTCAATCGTGTCATTGCCCGCGCCGCCGTCGATATTGTCGCCGCCGTTGTTGCCGAGAATGCGGTTAGCGGCATCGTTGCCCGTCAGCGTGTCATTGCCGCTGCCTGCCAGCAGCCCCTCGATCACGGTGCCACGCGCGATGCTCAGGGTGCCAAGATCGCCATAGACATCGGAAACCGAGCCGGGCCGCAGATCAATCCGCTGATTTGCGCTGTCCGAGCGGAAGTCGAGCGTGTCATTCCCACCCTGATCGACGATGGTCATGGCAAGCGTGATGTCGTCGGTCCGGTTGGCATTATAGGTCGAGAACATCGCATAATTGGCACCGGCATTGGAGTTTTCGCCATAGGTCGTGTCGCCGGTGCGCAGCGTCGCCACTGTGCCATAGAGATTGGCGATGGCGATGACATCGGCCATCATCGGGGTGATGGTATAGGCGTAAGTATCACTGATATAAGTATTTTCGCTTTGGCTGAAATAGGACATGACAGAAATCTGCCAACTGTCGTTGCGCGCATCGTTGCTGGTGCCGTAGATCGCGGTGCCGTTGTAATTGCCCGCATGACCCAGACCCAGCGCATGGCCGATTTCATGGATGAAGGTCTGATAGCCATAGCTGGTCAGGGTGCTGCCCTCGCTGTCCAGCCATTCCTGATCAATGTTCACGGTCGAGCTGAGGATATTGCCATCACCGTCCACGATGCTGTCGGCATAAGCCTCGCCGCCGGTCCGTTCGCTCAGACGGGTAAAGGTGATATCGGCGCTGCCGTTCACCTGCCGGAACGTCAGGCCGGTGGCATCGGTCCAGGCACTCAGCGCGCGCAGGGCCAGGGTGCGCATGGTATCGGTCAGGGCGGTGAGGTTGACGGTGAGTTCCCCGCCCGCCGCAATGTCAAAGCTGCGCCGTTCCCGGTCGCTGCGTTCCCAGTAGCCATCGGTCAGTTGCTCGGCCATCTCGTCAACGGTCCAGACCGGTGCGGGGGCCAAGGCGGCATAGGTCAGCGTATAGCTCCCGGTCGGCCCGGAACCGCCTTCGTTCACCTCATACCGCGTTGCGCCGATGTAATAGGTGCCGGTCGTCTCCACGGAATAGGTGATCTGCGAGTCGGTGCTGCCGCTGTCGTCGTTCCAGGCAATCAGGCCACCCGCCGCGTTGAACAGGTAAAGGTAGGTGTCGGCGGCCTGTGACTGCAGGCTGAAGCGATAGGTTTCGCCGGCGGTCAGTTGCACCCGGACCCAATCGACATCCGTCCCGGTGCCATACTGGCCGTTGAACGTATCGCCCGCTCCCAAGGAATAGGTGGTGGCCGCACTGGCCACGGCATCGGTGGTTTCCGTCAGCACCGCGTTTTCGCGGGCGGCATCAGTCAGGTCATAGTCGCAGTCGGTGGACCACGGGCGCAGCGAAGAGCAGATCATGCACAAGGAGACATCTCCTGAAAATACGGATGGAGGCGAGGGGTCAGGGTGCGGGCATCAGCCCCGCAAAAGGTTCGGCATCAATCAGATGGTCGGCCAGCCGGGCAATGGCCGACGGGGCCAGACTGGCCCGGTCGCTTTGTTGCAATTCAAGGGGCGCGCCGGCCTGATCCACCCCGTTCGCCCGCAGCACAAGCTGCGCCGACAGGCGGGTCGGGCCAACGTCGATCACATTGACCAGCAGCTGCGCCTGATCCTGCGCCAGCCGCTGCGACAGGGCCGGTCGCGCCGCAACCGCGCGGCTGAGGTCGGCGCAGAGGCGGGCAACACTCTCCGGCAGGTCCGCCTCTGCCTGAAGGGCCGGCGTAGCGGGGTCGGAAAATTCCAGCCGACAGGCCGGATCGGCCGCGGCCTGCGCCAACCCGGTTCCAATCGCCAAAAATCCACAGGTCACAGCAATCACTTTCATGCCGCCACTTTGACCGAACTGCCCTGCGGCGTCAAAGTTTTCGTCACGTTTGCCGCGCAGGGGCACCACAGCCAGGCCCTTGGTCTGAAATCACAAAAGCAAGGTGCCATCGGCAAAGACCAGCACTTCGATCCCGAGAAGCAGGTCAAGCCCGTCGCCGCCGGCGGCAAGGGCCTGCACGGTTGCCCGGGTGGAATTTCCGGTGATGCTGTAATCCGCCTGATTGCCGGAAAAGACCGCATAGTCCCAGCCATCGGCCCCGTCGAGCGTGTCATTGCCGCCACCGCCCGTCATCCGGTCGAACCCGGCGCCGCCATAGAGATAGTCCGCCCCCAGCCCGCCATCCAGCGTGTCATTGCCGCCATTGCCGAACAGGATGTCGTCGCCCGTCAGCCCTTGCAGCAGATTGGCGATGTTGTCGCCCGTCAGCGCATCGCCAAAGGCCGAGCCGGTGAGATTCTCGATCGAGGTGTAAAGATCGCGGGCCGCTTGCCCCGCCGTCCCCCGCCCCAAGAGGAGAGAGGCCGCCACCCCCGCCGTCGCGGCGCTATAAGCAACCGTGTCAATCCCGTTGCCGCCGTCATAGCGGTCGCGCCCGGCGGAACCGATGAAAAGGTCATAACCGCCCATGCCGCGAAAATCATCCTCGCCCGACGAGCCATAGAAAGTATCGCCGTAGATCGAGCCGGTCACCCGCTCGACCGAGATATAGACCTGCCCCGCAGCCATCCCCGCCAGACCGCGCCCTGTGCCCAGATTGACGGTCACCGCCCCCGGCGCGGTGATATAGGAGATCATGTCGCGCCCGGTGCCGCCGTCGATGGTATCGGCGCCCGGTGTGGCGTTGAACCAGTCGTAATCGCCCAGACCACGCAGCAGATTGGCACCGTCATTGCCGGTGATATTGTCGGAAAAGATGCTGCCGGTCAGGTTTTCAAGGTTCAGCAGCCGGTCCACCTCATTGCCGGAACGGGCGATTCCGGTGGTAAGGTTGATCTCGAAGGCCAGCAGCGCATCGACAAAGCTGACCATATCCACCCCGTCGCCGCCGTCCACCGTGTCATTGCCGGCCCCCGGCGTCAGCCAGTCATTGCCGCCGCGTCCCTCAAGGCTGTCATTGCCCGCCCCGCCCGAAAAGGTGTTCGCGGTGGATGATCCCAGAAGGCGGTCGTCAAAAGCGGTGCCGTCGATGATCTCGATCGAGCGCAGGTCATGGCCCGCCGCCGCCCCTGCATTCAGCGCCTGCGCCTGCAGGTCGATCACCAGACCAAAGGGGGCGGCGGCATAGCTGATCTTGTCATTGCCGCCGCCGCCATCGAAAATCCGCGCGCCCGCAGACCAGTAAAAGACATCGGCCTCGGCGCTGCCGCCGGAATAGGTGCTGCTGGGCGGCGCGGTGGTGATCAGCGTGCGGTCGCCGGAAAATTGCAGCGCCGCCGCCACTTCACCGGCGGTCAGGCTGCGCCCGGCGATCAGGGTGATTTCGGCGGTGCCGATGCGGATCACCGCGCCGGTGGTATTGGGCAGGATGGTCAGCCCGTCCAGACCGCGCAGCGCCGGATAGCCGGACAGGTCGATGCGGTCTTCCGCGGGATCAAAGCCTTGCAGCGTATCACGGCCCGCCGCATCGGGCGTCAGCACATAAAGGTCAGCGCCCGCGCCCCCCTCCAGCGTGTCGCGCCCCGCGCCGCCAACGAGGGTGTCATCCCCCGCACCCGCCCGGACCCAGGCACCACTTGCGGGGGCTGTCAGCACGTCATTGCCGGGGGTGCCGGTGGCGGTGGTGGCGCTGATCCCGGCCAAACTGCCACCATAGCGCGCCGGGTCCACCAGAATCCGCGTCACGCCCTGATCCCCGGCGGCAAGGGCGTAAAGCTCTATCCGGCCGCCGACCATGACAAAGCTCAGATCCTGAATGTTCTGCAGCGCGGTATCGGTGCCGTCGATCAGCGTGTCGAGGATCACCAGCCGCCCCGAGGGCAAAAGCTGAAACAGCGTCACCCCGCCGTCGCCCCCCGCCGCCGCGATCAGAACCTGCCCGCCGACCGTCAGCACATCCATCGCCGATACCCCGCCGAACCGGGTGTCGAGGCTGTCGGCAAGCTGGTCAGTGAAGGTCAGGCTGCCATCGTCACCCAGCCGCATGACAGTCAGCGAGCTGGTGCCGAAGGCGCCCAGCAGAACGAAATTCTGCCCGTTCAGCGTGGCCACCGCCACCTGCGACGGCAGGTTGACCGGCAAGAAGTTGGCCGCGCCAAGCTGGGCCACCGGCGTCAGCAAGCCGTTATCGTCGATGCGCAGCACGCTGACCGTGTTCTGGGTCTGCGAAGCGGTGATCAGATAGCGCCCCGCTGCGGTCGTCGCGCTGGCCATGGCGGCAATGCCTTCCAGCGCCAGCGCAGAGGTATCGGCAAGGCTGGAGAGCTTGGTCAGGCGGCCATCGCCCGCGGCCCGGTAGACCGAGATGCCGCCCGCCGCCCAAGAGGACAGAAAGACCAGATCGCCGCTGCGATGGGCCGCCACCGCATTGCCGGAAAAGCCGCTGCCATCCAGCCAGAGGGTGGTGCTGCCCTGCCCGCCCGGCGTGGCAAGGCCCGTCAGCGGGGCAAGGTCGATCCGCCGGTTGGCACCGTCAATATCCACCGTAACCGGACCGCGACCGGCGCCTGCCGATGTCGTGGAAACCGAAGCCGGATCAATCTGGCCCGTGGTCAGCGCAATTGTCGCCGTCTGCCCCTGCGCCGTGTTGTGGACCGACAGCAGCGGGCTGCCCGTGCCCGCCCCGGTTCCTGCCGTGATCACAAAACGCGCCGTCTCGCCGATGGTCGAAACCACCCCGGCCCAGAAGGTCTGGACAACCGCCAAAACCGCCATGACACCCACCCACGCATCCCCATGCAGGGCAGAGGATCGGCGGCGGCAGCGCCGATTCGGCGCCGCGAAGCGGGCTCAACCAAGGCAAATATCTAAAATGCGCCGCCAGATCCGCTTGGGCAGGTTGGGCGGCGGCGGGTCGGTCAGCCGCTCGACCGCGCGAGCGCGGCGGACCAGATCGGCGGCGATGCTCGCCCAGAGATCGGCGGTCATATCCTCGCGCCACAGCGCCGCGGGATCGGGCGGCGGCGGGGAAGCAAGGGAGAAACCGGGCTGCACCTGACGGACCCGCGCCTGAAACGCGGCGTTGAGCGGGGCAAATACCGCATCAAGCGCGCGATCTTCGGCCCGGGTCAGCAACTGGCTGGCAAAGCCACCGGGGGTCGCACGGCCCAGCCCGGCGGCAATGCGCAGCGCCAGTTCGGCCCGGGGCGGCGCCGGCGCGCAAATCCGCGCCGCCGCAAGAACGGCCAGAGGATGGCCGGCATCGCCGGTCGGGTCGGGGTCGGTATCGTCCGGCGGCCCATCGCCGCCGCCAAGCCCCGCCAGTTCCGCCATCCGTTCCGGCGCCGCAATCTGCAACAGCGCGGCCCATGCCCCCCCCGGGGCGGCATGGAGCGTGTCATGATCCAGAACCGTGATTTCGTCAGGCGCGAAACCTTGCAGCAGGTGGTCATAGAGCCGGTTGAAATCCAGCCAGACCCCGGCGGCGACATGGTCGCGCAGCGCGCGGGCGATGAAGGGGCCGGGCGCGGGCGGCACCTGATGCCGCGCCAGTTCCAGCCAGAGCGCAGGCAGCAGGCTGGCCTGCGCGCGGACGGTCAGCACGACCTGCACCGCATCGCCCAGCGCCCGCAGCCGCGCCGCCAGCGCGGGCATGTCCACCGGCTGCGGTCCGGCACGCGAAAACGCCTCGGCCGACAGAAACACATCGGCTTGCGGGGCCGCCGCCAGTTCCGCCCGCAACCGCCGCCAAGGCGCCTCGGCGCCTTCGGGGCCGAAATGTTCCTCGGACAGGCCCGGCAGCGTCATCCAGGCTGCGGCAAGCGCATGGTGGGCGTGGTTCTGCCCCAGATCGGGGTAAAGCACCCCCGCCCGCGCGAGCGCGGCCCGCTGGGCGAAAAGCCGGTCCTGCAAGCCCCGCATTCCGGTCCGATGCACCCCCAGATGCAGCACGACCCGCCTCATGCCGCGCCCCGTTCCAGCAGGCGGCAGGTGGTGATCCAGAACTCTTCGGTCAGGTCTTCGCGCCAGACCGCCGCACCGCTGCCCAACATCGGCCCCATGGCAAAGCCCGGCTGATAGAGCGCCACCCGCGCCGACAGCGCAGCATTCATCGGGGCAAAAACCTCTTCCAGACGCGCCACCTCGTCCCGGGTGAAAAGGGTGCTGCGCCGGTCGGGGCCGAAACTCTGCCGCAGCGCCTCTTGCATCAGGCTGACCAGCGTCCCGGTCAGCAGCCCGGGTTGGCTGAGGCTGGCGGCGGTGAAGGTCGCCAGCGGCTCGGCCGAGATGTTCGCATCCTCGTCGCGCACCGGCACCAGATCGGCGGGGGAAAGCGGCAGGTCCAGTTCCCGCAGCCAGGTGCCGATGATGCCCCCCTCTGCGCGCGTGGCGTGGTCATAAGAGATCAGCCGGATCTGCGACCGGGAAAAGCCGGTCAGAAGATGGCTGTAAAAGCGGTTGTAATCCAGCGTCAGCCCATCGGCCATGCGGATTTCGATCACCCGGTCGAAATAGGCCGGCCAATCGGCAGGCGGGCGGCTTGAGGCGATCTGCTGATAGACCGATTGCAGGAAACTGGCCTGATTGCGTAGCACGCAGATCAGTTGCACCTCATCAAAGGGCGCGGCAAGGGCGGCGAGTTCCGCCATATCCACCCGCCTTGCATTCATCCGGCAGAATTCTTCGCTTGAGATGAACACCGTCTTGTCGCCACCCGCATAGCGTGCCGCCAGATCGGCCCAGGCGGCACGGGCGTCATAATCGGGCGTCGGGCGCATGAATTCGTTCCACATACCCACCAGCGCATGATGGGCGTCAACCGAAGGGCTGGGCGGATAGATCAGCCCATGCCGTTCAAGCAGGTCACGGTTGCGGTGGAACACCTTCTGCAACCGCGTCGTGGCGGTCTTGTGCGTTCCGATATGGATGATCAGCCGTGACACCTGGCCGGGCTCTCCTGTCCTGCGCGGTTCTTGTCGCTGTCTAGCGCGGATTGCCTACAAGGCAACAGCCCGGCCGTCCAAGGCCGTGGTTTGCACGATATGATAGCCCCGCCGCAGCGCCAGAAGCCCGAAAAGACGCTCAAGCGCATGGGCGGTGGTGCCATCCACCTGCCCCATCTCGGGTTCGAAATCGGCGGCGGTCAGGCCGGTTGCGGCAAGTTCGGCCAAAAGCCCCTGCGACACCCACCAGATAGACCCTGCGGCGAAGGCCAGATCGTCAAGCCCCGGCGCAAGGCCCAGCCGCGCCGCCAGTTCGGCCATCCGCGCGCCATTGGCGCCGATCCAGTCCCGCCCGCGGCAGACATGGCCATCGGCCACCCAGAACCCCGCTGCGGGATCGGCGGCAAAGGCCACAAGCCGGGCGGCGCTGCGCCCGGGTGGCGCCAGAATCCCCTCCACCAGCGCCTCGCGCCAGAGGGCGCCATCGGCCCGGTGCGGCGAGGCTTTGGTATGCAGCTTGCAGACCGCCGCATAGGGCGCCAGCCGCCCCGAACCCGCGATATGCAGGAAGGGCAGGATGTCGCGGCCCAGATTGGGAAAGCTCCAGATCTGCGCGGCGGGAAAATCCCGCAGGATCTGCGCCCGGATTGCCGCCTCTGCCGCGGGATCGCCGTCATCGGTCAGGCTGACAAAAAGATCAAAGGCAAAGGGTTGCTCACGCAGGCGGGCGGCGAAGGCCGGCCATTGGTCGCGGTAGAACAGATGCAGCAGCACCGCATGGGGCGCCGTCACACCCCCCGCCGCGGCAATCTGCGGCATCGCGGGGGCGCTGGCGCCCGAGGGCAGGTCATGCGCCGCCCGGCCTTCGGCCCGGCCCCGGGCGATGTAATGGGCAAAGGGCGGCGTGCCCTCGGCGGCCAGAGCCGGGTTGAGGTGCAGATAGGCGCGGGGCGAGAAATCCGGGCTGGGACAAAGGCCCACCGCCTCGCCGACCAGCACATAATGCCGCTCCGGCATCAGGCGGCAGATCAGCGGCATCCGGGGATAGCAGGCCAGATACCAGCCGCGGTCAAACAGCCCGCTGTCACGGATCGCCCGCAGATACCGGCGCTGCGACGGGGTCGGGAACAGAATCCGCGCCCCCAGCACCGCATAGCGAAGATAGCGGCCCAGCTTCATCAGGCGGTCATTTTTTCGGCTGTCCGGCGAATTTCCGGCACCTGCGCACCCTTTGTTCGGGGGCCGCCCTATACAGCCCCGGCTGCAGAACTTATAGACGGGGGCGCGCAGGTTTTTCTACCCCGGATGGCCCCAAAAGGCAGGGTTGCGGCAAGTGGGCAAAGACCGGCCGGAAAGGCATCTTGCCCTCCGCTTGCGGTTCGGTTCGGTTCGGTTGTGGCGGCGTCTTGTTGCCTTCACATCCGGCCGGCAAGCCTGCGCTGTAACGGGTCGGTCCGGTTTTTCGGTCCGATTCGCGTATGAGTTGTTGATCCGGTCCGATTCCAGAACCTTACAAAAGCAGGCTGCCATGATGCTGACACCGCCGATGCAGACACCCGACAACGGGTATGTCGCGCAACTGCGCCGTCATCCCCGCAACGTCTGGAGCCGGTTCCGGGTGGCCTTGCAGCGGGTCGAGGCCGGCGATTTTTATGCGGCGCGCCAGATTCTGGAGGGGATGCGCCACAATCCCGAGATCAGCGAAGACATCCTGTCGATCTACCGCTCGCAGTTGCAGGCAGCCGAACGCCGCGCCGGTGCGCCGGCCAAGTTCAACATTCCCGCCGATTATACCGGGGCCGAGGATACGCGCCTGCTGCGCCCGTTCCGCAAGCTGGATACCGAGCGCACGGTGCCGAAACCCTACCCCTGGGCCATGGCGCTGCCCGGCTTTACCGGCGCGGGCAACAGCACGCGCTTTCTGCAAGAAGCCGCAACGGCGCTTGCCGGCCGCTTCACCCCCTCTATCAACCGGGTTCAGGTGGTGATCAGCGCGCCCGAAGGGACGCAGGCGCAGATCATCGCCGATCTGGCGGCCCTGCGCTTTGCCGGGCGGATCGAGGCGACGCTGTTCGGGCAGACCGACCTTGCCGAACACCCCCTGCCCGGCGGTGGCCGGCTGACCGGCTGCCCGCATCCCTTGACCAGCGAGGGGGGGCTGGCCGAGGTCGGGCGGCACCTGCGCGAAACCGATCTTGTGGTCTTCCTCTCCGGCCCGGTGCGGCTGGACCCGATGCTGCTGCAACGTGCGCTGCAAATTGCCGAGATTTCGGACCGGGTGGTGCAGCCGCTGATCGAACTGCCCGCCAGCGAGGGGTTCACCACGCTTTACGCCGACGAGGTGCATCGCGCCCGCTTCAACAGCCGCTATCCCTTCCGCGAGATGGCCGGGCTTAACCTGATCATCCCGGCACGCCTGTTGCAGGAAATCGGCCTGCCCGACCCGCGCCTGACCAACGGCCTTCTGGCGGCGCGTGAACTGGCCTACCGCGCCTTTGTGCGCGGGGCGTGGTTCCATCCGCTCAGTGTGCCGCAATTGCCGCCCGGCCCGGCGCCGACCCCCGCCGAAAACGAGGTTTACAAGGCACTCTGCCCGAACCACTGGGACCGCAAGCGCGATGTCTGGCATGAGGTGCCCAAGGTCGCGGTCTATATCCCGGCCTATAACGCCGCGAAGTATATCGAGCGGGCGGTGGACAGCGTGCTGTCGCAGGACGTGGCCGATCTTGAGGTTTGCATAGCCAATGACGGCTCGCGCGACGGGACGCTGGCGCTCTTGCAACAGCGCTATGGCGACGAGCGGCGGGTGCGGGTGCTGGACAATCCCAACGGCGGGATCGGCTTTGCCTCGAACTCGGCAATCCGCATGTCGAATTCGCTCTATATCGGCCAGCTTGACAGCGACGATTGCCTGAAACCGGGGGCGGTGCGGCGGCTGATGGAGGTGCTGGACGAAAATCCGGCCCTCGCCTGCGCCTATGGCTCCTGCGAGCGGATCGACGCCAAGGGCGACTACCTGCAGGACGAATATGCCTGGCCGGTCTTCAGCCGCGAAAAGATGATGATCACCTCGATTGCGCATCACTTCCGCATGTTCCGCCGTCAGGCATGGGAACGCACCAGCCGCTTCCGCGAGGATATCGTCAACGGGGTGGATTATGACATCTTCCTCAAGATGTCCGAGGTCGGGCAGTTCCGCCATATCGAGGAAAAGCTGTATCAGCGCCGCTGGCACGGCGAAAATACCAGCCATGTGAACGAACATCACCAGACCGCCAACACCTGGCGCGTCCAGCGCGAGGCGCTGCGCCGTCAGGGCCTGTCGCGGTTCTGGGACGTGCATGTGCCCGACCCGGAAAAACCGCGCGCCGTCAGTTACCGGCGCCGCGAAGGTTGCCCGATGGTCATTTTCTGGCCCGACTATTCGCAGGGCAACCCCTATCAGCGGCTGCTTTACGCCGGGACCGATGCCGAATTCGTGGCGGGTGACATCGACGCCGCCCTTCAGGCGCTGGCAAGCGGCACGGTCCGGCCGGCCGATCTGGTGTTCCACCTGCACTGGCTGAACGCGCTCTTTCGCAACACCAAGACCGAAGATGCCGCCCGCACCTTGGCCGATGCATTCGTGATCAAGCTGGAGCGTCTGCGTGCGGCGGGGGCGCGGCTGATCTGGACCATCCACAACAGCCTGTCGCATGACACGCCCTTCCCGCATATCGAGGTTGACCTGTCGGCCCGCATTGCCCAACTGGCCGATGTGATCCACCTGCACAGCGCCGGTTCCGCCGAAGAGGTGGCCCGCCATTTCGCCGTGCCGCGCGACAAGGTGCGGGTGGCGCGGCATGGCCATTACATCGGTGCCTATCCCGATTTCATCGACCGCGATCAGGCCCGCGCCGCGCTGGGTATCGGTGCCGAAGATGATGTGATCCTGTTCACCGGGCTGGTGCGCCCCTACAAGGGGGTGGAAAATCTGGTCAGCGCCTTCCGCAACATCCTTGCCGAACGTCCGCGTGCGCGGCTGCTGATTGCCGGTCAGCAATGGTTCGACCCGCTGGAGAGCCCCGGCCTGACCGCGGCCGAACGTGCCCGCATCCTGACCACGAACCGCTTTGTCGAGAACGGCGAATTGCAACTGTTCTTCCGCGCCGCTGACATTGCCGCCTATCCCTATCAGAACATCCTGACCTCAGGCTCGGTCCTGCTGGCGCTGAGTTTCGGGGTGCCGGTGGTGGTGCCGCGCGTGGCCATGACCGCCGATGTGCTGGAGGGGGCCGAAGCCGGCGCACTTTACGATGGCGACGGCGGGCAAGAGGCGCTGGAGGCGGCGCTGCGCAGCCTGCTGGCACAGAAGGACAGCGGCCAGCTCGCCCTTGCGGCGCAGAACGCGCGCCGCCGCGCCGAAAGTCAGGGCTGGACCGATTTCGCTGCGGTGCTGGCCTGACGGCCCCGAACCGCAGCACAATCACGCGACGGCTTCACCCCCGGCGGGACCGCCGCTAGGATGGCGGCAGACAAACAGGAATATGTGATCCATGGCTCAGGAAATCGGCAGCACGAAACACGCGGTCCCGCAGGTGGCGGGGTTCGATGTGGTCGCCCCGCTGTCTTCGCGCACCCTGTTCTGGCGCCCGCGCTTCCTGCGCGACTCGGCCGCGCTCGGCCATCTGCCGTTTCTGTTCTGGCTGATCGACACGCTGCGCCCGAAATCCTTCGTCACCCTTGGCGGCGATGACGGGGTGATGCATTTCGCCCTGTGTCAGGCGGTCGAAAAGCTTGATCTGGATGCGCGGGGCTATGGCTTCGGCCCCTGGTCGTCCGATGCCGATGCGGCGGCGACCGTCCCCGGCGATCTGCACGCCTATAACGACGAACACTACCCCGAGCTGTCGCGCCTGTCGGCCAGCCATCCGCAGGCGGCCACGGCAAGTTTTCCGCAGGGGTCGGTCGATCTTCTGGCGCTGCGGCTGGACGGGAATGTGCCCGTCGCCGAATTGGGCGACTGGTTGCAGCGCGACTGGCTGCCCCGCATGTCGGACCGCGGCGTTCTGGTGCTGCACGGGGTCAACCGCGCGCTGGAACGGGGCGGCAGCGACGGAGTGGTCGCGCGCCTCATGGCCGCCCATCCCAATTTCCTGTTCGATGCCGGTGAGGGGCTGCTTTTGCTGCTGATCGGCAGCCAGCAGGATGAGCGGCTGGCCCGGCTGTGCCTGATCAGTCTGGGGGATGCCGGCTATGCCGGTGCCTTGCAGATCTTCGGGCGGCTTGGCGGGGCGATCCGGTCGGAAATGGCCGCGCGGGCCGCGAATGAACGGGCCGCACAGCTTGGCCGCCAGTTGGAGCGCAGCGGCACCGAACTGGCCGACAGCCAGCGCAGGGTGCAGGCCGTGATGGCCGAACGCGACGACCTGGCCCGGCAAGCAGCCCTGCGCGAGACCGAGGCGCAGGCGCAGGCCGCGCGGCTCACGCTGGAGGCCAAGGCGGCCACCGCCCGCGAACAGGCCCTCAGCCGCCGGCTTGAAGACATGACGGCCGATCTGGACGCCCATGCGCAGCGCCAGCACGATCTTGCCACGCAAGAGGCCGAGGTGCAGGCCCTGACGGCCCTGCTGGAAGACCAGCAACGCCTTGCCCGCGCCTTTGCCGCCGAGCGTGATGCCCTTGCCGCCCAACTGGACGAGGCCGAGGCCACCGCCACCCGGCTGGAAGCCGAGCTTGCCGGGCGCGGCGCCGCAACCAGCGCGCAGGATCAGGCCCGGCTGGCCACGCTTGAGGCCGAACTTGCAACCGCCCTTGCCCATGCGCGGGCGCAGGACAGCGCGCTGCAACAGTTGCAGGCCACCGCCGAGGCGCAGCAGGCCGAAGCCGCCCGCGCTCTGGCAAGTCTTGCCGCCGAACGCGATGCTGCCATCGCCGCCCAGCACGGCCGGCTTGGCCAGATCACCGCCGCCTCCGAGGCCCGTCAGGTCGAGGCCGACCAGCTCCACGCCCTGCAACTGCAAGAACTGCAAAGCCGCTGCGATGCCCTGACGGCCGAGCGTGACAGCCTGCGCGCCGAAGCCGCCACGCATCAGGCCGATCTGGACCGCCGTCTGAAAGAGATGGAAAGCCGCTTGCAGGCGCAGGACCGCGCTTTCGTGCAGGAACGCACGCTGCAAGAGGATGAGGTCGAAAACGTCAAGGCGATGCTGCGCGAACAGCTTGCCGCCGCCGAAGAGTTGCGCAAGACGCTCAAGCAGCGGCAGGACGAACTTTCATCGCTGCGGCGCGAGCGGGACCGGCTGGCGACCCATGCCCATGCGCTGGATGATACGGTGCAGCAACTGCTCAACAGCCGGTCTTGGAAGCTGACGGCACCGATGCGCAAGATGCTGGAAAGCGTGCGCCGGCATTAGGGGGCGGGCCCGCAGGCCCGCGCCCCCTGCGCTACAAGGCCCAGATGTTGGTCTGGCCATCGTCAAAGCGGAAATATTCGACGTCGATCAACAGGTCGGTGCCGTCGATCCCGGTCACGATCACCTGATTGCTGGCCGTTTTTGTCAGGGTGTAATCGGCAAGGTTGCCGGTGAAGATCGCGTAATCCGACCCCGCGCCACCGTCGAGCGTGTCATTGCCCGCCCCGCCCATAAGCTGGTCGATCCCGGCCATGCCGAACAGAAAATCATCGCCGTCCAGCCCCATCAGCGTATTGCGCCCGCTGTTGCCGGTCAGGTTGTCGGCAAAATTGGTGCCGACCAGATTTTCGATCTCGATGTAAAGATCCAGCGCGGCATCGCCCCGCGTGCCGCTGCCGGTTTCCAGACCGTTCACCCGGGCACCGTTCGAAAGCGAAGCCGTCACCCCCGAGGTTGAGCGGAAATAGGTGACCGTATCCACGCCATCGCCGCCGATATACCGCTCGCGCCCGCCGGTAGAGCCGACGAACCAGTCATAATCGCCCAGGCCCCTGAATTCATTCTCGTTGCCATCGCCCCAGAACACATCCGCCCGCCCGGTGCCGGTGATCCGCTCGATCGAAGTATAGGTATCTCCGGCGGCCAGATTGGTGTTGTTCGCGGTATTGCCCAGATCGACGACGACACCCGTGGTCACCGCCCCCGAAGGCGGGCGGCCGTTGCTCAGAAGCGGATCAACCGAAACACCCGGCGCGCTGTTGGTCCATTCGACATAGGACACAACATCAAGCCCGGTGCCACCGTCATAGGTATCGGCGCCGGTGGTGGCCACGAACCAGTCGTAATCCCCCAAGCCGCGCAATTCATCCGACCCGGCCGATCCCTTGATTCGGTCGGCATAGATGGTGCCGGTCACCCGCTCGATATTGCTGATCAGATAGCTGTCCGGGCCAGAGGTGCGGGCCGTGCCCGCCGTCAGGTCAAGGTCAAGACGGTATTGCGCATTGGTGCGCCCGGGCGTGTCGGGCAGGCCCGCAAAGCTGACCATGTCGCGCCCGTCGCCGCCGTCGATGGTGTCCGATCCGGTGCCGGGGTTGATCCAGTCATTGCCGCCCAGACCGTCGATCTGGTCGGCCCCGGCGCTGCCCGACATGTTCTCGGCCCCAGTGGTGCCCCGGATGATCTTTGGCCCCTCGGCGACGACAAGCGCCGCAACCTCTGCATAGGTCAGGGTCGCATTGTTGAAGACAACATATTCGACATCGTTCGAGATCAGGTCCACGCCTTCGGCAGAGGTCAGCACCAGCGAGGTTGCCCCCGCCACCACGGAAACCGCCGCGGTGGAGACATTCAGCACCGCCCGGTCGGTTCCCGCCCCGCCATAAAGCGTGTCATTGCCGGCCAGCCCCGCCAGCGTATCATCGCCGTCGCCGCCCGACAGCCGGTTCGCCCCGGCATCGCCCCGGATGTCATTGGCCAGAAGGTTTCCGGTCAGGCTCAACCCTGCGGTCGCGGTGGCATCGGCGGCCCACAGGTTTTCGACAAACACGGTCGAACCAAGGCTCAGGCTGATCGAGGCAAGGATCGTGTCATTGCCTTCGCCCGTCGCCTCGAACACGCGGTCGCCGGCGCTGTCCACGATATAGGTGTCGTCGCCCAGAAAGCCGCGCAGGCTGTCTTCGCCGCCGCCGCCGTTCAGGATGTTGTTGCCATTGTTGCCGCGCAGCTCGTTCGCGCTGGCCGAGCCGGTAAGGTTCAGCGCGCCGGTGGTGGTCTGGTCATCCACCCGCAGCACTTCCACCTCGGCATCGGCATCCAGCGCAAGGCTGACCGTGGTGCGCACGGTGTCAAAACCGCCGCCCGCCGCCTCGACAATGCGCGTGGCGGCGTTCACCACATAATAGGTGTCGGCATCGGCGCCGCCCGCCATTGTATCGGCCCCGCCGCCGCCGCGCAGCGTGTCATTGCCCGCCCCGCCCGAGAGGCTGGAGGCGAGGGTGGCGGCATAAAGCACGTCATGGCCATCGCCGCCGTCCAGCGTGTCGGCCCCCTCGCCGCCGCGCAGGGTGTCATTGCCGTCTTCGCCCCACAGAACATCATTGCCAACACCGCCCAGCAGGCTGTCATCGCCAAGGCCACCGCGCAGCACATCGTCGCCCGCTTCGCCGTTCAGCGTGTCCTGTCCCGTGCCACCTTCAAGGCTGTCGTCGCCCTCGCCGCCGGCAAGGCTGTCTTGCCCGTCGCCGCCATAGATCGTATCGGCGGCGCCGTAACCGAAGATGCGGTCGTCCCCGCCGCGCCCTTCCAGCCGGTTCAGGCCGTTGTTGCCGCGCATTTCATTGGCGCTGTCATCGCCCGCAAGGTTGATCGCGGTGAGGCCCGCCTGATCGGTGGTGAAGATGAATTCGATCTCGTTCAGCGCGCCCGCGTCAAAGCTGACCGCGGCCCGCACCGTATCGGCGCCTTCGCCCGCAAGCTCCAGAATGGTGCTGCCCAGACCGCCGACCAGATATTGATCATTGCCCGCGCCGCCCATCATCGTATCGGCGCCGGTGCCGCCGTCGAGCGTGTCGTTGCCGCCCTCGCCGCTCATCAGGTCGTCGTCGCTGCCGCCATAAAGCAGGTTGTCCCCCGCCCCGCCTTCCAGCGTGTCAAAGCCGGTGCCGCCGAACAGACGGTCGCCGTCGCCCTCGCCGCGCAGGAAATCATTGCCCGCGCCGCCCTCGATCAGGTCAATGCCCGCGCCGCCGTAAAGGTCGTCATCGCCATCGCCGCCGAACAGGCTGTCATTGCCCAGACCACCCAGCAGGATGTCATTGCCCGCCTCGCCCATAAGCTGATCGTCGTCATCGCCGCCCAGCAGGCTGTCATGCCCGTTACCGCCAAAAAGCGAGTCGTTGCCGCCGCCGCCGTCCAGCGTGTCATCGCCGCCAAAACCAAAGATCTGGTCATGGCCCAACCGGCCCGACAGCAGGTTCAGGCCGTTGTTGCCGCGGATTTCATTGGCGATATCGCTGCCCGTCAGGTTGATCGCGGTGGTGGCCTCCTGATTGTTGGTGTTGAGGATTTCGACCTGACCGGCAGCGCCTATGTCATAGCTGACAGAGGCGCGCACCGTGTCGCGCCCGCCGCCCAGCACCTCGACCACGACATCGGCACTGTTGTCGATGGCATATTGGTCATCGCCCGCGCCGCCTTCCAGCGTGTTGTTGCCTGCCCCGCCTTCCAGCGTGTCATTGCCGTCGCCGCCGAACAGCCGGTCATTGCCCGCCTCGCCCAACAGACGGTCGGCATGGGCATCGCCGTAAATCCAGTCGTCGCCCTCGCCGCCCAGCAGGGTGTCAAGCCCGTCGCCGCCGCGGATCGTGTCGTCACCCGCATCGCCCAGAATGCTGTCGGCGCCGCCCAGACCACTGAGCAGGTTGCGCCCGGTGTTGCCCCGGATGGTGTTGTTGCCATCATTGCCGGTGCCCGCCAGATGTGCCGCCCCCCAGAGCGTCAGATCCTCGACATAGATCGGCAGGGTGTAATCGACATAGCTCTGAACAAGGTCGCGCCCGCCGGCATCCGCCCCTGTCAGCGGATTGCCCAGCCGCTCGTTCACCACATCGCCGATGTGGTTCACGATGTAGAAATCGTTCCCGGCGCCGCCATACATGGTGTCGGCGCCCCAGCCACCGTTCAGCGTGTCATTGCCGCCGTGGCCGAAAAGCTGCTCCGGCTCCAGAAAGCCGATCTGGTCGGCCTCGATGTCATCGGCGCCATCGGTGCCGTTGATCGGCGGGGCCGGGTCGGGCGAGGTCAGCGATACATCACGGAACTGCACCGCGATGGTTTCGGGCGCCTGCTCGCGGTAGACACCGAACTGCGCATAGGCGCCGATCACGTCATTATAGCCAAGCGGCCCCGTATAATCGACGATCAGCACATTATCGAGGTAGACCCGCAGCATCCCCGCGCCGTCCGCCGCATCGTCGAAGACCACTTCAAAACGAATGCTGTAATACTGCCCGCGCACGATGGGATCGGTCGCCAGATACATCGACATATTGGCAGGGGAGGCCGTCGTCTGCGCATTGGGGTCGGTGCGGCCGACGATCTCAAGCCGCTCGCCGCGCAATTGCAGGGCAAGGGGCGGGCTGGCCGCGGCGTCCAGCACCGTGCCATCCGGCGCGATATCCTCGGTCTGGTGGAACTGCGCCAAGAGCAGCCAATCGGCGGTGTTCGCCGCCCCCGGTTCCACCATGAATTCGAATTCAAAGACGAAGGCCCGGCCTTCCTGCAACTTTTGCAGCGTGACGATCTCACTGCGGTTCTTGCCAAGGGCCAGATCGCTGTCGGCATCCGGCACGCCCGTGCCGCTGTAGTAATCGTCGGCGCGCACTTCAAAGCGAAAATTGCCATTCTCCAGAACAGACTGGCTCCAGGTCTCTTCAGCGGATTTGGAGAAGTAGGTTCCGTCGGTCAGAAAGCTCATCCGGTCCTCGCAGGCGCAGCGCCATCATTAGAATCAAATCAGGTTGATCGTCAGCATTCCAGAAACAATCCCGAATTGTGTGGCGGCTTCTGGTCAAAATCATGGTCATTGCCGTGCGAATCCATTGATTTGGGCAGAATGACAAGGCGGCAAAGCCCATGGCAGGCAAGGTGCCGCAGCGCCCGACACTTGGGCAGGGGGCCGACGCGCGGCAAAGATGTTGTGGACAACTCCGCCGATCCCGGGCGGCCCGGGCTTTTTTACCTGTCACCAACCGGAACCGGCTTGTAGACAGAACCCGTCCTGACTGTGCCACCGCCTGGGGAGGTTGACTTGCACCGGATTATGTCCTCCTCGCTCTTGCTTGCCGGGGCGCTGGCACTTTCGTCCTGTGCGCCCCCGCGTGGCGCCGCCCTCTCGACCGAGGTTTTGCACGCCCAGGACGACAAGGATGCCAATTATCAGGTGGTGCCGGTTTCGCGGGAAAATGTCGGCGGGCTGGCAAGTTGGCCCGCGACGGGCGGGGCTGGCGGCTATGGCTGGCTGGCGGCACGCCAAGGCCCGGAAACCCCGGTGATCCGCAGCGGCGACCACATCAGCCTTGTCATCTGGGACAGCCAGGAAAACTCGCTTCTGGCGGCCGAGTCGGAAAAGGCGGTGGCGATTCCCAATCTGGTCGTCTCCAGCTCCGGCTCGATCTTCGTGCCCTATCTGGATGAGGTCGTGGTCAACGGCCAGACCCCCGAACAGGCCCGCAAACAAATCCAGGAGGCGCTGGCGCCTATCGTGCCATCGGCGCAGGTGCAGCTTTCGGTGGTCGCGGGGCGGCAGAACTCGGTCGATCTGGTCAGCGGCGTGCCAAAGCCTGGCAGCTATCCGCTGCCCGACCGCAATTACACCATCCTCAGCCTGCTGGCACAGGGCGGCGGCATCGCGCCGTCGCTGCGCAACCCGGTGGTGCGGCTGATGCGCGATGGCAAGCGGTATGAAATTCCCGCCGCACGGCTGTTTGCCGAACCGGCGGCAAACACGCTTTTGCGCGGCGGCGACCAGATTCTGGTCGAGGCGGATCAGCGTTACTTCACCTCGCTGGGCGCCACCGGCACCCAGAACCTGATCCATTTCGAGAAGGATGAGATCACCGCCTTGGAAACCCTGTCGATGATCGGCGGGCTTGAGGCCAGCCGCGCCGATCCCAAGGGCGTGCTGGTCTTGCGGGAATACCCCGCCTCGGCGGTGCGGGGCGATGGTGCCGGTCCGTCACAGCGCGATGTGGTCTTCACCTTCGATCTGACCTCGGCGGACGGGCTTTTCGCGGCGCGCAGCTTCAAGGTGCATCCGCTGGACACGGTTCTGGTGACCGAAGCGCCCTTGGTCAGCACCCGCAGCGTGCTGGGCCTTCTGGGCAGCCTGATCGGCGTGGCAAACTCGGTCTCGAACTGAAAGCAAAGGGGCAACCGGCGACGGTTGCCCCTTTGCGCGCGGTCAGGCGCCGTTTCAGGCCCTGACCAGCATCACATCGTTATACATCATGCTTTGCAGCGCGAGGTAGCGGAACTTCCACGGGTTGTCTCGGCAGAACTCATGCACCGCGCGGGCGACGCCGCAATGGAACATCCCCACCGGCGACCAGACCGAATAATCGTTGAAGATCAGCGCACCCTCCGGCTTGAGCTTGGGCACAGCCGCCTCGATATCGCGTTTGACCCCCTCATAATCATGGTCGCCGTCGATATAGATCACGTCAAAGTAACCATCCGGCACCTTGCGCATGTTGGTCGAACTGTCACCGGCATGGGTCTTGACCGGACTGCCGCGCTGCGCAACCGCCGCCAACACCGCCTTGTTGGTCAGCCGCGTCATGTCGATGTCGAACAGATGCAGCTTGGACGGCTGGCAGCGGTTCAGGATTTCAAGCGAAAAATCGCCGCGATCCACCCCCACCTCGGCAATCGCGCCACCCTTGGGCAGCCGGTCCAAGAGCGCCAGCCGGTTCGGCAGCACCTCGCAGCCGGCCAGCTTATCTGCCGAAAGCTCGGGCGCGGGGTGGTGATAGCGGCCCTTCTGGGCGGTGAATTCCTTCAGCGCCGCCGCAAAGGCGCGGCGCTTCTGTTCAACCTCTTCAAAGGTGACCTTCGGCTTCTTGGTGGGCAGCAACGACATGGGTTTGACCTCAGAGGTGGAAGAAGGTTCGGGTGAAGGCGTCGATGTCATGCGGTTTCATCGAACGCGACAGGGCCTCGCGCTGCGACAGGATATCGCCGGCATCGGCAAAGGCGATCACCGCGTCAATCGCCGTGGTGATATCGGCATGAACATGCGGCGAAAACAGCGACCGCGCGCCGGGCCAGTCATGGACGACCGGATAGCAGCCCGAGGCGATCCCCTCCATCACCGACGTATGGCAGCCCTCGCTGTCGGAGGTGGACAGGATGGTGCCAACACCGCGATACCATTCCTCCATATCCGTGCCGGCCGGATCAAAGCGGATTGCCCCGGCGACGGCGGGGTCGGAATAGACGCGGGCAAAGGTCTGGGTAAAGCGGGCGCGCTCTTCGGCATCCTTGTTCCACACCCAGTCGATCTGCCACGGCATGACCGAACGCACCGCCAGCCCAAAGCGCGGGTCACGGGCCCGCAGCGCCGCCAGAAAGTCGATGGCGCGGTCAAACCGCTTGTGCGCAAAGGGGTTGATGCCGACAAGGCCCAGCGTGAACCGCGCTTGCGGCAGCTTCGGGCGACGCAGTTGCGGCCAGTCGATGAACTGCGGCAGCACATGGATGCGCGCGGGGTCCATCCCGAATTGCCGCACCATGAGATCGCGGAAATGATCCGAGACCACGATCAGCGCATCGACCGCAGCCCAGTTCACCCGGGCCGGAAAATCGCGGTAGGCTTCAAAGCGGTGCAGCCGCACGATCAGCTTGCTGCCGGGCCGCTTGTTATGGCTGTGCCAGACCGCATTTTCGCAGGCCCATTCGCAAAAGACCGTGTCGACATCGGCGGGCACATGCGGCTTGCCCGCAGGTTTCGTCGTGCTGGCCCAGCGTTCATGGCTGATCCGCACCATGGGTTCGGCCTGCACCCGGTCAAGGAAGGGGCGCAGGAACTTGGCGTCATGCGTCGCCACCAGCACATGACGCGGGACTACCGTCAGCGGGGTTGCGGCAAGCCCGTCATGGCCGCGGATCGCCCGGCCCAACGCCCCGGCCAGCCGCCGGGCGGAAAAGCGCGAGGCCACCTGCGCGATGCGGGCAAGGGCATGGTCATGCGCGGGGCTACCCTTGCTGCGCAGCATGGCAATCACCCGGGCCTGAACATCCTCGGCCAGAATATCGACCAGATAGGGGTATTCATCCCCGAACAGGGCGCGGTTCAGCGCGGTATCGTTCAGGATCGGCACCACGCCGGCCGTGCAGAACTCGACGATCTTGGTGGAAATCTCGATCACGTCGTCATAGCGGGCATGGCGCAGGCACCAGGCGAAATCGGCTTCGGCCATCTTGGCCTTGGCCTGCGCATGCGGCAGGCCGGTGGCCAGCGCGACATGCGGCTGCCGCCCGGCGGCGATTTCGGCGCGGAAGGCGTCCATCTCGCGGAAGAACTCGGGATAACGCGGCCGCCATGTGTCCTTGCCCGCAATCAGGCTGAGACGCAGGCCCGGCTCGCCCGCCATGCGCCGGGCAAGGTTGATCAGCCAGTCGATGCCGTAGTGCAGGTCGATCTTGCCGGAATAACACAGCACCGACAGCGCCGGATCGCGGGCCGGCGGAGCTTCGGTTCCGTCATGAAAGACGATGGGGGGCACGACATGAACGACATGCGCCGGATAATCGAAAAGACTTTCCATCGCGTGTTTCGCAGGCTCGCTCTGCACCACGAAAGGCGTGCGGGCGGCGCGGCCCAGCGTCAACCACTCCGGCTCATCCTCGGCAAGGTCGGGAATGGCGCCGGGCGCATAGCCGACGATACGCGGACAGAACCCCGGATCGGCCAGCAGAGCCGAAAGATAGGCCGCCCCCCGCACAAAGATGCGGTCAAAGCGGCCCTCGCCCGCCTCCCAGTCGCGCAGGGTGCGGGTCAGGGTCGCGGCCTCAAGCCGCTCTGCCACCATGCCGGTGGCGCGGGCAATCTCGGCGGCATCGACCAGCCGCAGCCGCGCGGGCACCTCATCGGCCAGAATACGGTCGGTCAGCGGATGACTGAGCAGCACCGTCACCTGCAAATCCGGCAACAGCGCCATCAGCTTGCAGACGTTCAGGAGCCAGATCGTCGAACCGTCGATCAGGTTGAAATTCTGCTCTGCAAGAATGGCCACCTTCATGCGGCGCCCTCCGCTGGCGGGCGCTGTCCGGGTGGCAGGATTTCCTCCATCACCGAAGCGACCGTGCGGAACAGCGGCGCCTGCGAGCGGGGAACCGGCCCCAGCACCTGCAACCGCCAGCCCCGTTGCAGCGCGATGCGGGCGGCATCCATGATCTGCCGGTTCAGGCGCATGTCGTCGATCGACCACAGGCCCGCCCATTCACCGGGGTCGTCCGCCGCCTTCAGCCCGGCCCAGTCGATCACAAAGCGCCCCGGCTCAGCGGTGGCCAGCACCTCAAGCAGATTGGCGCGGGTCAGCCGGGTGATACGCTGATCGGTGTCACCGGCCGCTGCGGGCGGGCCGATCCGCGCTTCATGCGGGGCGCCCAGCATGCCCTGCAACCCCACCCGCGGCAGCGCGGCCAGATCAAAGCGCTGCGGCTGCGGTGCAGCATGGGCAGGCGTTTCGGCAGCGCCGGGCGCGAACATCTGGTGATTGCGGGCGCGCTCGGCCTCGGTCACGGCATCAAGATGGCGCGACAGGGGCAGGATGCGCCGCGCCCAACCAAGGTTGGGGTCGAGCGGCGCCATGCGCGCCGGATGCCCGCCGGTCAGGGCGGAATGCACCATATCGGCAAGCCCGGCAAGGTCGCCCTCGGCAAACAGGCTGGCGCCGATTTCGGCGGCAATCTCGGCCAGAGGCGGCAGGTCCGACATGAAGACCGGCAGACCATAGGCCGCCGCGGCATAGGGTTTGATCGGCGGCACCAATTCGGTGACGGGGGTGCGGCGGCGGGGCATCACCATGGCGTCGCACAGCGTGTAATAGCTGGCCACCTCGCCCTCGGGCAGTTGTGGCAGGAAATGGATATGCCCACCAACCGACAGGCGCGCCGCCTGCGCCCGCAGCGCCGCTTCGGCCGGCCCCTGTGTGCCGGCGAGACCGCCGATCAGCCCCTTCGGCGCATCGGAGCCCAGGATCAGCGCATCGACATCCAGCGCTGCGCGCCCGGCCGCACCCCGCCGCAGCAACGCGATCAGCTCCACCAGATCGCCCACGCCTTCGTAATCCGACAGCGACCCGATGTAGCACAGCAGATATTGCGCCCGGCACCCCAGGCTCTCGCGCGTGACCTTGCGGTCGATCCGCCCCGGTTCCGGCACGCCATTGGGCACCAGATGCACCCGGCCCGCCGGAATGCCCCGGCGCAGCAATTCGTCCCGCATCAGGGCGTTAAGGGTGAAGACCGCCCGCGCCCCAAGGGCGGTTTCGGTTTCCTGCGCGCGCTCGGCCTCTTCGGCGGCGGGGTCGGCGCCCATCTGCCAGAAACCACGCTGTTCATAGAAGAACGCCGCGCCGACACGCCCGGCGGCCCGTCGCGCAGGTTCCGCCGTCTCCCAGTTCGAGGCGCCCAGCACCGCCGCCGGGCGAAAGACCTCAAACGCCTTGGTCAGGGCGTCGGCCATGGCGTGCAGGCGTTGGGTCGGACGGGCGCCGGGCAGCGGCGGCAGCGGCAGGCTGATATGACGCACCCCGTCGATGCTCTGGTCCAGGTCCACCGGCTGATCGGCAGGAAAATCCTCGATGTCCCAAGGCCGTCCGGGACGGGTGAAAACGATCACCTCATGGCCCGCCGCCGTCAGAGCGCTGGCCATGGCATGGGTGCGCGCTGCATAGCCGTTTGACGACCACGGCCGGGCATGGCTGACCACATAGGCCAGCCGGCGCGGCAGGCGCCAGGCGCCGCTCATATCCGCGTCTCCGGCATCAGGGGATGGATCGAGCGCCGTTCCTCCCAGCCTGCCACCAGATAATGCACAAGGGGGTTGATCCCGGCGGCCTTCACATCGGGATAAAGCGCCAGATAATGCGCGGTGGAAAAGCCCGGCCCCGGATCACGCCCGTCCGCTGCGCCATGCAGCAGATAATGCAGCGCCGGATCGGCACCCGCAGCCGCGACATCGGGGTTTTGCGCCAGATACCATCCGGCATCGAACAGCCCGCAATCGCGCAACGCCCGCACCTGCCAGCGCCGCCCCAGCCGCGGCAAGAGCCGCATGATCCCGCGATAAAGCGCATTGGCCCGGCGCGGACGCACAAAGGGCTGCGGCGCCTGCCCGCGCAGCCGATGCGCGGCCTGTTCCTGCGTTTTCAGGGTGATGAACAACGCCTCGGTCCGGCGCTGCATCTCCAGAACCCGGGGGGGGATACCATCCGCCAGAGGGTCGCGGCTGCGCGAAGACAGATCAGAACTTGGCAAGCGGGTTCCCGGCTGGTGTATCACAAAAAGGGATTGGATCGGGCTGGTATCTGGCGGTAAATGGCCTTGATCCGGTCCAAAGTAAAGGGACTTTGCGCCCCCGTGGCGGCCCCTTGCCCAGCCGGAACGGACCGCCGCCCTGCAATGGAACCCCCCGCCATGCCCCCAGATCAGCCCGGTTTCCGCCTTGTCGCCGGTGCGGCATGACGCGGAGCAAGGGTCTGATCCGGCATCTGATGGCGGCGCTGCCCCCCCGGCGCTGGCGGCTGCCGGCCGGTTTCGACGCAGCAGGCTACCGCAGGACATCGCCCGATCTTGCCCCCCTGTCCGATCTGCGGCTGATGCTGCATTTCCTGCGTCACGGGCGGCGCGAGGGGCGGTTGCCCTGCGCCTTGCGGGCCGCCCGGCTTGAGGCAGAGGTCTGGGCCGGGCAGGACGCCGCCCGCGCCGCCCTTGCCCAGCCCATGACGGGGGATGAGGCGCTCTGGGCGCGGGTGGCTCTGGCCCGGCTGGCCGGGGCAGCGGGCGACTGGCCGCAGGTGGCGGCGCTGCTGGCGGGACAGGCGCAGGCTTTGGCCGACCGTCTGGGCCTTGCGGCGCCCTTCTGGCTGATGGCCGAGGCGGCGCTGCATCTGGGCGACAGGGACGGCGCGGCGCAGGCGCTGCGGTGGGGCGCAACCCTTGCCCGCCGCGACCCCGCCGCGCCCTTGCTGCGCGCCGCCTTGGCCGGTTGGCAGGATGGGGCGGGGTGGCATTCGGCACTGCAACCGCTTTACCATGCCACTGGGCTGGCCGCACCGGAGCTGCGCCCTGCCCTGCCCGGGGTCACGCCGTTTGACAGGCTGACCACGCCCGGCGGCCCGGCAATCCACGAAGGCCCGCTGGTCAGCGTGATCTTGCCCGCGCGCAACGCCGGGGCGACGATCGACACCGCGCTGGCCGGGCTGGTGGCGCAAAGCTGGCAGATGCTTGAGGTCTTGGTGATCGACAACGGATCGACCGACGACACTGCCCGCCGCGCGGCGGGCTGGGCCATGCGGGAGCCGCGTATCCGCCTTCTGGACGGCAGGCAGGCCCGCGGCGCCTATGAGGCGCGCAATCTGGGGCTGGCAGCGGCCAGCGGAGAGGTGATCGCGCTGCATGACGCCGATGACTGGTCACACCCCGACCGGATCGCGCGACAGATGCAGGCGATGGCCGCCGCCCCCGCCAGCCTGTCGCATTGGGCAAGGATGAGTGCGGGGCTGATCCCCGGCTGCTGGCGCCCCGATCTGCCGGTGGTGCATCCGAACCTGTCGTCGCTGATGATCCGGCGCGCGGTGGTGGCACGGATCGGCGCGTGGGACCGGGTGCGCGCGGGGGCGGACAGCGAATTCATCGCGCGGCTGCGGCAGGTCTTTGGTGCAGGCGCGGTCGCAGAGGTGATGCCCGGGGTGCCGCTTGCCTTCGGACGGCAGCGCGCAGGTTCCCTCAGCCGCGACGGGGCGACGGGGCTATTGGGTGCAGGCGCTGCGGCGCGGGCGGACTATCTGGCGGCGGCGGCAGAATGGCACCGTCAGGCCGGGCAACCCTGCCTGCCGCCATATGGCCCCCGTCCGTTTGCCGCCCCCGCCGCCCTCATCCCCGATGCAGAGGGCACGCCATGACGATCACCGGGCGCCTGCGGGCCTTGCTTGCGCGCCCGGCGCTGCGGCGGACGGCGCTGTTCGATGCCGAATGGTATCTGGCCAGCTATCCCGACCTTTGCCCGCCCGGCAAACCACCCGCCGACCCGGCGCTGCATTATCTGGCCCATGGCGCGACAGAGGGGCGCGACCCGGGGCCCCTGTTCTCGACCAGCGGTTATCGGTTGCAGGGCGGTCCGGCACGGGGCAATCCGCTTTTGAACCACCTGAGCGGGGCGGGCGGGCAGGCGCTGCCGGTCTTTGCCGGAACCGGCGGCGCCGCCCCGCCGGGCGCCCCGGTGGTTCTGTTCTTCGGCCATCAGGCACAGGGCCAGCAATTCGGCGCCGAGCGCAGCCTGCTGACGATGCTAGAGCGTGCGGGCCGCGCCGGGCTGGCCGTCGAACTGGTGCTGCCGCATTGCCAGAGCGCCGATTACCTGAACGCCTGCCGGGCGCGGGCGCGGGCGGTGCATCTCTTGCCCTATCCGTGGCGCCGGGCCGGGGTGCCGCCGCATCCCGCCACCCTTGCCGCGATGGAGGCGCTGATCCGCCGCAGCGGCGCGGTGGAGGTGCATCAGAACACCGCGGTTCTTGACGCGCCGCTGGTCGCAGCGCGGGCGGCGGGGGTGGCATCGGTCGTGCATCTGCGTGAATTGCCTGCCGAGGACGAGGCACTTTGCGCCCGGCTGGGCCTGCCGGCCGAGGCGCTGCGGCACGCCCTGCTGACACAGGCCGACCGTTTCGTCGCCAATTCCGAAGCCGTGGCGCGCTGGCTGGACCCGGCCGGGCAGATGCCGCAGGGGCGAATGGTGATCCTGCCCAATGTGGTGGACTCGGGCCTGTCGGCCCTGCCCTTTGCCCCGGCCGACCCGCCCCGGGTGGCGCTGATCAGTTCGAACACTGCAAAGAAGGGCATCGCGGATATGGTCGCCACCGCCCGCGCCTTTGCCGCACTGGGCGGGCGGGCCGAGTTCCGCTTCATCGGGCCGGCAAGCGCCGATCTGGCGGCCCTTGGCCCGCTGCCGTCCAATCTGCGGCATTGGGGCTATGCCGCAACCCCGGTGGCGGCGCTGGCCGAGGCGGATGTCGTCCTTTGCCTGTCGCATTTCGCCGAAAGCTTTGGCCGCAGCGTGCTTGAGGCGATGGCGGCGGGGCGCCCGGTGGTTACTTATGACCGGGGCACCCCCCCGGCGCTGCTGGCCGGGTCGGGGGCCGGGCTGGTGGTGCCTGCCGACGATCCGGCGGCGGTGGCGCAGGCGCTGGGGACGCTGCTGTCAGACCCCGCGGCATTGCGGGCCGCTTCACAAGCCGGGCGGGTCCGGGCTGCGGTTCTGGCCGAAGCCGCCGCTGCGGTTCCCGATGCGCTGATCTTTGCCCAAGCTTTGGGCAATGCCCATAACTTGGGCGGGAAATCCTGACCTGCCACCCAAAGCGGCAGCCTGTCGGGTTGCAATTCCGCAGCGGACGGGTATTCAGAGGCCGCATTTCATCACGGGGCAGGTTCATAGGGTGAAAATCCTGATCGTTTTCGGAACCCGGCCCGAAGCCATCAAGATGGCGCCCGTCGTCAAACGCCTGACATCCACGCCCGGCCTGCAAGTGCAGGTCTGCGTTACGGGCCAGCACCGCCAGATGCTGGATCAGGTGTTGGACCTGTTCGGCATCGTGCCCGACATCGACCTGAACATCATGCGCCCCGGTCAGGATCTGACCGACATCACCGCCGCCGTGCTGACCGCGCTGCGCGATGTGCTGGCGGCGGGCAAATATGACCGGCTGCTGGTGCATGGCGACACCACCACAACGATGGCCGCCACGCTGGCCGCCTTTTATGCCCGGGTGCCGGTGGCGCATGTCGAGGCGGGCCTGCGCACCGGCAACCTTGCCGCCCCCTGGCCCGAAGAGATGAACCGCGCCGTGGTGGGCCGCATCGCCGATCTGCATTTCGCCCCGACCGAAACGGCCCGCTCCAGCCTTCTGGCCGAGAATGTCGCGGCAGACAGCATCCATGTCACCGGCAACACCGTGATCGACGCCCTGCAAGAGGTGGTGGCCCGGCTTGAGGCCGACCCGGCCTTGGGCAGCGGCATCGCGGCGAGTTTTCCCTTTCTCGACCCGACACGGCGGATGATTCTGGTCACCGGCCACCGGCGCGAGAATTTCGGCGCCGGGTTCGAGCAGATTTGCCACGCGCTGAAGCAGATCGCGGCGGCGCGCGATGTGCAGGTGGTCTATCCGGTCCACCTCAACCCCAATGTGCAGGAACCCGTGCGGCGGATTCTGGGCGATGCCCCTTCGGTCCATCTGATCGCGCCGCAGGACTACCTGCCCTTCGTCTGGCTGATGAACCGGGCGCATCTGATCATCACCGATTCCGGCGGAGTGCAGGAAGAGGCGCCGGCGCTGGGTAAACCCGTGCTGGTGCTGCGCGACACGACCGAACGGCCCGAGGCGCTGGCGGCGGGCACCGTGCGGCTGGTGGGCACCGATGCCACCCGGATCGAGGCCGAGGCGCTGCAGCTTCTGGACAGCCCTGCAGCCTATGCCGCAATGGCCCGCGCCCTTAACCCATATGGCGACGGGCGGGCGGCAGAGCGGATTGCCGCCGTGCTGGCCCCCGTTCTGGCGCCCGGCTGAGTGGAGGAACAAGTGCCCATTTTCAAAACGATTTCTGTTATCGGCCTTGGCTATATCGGCCTGCCCACCGCCGCGCTGTTCGCGGCGCGGGGGGTGAATGTGATCGGGGTCGATGTCTCGCCCCGGGTGGTCGAGACGATCAATGCCGGCCGAATCCACATCGTCGAGCCGGAACTGGCCGGCATCGTCCATCTGGCGGTGACGGCGCAGAAACTGCGCGCAACGCGGGTGCCCGAACCCGCCGATGCCTTTATCATCGCGGTGCCGACCCCCTTCACCGAGGGTCATGCCCCCGACCTCAGCTTCATCCGCGCCGCCTGCGAGAATGTGGCGCCGGTGCTGGCGCCCGGCAATCTGGTGATCCTTGAAAGCACCTCTCCCGTGGGGGCCACCGAACAGATGGCGGCATGGCTGGCCGAATTGCGCCCCGACCTCAGCTTTCCGCAAGACGCGGGCGAAGCGGCCGATGTGCAAGTCGCCCATTGCCCCGAGCGGGTGCTGCCGGGGCAGGTGGTGCGCGAACTGGTCGAGAATGACCGCATCATCGGCGGCATGACCCGCCGTGCCAGCAACATGTCGGTGGCGCTTTACAAGATCGTGGTGCGCGGCGACTGCGTGGTGACCGATGCCCGCACCGCCGAAATGTGCAAGCTGACCGAGAATTCCTCGCGCGATGTGCAGATCGCCTTTGCCAATGAATTGTCGATGATCTGCGACCGGCTGGGCATCGACGTGTGGGAGCTGATCCGGCTGGCCAACCGGCACCCGCGGGTGAACATCCTGCAACCCGGCGCCGGGGTGGGCGGGCATTGCATTGCGGTGGACCCTTGGTTCATCGTCGCCTCGGCCCCGCAGGACGCGCAACTGATCCGCGCCGCCCGGCTGCGCAACGATTCCAAGCCGGGCTGGGTGCTGGACAAAGGCAAGGCCGCCCTGTTCGACGCGCTTGCGGCCGCGCCGGGCCGCAGCCTGTCGGATATGACGGTCGCCTGTCTGGGGTTGGCCTTCAAACCCAACATCGACGACCTGCGCGAAAGCCCGGCGCTGGAGATCACCCGCAGCTTTGGCGCATTGGGCTGTCAGGTGCTGGCGGTCGAACCGCATGTGACCGAACTGCCCCCCGAACTGGAGGGGCTGCCGGTGCGGCTGGCCGATCTGGAGGCGGCACTGGCAGCGGATGTGATCTGCGTGCTGGTCCGGCATGATGCCTTTGCCGGGCTGCGCGCCCGCCTGCCCGCCGGGGCGCGGCTGATCGACGTGGTGGGTCTGTGAACTGCCCGGCCCGCCAGCGTGAAAATGCCTGCTCCTTTGGCGCCCGGAGCGTCAGAATGCTGCAATGCGGCAGAAATTTCGCCAAGGGGCCGCGCGGCGGTCGCCAAGGCGCGCGGCTTGCCATAAAATCCTTCCAATTTCATATTAACCGCCAAGCCTGCCGGCCTCTGGCGGATCAGCAGAACACGGGAGTTGCCTTTGCAGATTGACGAAACCGCCCTTCCCGGGGTGCTTATCCTGACGCCGCGGCGCTTTGCCGATGACCGCGGCTTCTTCTCCGAGGTCTGGAACCGCGAATCGCTGCGCAAGCTGGGCATCGACATCGACTTCGTTCAGGACAACCATTCCCTCAGCCGCCCGGTCGGCACGGTGCGCGGCCTGCATTACCAGTCCCCCCCCCATGCGCAGGACAAGCTGGTGCGCTGCGGCGCGGGCGTGGTCTTTGACGTGGCGGTGGATGCGCGGGTCGGCTCGCCCACCTATGGCAAATGGGTAGGGGTCGAGCTTTCGGCGGAAAACGGGCGGCAATTGCTGATCCCCAAAGGGTTCCTGCACGGCTTCGTGACGCGGGCGCCCAATTCCGAGCTGCTTTACAAATGCTCGGACGTTTATGCGCCCGATTGTGACGGCGCGGTGCATTTCGCCGACCCCGATCTGGGCATCGACTGGGGCATTGCGGCGGATCAGGCGGTTCTGTCGCCCAAGGATGCGGCGGCGCCCCGCTTTGCCGACTTCCGCTCTCCGTTCAAGTTCGGGGGATAAGCCGTGAAAATCCTGATTACGGGCGGTGCTGGGTTCATCGGGTCTGCCGTCGTGCGCCGTGCGATCCGCGACGGGCATTCGGTGGTGAATGTCGATGCGCTGACCTATGCCGCCTGCCTTGAGAATGTCGCCTCGGTGGCGGACTCCCCCGGCTATGCCTTTGAGCAGGCCGATATCCGCGACCGCGCCGCGCTGGACCGCATCTTTGCCGCCCATGACCCCGACGCGGTGATGCATCTGGCCGCCGAAAGCCATGTGGATCGTTCAATCGACGGGCCGGGCACCTTCATTGAGACCAACATCACCGGCACGTTCAACATGCTTGAGGCCGCCCGCGCGCATTGGACGCGCAAGGGCAAGCCGGCCGGGTTCCGTTTTCACCACATCTCGACCGATGAGGTGTTCGGCTCGCTGCCCGCCGATCCTGCGGTGCGCTTCACCGAAGACACGCCCTATGACCCGCGCAGCCCCTATTCGGCCTCCAAGGCCGCGTCCGACCATCTGGTGCGCGCCTGGCACGAAACCTATGGGCTGCCGGTGGTGCTGACCAATTGTTCCAACAATTACGGCCCCTTCCACTTCCCCGAAAAGCTGGTTCCGGTGATCATCCTGAACGCGCTGGCGGGCAAGCCGCTGCCGATCTATGGCAACGGCGCGAATATCCGCGACTGGCTTTATGTCGAGGATCACGCCGAGGCGCTGCTTGTGGTGCTGCAAAAGGGCAAGCTGGGCCGCAGCTACAACATCGGTGGCGAGAATGAGCGGACCAATCTTGAGCTGGTGCGCACGCTCTGCACGATTCTGGACGAGAAACGGCCGCTGAACACCGGCTCCTATGCCGATCAGATCACCTTTGTCGCCGACCGCCCCGGCCATGATGCGCGCTATGCCATCGACCCGGGCCGTATCCGCGCCGAACTGGGCTGGCGCCCCTCGGTCACGGTCGAAGAGGGGCTGGCCCTGACGGTGCAATGGTATCTCGACAATGCCGACTGGTGGCAGCCGCTGCTGGCACGGACCGGCGTGGGCGAACGGCTGGGGGTCAAGGCATGAAGCTGCTGGTTTTCGGCCAGACCGGGCAGGTCGCACGCGAATTGCAGCGCCGCGCCCCCGGGGCCAGCTATCTGGGCCGCGCCGCCGCCGATCTGACAGACCCTGCGGCCTGTGCTGCCGCGCTGCGTGCCGCGCGCCCGGATGCGGTGATCAACGCCGCCGCCTGGACCGCCGTTGACCGCGCCGAAACCGAAGAGGCCGAGGCGACCGTGGTGAACGGCGATGCCCCCGGCGCGATGGCCCTTGCGGCGGCCGATCTGGGCATTCCGCTGGTGCATATCTCGACCGATTACGTCTTTGACGGCGCGGGCACCAAACCTTGGCAACCGAACGATCCTGTTGCCCCCTTGGGCGCCTATGGCCGCAGCAAGCTGGCGGGTGAGGTGGCGGTGCGCGCGGCAGGTGGCGCGCATGTGATCCTGCGCACCTCCTGGGTGTTTTCGGCCCATGGCGCGAATTTCGTCAAGACCATGCTGCGGCTGGGCGCCGACCGCCCGGCCCTGCGGGTGGTGGCCGACCAGATCGGCGGCCCGACCCCGGCAGGCGACATCGCGGCGACCTGCCTGACCTTGGCCACCGCGCTGCGCGATGGTGCGGAAGGCGGCACGCATCATTACGGCGGGGCGCCCGCCACCAGTTGGGCCGGCTTTGCGCGCGAGATTTTCGCCCTTGCCGGGCTGGCGGTGACGGTCGAAGACATCCCGACCGAAGCCTTCCCCACCCCGGCCCGGCGCCCAGCGAATTCGCGGCTGGACGGCAGCACGTTGCAGACGGCTTTCGGTATCGCGCCGCCCGACTGGAAAGCCGGACTGGCCGAGGTGATTGCAGAACTCAAAGGAGCGGGCGCATGACCACCCAGCGCAAGGGCATCATCCTGGCCGGCGGCTCTGGCACGCGGCTGTATCCGATCACCATCGGCGTCTCCAAGCAGCTTATGCCGATCTATGACAAACCGATGATCTATTATCCGCTGTCGGTGCTGATGCTCAGTGGCATTCGTGAAATTGCCATCATCACCACCCCGCAGGATCAGGAGCAGTTCCGCCGCGTGCTGGGCGATGGCAGCAACTGGGGGATCACGCTGACCTATGTGGTGCAGCCGCATCCGGGCGGTCTGGCGCAAGCCTATACCCTGACCGAAGATTTCCTGGCCGGAGCGCCATCCTGCATGGTCTTGGGCGACAACATCTTTTTCGGCCATGGCCTGCCCGAACTTCTGGCCGAGGCGGATGCCAAACCTTCGGGCGGCACGGTTTTCGGCTATCACGTCGCCGACCCGGAACGCTATGGCGTGGTGGCGATGGATGCCACGGGCCGCGTGACGCAGATCATCGAAAAGCCCAAGGTGCCGCCGTCCAGCTATGCCGTGACCGGGCTTTACTTCCTGGACGGGCAGGCGTCCGAGCGGGCGCATCGCGTCAAACCTTCGGAGCGCGGCGAGGTCGAGATCACCAGCCTGCTGGAAATGTATCTTGAGGAAGGCTCGCTTGAGGTCAAGCGCATGGGCCGCGGTTTCGCCTGGCTGGATACCGGCACCCATGGCAGCCTTCTGGACGCGGGCAACTTCGTGCGCACCCTGCAACACCGTCAGGGCCTGCAAACCGGCTGTCTTGAGGAAATCGCCTGGCGGCAGGGCTGGATCGACAGCGAACAACTGGCGGCCCATGCCAAACTGCTGGGCAAGAACGATTATGGCCGCTATCTCGCGGGGTTGCTGCACGGCTAAAGCGTGTCCGGTTCGATCGGTTTGGTTCAAGGTGACCCGGACACGCTCTGGGTCCGCGGCCCCGCTGGACCGGCGCGGCCCATCTGCTAGAAACGGGCAAGCCGGTGGCATCATGCCGCCGGGACAGGCAAAGACGAGGGCCGCGCAATGATCACTCCCGTCCTTCTGTGCGGTGGCTCGGGCACGAGGCTGTGGCCCCTGTCGCGCAAGTCCTATCCCAAGCAGTTCACCCGGCTGACCGGCGATACCTCGTTGTTTCAGGCGTCGGCGCAGCGGCTGGCGGGGCCGGGATTTGCCGCGCCGCTGATCGTGACCAACAGCGATTTCCGCTTTGTGGTGACCGAACAACTGGCTGAGGCCGGGGTAGACCCCGGCGCCATCCTGATCGAACCGGAGGGGCGCAACACCGCCCCGGCAGTTCTGGCGGCAGCGCTGCATCTGGCCGCAATTGACCCCGAAGCGGTGATGCTGGTTGCCCCTTCCGATCACGTCATTCCCGATGCGGCCGCCTTCCGCGCCGCGATTGCCGCCGGGCTGGCCGCGGTGGAGGCGGGGCGGATCGTCACCTTCGGCATCACGCCCGACCGGCCGGAAACCGGCTATGGCTATCTGGAACTGTCGGCGCAGCCCGACGGTTCGGGGGCCCCGGTCGCGCTGACGCGCTTTGTCGAAAAGCCCGACGCCGCGCGGGCGGCAGCGATGCTGGCGGCGGGGTCATATCTGTGGAACTCGGGGATTTTCCTGTTCCGCGTCAAAGACATCCTGACGGCGTTTCAGACCCATGCCCCGGGCCTTGTCGCACCGGTTCAGGCGGCGGTTGCCGAAGCCCGGGTGGATCTGGGTTTTCTGCGGCTGGCGCCCGGCCCCTGGGCACAGGCACAAGACATCTCGATCGACTTTGCGATAATGGAGAAATCCGACCGGCTTTCGGTGGTGCCCTTTGCGGCGGGCTGGTCCGATCTGGGCGGCTGGGATGCGGTCTGGCGCGAGGCCGGGCCGGATGCCGCCGGGGTGGTCACCTCGGCCCATGCCACAGCCATCGACTGCGCCGATACGCTCTTGCGCTCCGAAGCGGAGGGGCTGGAACTGGTGGGCATCGGCCTGCGCGACATCATCGCGGTGGCGATGCCGGATGCGGTTCTGGTGGCCCATATGGACCGGGCGCAGGACGTGAAACGCGCGGTCGAGGTGCTGAAGGCGGCCAAGGCGAAACAGGCGCAGATCTTTCCGCGCGATTTCCGGCCTTGGGGCTGGTTTGAAAGCCTTGTCGTGGGGCGGCGGTTTCAGGTCAAGCGGATCGTGGTGCATCCGGGTGCCGCCCTGAGCCTGCAAAGCCATGTCCACCGCGCCGAACACTGGATCGTGGTGCAGGGCACGGCCAAGGTGACGGTAGATGACGAGGTGCGGCTGGTGACGGAAAACCAGTCGGTCTATATCCCGCTGGGGGCCATCCACCGGATGGAAAACCCCGGCAAGCTGCCGATGGAGCTGATCGAGGTGCAGACCGGCAGCTATCTGGGCGAGGATGACATCATCCGCTACGAAGACATCTACGCCCGCAACTGACGCGGCTTGGGGAGTGTGCGTTTGGACAGGGTTCTTGTCACCGGGGGCGCGGGCTATATCGGCTCGCATGCCTGCAAGGCTTTGAAAGCCGCCGGTTTTCTGCCCGTGACCTTTGACAGTCTGGTGACGGGCTGGCGCGATGCCGTGCGGTTCGGCCCGTTTGAAGAGGGCGACCTTCTGGACCGCGCCCGGCTGGATCAGGTCTTTGCCACCCATCGGCCGGTGGCGGTGATGCATTTCGCCGCCCTCTCTCAGGTCGGCGAAAGCATGAGCGACCCGGGCAGATACTGGCGCAACAATGTTGCCGGTTCGCTGACCCTGATCGAGGCGGCCTGCGCCGCGGGCTGCATGGATTTCGTCTTTTCCTCGACCTGCGCCACCTATGGCGATCAGGACGGCGTGGTGCTGACCGAAGACAGCCCGCAACACCCGATCAACGCCTATGGCGCCTCGAAACGCGCCATCGAGGAAATGCTGCGCGATTTTGAGGTGGCCCATGGGCTGCGCCATGTGATCTTTCGCTATTTCAACGTCGCGGGCGCCGATCCCGAGGCTGAGGTGGGCGAGTTTCATCAGCCGGAAACCCATCTCATCCCGCTGATGCTGGATGCAATCGACGGCAGGCGGGCGGGGCTGACCATCTTCGGCACCGATTACGACACGCCCGACGGCACCTGCATCCGCGACTATGTGCATGTGATGGATCTGGTCGAGGCGCATGTGCTGGGGCTGAACTGGCTGCGCGGCGGCAAGGGCAGCCGGGTGTTCAACCTGGGCACCGGCCACGGCTTTTCGGTGCGCGAGGTCATCGCGCAAAGCGGCGCCGTCACCAACCGCGAAGTGCCCTTCACCGAAGGCGGGCGCCGGGCGGGCGATTGCACAAGACTGGTGTCAGGATCGTCGCGGGCCGAGGCCGAACTGGGCTGGCGCCCGACCCGTTCGACCATGGGGCAGATGATTGCCGATGCCTGGCGCTGGCATCAGAACGGCCATTACGACCGCTGAGGCGGCAGATCGGCGATCAAAAGCGGATTGCGCCGCGCGGTCAGCGCCTCGGGGTTGGCGACGAACCATGCCAGCGTGACGAAATCGGGGCCGGGATTGCGCCCCTCGAACAGACCATGGCGCAGGAAATGTTCGGCCGGGGGCAGCGGGCTGTCGCGCAGGTCGGGATAGGTGGCGCGATACCAGTCGGCGTTGAACAGCGGGTGGCCTGCAACCGCAGCAATCTCTTGCGCCAGCGCCCCGCCCGAGGGGCCATTCCGCCGCCCCAGCCGCCCGCCCTGCGCCAAAAGCCATTCCACCTGCCAGCCGCGCAACTTGACCTGCACAAGGCGCTGGGCATCGCGCCGCGCCGTTTCCGCTTTGAGCTTGTCCAGTTGCGCCCGCGCAGCTTCGGCCGCCTTGGCCTCGGCGGCAAGCCGGGCGGTCAGGCGGGTCTGCTCGGCGATGGCCTGATCGGCCCGGGCGGTGGCTTCGGCTTCGGCCTGACGGGCGGTGTCAAGGGCGCGGGCAGTCCAGTCCACCTCATCGCGCAGGTCGTGAAGCTCGTCAAAATGGCGGATGCGCAGCGCGGCCAGTTCGGCTTCGGCGGCCTGCGCTGCGGCGCGGGCTTCATCTGCGGCGGCCACCTGATCGACGCGGCTGTGCAGATTGGCCGCCTCGGCCCGCGACAGGTGCAGCTCTTCGGTCAGCCGCTCCAGCTCAACCGTCAGGATCTGCGTCTCGCGCAGGCGCAGGAGGTGCCCGTCATCCAGCGCGGTGCGCAGGCGGTCCACCTCGGCGGTGGCCGGATCGCGGGCGGGGGAAGCGGGTTCCACGGGGGCTGCGGCGACCCGCGCCTGCGCCAGATCGCCCTCAAGCCGGTGCAACCGTGCGGCCTGCTCCGCCCCCTCGCCCAGCCGGGCCAACAGTGCCTCCAGCCCCCGCAGCTTCGGCGCGGCGGCAGCGCTGGCCAGTTCCGCCAGAACCGGCGGCGGCTTGGCCCCGGTCAAAACCACGGCAAGCCCACCATGCGCCGCAAAGCGCAGCATGGGAAAGCGCGCCGCCAGCGCCGCATGAAGCGCCCCCTCGGGCCCTTGCAGCAGCAGCACGCCCCGCGGCGAGGTGGCCTGCGCCAGCGTATCGGCCAGCGCCGCAGGCGCCTCATCCGCCGCGGCACTGTCGAGCAGGATCAGATCGAACATATCCGGCGCAAACCGCTTCAATGCCAGCGCCGGATCGGGCACCCGGGCCAGACGCGACATCTCGGCATGGTCGCGGGCATTGCGGGCGCGCAGCGCCTCGGGCACCGACAGGCCGCCGCCCTCATCCTCCCAGCCGCCGAACCCCCAGGCGCGGGCGGACAGGTTCAGCGCATCGCAGGTCCGGCACAGCGTGAAATACTCCGCGGCAGAGCGCAGGCCCAAACCCAGGATCATGCCCGGACGACAGACCTGCACCAGCCAGGACACGAGCGGCCCCTGCCCCGCAAATGCGGTCTTTTCGGCTGCATCCGGCGGCCCGAGCAGCGCCGCGCCAAGCGGGATGCCCTCAAACGAAAATCCGTCCAAAGCAATCTGACCAAAGGCTTCATCGCGGCTGATCATCGGCGTTTCCCGCGGCGTTCAATGACAGAACTTAACGCGGATCGCCGCGCCAGACCAGCCAATAGGCCCTGTGCCCGCCACATCTCACAACCGGCCAAAGAGGCACACCAGATAGAGCGCAACCGTCCCCAACCGCCCCTGCCGGTAGACGCCCGACGCTCGCAGCGCCCGCAGCCGTGCCAGCGCCCCGCCACGGCGGGCGGCAGCGTAATGGTCCATCACCGCCAGCGCCTCATCCGTAAAGCGGTGGCGCGAGGCATCCAGCGCGCGCAGGTTCACATCGTTCCATGCCGCAAAACGCCGCCCCAGGATAAAGCGGATACGAAACAGCCGCCCCCGCATCGAGGTATTCGCCCCGATCGCATTGCCGCCATGCTGACGGTAATGCAGCACTGGCTCGGGGTCGCGCAGGATGCTGCCGCCACAGGCGCTGAGAATCTGATAAAGCCACCAGTCATGCGAGGCGGAATCCTCGGCCTCATCCAGCGCCGCCCGCACCAGCCGCAGCGCGGCGGCATTCATCACCATGGTATTGCCCCCGCCCACCGACTGCACCAGCGCATTGCGAAAGCTCACCGGCCGCTGCAACAGCGGCGAGACGCGCAGGGGTTGCAGCGCCTCGTCGCAGACAAGGCTGCGGGCGCAGTAAAGGCCCGGCTGCCCCTCGGGCAGGGCGGCAAGCGCCGTCAGCGCCCGCTCCAGCTTGTCGGGGAACCAGACATCATCCTGATCGGACAGGGCGGCAAAGGGTGCTTCTTCGGGCACCTGACGCAAAAGGTGAAAGAAGTTGCGCACAAAACCCAGACGCGGCCCGGCCAGAACCGTGACCTCATGGCGCTGCGGCATCTCGCACCAGCGACGGGCAAAGGCCGACAGCAGATCAAGGCTGCCATCGGTCGAACCGTCATCGGAAACGATCAGATCCCAGTCGCCCCGGGTTTGCGCCTCAAAGCTCTGCAATTGTTCGGCAAGATGGGCTGCGCCGTTGTAAACCGCCATCAGCACAAGGCCCCGGCGCGCCACGTCTGCAACCGGCGGTCCGGCCACAGGACGCGCCCGGTGCGTCAAGACTGCACCCTGATCCGCCGCCACCGCTGCCACCCGCCCTTACACTCTGCCTGTTTCGGACCTAGCATTGAAGGGGCCGAAAGAAAACCACCCCAAAAGACAGCCTGGGGGGCTTCCGCCTATCCGGGCTGAGGCGCGGGCAGTTCTGCATCAAAAAGCGCCGCTCGCAGCAGGCTGACATCGGCGCGCGCAGCCTTGCGCGCCGTGCGCACCTCCTCGGCCACCGCTGGGCCACCCTCCGCCTCACGAATGACCATCCAGTCGGTTTCGGCCAGACGGGCAAGTGCTGCGGCAAGCGCCGCTTCGGTGGCTGCGCGCCGCTCGGCCTCGGCCCGGGCCTCGGCGGTGATCAGGCGGGCGAAGTCAATTCTGGGCATCGGCGGTCTCCTTGGCATGGGCGCTGCCCGGCAGGGTCACCGGACCATCGGCGGTCAGCAGAAGAGGCGCGGGAAACACCGCCTCGGGTGGCGCATCGGCGCCGTGCGGCAGGATCAGCGTCAGCCGCAATTGCCCGCCCTCGCGCGTCACATCCGAGGCAAGCCAGACACAGTCCACCGCGTCCCGCGGCAGGATCGCGCCTTCGGGCAGCGGGGCAAAATCATAGTCAAGACCGTTGATGGTCAGAACATCGCCACGGCGCGACAGGATCAGCCCGTCATCGCGGCGCATCGGGGTCAGGGTAATGTGCATCTGTCTTGTCCTCAGAACCAGCGACCGACCGCGACAATCGCGGCGGTGCGGGCCGTGCCATCCGTTGTTGCCGAGAAGTTCCGCACCACGACATCCAGCGTCGTGGGCGCCGACACCCCCAGCCATTGAACGCCCCATGTGACCGACCCCATGACATAGGGCGCCGCCACGAATTCCGAAGGAAAGGTCCATGTCGCGCTGGCATTGCCCCGGAAAATCGAGCCGGTCGCTTGATTTGCTGCGGCAAGGGCCACGGTGCCGGTGCAGATCAGCGTGCCATCGGCAAGGCGCAGGTATTCGCCATTGGCGTTGCTGCCCCGCTCGATCACGGCTCCGGTGGGAATGCCCGCCGATTGGGTGACCGGCCCAAGGATATTGCCCTTGCGATAAAGGGTGGCATCCAGTTGCGCCGCCCCGGCACCGACCACCAGCGCCCGGCCCGCCGTGGTATCGCTGGCGCCCGTGACAAGGGTTGCTGTGGCGGCATTCCCAAGACCAAGGGTGCCGCGGGCGGTGGTGGCGTCGGCATCATCCATCAGCGACCGGGCAAAGCCGGTGAACGCCGCCAGCCCCGCCGTTCCCGACCCGGTGAAATAGGGCAGTTGGTCCGCCGCCGAGACCAGCCCGGCAAGGGCCGCCAGCTCGGCATCCTGCGCCTGCACATGGGTTCCGATCACAAGGCCCAGATTGTTGCGCGCCGTGGCCGCATCCGTGCCGCCCGTGCCGCCGCGATTGACCGGCAGCGCGCCGGTCGTGGCATTGGCCTGCGCCAGATTGACCGCCCCAAAGGCCAGCGCCGTGCCCGAACGGCGCAACACCTGATGATCGGCCCCGGCGGCGATATCGTCCAGCGCACCCGCCGCATTGCCGGCCCGGCCCAGCACGCTCAGACCCGCGCCATTGGCCAGCGCCGCCTTCGGCACCGAAGCCGCCGGCAGGCTCAGGGAACCGCCAACGCTCAAGCCCCCCGCCAGCGTGACCACCCCGGTCGCCCCGGCGATGTCGAGGGCGGTGGCCCAGACCACACCATCGGCGCTGACCTTGAGCGCGAAATTATCGGTGCCGGCCAGCCCCATTTCCGCCCGGCCGGACCAGTTCGACTGAAACAGCAGGCTCGCGGTGGCGGCGGAGGCGGCCTTGTTCACCGTCAGGCGATGATCGCTGCCCGCATGACTAAGCAGCGTGGCACCGGCCGAGACCGACAGGCGGTTGGTGGCATCCGATGTTGTGCCCACACCCAGCCCGGCAAGATTTTGCAACAAGGGCTGCCACTGTCCGGCCCGCAGCAGCCGGAATTGGTCAGCCGCCGCATCATGAGTCAGCCAGCCGGTCCTTGGCGTCACGAAAAGCCAGCCCCCGGCGCGAAACACCGCCAGCTTGCCCCCCTGCCCGGCCCATGCGCCGGTCGGGGCCGCCCCCAGCGCATAGATCGCCCCCTCGGCCGGACTGCCCGGCGGGGTCAGCGCCTCGAACGCCAGCACCGACATCTGCACGATGCCATCGAGAATCTGCAGCGCTTCGTTATGGGTGACATGCTTTTGTGCTTGGGCGGGCATCAGATAGGGCAGGTCGAGACGGCTCGATCGCTCCAAGTCCGGCATCGGTTGATCCTTTCGCCACGGAAGACTGGTCGGCCCTGTCTTAGAACCGCCCGGATAACCGAGACTGAAAGGCGCGCACGCGCCGCTTGGGATCTGTTAACCCGGCAACAACTTATTTCAGAACGATATCCTTGTGATACCGGCGCAGGAACAACAGCCCCAGAAGCGACAGCCCGATGGACAGCCCAAAGACGTAAAGCGGGCTGACATAAACCGCGTCATAGGTCGAAAACAGACCCTTGCGCATCTCGCTGGTGCAATGCAGCACCGGGTTCCACAACAGATATTCCCTGATCTGCCACGGCAGCGACTCGGGAATGAACATGACGCCCGACAGGATGAACATCGGCCGGTTCAGCACGGCCCAGGCCCGTTCCCACAAGGGATAGCTGGTGATCAGAAAACAGTTCATCAGCCCGACGCCCAGGCCGATGGCAATGGTCATCGACACCGCCAGAAAGATCGAGGGCCAGCGGATGATCGGGTTCAGGTGATAGCCATAGATCACCCCGGCAAAGATCAGGATCATGATCAGAAGCTGCGTCATCGCGTTCAGCACGAACCGCGCCGCCAGCGTGTCGATATAGGTCACCGCCGGATATTCCAGCAGCGCCTTCGAGAAGCGCACGGACGAGGCTGTCACCCCGCTCACGATATTGTAAAGTTGCAGCGGCAACAGGCCGCCGGCAAAGTAATACATGAAATTGGTGCCCAGCGCGGGTGTCCGGCTCAGAAAGCCGAAAATCACGCTCAGCAGCGCAAGCCCCGCAATCGGCTCGACAATCGCCCAGATGTATCCCCCGGGAGAGCGGCCGTAGGTCGTGGTCATCTCGCGCAGGATCAGGGCGGAAAATGAGCGTAGAAAGCGGAATCTCGGCCCCACCGGGCGTTGAGCTGCCGGAATTTGCATGTTTGGCGCACTTCGTATTGCATCTGGAACAGAAGCGTTCCACTCGCTATGAGAGAATACAGTTTGACGCCGGAATTGAAAGGCAGTGGTTATCTTGTCCTCCGAGCCCGACAAACCCGCGGCACCCGTCCCACCGGCTGCCGCAGCCGTCTCCCCGCCACCCGCTGCCCCCGCCGTGCCCCCCCGCCCCGCGGCTGCTGCCAAGCCACGCGTGCCCAAGATCCCCAAACCGGCCGGTCTGGCCCGACTGAAAACCCGTCACAAGCTGGCCATGCTCAGTTTCGCCGGCTTCGTCGGGCTGCCGGTTCTGCTGATGACGGCCTATCTCTATATTTTTGCCGCCGATCAGTATGCTTCGACCGTTGGCTTTACCGTGCGCACCGAAGAATCCGGCTCGGCCATGGAGATTCTGGGCGGCCTGACCAAGCTTTCGACGGCCAGTTCATCCGACACCGACATCCTCTACAAATTCATCCAGAGTCAGGAACTGGTTCTGGCGATGGACGAGTCGCTGGACCTGCACAAGCTTTATGGCAAGCCGCGCTTCGATCCGGTCTTCCGTCTGTCCGAGAATGCCAGCATCGAAGAAACCGTGTCTTACTGGAAAAAGATGGTGCGGATTTACTACGATCCCGGCATCGGCCTGATGGAGATCGAGGTGCGCGCCTTTGATCCCGCCGATGCCAAGGCCATTGCGGTTGACATTTTTGCCCGTTCGACCGCGCGGATCAACGAGCTTTCCGCCATCGCCCGCGCCGACACCATGCGCTATGCCCGCGACGAGCTGGACACCGCCGTCGAACGGCTGAAAGAGGCGCGGCAGGCGCTGACATTGTTCCGCAACGAAACCCAGATCGTCGATCCAAGCGCCGACATTCAGGGCCAGATGGGGTTGCTGACCTCGCTCAACACCCAGCTTGCGACGGCGCTGATCGAATTGGACATCCTGATCGAGACCACCCGCGAAACCGATCCGCGGATGGAACAGACGCGGCGCAAGATCGCCGTGATCGAACGCCGCATCGCGGACGAGCGCGAAAAGCTGGGCGTGGGTCAGGGCCGCGACGGCAAGGCTTATGCCGATCTGGTCGGCACCTTTGAAAGCCTGCAAGTCGATCTGAACTTTGCAGAAAAGGCATATATATCCGCGCTTTCTGCCTATGACACCGCCGTCGCCGAAGCCCGCCGGCAAAGCCGATATCTGGCCGCCTATGTCGAACCGACGCTGGCCCAGACCCCGCTTTACCCGCAACGCATGGTCATCATTCTGGTCGGCGGCTTTGTGATCTTTGGCCTGTGGTCCATCTGCCTGCTGATCTACTACAGCCTGCACGACAGACGCTGATCGGGCACGGCGGCGAAAGACGGGAACGGCCGGATGATCAAACTCGAGAATGTCTGGAAGACCTTCTACGTTCAGGGCAACGCGCGTGTCGTGGCGCGCGATATCTCGGTCACCTTTCCCAAAGGCCGGTCCATCGGCCTTCTGGGCCGCAACGGCGCCGGGAAATCGACGCTGTTGCGCCTGATCTCGGGGGCGATGGACCCGGACCGGGGCAAGATCACCATCGACGGCACCCTGTCCTGGCCCGTCGGTTTCTCGGGCAGTTTCCACCGAGACCTGACGGGGGCACAGAACGCGCGCTTCGTTGCACGGGTCTACGGAGTGGATACCGACGAATTGCTGGCCTTCGTCGCGGATTTCTCGGAACTGGGCAAACAGTTCTACCAGCCGGTCAACACCTATTCCTCGGGCATGAAATCACGGCTGGCCTTTGGCATTTCCATGGGCATCCACTTTGACATGTATCTGATCGACGAGGTGACCGCCGTCGGCGACGCCGCCTTTCAGGCCAAAAGCGAAGCCATCCTGCAGGACCGGATGAAGACCAGCGGCTCGATCTTCATCACCCATTCGCTCGACTCGGTGCGGCGCATCTGTTCGGGCGTGGGCATACTTGAGGACGGCAAACTGACCTATTTCGACGATGTGAACGAGGGGCTGGAGTTCCACAAGGAAAACATGAAGCGCCGCAGCGACGAGGTCTGACGCCCGGCGACGCGCCCGTAATCCAAGCAACGCCGCCGCAGTCACACATAGTTTTGCCAAAGGCGGTGTGCGAAAGGCCGCTCGGTTCTTGGATTCCGCCGGAAAACCTGCAAAAGGTGCCCGCGTAACAGGAAAGCCCGCCACGATGCCCCAATCCTTACCCGCCTTCGATTCCGCGACCCTGACCCACCTGCAGCGGCTTGAGGCCGAGAGCATCCACATCATGCGCGAAGTGGTTGCCAATGCCGAGAACCCGGTGATGCTCTATTCGGTGGGCAAGGACAGCGCCACCATGCTGCATCTGGCCAAGAAGGCGTTTTACCCGGCGCCGCCGCCCTTTCCGCTCTTGCATGTCGATACAACGTGGAAGTTCCGCGCCATGTATGACCTGCGCGACAAGGCGGCCAAGGATGCCGGGATGGACCTTCTGGTGCATCACAATCCCGAAGCCATGGAAAAGGGCATCAACCCCTTCGACCATGGCGGCCTGCATACCGACATGTGGAAGACCGAGGGTCTGAAACAGGCGCTGACCAAATATAACTTCGACGTGGCCTTCGGCGGTGCCCGCCGGGACGAGGAGAAATCCCGTGCCAAGGAACGGGTCTTTTCCTTCCGCTCGGCCAATCACCGCTGGGATCCCAAGAACCAGCGGCCGGAATTGTGGAAGCTTTACAACACCCGCAAGGCCAAGACCGAAAGCATCCGCGTCTTCCCGATCTCCAACTGGACCGAGCTGGACATCTGGCAATACATCCATCTCGAAGGCATCGAAATCGTGCCGCTCTACTTCTCGGAACCGCGTCCGGTCGTGGAACGTGACGGGCTGCTGATCATGGTGGATGACGACCGCTTCCGCCTGCGGCCCGGCGAAGTGCCGCAGATGAAATCCATCCGCTTCCGCACGCTGGGCTGCTATCCCCTTACCGGCGCTGTCGAATCCGAGGCGACCACCCTGCCCGAGGTCATTCAGGAAATGCTCCTGACCACCACCTCGGAACGGCAGGGCCGGGCGATTGACCATGACCAGTCCGCCTCGATGGAGAAGAAGAAGCAAGAGGGGTATTTCTGATGACCGCCGAAACGAAAGATCCCGTCTACGTCACCGATGCCCTGATCGCCGAGGATATCGACGCCTATCTTCTGAAGCATCAGCACAAGACCATGCTGCGTTTCATCACCTGCGGCTCGGTCGATGACGGCAAGTCCACGCTGATCGGACGGCTGCTCTACGATACCAAGATGATCTTCGAAGATCAGCTTGCCAGCCTTGAACATGACAGCAAGGCGGTCGGCACCCAGGGCGGCGAAATCGACTTTGCCCTTCTGGTCGATGGTCTGGCGGCCGAGCGGGAACAGGGCATTACCATTGATGTGGCCTACCGTTTCTTTGCCACCGACAAGCGCAAGTTCATCGTGGCCGACACCCCCGGCCATGAACAATATACCCGCAACATGGTCACCGGCGCCTCGACCGCCGACCTTGCGGTGATCCTGATCGACGCGCGGCAGGGCGTGCTGACCCAGACCCGGCGGCACAGCTATCTGGTCAACCTTCTGGGCATCCGCAACATCGTGCTTGCGGTGAACAAGATGGACCTCGTGGGCTATTCGCAGGAACGCTTTTACGAGATCGTCAAGGATTATGCCCATTTCGCCAAGCAGATCGGCATGGAAAGCTTCCTGCCGATCCCGATTTCGGGGCTGCGCGGCGACAATATGGTGACCAAAAGCCCGGAAATGCCCTGGTATCAGGGGCCCAGCCTGCTGCAACATCTGGAAGAAGCGCCGATCAACGACAGCCGGATGATCGACAAACCCTTCCGCATGGCGGTGCAATGGGTCAACCGGCCCAATCTGGATTTCCGCGGCTTTGCCGGCCAGATCGGCGCTGGCGTGGTGCGCCCCGGCGATGCCATCCGCGTGCTGCCCTCGGGCAAGACCACCACGGTCAAATCCATCGTCACCTTCGACGGCGATTTGGAACAGGCGATTGCCGGCCAGTCCGTTACCCTGACCTTCGACGACGAAGTGGATTGCTCGCGCGGCGATGTCATCACCCGCGCCGATGCCCCCTGCGAAGTCGCCGACCAGTTCGAGGCCGCGCTGGTCTGGATGGACGAGCATGAAATGCTGCCGGGGCGGCCCTATCTCTTGAAGATCGGCACGCAGACGGTGACGGCGACCGTGACGGAACCCAAGTATGAGGTGAACGTCAACACGCTGGAACATCTGGCCTCGCGCACGCTGGGGCTGAATGCGATCGGCGTGGTCAACATCTCGACCGACCGGCCCATCCCGTTCGAAGCCTATGCCGACAACCCCGATCTGGGCGGTTTCATCCTGATCGACCGGATGAGCAATGCCACCGTGGCGGCGGGCCTGATCCATTTCGCCCTGCGCCGCAGCCAGAACATCCACTGGCAGGCCGTTGACATCAACCGCGAGGCCCATGCCGCGCAGAAGAACCAGACCGCCCGCGTGGTCTGGTTCACCGGGCTTTCTGGTTCGGGCAAATCCACCATCGCCAATCTGGTGGAGAAAAAGCTGCATGCCATGGGCAAGCACACTTTCCTGCTGGACGGCGACAACGTGCGTCATGGCCTCAACCGCGACCTCGGCTTTACCGATGCCGACCGGGTGGAGAACATCCGCCGCGTGGGCGAAGTGGCCCGCCTGATGACCGACGCCGGGCTGATCGTGCTGACCGCCTTCATCTCTCCCTTCCGGTCTGAACGGCGGATGGTGCGCGAGCTGATGGCGCCGGGCGAGTTCATCGAGGTGCATGTCAACACCCCGCTGGACGTGGCCGAGGCACGCGACGTGAAGGGTCTCTACAAAAAGGCGCGTTCGGGCCAGTTGAAGAACTTCACCGGCATCGACAGCCCCTATGAGGCGCCCGAAGCGGCCGAGATCACCGTGAACACGGTCGAGCTTTCCGCCGAAGACGCCGCCGATCAGGTCATCGCCGCGATCCTGTCGCGCTGAGTGCCGTCGCCGCCCGGGCCATTTGGCGCGGGCGGCGGCATGAACCCCGGGGAACGGCATCATGGCGCCCAAATTCGGCACAAGCGGGCTGCGCGGGCTGGTGGTGGAACTGACGCCCGATCTGGTGGCCGACCATATCCGCGCCTTCCTTGCCGCCTGCCCCACTGGCACCGGCCTCTGGGTTGGCCGCGACCTGCGGCCCTCTTCACCCGATCTTGCGGCAGTCGTGCTGCAAGCGGCCCGCGCCGCCGGGCTGACGACCGTCGATTGCGGCGCCGTGCCGACCCCTGCCCTTGCGCTGGCCGCGATGAATGCCGGGGCGGCGGCGGTCATGGTGACCGGCAGCCATATTCCCGCCGACCGCAACGGGTTGAAATTCTATCTGCCCGGCGGCGAGATCACCAAGGCGGATGAGGCTGCGATCCTTGCGGCACTTGGCACCCCGGTCGCACCGGCACCGCCGGGGCCGCCGACCCGGCTGCATTCCACCGCCGGCAGCGATTGGGTGGCGCGCTATGTCACCGCTTTTGGCACAAATGCGCTGGCCGGTCTGCGTCTGGGCATCTGGAGCCACAGCGCCGTCAGCCGCGACCTGCTCGTCGTCGCCGTCACCGCCATGGGGGCCGAAGCGGTCGAGCTCGGCCGGTCCGATATCTTCATTCCCGTCGATACCGAGGCCGTCCCTGCCGCCACCCGCGCCCAACTGGCGGCTTGGGCGGCGGCGTCCGGGCTGGACGCTGTTCTGTCTACCGATGGCGATGGCGACCGCCCGCTTTTGACCGATGCCACGGGGCGGGTGATTCCCGGCGATGTTCTGGGCCAGATCACCGCTGCCGTTCTGGGGGCCGATACGGTCGTCACGCCCGTCAGTTCAAACAGCGGGGTCGAGGTTTCGGGCCGCTTTGCCCGGGTGATCCGCACAAGGATCGGCTCTCCCTTCGTGATTGCCGCGATGGAGGCCGCCGCCCCGGCCCGGGTCGTGGGCTATGAGGCGAACGGTGGTTTCCTGCTCGGCTTTGCCGCAGAAGGCCCCGCCGGGCCGTTGCCCCCGCTGGCCACCCGCGACAGCCTGTTGCCGCTGCTGGCCCCCCTGTCGCGCGCTCGGGCCGCAGGCGGGCTTGCGGCGCTGGTCGCCGCCGAGCCGCCCCGCTTCACCGCCAGCGACCGGCTTGAGGATATTCCGGTCACCCGGTCACAGGCCCTGATCGCCGGGTTCGAGGCAGATGGAACCCGGCTTGACGGCTTTCTCGCCGCATTGGGCGAAGGTCTGGCCACCATCGACCACACCGACGGGCTGCGCGTGACGCTGCGATCGGGCCGCGTGGTGCATATGCGCCCCTCGGGCAACGCCCCCGAGTTCCGTCTCTATGCCGAAGCCGAAGCACCGGAACTGGCGGCGGGCCTTCTGGCGCAAGGGCTGACCCTGCTCCGCAGCCATTTGGCCGCCTGAGGCAAGTGTCAATCGACAGGTTGGGAAGTGGTGGCGAGGGGGGGACTCGAACCCCCGACCCCATGATTATGAGTCATGTGCTCTAACCAGCTGAGCTACCTAGCCACTGGCGCGGTGATTATGGCGGGCGCCCGGGGGCGTCAAGGGGAAAAGCGCGGGTTTGCTTGCGACAGGGACCGCCCTCGGGGGCATCGAGCCCCCTCGGCCGGGCTGCCGTCGAACACCGGCAAGGCACAGTTCCATGCCGATCATGGCCGCAAGGCAGATGCTGGCGCGGCAGGAGCGGCGGGCTGGTTTGCGCCTATGCCGCCATTCGGATCGGGCGCGGTGTATGTCAGACGGCGTAGGCCACGGGATCAGTCCTCACATTCGGCGCCAATTGCATAGCCGCGGGGGCTGGTCCCGAAAGCCTTGCGAAAGCAGCGCTGGAAATAGCTGAGGTCGGAAAAGCCGGCCTCATAGGCGATGGAGGAGATCAGATCGTCGCGCCGTCCGGCGCGGCGGTCGTCGATGCCGCGCCGGGCATGTTCGATCCGTTTCATCAACAAATACTTGGTTGGCGTAGAGCCGATGGCCGTGAAGCCGCGCTGCAACTGGCGCAGCGACATGCCGAGGTCGTCGGCAATATCCTGGATGGTCAGTTCGGGATTGCGGAAATGCGCGTCAATATAGGCTTGGCCCTGGGCAAGCGCATGCGCCCCGGAAAGGTCGCTGTCCACACCGGAAAAGCCATCGCTGCCGGAGCGTTCGTGCAGGGTCGCCCCGATCAAGCCGAACATCGCTTCCCGCAGGTGAAGATCGGCACTCGGGTTTCCGGTGCGGGCGAAGACCTTGCCCAGAACGGCGCAGAGCGCCAGCGTGGTCGGATCGTGCCGGGGCAGGCTGATGCCGCCGCGGATCAGGTCATAGCCAAAGCGGGCATGCATCTCGCCCCGCGGCAAATGCAGGGAAAGTTGCCGGTTGTAGCTGCCAAAGAAGGTGAACTCGGACGGACAGGCGCTGTCGATCAGCACCATGTCACCGGGGTTGAGCAAATAGGCGCTGTCGTTCTGGCTCATCAGCGCGCGACCCTCTTCCTGCAGGATCAGAAAGTAATTCTCGCTCGCGTCCTTCTGGATCTGTCGGCTGGTGCGGAAGACCTGCTGCAGGTCGCAGGCGACATGCGCGATTTCCAGACCGGCGCGCTCTTCGCGCAGAATGCCACCCCGCAGCCGCCGGCGCGTATCGGTCGGGCGGATGTCGAACGAACCGCAGATCCGGTGCAGATCGGCGTGGAACTGGTCAACCGGAAGGTCCGAGGTGTGCAGAGGGATCAGCATGGCGGCATCATGCGGCATCGGCCTGCCGTGCTGCAAATGCAAAAACTGAACATGTGAAATATTTCCGCTTCTGTCGCCTGAGTCCGCTTTTTCGGTCGTCCCAGTCCAAGAATGCTGCGGCCAACCTGCTGCAAGCTTTCGCCAAGGATAACGAGGGAGGAGACCATGCTGGATTTCAGCATGACCATCGGCGGCCGCAAGGTTGCCGGTATGGAACGCTTTGCCGTATACAACCCGGCGACGGGTGCGGTGGTGGGACATGCGCCCAATGCAAGCCCGGCTGATCTGGATGACGCCGTGGCCGCCGCCCGCGCGGCCTTTCCGGCCTGGGCCGCCCTTCCGGACGCGGCCCGCGCAGCGGCCTGCGCCGCCTTGGCGGCAAAGCTCGGGGAACAAGCCGAAGAGATCGCCCGGCTGATCACGCTTGAACAAGGCAAGCCGCTTGGCGCCTTGGGGTCGCGCTTCGAGATGGGCGGCGCGCAGGCTTGGGCCGGGTATACCGCTGGCCTGTCCTTGCCCGTCAAGGTGATCCAGGACGACAATACCGGCCGGGTGGAGCTGCACCGCAAACCGATCGGTGTGGTGGGCTCGATCACGCCGTGGAACTGGCCGGTGATGATCGCCATATGGCACATCCTGCCGGCATTGCGGGCGGGCAACACGGTGGTCATCAAGCCGTCGCCCTACACGCCGCTCTCGACGCTACGGGCGGTCGAGGTGATGAATGGCGTCCTGCCGGCCGGCGTGCTGAACGTGATCACCAGCGACGACCAACTGGCCAATATCGGCGCCGCCATGAGCGGGCATGAGGGGATCGGCAAGATCGTGTTCACCGGCTCCTGTGCGACCGGCGAGCGGGTCATGGCCACGGCCGCCCGCACGATGAAGCGGCTGACGCTGGAGCTGGGCGGCAACGACGCGGGCATCGTGCTGCCGGACTGTGACCCGGCGGTCCTAGCCGAAGGGCTGTTCTGGGGCGCCTTCATCAACAATGGTCAGACCTGCGCGGCGATGAAGCGGCTTTATGTCCATGACAGCATCCACGACGCGGTCTGCGACGCGCTGGTGGCCTTTGCCCGTGGCGTGAAGGTCGGCAACGGGATGGACGAAGCATCGGTGCTGGGGCCGGTGAACAACCGGATGCAGCATGACAAAGTCTCGCGTCTTGTGGCGGATGCGACGCAGACGGGGCGGGTTCTGCTGGGCGGCGCGCCAGATGATGGGCTGTTCTTCCCCATCACGCTGGTCGCGGACCTGCCGGAGGACGCGCCACTGATCCGCGAAGAGCAGTTCGGTCCGGCTTTGCCGATCATCCGCTATACCGAGGTCGAAGAGGCGATTGCCGCCGCCAATGCCAGCGAAAACGGGCTCGGCGGCTCGGTCTGGTCGCGCGACATCGGCCGGGCGAAAGAGATCGCGCTGAGGCTGGAATGCGGGTCCGCCTGGATCAACCGGCACGGCGCAATCCAGCCGAACGCACCGTTCGGCGGGGTCAAACGGTCAGGCATCGGCCGCGAATTCGGCGAAGAGGGCCTTGCCGAGATGACCGACATGCAAACGCTGTTCTGCTGAGGAGGACGCACGATGGGCGATTATGACTACATCGTCGTGGGCGGCGGTTCGTCGGGCTGCGTCATGGCCTCTCGACTGTCGGAAGATCCGACGCAGCGGGTGCTGCTGATCGAGAGCGGCCGCAAGGACAGCCATCCCTGGATCCATATCCCTGCGACCTTCTTCAAGGTCATCGAGAAGGGCCGCGACATCGTGGCCTATGTCGGCGAGAAGGACGCCAACGTCAACAACCGCGACAGCATCGTGCTTCAGGGCCATGTGATCGGCGGCGGTTCGTCGGTCAACGCGATGATCTACATCCGCGGCCAAGCCAACGACTACAACCAGTGGGCGCAATTGGGAAACCGCGGCTGGAGCTATGAGGACGTGTTGCCGGTCTTCCGATCGCTGGAAGACAATATGGTGCATTCCGACGCCTACCACGGCCAAGACGGCGAGTTGCATGTGTCGGAACCGCGCTTCAAGCATCCGCTCAGTCGTGCTTTCATCCGGGCGGCGCAGGAAGCCGGGCTGCCCTACAACCCGGATTTCAATGGCCAGGTCCAGCAAGGTGTGGGCTTCTACCAATCCACCACACATGACGGGCGGCGCTGGTCGGCGGCGCAAGCCTTCCTGCGCAAGGCCGAGGGCCGGGCAAACCTGACCATCCGCACCGAGACCCGGGTGGCGCGCGTCACTTTCGACGGCCGCCGGGCGAGCGGCGTGGTGCTGGAGGACGGCACCCGCATCGCCGCACGCCGCGAGGTGGTGCTGTGTGCGGGGGCGATCGAAACACCACGCCTGTTGCAGTTGTCAGGTGTTGGGCCCGGAGCGCATCTGCAGTCGCACGGGATTGCGGTGGTGGCCGACCTGCCGGGTGTGGGTGAGAATTATCAGGACCACCTGGAAAGCACCGTCCAGGGCGAGACGCATGGCCCGATCAGCCTGTTCGGCGAGGACAAGGGGCTGAAGGCGGCGCGGCATTTCCTGCAATACATAACCACGCGCACCGGGATCATGGCCTCGAACGTGGTGGAATCGGGCGGTTTCGCCGATGTTTCGGGCACGGGCCAGCCGGATGTCCAGTTTCATGTCCTGCCCTTCATGGTGGGTTGGGCCGACCGCGAGCCGATTCCCAAGCATGGCATCGCCATCGGACCCTGCTTCCTGCGGCCAAGATCGCGCGGCTCGGTGCGGCTGCGGTCTTCCAACCCGAAGGACCGGGCGCTGTTTGACGCGGCGAGCTTCCGCGACAGCGATGACCTTGAGGTGCTGGTGCGGGGGGTGCAACTGGGGATGAAGATCCTCGAACAACCATCGCTCGCCAAACTGATCAAGCGCCGGGCGCTGCCCGAACCGGGGATCGAGAAGGATATCGACGCGCTGCGCCATTATGTGCGCCAGACTGCCAAGACGGTGTTCCACCCCTGCGGCACCGCCAAGATGGGGCCGGAGAGCGACCGCATGGCGGTGGTGGACAGCGAATTGAGGGTCCGGGGGGTCGAAGGACTGCGGGTGGCAGATGCCTCGATCATGCCGACCCTGGTCTCGGGCAACACCAATGCGCCGACGATGATGATTGCCGAGCGCGCGGCCCGCTTCATCACGGCAGACCGAAAGGCAAAGGCGGCCTGAGTCCGCCGACCATTCAAACCACGAGGGAGGAACTACCATGACCAAACACGTCCTGCTGCCCGCAGGTTCCATCGCTTTTGCACTTCTGGCCAGCACGGCCATCGCAGCGCCGACCTGCGGGGCGAATACCGGCGCGGCTGCGACCGGGGCACCGATCAAGGTCGGCGGCATCCACGGCAATGCGGCTCCCGGCGATTTTTCCGCCTCGACCACGGCGGCGAAAGCCTATTTCGACTGCGTGAACGCCAATGGCGGGATCGGGGGCCGTCCGATCGAATATCTGGTCGAGAATGACCAGTGGAACCCCGAGATGGCGGCGCAGGCCGCGTCAAAGCTTCTGAAGGACGAAAAGGTCGTTGCCATCGTCGGTAACGGATCTTTCGTCGAGATGGCGGTGAACGCGCCGCTCTACAAGGAAGAGAACATCATGGCGATGGCTGCGGCCTGCGCCGTGTCGGAGTGCTTCGAAAGCTCGAATATCGTCTCGACCAACCAAGGGCCGCTGCCCTCGACCGTGGGTGCAGCGCAATACATAGTCGAAGAAAAGGACACGAAATCGGCGGTCTGTATTGGCCTGACCATACCGAATGTCGGCAATTGGTCCTGTGGCGCGATGGAAGGCTACATGACCTCAAAGGGCCTGACGGGCGCCTCGGTTCTGCTGAACCCGGCAAGCCCGGATGTGAACTCGGGCCTGCTGGAGGCCGTGGCGACCGGCGCCGATACGATCGTGGTGAACCTGCCGGCAGGGCTGGCCATCGCGTTCCTCAAGGCCGCCGAAGAGCAGGGGCTGGGCGACAGCTACAAATGGGCCTCTTCGACCCCGCTTTACGACCGCACGGTGCCAGAGGCGCTGGGGTCTTACTGGGATGGCAAGATGTTCATCAACGCCGAGCTGACCCCCTGGGACAAGGGCGGGCCGGACGCGACGAACTGGCTGGCGGTGCTGGATGCCTATGCCCCGAAGGACGCCGCGCGCGACACGTTCAGCCAATCGGGCTTCCTGTCGGCCAAGTATTTCGTCGATACGCTGATGAAGATGGACCCGGCCACGCTGGATGACCGCGCGGCAGTCACGACGGCGATCAAGGCGATTACGGGCTACACCTCCGATCTGACCTGCGGACCCTATTATGTGGGCGAGGCCGACCGCCACATGCCGAACCATGCCGGCACTATGGTCGTCGTCAAGGGCGGCACGTTTGAGACGGTGCGTGACTGCTATGAATACGACAGCCCGTATTTCGCGCCGATCATCGCGCAGGAAAAGGCGCTTGGGCTGCATTGAGCGATGATCACGGCGCCCGACATCCGGGCGCCCTTTTCGGGAGGGGATGAGAATGCGGGCTTTGCTCATATCGCTGGCGCTTTGGGGCGTGACCTGCCTTGTGCTGGCCGTCGGCCTCGGCTGGGGCAAGCCCGCACAAGTCGTCGGCATGTTCGTCGTCTCTGGGCTGGCCGTGGGTTCGCTTTACGCGCTCGGCGGCCTGGGACTGGTGGTTCTGTTCCGTGCGACGGGGGTGCTGAATCTGGCTGCGGGCGCCATCGGGATGTCGGGCGTGATGATCGCCTGGCAACTGGTGGAGTGGGGCATTCCGGCGCCGCTCTCGTGGATCGCGGGGATCCTTTTCTCATCTGCGCTCGCCACCGGCTACGGGCGCAGCATCGCGCCGCGCATGGCCTGGCGCGAGCCGGTGGTAAAGGCGGTGGCCAGCCTCGGTTTTGCCCTGATCCTCTTGGGCCTCGCCTCGTTCCTGTGGTCAGACGACCCCCGCAAGTTCGAACTGCCGACCGACAAGGCGGCGGTGATGATCCTTGGCCTGAGGGTCACCGTGACGCGGCTTCTGGTCGTGCTGATCGCACTCGCAGCGGTGGTGCTGATCTCTGTCGCGCTGCAACGCACGCGGCTGGGGTTGCAGATGCGGGCGCTGGCGAATGACCGGCGGCTTGCCGCGCTGATCGGGGTGCCGGTGGTCCGGGTCGAAACCATGGCCTGGGCGCTCTCGGGAGTGTTGTTCGGCTTTGCCGGCCTGATGTTCGGTGACCTCGTGCGGCTTCAGCCGGCGGTCATCACCTTTCTGGTGGTGCCCTGCATCGCGGCCGCCATCGCCGGGCGGCTGCAATCGCTGCCCGACGTGCTGATCGGGGGGCTGGCGATGGGCGTGATCGAAAGCCTGCTGACGCTCTCCGACATGTTCAAGTCGATCCGGCCCGTCGCGCCCTTCGTGATCGCCGCGCTGGTCCTGATTGCGATGAACCGCGGCCGCCGTCTGACCTTTGCCGGAGAAGATTGATGCGACATCGCGCCCTTGCCCCGATCCTTGTTGCCGTCCTTCTGGTCGGCCTTTTGCCCGGCATCGTCGGCGGGCAATGGGTGAAGATATTCACCTCGACCACCTGCTTTGCCCTGGCGGCGGCCGGCGCTGGGTTCATGTATGCCCGGCTCGGCATGGTCAGCCTTGCACAGGTCGCGCTGATGGGCGTGGGCGGCTGGGTGACGCTACGGCTGAATCATGCCACCGGACTGCCCTTCGAGGCGAACCTTCTGGTCGGCGCGCTGGCGGCTTCGGTCCTCGGGATGGTGCTGGCGCTGCCCGCCCTGCGGATGCGGGGGCTTTACCTCGCGCTGGTCACGCTGATGGTGGCGGGCGCTTTCGAGGTGATCTTCACCGCCTATCAGTTCCCGAACGGCGGCGCCGGCTTCTGGGGTGTCGGCACCTCGTTTTCCGCCCCGATGCGGCGCCCGCTGCTGGGCGAGAGCGACACGGCTTATCTGCGCTACTGCTTGGCCGTCGGTGTTCTTGGCTTTCTGCTGATTGAACTGCACCGCCGCACCGCACCCGGACGGGCTTGGGCGCTGATCCGTCGCTCCGAGGCGGCGGCTCTGGCCTCGGGCGTCAATGTCACGCTTTACAAGACCTGGGCATTCGGGCTGTCGGGCTTTCTGGCCGGTCTGGGAGGCGGCCTTCTGGCGGCGAGCCTCGGGCTTCTGGACGCGGCAACCTTCAAGGCCAGCGAAAGCGTGCTTCTCTTCGCGCTGGTCGTGGTGGGCGGCACTCGGTTCTGGTTCGGGGCGATCGTGACCGCGATCCTTTACCGGGTCGTGCCGGGGCTGCTGAACAACTGGGGCGTCGATGCCGACCTGGCGCTGGTCTTCTTCGGCGCGGCCCTGCTTCACGCCGTGATCACCGCACCGGATGGCATCGCAGGCCAGATCGCCGCGCTTTTCGCATGGAGGGCACCGCATGATCGTGCTTGAAAACCTGACCGTCCGCTTTGGCGGCCTGGTTGCGCTGGATGCGATCTCGGCCGGATTTGCCGCGCCGGTGTCGGGGATCATCGGGCCGAATGGCGCCGGCAAGACCACAACGATGAATGTGATCTCTGGCTTCCTGTCTCCGGCGGCGGGGCAGGTGCTGGTCGATGGCACTGACCTGCTGACCCTGCCGCCCCATCGCCGCACCCGCTGGGGTCTGCGGCGCAGCTTCCAGCGCGAGCAGATCGCCGATGACCTGACCGTCTGGGAAAACCTGTTGGCGATCACCGACAACCTGCGCCTTGGCCGCCGCGAAGCCCGGGCCGAAGCCGAGCAAGCGATGGAGTTCGCGGGCGTCGCGGTCATCCGCGACAAGGCCGGGGCGGCGCTGAACACGTTCGAGCGGCGGCTGACCGACCTCGCCCGTTGCGTGGCGGGCGGGCCGAAACTGATCATGCTGGACGAACCGGCGGGCGGGCTTTCGCCCGAGGAAACCGGGCGGTTGGGCGACCTGATCCTGCGGATCGGCGAGGTCAGCGGCGCCCGGGTTCTGGTCATCGACCACGACGTGGACCTGATCCAGCGCATCTGTGCGCAGACCCTTGTGCTGGATTTCGGCCGCCGGATCGCCTTCGGGCCGACGGCGGAGGTGCTGGATGACCCGGCGGTGAAGGCCGCCTATCTGGGAGTGGACCATGCTTGAATTGTCCGGGCTACAGGTTTCACGCCATGGTCGGCGGGTGGTGGACGGGGTCAGTCTGACGGTCGCTCCGGGACAGGTGACGGCGCTTCTGGGGGCGAACGGGGCGGGCAAGTCTGAGCTTGTTCTGGGCGTGGCGGGTCTGATGCCGGTGACCGGAGGGACGGTGCGGGTGGACGGCCGCGACCTGACCGGGCTTACACCGGACCGCATCCGGGCGGCAGGCGTCGCGGCGGTGCCCGAGGGTCACCATGTCCTGACCCAATTGACGGTCGAAGAGAACCTGCGCGCCGCTGGCAGCCTCTTGCCTGCGGCCGAAATCGCGGCGGTGATGGATGAGGTCTGGACGCTCTTTCCCGAACTGGCCGAGCGAAGGCGGCAGAAGGCCGGAACCATGTCGGGAGGTCAGCAGCAGATGCTGGCCATCGGCCATGCGCTGATGTGCCGGCCGAAATATCTGCTGATCGACGAGATGTCCCTTGGGCTCGCACCGCTGATCGTCTCGCGGCTGGCCAAGGTGGTGACCGATCTCGCCGCGCGGGGAATGGGGATATTGCTGGTCGAACAATTCGTCGAGGTCGCGCTGCGGCTCGCATCACATGTGATCGTGCTGCGCAAGGGCGCAGTGCGGCTTTCGGTTCATCCCGACGAGGTGCGGCATGACCGCACCCGCCTGTCGGACGCCTACCTGTGAAAGGCTAAAACCCACCCGGTCGGCTGGAAGAACTCCGGCGACGTCATGCTTGGCATCGCCACAAACCGGCCCCCCGGCCCGCCATTCGACGGCTCGCGCCTCGGGATGGGCCGGACATGCGCCCGTCGCCGATCTTGGCATCCTCACCCACAAGCGCGCGCGATCGCATCCCGCCGCGCGGCTTCGTCAACCGGGTGCGGGGCCCTCAATCCGGTCCGCCGCGCGGTCTCAGCCGTGCGCCACACGCGGGCGGCCCGAGGCGGTGACGCTGACCGTCGCTTCGATGAACATTTTGCGGCCCTCCACCTCGGCCTCGCGCAGGTCGCGCTGGACGGTCAGGTTCACCTCCTCCGCCCCCGCCGCGCGGGCCCGCAACGCGGCCTCGGCCCGCAATGCGGCCTCCATCGCGGCCAGCGCCTCCTCCGCGCTGCTGAAGGCCACCAGCCCTTCGGCCAGATGGGCGACGAACCGGCCTTCGGACGGCGACGAGACCAGCCCCGTCGCCCGCTGGCTGACCTGCCCCACAACCGCGCCGATGGCATTGGCGACCCCGGCATGCTCCGGCAGGATCGTCTCGCAACCCAACCTTTCGCCCACCGCGCCGTAATAGGACGGGGCCGAGGCGCCAAGCCCGATCACCGGCACCGCCAGCCGCGCCTGCACCGCCACCACGCCGCGATGCCCGCGCAAGCCTGCCGCCATCAGCGGATGCCGCGCCAGCGCCGCCGCATCCTGTCCGGCAAAGCCCGGATCTTCGGCAAAGGCCGCCTCCAGCAGACAATCGACCGTCTGCGCCGTCAACTGATCGACAATCGCCTGCGCCAGCACCTCGGGGCCGGGGGCGAACCGCTCGCCCGCGCCATTGCGCCGCCGCGCCAGCAGGGTCAGCGCCTTGTGCGCCGCCGCGCCATCCCAGGCGTCCAGCCGCCCCAACACATGGCTGGCGTCCGAGGGCGTCACCCCCGACAGCATAACCAGCCCCCGCGCCACCAGCCGCTCAAGGGCGGCCACCTCGATCCGGCTGGTCAGGGCGGCGGCCAGCGGCATCGGCGCGGTGATCCGCGCCAGAACCGCCGCCTCACGCGCGGTCAGCCCGCCGGATTGTCCGCCCATCGGCACCACGAAGCGGCCATCGTATTCGCCCGCCGTCTCGGTGGACAGCGCGCGGTCCAGCGTGGCGTGAACCATCTCCCCCGCCTCGACCGCCAAGAGCGAGACCGGCATCAGCCGCCGCGGACCCAACCGCAGCCCGCCGGTCAGGCCCGCGGTTTGCAGATGCACCTCGCTGTCGCCGCCAAGGCCCCAGGTCCGCATCGCCACCGCCTCGACCATGGTGCGGAAGCCGCCGACACGGGCGCCTTCCGGGTCGATCTCGGGCAAGCCGCCTTTCAGAAGGGCGATGTCGGTGGTTGTGCCACCAATGTCCGAGACCAGCGCATCCTTGGCCCCGGTCAGCCAGCGTGCGCCGACAATGCTGGCGGCGGGGCCGCTCAGGATCGTCTCGATCGGGCGTTCACGCACCATAGCCGCGGAAATCAGCGCGCCGTCGCCACGCACCACCATCAAGGGCGCGCTGATGCCCGCCGTCGCCAGATGCCGCTCACATGCGGCGACCAGCCGGTCGATCATCCCGATCAGCCTTGCGTTCAGCACCGCCGTCAGCGCCCGCTTCGGCCCGTTCAGCTGTGCGGACAATTCATGCGAGCAGGTCACCGGCCGCCCGGTCAACCGCCGGATCAGCGCCCGCGCCGCCAGTTCATGCGCCGGGTTGCGGGTGGCAAAGCGGGCGGCAACGGCAAAGCCCATCACCTGATCGCCCAGCGCCGCCAGTTCCGCCTCAAGCCGGGTCAGGTCCAGCGCCGCCGCTTCGGTGCCCGCGTGGCTGTGGCCGCCGTCCAGAAGGATCACCGGATCGCCCTTCAGCGCCTCGGTCAGCCCGCCCCGCTCCAGATCACCCGCGTCAAAACCGATGAAGACAAGGGCGACGCGGCCGCCCTGCCCCTCGACCAGCGCATTGGTGGCAAGGGTGGTGGACAGCGAGACCAGCGCGATTTCATCCGCCCCCACCCCGGCGGCGGCCAGCGCCGCATCCGCCGCCCGCCCGATGCCCAAGGCCAGATCGGCCCGCGTGGTCAGCGACTTGGCCTTGCCCAGCACGCGCGAGGCCGCCTCGTCCACGATGACCGCATCCGTATAGGTGCCGCCGGTATCCACCCCCAGAAAATAGGCCACGCCCAACCCCTTCGCCGTTCTGTTCGCCCCCTCTCCTAGCCTGCCTCGCAGGCGGGCGCAGCCCCTGCCCGACCGCGACAGGCCCGAAGGCGACGCCAAAGCACAGGAAATCCGCTCAGGCCGCCAACCCTTGTGCCTGCAACCACAGGGCCGAGGGCTGCACATCCCGCGCATTCGCCATTTCAAGGATCAGCCGCGGCAGCACAGGCATCTCGCCCAGCGCGGCAAAGACGGCGGGCCAATGGATATTGCCCTTGCCGATCTGCCAGTGCCGGTCGGCCACACCATCGGCATCCTGCAGATGCACATGGGCCAGCGCCGCCCCCGCCGCGCGGACAAAACCATCGACCGGCGGTGCCCCGGTGGCGCCATGGGCATAATGCGCATGGCCCGTGTCCAGCGAGACGCGCAAGGCCGGTGAGTTGAACGAGGCGGCCAGCGCAACCCGCTCGGTAGGGTCAATGTCCTCACAATTTTCCAGCACGATCTCGATGCCCTCCGCCTCGGCCCGGGCGACGGCGGGGGCAATCGTGGCATGGGTCCGCTCGGCAATGCCCGCCGCATCGCATTGGTTGGTCCAGCGGTTGAACCCGTGCCATGTGGTATAGGGGCTGTGCAGCACCATATGCCCGCCGCCCCGCCCGTTCAGCACCCGGCCCAGCGCCGAAAGCGCGGTGTCCAGCCGGTGCTGCACGATCCGGCGGATATCCGGGTCGGCCATGTCCAGCGTGAAGCCCCAGAACGGCCCATGCAGCCCGATCCGCCCGCCATGCCCGGCCAACAGGCTGCGCGCCCGCTCGGCCAGATCGGGCCAGACATTGTCCGACAGCGCACCGACCGTGGTGAAATCGCGGATTTCGATGTCGCGGCCCGGATCGCGGATGAAGCCCTGCATCCCGGGCAGGTCGGTCAGCTCGTCAAGGTAAAGGGCGGCGCCAAGCAGGGGCTGGGAAGACATCGCGGACTCCGGTCGATTGCGGGCGGAGTGTCGGCGGCAGCGCCGGGGCGGTCAAGCCCGGGCTACTGGTGGCGCAGCGCCTCGATCGGGTCCAGCCTTGCGGCGTTGCGGGCCGGGAAATAGCCGAAAACCACCCCCACCAGCGCCGAAAACCCGAAAGCCAGCGCCACGATGGCCCCCGAGGGGGCAAAGGGAATGGCCATGAAGATCGTGCCGACCCAGGCCAACCCCAGCCCGGTGACAATCCCCAGCACCCCGCCCAGCACCGACAGCACCACCGCCTCGACCAGAAACTGCGTCAAGACCTGCCCCGAGGTCGCCCCCACCGCCAGCCGGATACCGATTTCCCGGGTCCGCTCGGTGACCGAAACCAGCATGATATTCATGATCCCGATGCCGCCCACCAGAAGGCTGACCGCCGCCACCGCCGACAAGAGGCTGGTCAGAACCGAGGACACCCCCGACAGCATCGACGAGATTTCCTTCATGTCGGTGACCGAGAAATTATCGGTCTGCCCCAGCCCGATGCGGCGGCGTTCGCGCAAGACCTCGCTGACCTGCGCGATGCCGCGCGCCGCCGTCACCTCGCGCCGCAGCGCAACCGAGATGGAATCGACATCCTGATTGCCCTCAAGCCGCCGCTGCACGGTGCGGGCGGGCATCAGAACCACCTCGTCCTGATCCTGCCCGAAGGTGCCGGCCCCCTTGACCGCCAGAAGACCGATCACCTCACAGGACAGCCCCTTGATCCGCACCGTCTCGCCCAAGGGATCGGCGCTGCCGAACAGCTTGCTGCGCACGGTCTGCCCCAGAATGCACAGCGCGGCGCCCGATTTCTGCTCGCCTTCGGTAAAGCTGCGACCCCCGGTCAGCGCCCAGTTCTGCACCGACAGGTAATCCGCCGTGGTGCCATAAACCTGCGAGGTGGTATTGGCGCCGCCCGCCACCACGGTCTGGCTGCTGCTGACCACCGGCGCAGCATATTGCACGGTGGAAAGCTCGGCCAATGCCTCGGCATCCTTTGTGGTAAAGCGCGGCGCGGGCGGCCCGGAGGAGGGCCCGAACCCCCGGGCGCCGGGCCGAACGATCAGCACATTGGTTCCCAGCGCCTCGACGCTCGCCTCGACCTGCGCCGACGAGCCTTGCCCGATGGTCACCATGGCAATCACCGCCGCCACCCCGATCACCACCCCCAGCACCGTCAGGAACGAGCGCAGCTTGTTACGGATGATCGCGGTAAAGGCGAGGCGGACGGTTTCCCAGATCATGGCCTAACCCCTTGGCGTGATGGTTTCGTCGCGGGTCAGCTTGCCATCGGTAAAGATCAGCAGGCGCCCGGCATAGGCGGCGATGTCATCCTCATGTGTCACCATGACGATGGTGATGCCCTCGTCCCGGTTCAGCTTTTGCAGAAGGGTCATGATTTCATGGCTGCGGTGGCTGTCGAGGTTGCCGGTGGGTTCGTCGGCCAGAATGACCGTTGGGTCACCGGCCAGCGCCCGCGCAATCGCCACCCGCTGTTGCTGGCCGCCCGACAGTTGCGAGGGGTCGTGGTCTTCGCGCCCCTGAAGCCCGACCTTTTCCAGCGCCAGCCGCGCCCGCGCCTCACGCGCCTCGCGCGGCAGCCCCTTGTAGATCAGCGGCAGTTCGACATTCTCCAGCGCCGAGGTGCGGGCCAGAAGGTTGAAGCCCTGAAACACAAAGCCCAGCGCGTGGCGGCGCAAAAGCGCACGCTGATCGTTGCTCAACCCCTGAACCGGGGTGCCCTGAAACAGGTATTCGCCGCTGCTGGGACGGTCGAGGCAACCGATAATGTTCATCGTTGTGGATTTGCCTGACCCGGAGGGGCCCATGATCGCCACGAACTCGCCCTTGGTGATGGTCAGGTCCACCCCGTCCAGCGCGCGCACCTGTGCCTCACCCGTGCCATAGCTGCGGGTGACGCCCCGCAGCGCAATCAGCGGCGGCGTCATCAGCTTCCGCCCGCTTGTTCGGTGATGGCAAGATCGCCTTCGGCCAGCCCCTCGCCCGTGATCACGGTGCGGCGCCCGTTGGTCTCGCCGCGCTGCACCGCGACCTGCACCGGGGCGCCGCTCCGCAGCACCCAGATCGAGGCGCCGTCGCCGGTTCGCGCCGTGCCGCCCGCGCGGCGCGGCATGATCAGCCCCAGAAGGCCGCTGCCCGAACTGCTGCCGCTGCTGGCCGCGGGCGGGGCATAGCGCAGCGCGGCATTGGCCACGGTCAGGGCGCCCTTGGCCTCGGCCACGGTAATCGTGGCGGTCGCGGTCATGCCCGGACGCAAGAGCCCTTCGGGATTTTCCACCGCCAGCACCGCCTTGTAGGTCACCACGTTGTCGGTGGTTTCCGGCGCATAGCGCACCTGCACGATCTGGGCCGGGAACTGCACCCCATCATAGGCATCGACGGTAAAGACCGCCGTATTGCCCTCGGCCACCCGGCCGATGTCCGCCTCGTCGATATCCACCAGAAGCTGCATCTGCGACAGGTCTTCGGCCAGCGTGAACAGCACCGGCGCCTCCAGCGAGGCCGCCACGATCTGCCCGACCTCTGCCGAACGCGACAGCACCACCCCGTCGATGGGCGACCGGATCACCGCCTTGGCCAGATCGGCCGCCACCAGATCGCGGTTCGCCTCGGCCAGCGTCAGATCAGCGCGCGCGATGTCCAGTTGTGCAATGGCGCGGTCACTGGCCGCCTGCAGCGTGGTCAGGGCGTTGCGCGTGGTGACGCCCCGCTTGTCCAGCTCCTGCCCGGTGGTCAGCGCCTCTGCCGCTTCGCGCAGCGTGGCATCGGCGGATTGCACCCGGGCACGGGCGGCCACCACCCCGGCCTCGGCATTGGCCAGTTGCGCGGCAAGCTTTGTATCGTCCAGCTCGGCCAGAATCTGGCCATTGGTCACCCGGTCGTTATACGTGACCATGATTTCCTTCAGCGTGCCGGACAGTTCCGAAGACACATCCACCTGCGTCGTCGGCTCCACCGTCCCTGTGGCGGTGACCGTGACCGTCAGATCGCCCAGCGCGACGGGATCGGTGGTATAGCTGACCTTGGTTGCCGTCCCGGCCGAAGCATACCAATACCAGCCCCCACCACCCAGACCCGCCAGAAGCACCAGCGCAAACAGCAGCCATCGCCCCCGCCGGCGCCGGGGCGCCCCCTGTGCAAGGATCGCCGCCAGATCGTCCTTGCCTGCCGTTTCCGCCATCCTGCTTGCCTCATGCTCGCCCGTACTGCCGGTTCTACGCCACAGCGCCGAAGTTCCGTCGCCTGTAACTGGGGCAAAGACGGCAGCAGGCCAAGAGGGGGACGCCGGAAATCGCCTAACTTCCGCGATAGGTGGAATAGGCGAAGGGGCTGATCAAGAGCGGCACATGGTAATGCTGCGTTTCATCCGGCACGCCAAAGCGGATCGGGATTTCATCCAGAAAGATCAACCCCTCGCCCGCCTGCCCCGTCGCGCGCAGATAATCGCCCGCCGCGAAGACCAGCTCATAACTGCCCGCCGTCAGCTTGGCCCCCGCCAGCATCGGTGCATCGGTGCGGCCATCGGCATTGGTCACCGTCTCGGCAATCTTGCGGTGGCTTTGCCCGCTGATCCGGTAAAGCACGATCTTCACCCCCGCCGCCGGTTTGCCGCGCGCCGTGTCCAGCACATGGGTCGTGATCCGTCCTGTCGCCATTCTCGCCTCCGCCCGATTTTCTGCCACCCTAGCGCGATCCGCACCGGCACGCGACCATGGCGGCAAGACAAAGCAGCTTATGGCAGAATTTGATAAACCTCGCCGCCATTCCGGCCTAACCTGCCGCCAAAGGAGTCGATAAATGCAGCGTTATCCCCGCGATTTTCGTGGCCACGGCCCCGACGCCCCCGATGCCCGCTGGCCCGGCGGGGCGAAAATCGCCGTTTCGCTGGTGCTGAACTACGAAGAGGGCGGCGAGAACAACATCCTGCATGGCGATGGCCAGTCCGAGGCTTTCCTGTCCGACATCGCCGGTGCCGCACCCTGGCCAGGGCAACGCCACTGGAACATGGAATCGATCTACGACTATGGCGCGCGGGCGGGCTTCTGGCGCCTGCACCGTCTGTTCACCGGACGCGGCCTGCCGGTTACGGTTTACGGCGTGACCTCGGCGCTGGCGCGCAACCCCGAACAGGTGGCGGCAATGCAGGCCGCAGGCTGGGAGATTGCCAGCCACGGGCTGAAATGGGTCGAACACCGCGACATGCCCGAAGCGGAAGAGGCGGCCCAGATCGCCGAAAGCTTCCGCCTGCATGAGGAGGTCACCGGCGAGGCGCCGCGCGGCTGGTATACCGGGCGTTGCAGCATGAACACGGTGCGGCTGACGGCCGAAACCGGGCGGCTCGACTGGATTTCCGACACCTATGACGACGACCTGCCCTATTGGCGCGAGGTGGGTGACAGGGACCAACTGGTGATCCCCTACACGCTGGAAGCCAATGACATGCGCTTTGCCACCGCGCCCGGCTATTCGACGGGCGAAGAGTTCTTCCAATATCTCAAGGACAGTTTCGACACCCTCTATGCCGAAGGGCAGCAGGGCCGGGCCAAGATGTTTTCCATCGGTCTGCACAACCGGCTGATCGGCCGCCCGGGCAAGATCGCCGGGCTGATCCGCTTTCTCGACCATGCACAATCGCACAAGGACGTCTGGTTTCCCCGCCGCATCGACATTGCCCGCCATTGGGCAAAAACCCATCCGCACAAACGATTCGAGCGGCCTTCTCAGATGGCACGCGAACGGTTCGTGGAACGCTTCGGTTCCATTTTCGAACATTCGCCGTGGATCGCGGACCGGGCCTTTGACCTTGAGCTTGGCCCGGCCCATGACAGCGCCGTGGGCCTGCACAATGCGCTGGCCCGCATGTTCCGCTCGGCCAGCGATGCGGAACGGCTGGGCGTGCTGCTGGCCCACCCCGATCTGGCGGGCAAACTCGCGGCGGCCAAACGGCTGACCCCGGAAAGCACCGCCGAACAATCCAGCGCCGCACTCGACAGCCTGACCGATGACGAGCGCGCGACCTTCCAGCGGCTGAATGCCGAATATGTGGCCAAACACGGCTTTCCCTTCATCATCGCCGTGCGCGACAACACCAAGGACACGATCCTGACGGCCTTCCACGCCCGGATCGGTAATGACACCGCGACCGAGTTTTCCACCGCCTGCAAACAGGTGGAACGCATCGCCGCCCTGCGCCTGAAAGACCTGCTGCCATGACCGGATATTACGCCCCCCCCGGCGGCCTGCCGCCGCAGACCGCGCTGATGACCCAGCGCGCGGTTTTCACCAATGCCTATGCCTTCATCCCCAAGGGCTGCTTTTCCGATATCGTGGTCAGCTACCTGCCCGGCTGGACCGCCACGCGCCTCTGGCTGATCGCCCGCCCGATGAGCGGCTTTTCCGAAACCTTCAGCCAGTATGTGATGGAGGTCGCCCCCGGCGGCGGCTCGGACAGCCCCGATGCCGAGACGGGGGCCGAACATTGGCTGTTCTTCACCGGCGGGCTGGCAACCGTCACCATCGACGGCACTGGATATGAGATGGAGGCAGGCTCCTACGCCTATATCCCCGCAGGTGCCCGCTGGACCCTGCTTGCCGAAGGGGCGGCACCCGCCCGCTTCCACTGGCTGCGCAAGATTTACGAGGCCGCCCCCGGCGTCACCCCGCCCACAGCCTTCGTGGTGAACGAACGCGACATTCCCCCTGTGGCAATGCCCGATACCGAAGGCCGCTGGGCCACCACCCGCTTCACCGACCCGACCGACATCCGCCACGATGCCCATGTGAACATCGTCACCTTCCAGCCGGGCGGGGTGATCCCGTTCGAGGAAACCCATGTCATGGAACACGGGCTTTATGTGCTGGAAGGCAAGGCGGTCTACAAACTCAATCAGGATTGGGTCGAGGTGGAGGCTGGCGATTTCATGTGGCTGCGCGCTTATTGCCCGCAAGCCTGCTATGCCGCCGGCCCCGGCCCCTTCCGCTATCTTCTCTACAAGGATGTGAACCGCCACGCCAAGCTGCGCGGCCCCGGCGCCTTTGGCCCGGCAAGATGACCCTTCTGCCCATCCTCTCTCTACAAGTATCCCGGGGTGCGTCCGTGGTTGCGCCATCGGTTCGAGGAACCGTGGACGCGGGGGGCTGGCCCCCGGTCCGCCGCCAGCCCAAGGCGCAACATCAACCCGGCACTCCGACGACGAGCGGTCGCAGACCGACGAGGAGGCGCGGATGACCCTGCTGCGCGCCCAGCCTCTCACCGCCGCCGCCTTCGCCCCCTTTGGCGATGTTCTGGCGGCCACCGGCGATTTCCGGCTGATCAATGCCGGGCTTTGCCGCCGCCACCACGATCTGGCCCGGCTCGATTTCGGCGCCGAAGGCCGTGCCGGAATTTCCATTTTTCAGGCCGAACCCCGCGCCCTGCCCTATTCCTTCGACCTGATCGAGCGGCATCCCGACGGCTCTCAGGCTTTCCTGCCGATGACGCAGCACCCCTTCCTGATCATCGTTTCGCCCGATCCGCAGGCAGAACCCTGCGCTTTCATCACCGATGGCACGCAGGGCATAAACCTGCACCGCGGCACATGGCACGGCGTCTTGACGCCCCTGCACGCCCCCGGCCTCTTTACAGTGGTGGACCGTATCGGCACCACGGCGAACCTTGAAGAACACCGCTTTGCCACGCCCTTCACGGTGCTGGCGGCCGGCCCCCCCTGACCGGACCGCGCCCCGGGGCGGCGCGGCGACGGCACAAAAACCAAAGCCCCGCGGGATAAGGACATGAGCGAACCAATCCATCCGGTGGACGAGATTCTCGCGCCGCCCAAACTCTTCACCCTCGGCTTGCAGCATGTGCTGGTGATGTATGCCGGTGCCGTCGCGGTGCCGCTGATCGTGGGCCGGGCCTTGAAACTGGAACCGGCCGATGTGGCCTTCCTGATCTCGGCTGACCTCTTTGTCTGCGGGCTGGTGACGCTGATCCAGTCCTTGGGCGCGACGCAATGGTTCGGCATCAAGCTGCCGGTGATGATGGGGGTGACCTTTGCCGCCGTCGGTCCGATGGTGGCCATGGCCAACGCCCAAGGCGGGGCCGAAGGCGCGCGGGCGATTTTTGGCGCCATTATCGCGGCGGGCCTGATCTCGATCCTGATCGCGCCGCTGATGTCGAAACTTCTGCGCTTTTTCCCGCCGGTGGTGACCGGCACGATCATTCTGGTGATCGGGGTCAGCCTGATGCGGATCGGCATCAACTGGATCTTCGGCAATCCGGTCGGCCCGACCGCACCGCAGATCATCGACCCCGTCCATGCCGACTGGCTGAAAGCGGTGACCGAAGGCGCCGCTGCGGGCAGCGTCACCGGCCTGCCGGAAATGCCCGCCGGGCTGGCGCTGGCCGCCAAGATGAACAACCCCGCCTATGCGCCCTTGGGCAATGTGCTGGTCTCGGCTGTCGTGCTGATCTCGATCCTGCTGATCGCCAAATTCGCCAAGGGGTTTGTCGCCAATATCTCGGTGCTGCTGGGCATCGTCGTTGGCGTGGTGATCGCCATTGCCATCGGCGCGATGAGCTTTGCCAAGGTGGGCGAGGCGGCATGGTTCGGGCTGGTGACGCCCTTCCACTTCGGGATGCCGACGTTTGATCCGATCATGGTGATCACCATGGTTCTGGTGATGATCGTGGTGATGATCGAATCCACCGGCATGTTCCTTGCCTTGGGAGATATGACGGGCAAGAAGGTCACGCAGCCGATGCTTTCGGCGGGGCTGCGCACCGATGGTCTGGGCACGCTGATCGGCGGGCTGTTCAACACCTTCCCCTACACGTCCTTCAGCCAGAATGTCGGGCTGGTCGGCGTGACCGGCATCAAGAGCCGCTTTGTCTGCGTGGCGGGCGGGCTGATCCTGATCGTGCTGGGTCTGGTGCCGAAGATGGGCGCGCTGGTGGAAGCGGTGCCGACCATGGTGCTGGGCGGCGCGGGACTGGTGATGTTCGGCATGGTCGCGGCGACCGGCATCCGCATTCTGTCCGGCGTGAACTTTGCCACGAACCGCAACAACCTCTTTATCGTCGCGGTCAGCCTTGGCATGGGGATGATCCCGCTGATCGCACCGAACTTCAAGCAATGGATGCCGCATGACATCCATCCGTTGATCGAAAGCGGCATCCTCTTGGCCTCGATTTCGGCCGTGGTGCTGAACGCCTTCTTCAACGGCGCCTCGGGCTCGGTGGAAGAGGCTAAGGCGGCGGCTTCGGCGGCAGATCACTGATCCTGAAAACGGGCGCGGCGAGAGGGCTTGCCCTCTCGCCGCGCCCGGGTCACGGGCTTTGCGCCTCAAGCCGCAGGCCCGGCGGCGGCGCCGGAAATCCGGGCCAGTTGCCCGGCACCAGATGGGCGGCAGCGGCCGCATCGCCTTTCAGATGCAGGTCGAGAAAGGCCCGGGCGAAGTGGCGGGCGATGTCATTCATCCGCAGGCTGTCCCAGACCGGATCGGCGTAATGCCCAAAGGGCAGAAAATCGAGATGGGGGGAGGGTTCCCAAGCCTCGGCAGGGGCCGAGATCGGCGCCGCAGCATTGTGGCCCGCCCGTTCAAAGGTCAGCAACCAGCGCGGCACGCCCTGCGCCTCATCGAAGATGCGGCGCATTCCGTCGGTATAGCCGGAAATCTCATCCGCCTCACCCGCCATCAGCAGCATCGGCACCGCAAGCCCGGCCATACCCGCCGCATCCCACAGGCCATGCGCCCGGCCCCACGGACCGATCGGGACAATCGCCTTCAGCGCCGGATCGACGGCAGGCGCGCGGTGCCGCGCGAAAAGCGCGGGTTCCGGCGCCCCGTCCATCGCCAGCGCCGCCTCGGCCACCCCGGCACCGCCCGCCACCAGCGCGCCATAGCCGCCCATGGAATAGCCGATCACCGCATGGTCGCCGCCGAAATGCCGCGCCACAGCGCGGATATCATCGGGCCGGTGCAGCAGGGTTTCGGCGAAAGCTTGCCGATCTTCATAGGTGCTGCCCGGATGGTCGATGGCCGTCACCCGGTAGCCATGGCTGGCCAGATGTTCGGCAAAATGCGCCATCAGATAGCGGTTGCCGGGCCAGCCATGGGAGATCACCACCAGCGGCATCGCCGCCGCCCCGGCCACCGGATGCGCGCCGCGGCAGGCCCGCCCCGTTAGCGTGATCGCCCGGTGCCCGTCGCGCAACAGCGTGGCATAGGTGCAGCCGGGCGGCGTATCCGCCTCGGCCGGATACCAGTATTCCACGAGCAGGTCGCGCGGCCCAGGCACAAGCTCGGTCCGCACGCCCACCGGATGCGCACCCGGACGGGCCAGCGCGGGGGCATCGGGGCGAAACTGGTCGATCCGGTTCATCGCAACTCCTCTCGGTCTGACCGCAGCATGAGAGCCGCCGTAACCCGCGCAGGCAAGCCCGTTCTGCCACCGCGGGCGCCCAAGAATTCCCCTTTCGCCGCCGCCGCGCCGCTGCCAATCTTGGCGGCATGACCCAAAGCGACAACCGAACCCTGCGCATCCGCATCCGCGCCCTTTACGAAGGGTCTTCCGCCGCGGCGGACCGTTTCCGCTATGGGCTGTTGCTGTTCGATCTGGCGACGGTGGGCTTTCTGGTGGCGACCTCGTTCCTGGCCCGGGGCTGGGAGACGGAAAGCATCGACACGGTGATCGGCCTGCTGATTCTGGCCGAAGTTGCGATCCGCTTCTGGACCGCTTCATCCCCGCGACGCGAGATCGTCAGCCTCTGGGGTCTGGCCGATATTGCCGTGGTCGCCTCGCTTCTGGCACCGATCTGGGGCGAGGGGCTGGCCTTCCTGCGGGTGCTGCGCATATTCCGCGTGCTGCATTCGCGTGAAACGCTGGTGCAGCTTCGCCATGATTTCCCGCGCTTTCGCCGGCAGGAAACCACCATTCGCGCGGCGATCAATCTGTTGATCTTCATCTTCCTGATGACCGCGCTGGTTTACGAAACGCAAAGCGGCGTGAACGACAAGATCACCAATTATGTCGATGCCCTCTATTTCACCGTCACAACCCTTTCCACCACGGGTTACGGCGATGTCACGCTGATCGGCCATACGGGCAAGCTGATTTCGGTCGGCATCATGATCTTCGGCATCTCGCTGTTCTTGCGGCTGGTGCAGGTGATGCTGCGCCCGGCAAAGGCAGTATTCCCTTGCCCGACCTGCGGCTTGCGCCGGCATGACCATGACGCGGTGCATTGCAAGGCTTGCGGCACGATCCTGAACATTCCCGATGACGGGCTGGACTGATCAGCCCAGCTTGATGTCATAGGTCACCCATTTGGTGCGATCCGCCACCCGGTCATAAAGCGCGCGGGCGCGGTAATTGTCCTCGGTCGTGATCCAGCGGATGACAGATCACCCCTGTGCCTGCCCCTCCGCCTTGACTGCCGCAATCAGGGCGGCTGCGGCGCCCGAGCCGCGGGCCACGGGATCGACGAAAAGATCGTCCAGAAAGCCGCCCGTCGTGGCGGAAAGCGGCCGCGAGAATGGCCGGAAATGCGCCAGCCCGATCAACCGCCCCCCCTCTGCGGCCACCAGACCCTGCACCGGATGGCCGCCGTCCTGCAGCCAGGACCAGACCCGGGCGCGCATTTCATCCGTCTGGGTCACGCCGTAGAAGGCCGCATAGCCGGCGTAAAGCGTGGCCCAGGCGGCGAAATCTTCGGCTTGCGGTTTGCGGATATCCATTGGCCCCTCCGTCTTGCCGCAGTCTTGCGGTGGCAGGCCCCGGCGTCTGTTCCAGAAGCGACCGCTTGCCGCCGCCGCGGATGGCCCTATCCTGCCGCCATGACATGGGTGTTGCGCTTTTTCGACGATTACGGGTCCGGCTGGCTCTGGGCCGGGGATGCGGCAACGCTGGCGGCTTTCGATGTCGGCCCGCTGGACCTGCAGCTGGCCGACCGCTTGAGCGAGGCCACCCGGGCCGAGGCGCTTGCCCTGTCTGCGATGCATTGCGAAACGCTGAACTGGGACGAGCCGCAAACCCCTTTGCCCCTGTCGCCCGCCTTCTGTGCCGATTTCAACGCGCGGGTGCAGGCGTTGTTCCACAAGCTGGCCGCCGAGCTTGGCCCCGGCTTCCGCCTGCTGGACCAGCAAACCCGGCTGGCGCCCTATCCATGAGTCCAGTCACCCCGGCGCCTTGACACTGCCCGCCGGCCCGGCTTCCCTGCGCGCATGGACGAACCTGCGCCCCTTGGCGGCCTTCTGGCCGCCGCCCCCCCCGAGATGACCGAGGCCGAAGCCGCCCGGCTGGCCGAGCGGTATTTCGGCGTGACCGGCACCCTGCGCCGCCTGACATCCGAGCGTGACCTGAACTTTCACATCGCAACCGGGGCGGGTGGCTATGTCTTGAAGCTGGCCAACCGGGCGGAACCTGCGGCGGTGACCGATTTCCAGACCCGCGCCCTGATCCATCTTGAGGGCAAGGGCCTGCCGGTGCCGCAGGTGATCCGCAGCCGCGATGGTGCAACGGGTGTGGACCTGCCCGAGGGGCATCTGCGGCTGCTGACCTATCTTGAGGGCGCGCCGCTGCACCTGACGCCCCGCAGCGCCGCCCAGCGCCGGGCGATGGGGCAGATTGCGGCGCGGCTCGCGCTTGCCATGGCGGATTTCAGCCATCCGGCGGCGGATCATGTGCTGCAATGGGACATCCGGCAGGCATCGGGGCTGCGCCCGCTTCTGCCCGACGTGCCCGCCGATCTGCGCCCTATGGCCGAAGCCACACTGGACGAATTCGAGGCGACCGCCGCACCCGCCCTGCCCGGCCTGCGCTGGCAGGTGGTGCATAACGACCTGAACCCGCACAATGTTCTGGCCGATCCTGCGGACGCCGACCGGATTGCCGGCATCCTCGACTTTGGCGACATGGTGCGCACGGCGCTGGTCTGCGATCTGGCCGTGGCCGCCTCGTATCAGGTGGACCCGGTAGCGCCGCTGGCTTCGCTGGCCGAATTTGCGGCGGCCTGGGCGGCGGAATACCCCCTGCTGCCGCAAGAGGCGCGGCTGATCCCGCTGCTTACCCGCTGTCGCTGGCTGACCACGCTGGCGATTGCCAGCCACCGCGCCGCGCGCTGGCCCGAAAACGCGCCCTATATCCTGCGCAACGTGCCCGCCGCGCGGGCCGGACTGACCGCTTTTGCCGGTATCCCGCGGGAACTGGCCGCCGAGACCCTTGCCCAAGCCTGCCAAGAAAGGACCGCCCCATGACCCGCCCCGACCTTCCCGGCGCGATGCCGAACGCCTATCAGGCCGGCAAGGGCAACCTGCCGCCCGAGGATGTGGCGCTGGTGGAACGGCGGCAGCGGCTTTTGGGCCCGGCTTACCGGCTGTTTTACGAAACCCCGGTGCATCTGGTGCGGGGCGAAGGGGTCTGGCTCTATGACAAGGCGGGCCGCGCCTATCTGGACACCTATAACAACGTCGCCTCGGTCGGGCATTGCCACCCGCATGTGGTGGCCGCGACCGCGCGCCAAGCGGCAGTATTCGCCAGCCATACCCGCTATCTGCATGACGGCATTCTGGAATATGCCGAACGGCTGCTGTCGCATTTCCCGGCCGAACTGGGCCATGTGATGTTCACCTGCACCGGGTCCGAGGCCAATGACCTGGCCTTCCGCATCGCGCGGGCGCAGACCGGCGGCACCGGCTTTATCGTGACGGAAAACGCCTATCACGGCGTCACCCATGCCATTGCGGGGATGTCGCCCTCACTCGGGGCGGGGGTCGATCTGGGCGAACATGTGCGGCTGGTTCCGGCGCCCGATCCGCTGCGGATGGGCGATGTGGCGGCAGAGTTTGCCGCCGGCGTGCAGGCGGCGATTGACGACCTGCGGCGCCACGGCATCAAGCCCGCCGCGCTGATCGTCGATACGGTCTTCTCTTCGGACGGGGTTTTCGTTGATCCGCCGGGGTTCCTTGCGCCTGCGGTGGCTGCGATCCGCGCGGCGGGCGGTCTTTTCATTGCCGATGAAGTGCAGCCGGGCTTTGGCCGCATCGGCGACAGCATGTGGGGGTTTCAACGCCATGGCCTTTTGCCCGACATGGTCAGTCTGGGCAAACCGATGGGCAATGGCTATCCGGTGGCCGGGCTGGTGATGAGGCCCGAGGTGATTGCCACCTTCGGGTCAAAGGCGCGGTATTTCAACACCTTTGGCGGCAATGCCGTGGCCGCCGCCACCGCGCTTGCCGTGCTGGAGGTGATCGAGAACGAGGGGCTGATGGCCAATGCCGCCAAGGTCGGCGGCGCCTTCCGCGACGGGTTGCAGGCGTTGGCCAAGGATCACGCCGCCCTTGGCCCGATCCGTGCCGCAGGGCTGTTTCTGGGGGCCGAGATCGTGCAGGGTGGCAATCCGCTGGCCCCGGATGCCGCGCGCACGGCGCAGGTGGTGAACCGGCTGCGCGAGGCGGGGGTGCTGATTTCCGCGACCGGCCCCCGGGCGAATGTGCTGAAGATCCGCCCGCCCATGGTCTTCAGCGAAGAGAATGTCACCTATTTCCTTGAGCGGCTGGACAGCGCGCTGCGCGACTGAGGCACTGAGCCCGCGCAAGCGGTTGACAGGGCGCCGGATCGGCGGCATGTTTTCACTATGCAAGACATAGTTTCACATAATGGAACCACCGCGCCCGAATGGATCCCCGAATGGATCGCAGTGGACTGGGGCACCTCGAACCTGCGGGCCTGGGCCATGGGCCCCGATGGCGTGCTGGCCGAAGCCGTCTCGGACGAGGGGATGGGCGGCCTTGCGCGTGAGGCGTTTGAGCCGGCGCTGCGGCGGTTGACCGGGCCATGGTTGCAGGCCGGGCAGGTGCCGGTGGTGGCCTGCGGCATGGTCGGCGCCCGGCAAGGCTGGTTCGAGGCGCCCTATCGTGCGGTGCCCTGCGCGCCGGTGGCGGCGGGCGAAAACGTGCCGGTGCCGCAAGCGGGGCTTGCGGTGCAGATCGTGCCCGGCCTGATGCAGGCCAAACCCGCCGATGTCATGCGCGGCGAGGAAACCCAGATCGCCGGGGCGCTCGCCCTGCACCCCGGATTTGACGGCGTGTTCTGCCTGCCCGGCACCCATTCCAAATGGGCCGGGGTCAGCGCGGGCGAGGTTGTCAGCTTTCAGACTTTCATGACGGGCGAGATGTTTGCCCTCTTGTCCAGACAATCGGTGCTGCGTCACGGGATGGCTGGCTCCGGCTGGGATGACGCGGCCTTTGACCAAGGCGTGGAAGAGGGGTTGCAGCGCCCCGAACGGATTGCCGCCCTCCTCTTCCGTCTGCGGGCCGAGGGGCTGGTCGCGGGGCTGACGGCCGATGCCGCCCGGGCGCGGCTTTCGGGGCTGCTGATCGGCTGCGAACTCGCCGCGGCCCGGCCCTATTGGTTGGGCGCACGGGTGATGCTGATCGGTGAGGCGGGGCTTTGCGGGCTTTACGCCCGGGCGCTGGCGCGGCAAGGTCTGACGGCCACGCGGCTTGAGGCGCGCGATTGCACGATTGCCGGGCTGGCCAAGGCCGCCGGGCGGATGGGGGACAGATGAGCAGACCGCTGATTGCCATTCTGCGGGGCCTGACCCCGCCCGAGGCGCTGCCGGTGGCCGAGGCGCTGATCGGCGCCGGGATCACCACCATCGAGGTGCCGCTGAACTCCCCCCATCCGATGCATTCCATCGCCGCCATGGCGCGCGCCTTTGGCGACCACGCGGCCATCGGCGCGGGCACCGTCCTGACCCCGCGGCAGGTGGCGGAAGTGGCCGATGCGGGCGGCAAGCTGATCGTTTCGCCCAATACCGATGCCGAGGTGATTGCCGCCAGCCGCGCCGCGGGGCTGCAAAGCTGGCCCGGCGCCATGACCCCGACCGAATGCTTTGCCGCGCTGAAGGCCGGGGCCAGCGGGCTGAAACTGTTCCCCGCCACGCTGATCGGGCCGGAGGGGGTCAAGGCCATCCGCGCCGTTCTGCCAACAGGCACACAGGTTTACGCGGTCGGCGGCGCCGGGGCATCGAACTTTGCAAGCTGGATCAGGGCCGGGGCGGATGGGTTCGGCATCGGCACCGCGCTTTACACGCCGGGGCTGACGGTGGCAGAGGTGGCCGCCCGCGCCCGCGCCCTTGTCGCGGCCTATGATGCGGCCGTTGCGGAGTGCAGCGCATGATCTTTGACGACCGGCTGTGCGAATTGGGCGAAGGCCCGCTCTGGCATCCCGCGCGGGCGCAGCTTTTCTGGTTCGACATCCTTGGCCAGCGCCTCTTGTCACAAGACCGCGACGGCCCCCGCCAGTGGCGCTTCCCCGAACGGGTTTCGGCGGCGGGCTGGGTCAGCCGCGATGTGCTGCTGATCGCCGGAGAGCGTGACCTGTTCCTGTTCGATCTGGAATCCGAAGAGATTGAAACCCTGACCGAGCTTGAAGCGGACAAGCCACAGAACCGCTCGAACGACGGGCGCGCCGACCCGCAGGGCGGGTTCTGGATCGGCACCATGGGCAAAAAGGCCGAGCCGGGCGCGGGCGCCATCTATCGCTGGTATAAGGGAGAGTTGCGGCGCCTCTTTGCCGGGATCAGCATTTCCAACGCCATTTCCTTCCCGCCGGGCGGCAAGCTTGCGCATTTCGCCGATACGGTGACAGGTCAGGTGATGCGCGTGGCATTGGACGCCGAAGGCTGGCCCCGGGGCGAACCCGAGGTCTTTCTTGACCTGCGGGCTGAGGGGCTGAACCCCGATGGTGCGGTGGTCGATGCCGATGGTCTGCTGTGGCTGGCGCAATGGGGCGCGGGCCGGGTCGCCGCCTATGCGCCCGATGGCAGCTTTGTGCGGGCAGTCACGTTTGATGCCCCGCACACCTCTTGTCCCTCCTTCGGCGGTCCAGAGGGACGAACCCTGTTCTGCACCACGGCCCGCGAAGGGCTGGATGCCGCCGCCCTGCTGGCACAGCCGCATTCGGGCAAGGTCTTTGCCGCCGAAAACGTCGCACAGGGGCAGCGCGAGCATCAGGTGTTGATCGGCTAACCCTCCTGCCGCCGCGCCCGCAGTTTGGCGAAATAGTCGATCCGCTTCTTCAGCTCCCGCTCGAACCCACGTTCGGGCGGGGCATACCAGACCGGGCGCTTCATGCCTTCGGGGAAATAGTCCTGCCCCGAAAAGCCGTCTTCGGCGTCATGGTCATAAGCATAGCCGCTGCCATAGCCGATGTCCTTCATCAGCCGGGTCGGCGCATTGAGGATATGTTTCGGCGGCATCAGGCTGCCGGTTTCCCGCGCGGCGGCGCGGGCGGCCTTGTAGGCGGTATAGACCCCGTTCGATTTCGGCGCGAGCGCCAGATAGACCACCGCTTGCGCCAGCGCCAACTCCCCCTCGGGTGAGCCAAGGCGTTCGTAGGTCTGCCAGCCGTCCAGACAGACGGCCTGCGCCTGCGGATCGGCCAGCCCGATATCCTCGACCGCCATGCGTGTGATGCGGCGGGCCAGGAACCGGGGGTCTTCGCCCCCCTCCAGCATCCGCGCGAACCAGTAAAGCGCTGCATCCGGGTCACTGCCGCGCACCGATTTGTGCAGGGCGGAGATGAGGTTGTAATGCTCTTCGCCCGATTTGTCGTATTTCGCCGCCCGCCGCATCAGCCGCCGCGACAGTTGATCGCGGTCCAGAGGGCGGTCTACACGCCAAGCCGCAACCTGCTCGATCAGGTTCAGGGCGGCGCGACCATCGCCATCGGCCATGTCGATCAGCGCCTCGCGCGCCTCGCCGGTCAGCGGCAGCGCACGGCCCAACTCCCGTTCGGCCCGCTGGGCAAGGCGTTCCAGATCGGCAGGCGACAGGCGTTCAAGCACGATGACCTGTGCGCGGCTCAGAAGCGCAGCGTTCAGTTCGAAACTGGGATTTTCCGTGGTGGCGCCAACCAGAAGGATGGTGCCATCCTCCATATGCGGCAGAAAGCCGTCCTGCTGCGCCTTGTTGAAACGGTGGATTTCATCGACGAACAGAAGCGTGCCCTGCCCGTTCTGCCGCCGGATCTTCGCCTGTTCGAACACCTTCTTCAGGTCGGGAACCCCGGTGAAGATCGCCGAAATCTGCACGAAGGCCAGATCGGTTTCCGCCGCCAGCAGCCGGGCAATGGTGGTTTTTCCCACCCCCGGCGGCCCCCAGAGGACCAGCGACGACAGGCTGTGCGCCGCCAGCATCGCGCCAAGCGGCCCCTCGGGGTTCAGCACATGCGCCTGACCGATCACCTCAGACAGGTTACGCGGCCGCAGCCGGTCGGCCAGCGGGCGCGGGGCCTGCGGGGCAGAGGCTGTGGAGGGGCTGTCAAAAAGATCGGCCATGGCAGCAGGTTACCCCTGCAGGGGCTGGCTTGCCAGCCCGGATCATATCCTGAAGCGCAGACGCAGCGACTGCCCCTGCCGCAGCACATCCACCTGCCAGCGCCGCCCGCCCTGTTGCAGGGCCGCGACGGCATCGGACGGCGTTGCCACCGCCTGCCCGTTGATCTGCAACAGGATATCGCCCGGCGCCAGACCGACCTCGGCCGCAAGCCCGCCCACCTCTGCCACCAGCACGCCCTTGGCGTCCTGCGGCAGGTTCTTTTCCGCAATCACCGCCGGATTGATCCGCTCCAGCACCGCCCCGGCAAGGGCCATCGCAGCGGGAACGGTCGTGCGGTCGCGCGGCGGGCTGTCGGGCGGGGCGATCAGGGTCAGGCTCGCCGTCATCTCTTCGCCATTGCGCCACCATGTCACCGGCACCGTCGCATCGGGGCCAAGAATGGCCAGACGGAACATCATCTCCTGCGGGGTATTGGTCTCGCGTCCGTCCAATGCCGTGACCACATCGCCGGGCTTGAGCCCCGCCGCGGCAAAGGGGCTTTCCGGCGCCAAGGCCGACAACACCACTCCGCGCGGCGGCAGGCCAAGGCCCACCGCTTCGGCCATCGCGGCATCAACCTCTTGCGCGGAAACCCCGGCCCATGGCCGGGCAAAGCGATCTTCCCCGGCTTCGGCCCGGGCCACCACTGCCGCCACCAGATTGGCCGGAATGGCAAAGCCGATGCCGATGGAACCGCCACTTTTCGACAGGATGGCCGTGTTGATCCCCACCAGCCGCCCCGCCATATCCACCAGCGCCCCGCCCGAATTGCCCGGGTTGATCGCGGCATCGGTCTGCACGAAATAGCCCCGCCCGTCGCCCAGTTGATAGGCCGACCGCGCCAGCCCCGACACGATGCCCGACGACACCGTTTGCCCCACACCGAACGGGTTGCCGATGGCCAGCACCAGATCGCCGACCTCAAGCGTATCGGAATCGCGCAAGGAGAGCGCAGGCAGATCGTCGGCGCCGGTCAGTTGCAGGATGGCAAGATCGCTGGCCTGATCGGCCAGAAGGACGGTGGCCGGAAACTCGCGCCGGTCGTTCAGCACCACGCGGATTTCGGTGGCCTGTTCGACCACATGATAGTTCGAAACCACCAGCCCCCCTGCCCCCACGATCACCCCGGACCCCAGCGAGTTCTGTATCCTGGGCTGGGTCGGCCCCAGATCACGGAAGAACTCTTCAAAGAAAGGGTCGCCGGCGAAGGGGCTGCTCCGCGTCTCGACAATGCGGCTGGCGTAGATATTCACCACCGAGGGCGCGGCGGCCTTGACCACCGGGGCAAAGGACAGGGTGATTTCCGCCTGCGAGGCGGGGGCGACCGTCTCGGCCATCCCGGGCACCGGCAGCGCCAGAAGCAGGGCAAGGGCAATGCGGCGCATGGGAACCTCCTTCGCGGATTGCACCGCGAAGGGGTGCCATGCGCACGGGCGCTAGTGAAGGGTGTTCGAGAAGTCCATCATCACGACCTGGTTATCAATGCCGTCAATCTCCATCACCGGCCCCATGGCCTTCATCTTCACCCCCACACGGTCAGCCCAACGCGGCCAAGTTGCGGCCAGCAGCGTCAGGCAATGCGTGGCACCAAGGCCCCGCACGGAATCGCCCAGTTGGGCGATCAGTTGGGCATGAACCCGGCGGCGGATGGCCGCAGGCACGTCATGGCTGACGAAAAGGCGCGAGCTTTCCCAGATATGCGGGGCGACGGGCGCCTCTTCATAGAGGAGGTTGTCGGGAATCGTGTCCAGCAGCCCGCGCTGTGCGTCGCGGATCATGTAGGTATACATGCCGCAATGCGTATTGGTCGGCGTCAGACGGTTGCCCGCCAGCACCTTGCCCTGATCGTCATGCACAACCACCCAGCGGCTGGCCGGGGTGTCATACTGATCATATTCCATGCCCATCGCCTCGGGCAGGTTCCACTTGTTATGAACGATGAAAAGCTCGCGCCGTGCGCGCAACATATTGGCAAACAGCTCGCCATGGTTGTGCAGATTGGCAAAAGAAAGCGTGGTGGTCAGCATGGGTTTCTCCCTCAGGTTTGATGGCAGTCAGACCTTGCAGGAGGGGCATTCACATAAGTCGGTAATCCTTTGCACGCTGGATCGCCTCGGCCGTCGTTCTGGCCATCAGCCGAATGCGCGCCAAGGTGATCCTCGCCTTCAGCGCGCTTTCGGAAATGCCCAGTTTGGCAGCGGCGGCCGCGATCCTGTCCCCTCCGGCAATGCAGCGAAGCGCCTCGATCTGGGCCTTGGTCAGCTCTTCGGGGGGTTCCGTCATGTCATGCATCCGCTCGACGATCTGAGCGACGGCTGCAATTTCATGGTCGGTAAACTCCCGGTCCTGACGGGCAAAGGAGGCGATTGTTCGTGACTTGATCGGTCCGCAAGCGACCGTGGCCCCGTAGTGCAGGCCGTAACGCGCGGCCTCCTTGAACAGGCCGAACGGATCGGGAAGCGAGCGGTCGCTCCAGCGGATCGTGCCGGTGGTGGAAAAGCCCCAGGCGACCATCGGATCACGTAGGACATAGCCATGCTCGGTGTAGTGGTCCAGCCAGGACTGGTCATAGCTCTGGAACATGAAGAGCGGCGAGGTGAAGCGGATATGCAGCCCGATGGAATATCCAGCGGGGGCCATCAGCGACAACTGATGCAGTTCAACATCTAACCCGAGTTTGATTGACATGGCACTTTGGATAGGAAAACGATTCTTGAACAACTTTAAATTGCACCCACAGGGAGTCCCAGAGGAATCCGACACTCACCTTCACAAAGCCTGCCAAAGGGCTGTTGCGCAATGAAAAAGCCCGCCAAAGGCGGGCTTTACGTTAGGTAAGTCTGAAGGGCTTATGCCTCGTAGGCGTCTTCCGCGGCGGTGCGGGCGTGGTCAGCGGCACCCTTGGCGTTCGGGTCACGATCCACGAATTCGATGATCGCCATCGGGGCCATGTCGCCATAGCGGAAACCGGCCTTCAGCACACGGACATAGCCGCCCTGACGGTCCTTGTAGCGCGGGCCGAGGATTTCGAACAGGCGCGCGGTGTGGATGTCCTGCTTCAGTTGCGCATGGGCCTGACGGCGGGCGTGCAGGTCGCCACGCTTGGCAAGGGTGATCAGCTTTTCGATGATCGGGCGCAGTTCCTTGGCTTTCGGCAGGGTGGTCTTGATCTGTTCATGTTCGATCAGCGAACCGGCCATGTTGGCGAACATCGCCTTGCGGTGTTCGTGGGTGCGGTTCAGCTTGCGGTAGCCATTCGAGTGACGCATCGGAATCTCCTATTCGCGTGTTTTGCTTTGTCCGGCAGGGCCTACGATTGGTCCTGCTCACCTTGGGCTTTCGCCGGTTATTCCCCGCACAGGCGGGCATTTTCGTGGGTGAGTCGGGGTAAACCCCGACCTACGGACCCGCGCCCAGTAGGTCGGGGTTCACCCCGACTCGTATTCAGAACTGATCTTCGAAACGCTTGGCCAGGTCTTCGATGTTTTCCGGCGGCCAGTCTTCGACTTCCATACCCAGATGCAGCCCCATGCCCGACAGCACTTCCTTGATTTCGTTCAAGGACTTGCGGCCGAAGTTCGGGGTGCGCAGCATCTCGGCTTCGGTTTTCTGGATCAGATCGCCGATGTAGACGATGTTGTCGTTCTTCAGGCAGTTGGCCGAACGAACCGACAGTTCCAGCTCGTCCACCTTCTTGAGCAGCAGCGGATTGAACTCGAGGCCCGAATCCACTTCGCCCGCCTTGGCCGATTCCGGTTCGTCGAAGTTGACGAAGATCGCCAGTTGGTCCTGAAGGATCCGCGCAGCATAGGCCACGGCATCCTCGGGCGTCAGCGAGCCGTCGGTTTCGACTTTCATCGTCAGCTTGTCATAGTCCAACACCTGACCTTCGCGGGTCGGGGTGACTTCGTAGGACACTTTCTTGACCGGCGAATAGATCGCATCGATCGGAATCAGGCCGATCGGCGCATCTTCCGGGCGGTTCTTGTCGGCCGAAACATAGCCTTTGCCGGTCGAGACCGACAGTTCCATGTAAACGTCGGCGCCGTCATCGAGGTGGCAGATCACATGGTCCTTGTTCAGAACCTCGATGCCATTCGATTCGGAGATATCGCCCGCGGTCACGACGCCCGGCCCTTTGGCCGAGATCGACAGGCGCTTCGGCCCCTCGACTTCCATCTTGAGCGAGACACCCTTGAGGTTCAGAACGATGTCGGTGACGTCTTCACGCACACCGGCAACCGAAGAGAACTCGTGCAGGACGTTGTCGATCTGCACCGAAGTGATCGCAGCGCCTTGCAGCGACGACATCAGCACGCGCCGCAGCGCATTGCCGAGGGTCAGGCCGAAGCCCCGCTCCAGCGGTTCCGCGATAACGGTGGCGACGCGGCTGGCATCGGGGCCTGCCTTCACAACCAGTTGCAGCGGCTTGATCAGTTCCTGCCAGTTCTTGTGGATCATGCTTTCGCCTCCATACTAGTCTTTTGCCCATGTCCAGAAAGCAGAAGACGCCCGAGGTTCAGAATGCGGAAAGTCGGGCCACGCACCTCGGCATGGCCCGACCCTATAGGGAAGAAATCAGACGCGGCGGCGCTTCGGCGGACGGCAGCCGTTGTGCGCAAGCGGCGTGACATCGCGGATCGAGGTGATCGAGAAGCCGACGGCAGCCAGCGCGCGCAGCGCCGATTCACGGCCCGAACCGGGGCCCTGCACTTCGACTTCCAGCGTCTTCACGCCGTGTTCCTGCGCCTTGCGGCCGGCGTCTTCGGCGGCCATCTGGGCGGCATAGGGGGTCGATTTCCGCGAGCCCTTGAAGCCCATGGTGCCGGCCGACGACCACGAGATCGCATTGCCCTGCACGTCCGAGATCAGGATCTTGGTGTTGTTGAACGACGAGTTCACATGCGCCACACCAGCGGCGATGTTCTTGCGTTCCTTGCGCTTGATGCGCGCGGCGTTCTTGGTATCACGAGCCATTGTTCAACGCTCCCCTTACTTCTTCTTGCCGGCGATGGCTTTTGCGGGGCCCTTGCGGGTGCGAGCGTTCGTATGGGTGCGCTGACCGCGGACCGGCAGGCCCTTGCGGTGACGCAGGCCGCGGTAGCAGCCAAGGTCCATCAGGCGCTTGATGTTCATCGAGGTTTCGCGGCGCAGGTCGCCTTCCACGGTGAAGTTGGCGTCGATGAATTCACGGATCGCCAGCACTTCAGCGTCCGAAAGCTGATTGACGCGACGGGCGCGGTCGATGTTCAGCGCGGCGCAGATGGTTTCGGCGTTATGCGAGCCGATGCCGGTGATGTAGGTCAGGGCGATGGGAACCCGTTTTTGCGTCGGGATGTTGACGCCAGCAATACGTGCCAAACGTAGTCTTCCTTCATGGTTGCGGTTCCGTCGTGCCAGAACCTTTTTTCACAACAGCGCCGGGGCGCACCCCCGGAAACCGATTCCCCCAAAGGGGAGCGCCCGCAAGGCGATTCCGCTGCGGGACGCCGTGCTTTATGGGCTTTTCGCCGCCCCGTCAAGCGGGGCGGACGGAAATCTCAGGCGTTGTCAAGAACCGATGCGACGGCGGCAGCGACGGCATCCATCTCGGCCAGACCGTCCACCGAAGAAAGCTGCCCCTTGGCATAGTAGTAACCGATCAGGGGCGAGGTCTTCTTGTAATATTCCATCAGCCGGGTCTTGAGCGCGTCTTCATTGTCGTCGGCCCGCCGTTTCAGGTCATGGCTGCCGCAGACATCGCAGGTGCCCGCAACCTTGGTCGGCCGGGTTGCGTCGTGGTAAACCTCGCCGCAATTGCCGCAGGTGAAGCGCCCGGTGATCCGCGCCACCAGCGCGGCATCGTCCACCTGCATCTCGATCACGGCATCCAGACCCTGCCCCGTGCGCGCCAGCAACTCTCCCAGCGCGTCGGCCTGTTTGAGCGTGCGGGGGAAGCCGTCGAAGATGAAGCCGCCGCCAGCACCCTGCCCCAGCTTCTCTTCGATCAGGCCGATCACGATCTCATCCGTCACCAGCTCGCCGCGGGCCATCACTTCGGCCACCCGGTTGCCCATCGCCGTGCCCGAAGACTTGGCCTCGCGCAGCATGTCGCCGGTAGACAGTTGCACCATGCCACGCTCATCGACCAGACGTTTGGCTTGAGTGCCCTTGCCTGCGCCGGGCGGGCCGAGAAGGATGATATTCGCCATTGTCTCTCCTAGCGGCGCGCGGGCGCCTTGGGCGTGGTCGTGCGCTTCTTGCCGCGCAGGTTCGACTTCTCGATCAGCCCTTCATACTGATGGGCCAGCAGATGCGACTGAATCTGGTTGATCGTATCCATCGTCACCGACACCACGATCAGAACCGACGTGCCGCCGAAGTAGAACGGGATGGCAAAGGTGCTGCGCAGGATTTCCGGCAACAGACAAACCGCCGCCAGATAGGCCGAGCCCAGCACCAGAACCCGCGTCACCACATATTCCAGATATTCCTCGGTCTTTTTGCCGGGCCGGATGCCGGGGATGAAGCCGTTCTGGTTCTTCAGGTTCTCGGCCACCTCATCGACCTTGAACGACACGTTCCAGGTGTAGAAATAGGCGAAGAACACGATCATCGAGACGAAGAACAACAGGTAAAGCGGCTGGCCCGGCCCGAAATAGGCCAGGATCGTGGACATGATCGGCCCGGTCTGCGCCCCGGAGAAGGTCGCAATCGTGGTCGGCAGCAGCAGAAGCGACGAGGCGAAGATCGCCGGAATCACGCCCGCGGGGTTCACCTTGATCGGCAGATGGCTCGACCCGCCATCGAAGATCTTCATGCCCACCTGACGGCGGGGATACTGGATGTGGATCTTGCGCAGCGCGCGCTCCATGAAGACCACCGCGGCAATCACCGCCACCACCATCGCTAACACGCCGATGATGACCGGGGTCGAGATGACCCCCGCACGGCCCTGGCTGAAGAACTGCGCCAGCGCGGCAGGAATTTCCGCCACGATGCCGACGAAGATGATGAGCGAGGTGCCGTTGCCGATGCCGCGGGCGGTGATCTGCTCGCCCAGCCACATCAGGAACATGGTGCCGCCGACCAGCGTCACCACGCAGGAAATCGTGAAATAAAGCCCCGGCGTATGGGCCAGATCGCCCGCCTGGATCGACATGGCAATGCCGTAACCCTGAAACAGCGCCAGCGCCACCGTTGCGTAACGGGTATACTGGTTGATCTTCTTGCGGCCCTGCTCGCCCTCTTTCTTGAGCTGCTCGAGCGACGGGATCATCGAGGCCAGAAGCTGCACGATGATCGAAGCCGAGATATAGGGCATGATCCCCAGCGCGAAAATGCCCATCCGGCTGATCGCGCCGCCGGTGAACATGTTCAGGATACCGCCCAGACCCGCGCCCGCGTTCGACATGAAGTCGCGCAGCGCCTGACCGTCGATGCCCGGCACCGGGATATAGGTGCCCAGCCGGTAAACGATCAGCAATCCGATGGTAAAGAAGATGCGTTGGCGCAGGTCGGTCGCCTTGCCGAGTGCGCCCCAGCTAAGGTTCGCCGCCATTTGCTCTGCAGCAGATGCCATGTCCGGTCTCTTTCATGACTGCGCCGCCGGACCGTTCTCCGGTCGGCGGCGCGGGGAAACTGCGAAAGGATGTAAGCGGGATTGAACCCGCTCACAACCCGTTATTCAGCCGCAGCCGTCGCAACGGTGAGCGAGCCGCCAGCCGCCTTCACCGCCTCAACCGCCGCCGCCGAGGCGCCGGTGACGTTCAGCTTGACCGCCGAGGTGAGGGTGCCCTTGTTCAGCACGCGGATGCCGTCGCGCTTGTATTTGGTGACACCGGCCGCAACCAGCACGTCTTCGGTGATCTCGACCGAGATGTCGAGCTTGCCCAGACCGATGAATTTCTCGATCAGGCCCAGATTGATGACCGCATACTCCTTGGCATTCGGCTTGGTGAAGCCACGCTTCGGCAGGCGGCGATACAGCGGCATCTGACCGCCTTCATAGCCGCCCAGAGCCACGCCCGAACGCGACTTCTGGCCCTTGATCCCGCGGCCAGCGGTCTTGCCCTTGCCCGAGCCCGGACCACGCGCCACGCGCTTTTTCTTGCGGGCTGCGCCTTCGTTGTCGGAAAGTTCGTGAAGTTTCATGTCGCTATCTCCTTGGCCGGAACACCCCCGCCAGCGACGGATGGGGGCAACACGGCATTTCTTGTTGATTCTGTGGCGAGGCCACCGGGGGCGTATAAGGGGGCCGCCCGCCGCAATCAAGCCGGATCGCGCAGGATGGGCAATATTGCCCATCCTGCGGGCGGCATCAGGCGCCGGCGGGCCAGACGAACTCTGGCCGCAGCCCTTCATAGACCGGGCGGCCATCGGCGGGTTTGGCATAGCCCTTCGTCTCATCCCAGAACGCGTGATAGGTCGCCTTGGGGAAGGCGGCATCGTCATAGCCCATGACATTCGGCACCGCGACGCGGATGCGGTGCTGCTTGTCATCCAGCATGATCACGGCGCCGCAATCGGTGCAAAGGCAGATTTCCAGCGGGCCGTTGGGGTTCTGCGCGTTGAACGGCACCCGCTTCAGCTTTTCCGGGTGATCGACCTTCAGGTCGCCATGGTTGAAAAAGGCGACATGGGTGTGCTGCTGCCCGGTCACCGACTTGCAGACGTTGCAGTGGCATTCGTGGTTGTCGATCGGCTCGGCAGCGGTTGTGACACGCACATGCGCGCAGCCCCCGGCATATTTGGCGGCCATGATTTCCTCCCTGAAATCGCCCCCTCCTCCAGAGGGCGTAGCAGCAGCCTAACACAGCCCGGCGCGCGCCGATGTGGCGTTTCTTGGCAGGAAGATGACGAAAAAGCCCCGGTCTTGCGACCGGGGCTTTCGGTAGTCAGCGGGATGGGCAGATTGCCCATCCTACGGTTTCAACCGCGCTCTTCCACGATCTGGACGAGGTGCGCGATCTTGTTGACCATGCCGCGGACCGAGGGGGTATCCTCAAGCTCGCGGGTGCGGTTCATCTTGTTCAGGCCCAGACCCTTGAGGGTCGCGGTCTGCTTGGCCGGGCGGCGGGCGGCCGAGGCCACCTGCTTGACGACGATTGTTTTCTTCGCGGTCATGCTCAGGCCTCCACGACTTCGGCTTCGGGCTTCTTCAGGATTTCAGCCACCTTCTTGCCGCGGCGTGCCGCGACCTGACGGGGGGAGAATTCCTGCTTCAGACCGTCGATCGTCGCACGGATCATGTTGTAGGGGTTCTGCGAGCCGATCGACTTCGCAACAACGTCCTGCAAACCCAGCATTTCGAAGACGGCGCGCATCGGACCACCGGCGATGATCCCGGTCCCCGCAACGGCGGTCCGCATCACGACCTTGCCGGCGCCATGGCGCCCTTCCATGTCGTGATGCAGCGTCCGGCTGTCCTTCAGCGGCACGCGGATCATCTGGCGCTTGGCCTGTTCCGTTGCCTTGCGGATCGCTTCCGGCACTTCCTTGGCCTTGCCCTTGCCGAAGCCGACACGACCACGCTGGTCGCCGACAACGACCAGAGCCGCAAAGCCAAAGCGCTTGCCGCCCTTCACGGTCTTGGAGACGCGGTTGATCGCCACCAGACGGTCAGCGAATTCCGGGGTCTCTTCCGGGCGGTTGTCCCGACGGTCGCCGCCACGCTGGCCACGGTCGTCACGACGGTTTTCACGTTCTGCCATGTTTCAACTCCTCAGAACTTCAGTCCGCCTTCACGGGCAGCATCGGCCAAAGCCTTGATCTTGCCGTGAAAGAGGAAACCGCCGCGGTCGAAGTAGCATTCTTCGACACCAGCACTCTTGGCCCGCTCGGCAATCGCCGCACCGATTTTGGCCGCCGCTTCGACGTTGTTCTTGCCGACGACGCCGAATTCCTTCTCGAGCGTCGAGGCCGCCGCAACCGTCACGCCTTTCACATCGTCGATCAACTGGACCGAGATGTTCTTGGACGAGCGGTGGACCGACAGGCGCAGGCGCCCGTGCGACATCGCCTTCAGTTTGTTCCGGACGCGCAGGCGGCGCTTGAGGAACAGATCTCTTTTCGTGTTCGCCATTTTTGCGCCCCTTACTTCTTCTTGCCTTCCTTGCGGAAGACGAACTCGCCCTTGTAGCGGATGCCCTTGCCCTTGTAGGGCTCGGGACGCTTCCACTCGCGGATGTTCGCGGCGACTTGGCCAACAAGCTGCTGGTCAATGCCTTCCACAGTGATTTCGGTCTGCTTCGGGGTGGCGACGGTCACACCGGCGGGCACTTCGAAGTTGACTTCATGGCTATAGCCCAACGACAGCTTCAGGACATTGCCGGCCATCGCAGCGCGGTAACCGACGCCCTGGATTTCCATTTCCTTCTTGAAGCCGCCGGTGACGCCGTCCACCAGGTTCTGGATCATCGAGCGGGACATGCCCCACTGCTGACGGGCGCGCTTGGACAGGCCACGGGGCGTCACCTTCACGGTTTCGCCTTCGATGGTCAGCGTCACGTCGTCGCCAGCGGTGAAGCTGCGGGTGCCTTTCGGACCCTTCACTTCGATGGTCTGACCCGAGATCGAGGCGCTGACGCCTTTCACCAGGGTAACGGGTTTCTTGCCGATACGAGACATTCCACCCTCCTCAGAACACGGTGCAAAGCACTTCGCCGCCAACATTGGCAGCGCGTGCATTTGCGTCCGACATCACGCCCTTGGGCGTGGAGACGATCGAAACACCCAGACCGTTGCGCACGATCGGGATATCTTTCACGCCCATGTACACGCGGCGACCCGGCTTGGACACGCGCTTGACTTCGCGGATCACGGGGGTGCCTTCGTAGTACTTCAGGCTGATGGTGAATTCGCCCTGGCCATTGGCCGTGGCGGATTTCTCATAGCCGCGGATGTAGCCTTCCGACAGCAGCACGTCCAGAACGCGGGCGCGCAGGGTCGAGGCGGGGGTCGCAACGGTGGACTTGCCACGCAGTTGGGCGTTGCGGATGCGGGTCAGCATATCGCCGAGAGGATCGTTCATCGACATCGTGCGATCTCCTTACCAGCTCGACTTCACCATGCCGGGGATCTGGCCGAAGGAGGCCAGTTCGCGCAGCATGATCCGCGAGAGTTTGAGCTTGCGATAGAACGCATGCGGGCGGCCCGTCAGCTGGCAGCGGTTGTGCAGCCGGGTGGCGGACGAGTTGCGGGGCAGTTGGGCCAGTTTCTGGGTCGCCTTGAAGCGATCCTCAATCGGCTTGGACTGGTCGTTGATCACCGCTTTCAGCGCGGCACGCTTGGAAGCGTGTTGCTTCACCAGCGCGGCCCGCTTCACTTCGCGGTTCACCATGGATTTCTTTGCCATATCTCAGGTTCCTCGCGCTCAGGCCGTGAAGGGCATGTTGAAGTGCTTCAACAGCGCCTTGGCTTCGGCGTCGGTCTTCGCGGTGGTGCAGATGATGATGTCCATGCCGAGAACCTCATCGACCTTGTCGAATTCGATTTCGGTGAAGACGATCTGTTCTTTCAGGCCCATGGCATAGTTGCCACGGCCGTCGAACGAGGTGCCCTTCACGCCGCGGAAGTCGCGGACGCGCGGCAGCGCCACGTTGATCAGACGGTCCAGGAATTCATACATCCGGTCGCCGCGCAGAGTGACCTTGCAGCCCAGCGGCATCAGCTCGCGCACACGAAAGCCGGCGATCGACTTCTTGGCGTGGGTGATGACGGCTTTCTGGCCGGCGATCTGCGACAGTTCCTCGGCGGCCTGCTTCACCTTCTTGGTGTCCTTGACCGCTTCGCCGACGCCCATGTTCAGGACGATCTTGTCCAGACGCGGGATCTGCATGTCGTTCTTATACGCGAATTCTTCTTTCATCGCGCCGCGAATGGTGCCGGTATAGACGGCCTTCAGACGCGGGGTATAGGTGGCTGCGTCAAGCATCAGATCGCCTCCCCGGTGGTCTTGGCAAAACGCACCTTCTTGTCGCCTTCAAAGCGGAAGCCGACGCGGGTAGCCTTGCCGTTCTTGTCCAAGAGCGCCAGATTCGACAGGTCGATCGGCATGGCTTTCGCCAGACGGCCGCCTTGCGAGGCTTGGCTTTGCTTGGTGTGACGGATGGCGACGTTCACGCCCTCGACCACGGCCTTGTTGTCCTTGGGCGCAACCGAGGAAATCTCCCCCTGCTTGCCCTTGTCCTTGCCGGCGAGAACGACAACCTTGTCGCCTTTGCGGAGTTTGGCAGCCATCACAGCACCTCCGGAGCGAGCGAGATGATTTTCATGAAGTTCTTGGCCCGCAGCTCGCGCACGACCGGCCCGAAGATACGGGTGCCGACCGGCTCGCCCTGATTGTTCAGGATGACGGCGGCGTTACGGTCAAAACGGATGGCGGTGCCGTCTTCACGGCGGACTTCCTTGGCGGTGCGAACGACAACGGCCTTGCGGACGTCACCCTTCTTCACGCGACCCTTCGGAATCGCTTCCTTCACCGACACCACGATGATGTCGCCGACCGAAGCATAGCGGCGGTGCGAACCGCCCAGAACCTTGATGCACTGCACCCGGCGTGCGCCGGAGTTGTCAGCTACATCCAGATTCGTTTGCATCTGGATCATTTGGTTTCTCCCGACCTTTGGGGACCGCTATCCTGGCCCCAGGGTTTCGATTAGCGGAAGACGACCGTGCGGGGCTTACGCCTCGACAACGACCGTCCAACGTTTGGTTTTCGAAATCGGCGCGCACTCTTCAATGCGAACAGTGTCACCAACCTTGAACTTGTTGGCTTCGTCGTGGGCCCGGTATTTCTTGGACTTGCGGACGGTCTTTTGCAGCAGCGGGTGCTTGAAGCGGCGCTCGACCAGAACCGTGATGGTCTGTTCGTTCTTGTCCGAGGTGACAACACCCTGCAGGATACGTTTTGGCATGGCGGTTCCCCTTACTTCGCGGCTTCAGCGGCTTTGGCGTTCAGCACCGTCTTGATGCGGGCGACATCCTTGCGGACGGCGCGCATGCGGGCGGTGTTTTCAAGCTGGTTCGTCGCTTGCTGGAAGCGCAGGTTGAACGCTTCCTTCTTGAGCGCGACGAGGCTGTCACGCAGTTGGTCCGGGGTTTTCCCGAGCAGTTCCTTGGCGGTCATGCGCCTTTTCCTTTTTCAATCACCAGAGGGCCCCGGTGCGTTGACCGGGTGACCTTGAACCTGGTGGATCAATGACAAACCACCGATTCCGAGTCGCCCCGGAGCCGTGGATGGGGTCGTATAGGGGAGAAGGGGATGTGGGGCAAGGGGGAAGTTGATTGCCTTGCAGGCATTACGCCCATGATTATAGTCATCGCCGGAGGCACACCTTGAGAAGACGCAGAACTTACCTAGCACTGGCTTTAGCAACCTCACTTGGTCTGATCGCATACCAGGTTTTTGATCGTGACTACTTTCGTTGGCCGAACTCTGCCCAAGAGCGTATCGAGGTTATGGCTGACGTTTTGCGTCGGATTGAGGGACCGGCCAGTTGGTGTTATTCGGCAGGTTCTGCACAAAAGAATCTTGCTGCCGACCGGCGCGTGCCGCCGGGCGCTGGTCAGTGCTTTGCGAAGCTGGTCCCGACCTCAGACTTCATTGAGGAACATCCGAGGGAGTTCATGAAGCGCTTCTATGGCGCTGAGGTAGACGGCTTTGTCTGTGAAGTTACGCTTTCCACATTTTGGAATGACGAACACATAGTAGGGAGCCGCTGCTACTATGGTGTGTTCAATCAGGGGGAGTTCCCATTTGTTGGGGCGACTGACGAACCATTTGGCTGATGCTCACTCCCACCCATAGTTGAAGCTGACCGAGATCCGGTCCTCTTCGGCCATGTTCATCGGCACCTCATGCCGCAGCCAGCTTTCCCAGAGCAGCACGTCGCCCACCACCGGCTTGACGTAGACGAAGCGTTGCAACTCCTGTGCTGCACCCTTCTTCACCACCGGGGCCATCATCATCATCGGCAGGCGGGGGTCTTCCAGTTTCAGCGAGGACGTGCCTTCGGGCATCGAAACATAGGTCGTGCCGGAAATCACCGAATGCGGATGGATGTGGCTGGCGTGGGTGCCGCCTTCAGGCAGGATGTTGATCCAGAGCGAGTTGCATTTCAGCTTCTTGCCCTGCAGATCAAACCCCAGACTGTCGCAGAAGGCCGCGACATGCTTGTCCAGCGCCTTTTCCAGATCGCCGAAGATCGGCATCCGCCAGGGCAGATCGTCCAGCGAGGCATAAGAGGTATAGCCCGGATAGCCGTTCGCCTCGCACCACTCCTGCCCGGCCTCGTCATCCTCGGCGATGGCGATGCAGGTGGTTTCCAGTTCGGAATAGTCGATCTTCTTCTTCGCAAGTTCGTTCAGCGCGGCACGATAGAGGCGGGTGACGAAAAGAGAGGTGATCTCGGCCATGGGGGCGCTCCTTATGCAAAGGCCCCCGCCGTTTCCGGCAGGGGCTTTATCTTGAACCGGGTGACGGTCCGCGAATTCCGGTGGAATTCGCTACACCGCACGGGCATCGCCAAAAGGCGATGCCTTACCAGTCTTCCTTGGCCACGATGCGGGTCATGACCGGCAGCTTCATCGCGCCGAGGCGCAGGGCCTCACGGGCGATTTCTTCGTTCACGCCGTCGATCTCGAACATGATCCGGCCGGGCTTCACCTTGGCCGCCCAGTAGTCGGTCGAGCCTTTGCCCTTACCCATACGAACTTCGACGGGCTTGGCCGAGACCGGGACATCCGGGAAAATCCGGATCCAGACACGGCCCTGACGCTTCATGTGGCGGGTGATCGCGCGGCGGGCCGCTTCGATCTGACGCGCGGTGACACGCTCCGGCTCGGTCGCTTTCAGGGCGAACGACCCGAAGTTCAGCAGGAACCCACCCTTGGCTTCGCCATGGATGCGGCCTTTGTGCATCTTGCGGAACTTGGTGCGCTTCGGTTGCAGCATCTTCTCTCTCCCTTACGCGCGTTCGCGTTCGCGGTCGCGACGCGGCCCGCGCGGCGCGGGGCCGTCGGCAGCTTCGGCGAGGCGACGATCATGGGCTTGCGGATCATGCTCAAGGATTTCGCCTTTGAAGATCCAGACTTTGACACCGATGATGCCATAGGGCGTTTCGGCTTCCGACAGCGCATAGTCGATGTCGGCGCGCAGGGTGTGCAGCGGCACACGGCCTTCGCGGTACCATTCGGTCCGGGCGATTTCGGCGCCGCCAAGACGGCCAGCGACGTTCACACGGATGCCGAGGGCGCCCATGCGCATCGCGTTCTGCACGCCGCGCTTCATGGCGCGACGGAAGGACACGCGACGCTCCATCTGCTGGGCGATCGACTCGGCGACGAGTTGAGCGTCCAGTTCCGGCTTGCGGACTTCGACGATGTTCAGGTGCAGTTCGGACTTGGTGAAGACCGACAGCTTCTTGCGAAGCCCTTCGATGTCTGCACCCTTCTTGCCGATGATCACGCCCGGACGTGCGGTGTGAATGGTCACACGGCACTTCTTGTGAGGACGTTCGATGATCACGCGCGACACGCCGGCCTGCTTGCACTCTTCATGGATGAACTCGCGCATGCGCAGGTCTTCCAGAAGCAGGTTGCCATAGTCTTTCGACTCGGCGAACCAGCGGCTGTCCCAGGTGCGGTTGACTTGCAGCCGCATCCCGATCGGGTTGACTTTCTGACCCATTACGCAGTCTCCCCGACTTGACGCACCTTGATGGTGATCTCGCTGAACGGTTTCATGATCTTGCCGAAACGGCCACGCGCACGCGGGCGGCCACGCTTCATCACCAGGTTCTTGCCAACCCAAGCTTCGGCGACGACAAGGCTGTCAACGTCCAGGCCATGGTTGTTCTCGGCATTGGCGATGGCCGATTGCAGGGCCTTCTTCACGTCACCGGCGATGCGACGCTTGGAGAAGGTCAGATCGGCCAGAGCCTTGTCCACCTTCTTGCCGCGGATCAGGCCCGCAACAAGGTTCAGCTTCTGCGGCGAGGTGCGCAGCATACGCGCCACGGCCATCGCCTCGTTGTCCGCCACGCGACGGGGGTTCTTTTCCGTGCCCATGGCTTACTTCCTCTTGGCTTTCTTGTCGGCGGCGTGACCGTAATAGGTCCGGGTCGGCGAATATTCACCGAACTTCTGGCCGATCATTTCTTCGGTGACCGCAACGGGGATGTGCTTCTTGCCGTTGTAGACGCCGAAGGTCAGGCCCACGAATTGCGGCAGAATGGTCGAGCGACGCGACCAGATCTTGATCACTTCGTTCTTGCCCGAGGCGCGCGAGGTTTCTGCCTTCTTCAGCAGATAGCCGTCGACGAACGGGCCTTTCCAGATGGAACGTGCCATGGATTAGCGCCCTTTCTTCTTGGCGTGACGCGAGCGGACAATGAGGCTGTCCGAGGCCTTGGCCTTGCGGGTCTTGTTGCCCTTGGTGCCCTTGCCCCACGGGGTAACCGGGTGACGGCCGCCCGAGGTGCGGCCTTCGCCGCCGCCATGCGGGTGGTCGATCGGGTTCATCGCAACACCGCGGACGGTCGGGCGGATGCCCATGTGGCGACGACGGCCGGCCTTGCCGAGGTTCTGGTTCGAGTTGTCGGGGTTCGACACGGCACCGACGGTCGCCATGCATTCCTGACGCACCATCCGCAGCTCGCCCGAGGACAGGCGGATCTGCGCGTAGGAACCGTCACGGCCGACGAACTGGGCATAGGTGCCCGCCGCACGGGCCAGCTGGCCGCCCTTGCCGGGCTTCAGCTCGACGTTGTGGACGATCGTGCCGATCGGCATGCCCGAGAAGGGCATCGCGTTACCGGGCTTCACGTCGGTCTTGGCGCCGGCGATGACGGAGTCACCGATGGCAAGGCGCTGCGGCGCGAGGATATAGGCCAGTTCGCCATCCTCGTACTTGACCAGCGCGATAAAGGCGGTGCGGTTCGGGTCGTATTCGATCCGCCCAACGACCGCCGGAACGTCGAACTTGCGACGCTTGAAATCAACGATACGGTAAAGGCGCTTGGCGCCCCCACCCTTGTGCCACATCGTGACGCGCCCGGTGTTGTTCCGGCCACCGGTACCAATCAAACCCTCGGTAAGGGTTTTGACCGGACGGCCTTTCCACAGCTCCGAACGGTCGATCAGAACCAACCCGCGTTGGCCTGGCGTCGTCGGCTTGTACGACTTGAGTGCCATGTTCTCTGTCTTCCGTTTGCTTCGGGGTCGCAAGCGACCCGGGGTGAAGGGCTCCGAAGATCCCCGATTAGCTGTTCGGCCCGCTGCGAAGACAACGAAACGAACAAACCAAGAGCCCCGGACGAATCCGGGGCTTCTGGTGTGGCGGTGCAGTAGCAGAAGGGGGAGGGGGTGGCAATGGGGGAAGGGAGGTTCTCGCTGGGAGTCGATGCAAACCTGCATTAGCTTTCGTCAAGCGGCCTCGCATAGCCTCCCACGAGTGGCCAGCCATCCGCAGTACGCTTGTATAGTTGGCCCTTGCCGACACCCAACTGACGATCACCAGAGAGGAAGCAGCTCGCACAGATATTCCCCCAGGGCCCATCTCTGACTACTGGTCCGTCAATCATGTAGTCACCTTCGACAAACAACTTGCCACATGCATCGCAAGCATCAACTGCTCCAAACCACTCGCCAGATCGCGACTTAGACACATCATCTTCGAATGATGCCATGTCAAAATCTTCGAACGATGCCATGTCAAACGCCTTAGCTTCAGGCTTGTTGGATATCAACACGTCCAAGGGGCTCGTCGGCAGACCGATGGCGAGCGCCGTCGCATGCATGGTCTTGGCCTCCAGATCGACGCGATTTACTCGAGCAAAACCCGAAAAGAGTGTGCCAGCGCCGCTCGAACGGACTAGGGTCAGGACCCATAAATTCACTTGAGTGTCGGCTCGCGGCATGATTCAAGCTCCCGACTTGTGGGGAGGGATCATGAGCGAGCGT